>CAYTTR010000006.1:0-79606 GCA_964440805.1 uncultured Eubacteriales bacterium
TTGTGTTCCCAATGTCCGTTTTTAAAAGTTACGTAACAGAATAAGTTCTTTTTTTTTCAGGAATTAAGGATTATGGTTTTAGATTGAGAGCCATTAATTTGAGCTCGGTCATCTCTTCAATAGCATATTTAAGACCTTCCCGGCCGAAACCGGATTCTTTTACTCCCCCGTAAGGCATATGGTCGATCCTGAAAGTGGGGATATCATTTATAATCACTCCTCCCACATCAAGGATTTCAAAGGCCTGAAAGGCCTTTTTCAGGTCATTGGTGAAGACTCCTGCCTGAAGACCATAAATCGAATAATTAACTTCATCCATTACTTTATCGAAATCTTCGTATTTGTAAACAACAGCCACTGGGGCAAAGGCTTCCAGCCAGGAGATTCGGAGCCCGGGAGCAACATTTTCCAGGATGGTGGGTTCAAACATTGCTCCTTCGCCTTTTCCTCCAGTTAATATCCTGGCTCCGTTTTCGAAAGCTTCGGCAATCCATTCCTCTGTTTGCTGAGCCGCTTGCAGGTTTATCATTGGGCCAATATCTGTCTCTTCCTCTAAGGGATCTCCCATCTTGAGTTTGCTGGTGGCTTCAACAAATCCATCCATGAACTGGTGGTATATTTTTTCATGGACATATACTCTCTGGATGGAAATGCAGATTTGCCCGGAATAAGAAAAAGCTCCCAGGACAACCTTAGGTACGGCTGCTTCCAAGTCTGTATCAGGTTCAATGACCACAGCTGCATTTCCCCCAAGTTCCAGAGTAACCCGTTTCTTGAAAGCTTTTTTCTTCAAAGGCCATCCAACATCCGGGCTGCCGGTGAAAGTCACCATTTTGATTTTTTCATTCTCGAGGATGGCTTCGGCTGCATTGTAACCTGAAGGGATTATATTGACTGAGCCTTCCGGAATCCCGGCTTGATGAACGATTTTTCCCAGAATCATTGCGGTTGGTGAAACTTGGGAAGCTGGTCTTAAAATAAAAGTGTTTCCTGAGGCTAAAGCCGGGGCCATCTTGTGGACTACTAAATTCAATGGAAAGTTAAAGGGAGTAATCCCAGCAATAACTCCTAAGGGAAAACGACGGACAATACCCCACCGCTCTTTAGTTTGAGGACTCCAGTCCAGAGGAAGAAGTTCTCCGTGAAGGCGCTTGGATTCTTCGGCCGCATAAAGAAAGGTGTTGGCAGCTCTTTCGGTTTCTACTCGAGCAGACTTAATAGGTTTACCTGAAACAAGGGCAATTGATTTAGCTAATTCTTCTTTATTTTCTTCTATATTCCTGGAAATTTTCTCAAGCATCGTAAACCTTTCGTAACTTGACATTCTTTTGGTTACTGAGAAAGCTGTCTGAGAAGAATCGATTGCCTGTTGGACTAAATTTCTGTCGGCAAAATGAACTTTGGCTGCTGTTTTTCCATCATAAGGAGAAAGAATCTCCCGGATTTCACATCCCTCTTCTTGCTTGCCGTTTAACCAGAGTTTGTACTCTTCCATTTTTCCTCCTTCCAGGAGTGAATGAGATTTTTATAAATTATGAGTATAAAATATTATACAACCAGTTGAATTACAAGAGAATGAATGAGGAATTGGAACTTTTGATTTTGAAATGTGTTGACCAGTAGATTCAGATTATGATAAAAATCAAAACATGGGATTTTTTAAGTATGTAGGAAAACATAAAATGTTGACCCTTCTTTTTATTATCCTGGTTTTTGTAGTTATTATCCTTTTTCAGAATTCACAGTATGTGAGATTCAAGGTTCTTTTCTGGCAGTTTTCTGCCCATAAAGTTCTTCTTATCATCGGTTCTATGTTATTCGGGTATATTATAGGAAAATTAATTGAAATGTCTGCCCTGAAGCGGAGATAGGCAGAAACAAGATCGCTTTTCCTTTTGTTGTTATTCAGTCTAAAATTTAAAAAAAACAGGAACCAACAGGCAAACAATTACGGAATAAAGAATACTTAAAGGCAACCCAGCTTTTATATAATCAGAGAAGCGGTAATTTCCCGGTCCGTAAACCATCAAGTTTGTTTGATAAGAATATGGAGTCAGGAAATTGGCGCTGGAACCAAAAGCAATAGCCATAATAAAGGGCAACGGATTTACTCCCAGAGATAAAGCTGTGGTGTAGGCCACCGGAAAAGAGAAAGCGGCTACGGCATTATTGGTGATAAAGATGGTCATAACAAGAGTTAAAATATAGACTCCGATTAAGTTTCCATAAACACCGCTTCCACCAAAAATTGAAAATATGAGCTGGGAAACATGTTCTGCTGCTCCTGTATTAATCATCACTTCGGCAATACCCAAAGCAGAACCAATCAAGACCACCAGCTCAAAACGGAGATTCTCTTTTATTTCTTTGAGAGATAGAAATCCGGCAATATAATAAATAAACAAGACCCCCAGTAAAGCCTTGAAAAGAGGAACAACTTCAACCGCACTTAAAATAATGGCGGCCAAGAATAAGGTTACGGCAAACCAGCTTTTTTGGGAGTTCAAGGGAGTGGTCACGGCTAATCTGTTTATAAAATAGAAATGGCTTCCCAGATCTTCTTTCTGACCAAAATCTCTGCCCACTGCCAGGACAAGGCTGTCTCCAGGTTGAAGGCGGATGGAACCGATTTTACCAGAAAGCTTTTCTTCTCCCCTCTTAACAGCCACTGCCACTGCATCAAACCGGGCTCTGAAATTAACTTGCTTGATGCTTTTCCCAACCAGTGAAGAGGTGTGAGAAAGAACTACTTCAACCAGATTTTTTTCCAGAAGACTCCAGTCTTTTTCTTCAAATACCTTAAGCCTGTCGAAACGTTCGATGTCCAAAACCTGGCTGACTTCTCCGACAAAAACAAGAATGTCGCCGGCTTCAATGATTTCATCCGGAGAAACAGGGGAAATTAGTTTTCCCTCCCTTATAATTTCAGCCAGGAATAGACTTTCCAGGTTACGGAAGTTATTCTCCTCAACCGTCTTGCCTACGTGCGATGAGTCTTCAAGAACTTGGGCTTCCAGAAAAAAACGAGAGGGCCTTGGTTTTTTGACCTTTATTTCAGGAAGAAGATGGGGAGAGATAAAGATTATATAGAGAGAACCAATAAGAAAGAGAGGAAGCCCCACATAGGAAAACTGAAAAATACCGAGGGGTGGGAGACCTTCTTTGATAACAAAGCTGTTGACGATTAAGTTGGTAGATGTCCCGATCAAAGTTATCGTTCCTCCCAGGATAGCACAATAACTTAGAGGGATAAGAAGCTTGGAGGGATTGAAGCGGGAATTGGTTTTTACCGGACCGAGAAGCGAGGCCACTACCGCCGTATTATTCAAAAAAGCAGAAAGTCCTCCCGATAAGAAATGAAGCCTAAAAAGTGATTTTCTGAAAGAATTTCGATCAATGATCATCCGGGATAGGCTATTGTTGAAGACACTTTTTTCAATCACCCGGGAAATTGTGAGAAGAATAACCAATGTCATTAGGGAAGGATTGACAAAGTTTATTAACATTTTTTCAGTGGAGATTAACCCTAATATAAAGAAGAAAAAAAGCACTGCGGCAAATAAGACTGAGGGATGGATTTTCGTCTTGAGGAGAAGAAGAAAAAGGGCAATTATACAGGCAAGAACTAAATATGACATGGCGAAAGTTTATTTAATCGAGCAAATCAAGTCAAGAAGAAGAAAATATAATAGTCCCCCCAATTTTTCCTTCCATTTCCATAACTCTATAATTTGTTTTAAAATAACAAGTTAGGCATAAATTGACTAAAATTTGGGGGAAACTTCAGGAATTATATAGGTTTTTTAACATGGATGCATCAAAAGCTTGATCCGGGCTTTCACAGATTATCCGGCCGCCGGCACCAATATCTTTGAGCGACTGAATCCATTCATCGTAGCGAAAATCTGATTCTTGCAGATTCAGATGTCTCAATTCACCAATCTGGTTGTATTCAACTCCGGAGATGTGAAGATGAAGGTCTTGAAGGGCCTTGTCTCCCAGTTTTTTACCGCTTTTTTTAAAAACTCTGATGAATTCTGCATAACTGTTGATTCGGCCTTCACGGGCATGTACATGAGAAAAATCGAGGCAAGGTTTGATTCCATCAATTTCCCGGCAGAGGAAAAGAATTTCTTCCAGCGTCCCGAATTGGGAACGTTTTCCCATGGTTTCCGGCCGGATAACTACAGGAGAACGTTCTTTGCGGAGAATGGAAACCACTTCGGATAGAGAGCGTTTGACAACCTCAAAAGCTTGGCTTGGAGTACTTCTTCCGTAATAACCGCAATGGATTACTACTGAGTCTGCTCCGCACTTCTCTGCCAGCCGGGCTGCTGTTAAGATTTGTTCCTGACTAAGCAACCGTTTTCCTTCATCAGGTGAAATAAGGTTGATAAAATAGGGCGCATGAACGCTGAGGAAGATCCCCAATTTTTTGGCTTTTTCACGAATATGCTTAGCCAAATCTCCTCCCATCCTGTTACCCATGACAAACTCAATTTCCAGGCAATCGAGTCCGATTGCAGCCACATGATTGATTCCAGAAAGAGTTGATGATTCTGGAATGGAGGAAGGAACACCGGCTGTTCCAAAAAGAAGTTTATCTTCAGCAGCTAAAGTCACCGGCCTTGCCTTTCCCGTTGAGAAACTCATTAACGATGCGCATAGCACAGAAATCGCCGCACATCGAGCAGGCCGTTGAGCTTGTTTTCCTCCTGATTCTGATCTCTTCGAATTTATGGGGATCAATAACCAAACTTTTCTGGGTTTCCCAGTCAAGTTTACGCCGGGCTTGAGAAAGTTCTTTGTCACGCTCAAAAGCTCCCGGAACACCTTTAACTATATCGGCAGCATGGGCCGCAATTTTAGAGGCGATAAGTCCTTCCCGGACATCATCTTCTGAGGGTAATCCAAGATGTTCGGCTGGAGTAACATAACAGAGAAAGTCGGCTCCATAGGAAGCGGCTATAGCTCCTCCAATAGCTGAAACAATATGATCGTATCCGGGAGCTATATCTGTCACTAAAGGTCCCAGGACATAAAAAGGAGCTCCCTGGCAAACTCTTTTTTGCAGTTTGATGTTCATTTCAATCTGGTCAAGGGGAACGTGTCCAGGTCCTTCAACCATAACTTGAACGCCTGCTTTCTGACAACATTTGACCAATTCTCCAAGAGTCAGGAGTTCTTCTATCTGAGGACGATCAGATGCATCAGCGATAGCCCCCGGGCGCAGTCCATCACCAAGGCTAAGGATTACGTCATGGCGGTGGGCGATTTCCAGAAGACGGTCAAAGTGTTCGAATAATGGATTTTCCTTTTCATTATGGAGAATCCAGGCAAGGTGAAATGCTCCTCCCCGGGAGACTATATTGGCCACCCGTCCTTGGTGCCTGAGACGTTCAATAGCTTTCGAGGTCAATCCACAGTGGACAGTCATGAAGTCCACTCCTTCCTCTGCCTGTCTTTCAATAATTTTAAAGAGGTCATCTACAGTCATTTCCACAATGGAGCCCCGTCTCTCGATAGATTGGATGGCTGCTTCGTAAATAGGAACTGTCCCCAGAGGTATCCGGGCTTTATCCAAAATAACTTGGCGGATTTTGGCTATGTCGCCTCCTGTGCTGAGGTCCATTAAGGTATCTGTCTCATATTTCAGGCAAATTTCCACTTTTTTAAGCTCATTTTCCACTTCGGGAAAATCACTGGATGTTCCGATATTGACATTTACCTTGGTTCTAAGTTTTTCTCCGATGCCCACAGGATGAATTTGACCATGGTTTGGATTCCAAGGGATAACCATCCGGCCGTCAGCCACAAGCTCTAAAAGTTCATCCGGTTGAATGTTTTCCTCTACAGCGATATTTTTCATCGCTTCGGTAAGGTTTCCCTTTTTAGCTTCTTCAATTTGAGTCATTGTCTTAAAATTTTCTTTCCTGATTTTTAAGAAATCAAAATATTGGTATTATTTTTTTTGGCCTTATAACCATTATTAAGCCATTTATATTTTAACATAAAAACTCATGCCTGCCTAAAGCTCTTCTGAGTTTATCTCTATTTTTTCCTTCAGGAAGCATTTCCAGAATTAAGGTTTTTTCTCCTGTTTGGTATTTCTTGACAATTTTCATTTTTTCCCATACTTTACATTTTCATTCTAAATAAATATGGCAAGGTAATTTAATGTGTGGAATATTCGGCATAATTTTTGATAAGCACAGGGATGATCTGGGAAAAATTCTTCTCAAGGCTGGGCGGATGCTTACTTACAGAGGATATGACTCTGCGGGCATGGCGGTTTTTTCTTCTTCTTCGATCAAATTGGAAAAAGATGTCGGTAAAATAGAAGAGATCAACCGCCGTTTTCGCTTCGACACTTTCTCAGGCTATAAAGGAATCATCCAGCTGCGATGGGCTACCTTTGGAGCACCATCGAAGGCCAATTCACAGCCACATTTTGACTGCTCCAAACACCTGGTTGGCGCCCACAACGGGAATATAGTCAATACAAAAGAGCTTATCCAGGCATTTACCCAGAAAGGTCATAATTTCTGGGGAGAAAATGATGGTGAGGTGATAGTCCATGTAGTAGAGGATTGTCTTAAACAAACGGGTGATATAAGTTCTGCCATCCGCTTAGCCGCGGATATACTCAAAGGAGATTACGCCTATGTCATCACTGCCGAAGAGTCTGACCGGATGTACTGTGTTAAGAAATATTCTTCTCTTTACCTTGGAGTAGGGGAGGAATTTATTTGTTGTTCTTCTGACCTTCCTTCCATTATTCCCCTTACCCGTCGGGTTGTATCCATTTATGATGGAGAATATATTGAGTTTGGAGCCAGAGATTATACAATCCGCAAGCTGGTTACAGGGGAAACAGTTCAAAGAACTCCCCATAAAGTCGATCTCAACATTGAGCAGGCTAAAAAAGATCCCTATCCCCATTTCATGCTTAAAGAGATTTATGAGCAGCCGATGAAATCACAGGCTCTCATCCAGTTTTTACGTGAATCCGGTCAAGTCTCAATTTTTTTAGAAGGTTTGAAAAAATCTTTGTCTCAATCGTCTGACTCTTCAAGTCTTTTTCTTATAGGTTCCGGGACTTCTTACAATGCCTCTGTTCTGGGAGCTTATTATCTTAATAAAATTGCTGGAATAGGGGCCGTGCCCGTAATTGCTGGAGCATTCAAGGAATCTTTTGGCGGCTCGGATTTATCCCGCAGTTCTTGTATTCTTGTGTCTCAGAGCGGAGAAACCAAGGATGTCATCAATGTAGTCAATTTTCTTGAGGAAAAAAGCGCTTCAAATATTTTCGCTCTGGTTAATGTCCTGGGATCATCGCTCCAGCTTAGGGTTGAAAATTATCTTCCCCTTCTTTCAGACATTGAAATAAGTGTTCCTGCCACCAAGACATTCACTAATCAGGTTCTTATATTTCTATATCTGGCAATGAACCTGACCGAATCTAACTTGGTTGAAGTAGCAAATCTTAAGGAAGAATTCTGCCGGTTCCCAGAAATGGTGAGGCAAACTCTTGACCAGACAGATAAAGCCTGTCGACGAATTTCTTCAATTCTTTCCCGCCGGCCTTATCTTTACTATCTCGGCTATGGAATCAATTACGGGGCTTGCTTAGAGGGAGCTCTCAAGATGAAGGAGATCACCTATATTCCCTGTGAAGGAATGTATTCGTCGGAATTCAAGCACGGTCCACTTGCCATAATCAATCAAGATGATTGGGTTATTTTCCTGGCTACAAGAGAAAATGTTCACATGACGGTTTCCCATATAAATGAAATAAGCTGCCGGGGAGGTAAAATTTTGACTATTGCTCCCTCCGAGAATTCACTTGAAGATAATTCAGATGAATTTATTTCTCTTTCTAATGAAAACTACTATTTTGCTCCCCTATTGGGAGCAATTGTTGCTCAAAAATTGGCCTATCTGGTCAGCCAGCAAAAGGGTATAGATCCTGATCAACCTCGTAATATATCAAAAACTTTGACTGTAGATTAAAAGCTCTAATAAACTTGGTTCCAGGTCTAGAGGGATATTTTTTTCAATATTGATAAACCAGAACTATTCATAAAGGAGGCCGATACATATAATAAAAAAAAGGCTATGAATCATTTAAAAGAATTTCCCAAGGCATACTTAGATGAAGTAAGTCTATCAAAGTTTTTCACTATATTTAATCTAAAAATCGGCTATAATGGTTATTGTTTTTTTTGTTTCATCCAATTGAGAGTAAAATAAGATATCTCCGGATTAGGAAATAGATAGGCCAGATTTATAACAAAAAATTTATTATTATTATTTTTTTTTTACCAACGGCGGTAGCTTGTTTTTTAAGCAAATTATTGCTTAACTAATGGATTACTCAGGAATTATGTAAGAATGAAAATTCTCATTTCTGCATATGCTTTTAATCCACTAGGTTCGCATCAGCTTCATCCTGGAGAAGATCTATTAGGATGGAAATTAGTTGAACAAATCAGTCGCTATCATGATGTCTCTGTTATTACTCACAGTTATAACAGGGAGTCAATTTTAGAGGCTCTTAGTAAAAGTGAAATTCCTACGATGAGCATTCATTTTCTTGAGCTTCCTTTAGGCTTGCGAAAATGGTTTTATAAAATCGAGTTTGCCCAGATGATTTATTATTATTTGTGGCAAATAGCTTCTTGGATTAAAGCAAACAAACTCCATCGCCAGGAAAATTTTGACCTTTTTCATCATTTAACTTTTGGAAACTACTGGACACCTTCATTTATTGGGGCTTTCTTGTCAGTTCCTTTTATCTGGGGGCCAGTGGGGGGCGGTCAACAGAGTCCCAGAAGACTGCTTAAGGGTTTCTCTTTTTATGGACGTTTCGCTGAAAAGACCCGTGAGATTGGCCAATGGCTTAGCCGTAATCATGGCCTTTGGCATTTGTGTGTTCAGAAGGCAAAGGTTATTCTTGTTTGTAACAAGGAAACAGAAAACAAAATCCCCATGAAGTATAGAAAAAAAGGGCAATTTTTTCCGGTTAATGGGATAGAAGCAAGTAAAGTTGTTCATTCTTCCAATGGCAGAAAAAAAAACAAGCCCTTTGTAGTTCTTACTGCGGGCAGAATGTACCGGTTAAAAGGCTTTTTTCTTGGACTGAGGGCTTTTTCCATTTTTTCAAAAAAATATACTGATTCCGAATATATTATTGTGGGCAAAGGAGAAGAAGAGGAAAAAATAAGAAGCCTGATTGAGAGGCTTGGGCTCCGGGGTAAGGTGAAAATTATCCCTTGGCTTCCAAGGAATGAGCTTCTTAAAATTATGCGAAAATCCCATATCTTTCTTTTCCCAAGTTTCCGCGATGGAGGAGGAGCTGTGGTGGTGGAAGCGATGGCTTCTGGAATTCCTGTTGTCTGCCTAAATGCTGCTGGTCCAGGATTTCATATTCAAGAAAAGTGGGGAATAAAAGTGAAACCCCGGTCAGCTGAATTGGTAATCGAGGATCTGGCAAAAGCCTTGGAAGCTCTTTATTTAAACAAAGAAATGAGGATAAAAATGGGCCAGGAGGCCAGGAAAAGGGCTTTAGACTATTACACCTGGGACAAATTAGGGAAAAGATTAGATAGTATATATCGTCAAGTATTAAATTTGGAATCATAAATTAAATGAGTATTTTTCTCTTATTCTGGATCGTCATCTGGGGTTAAATTTTTGAAAGACAAGCCAGCCGGTCCATTTAACAAAGTGGCTGATAATTCTTTAGCCGAAAAAACTTAGACTGGGAACCTCAGGTTTTATTTTTGGAGGGTCTGAGACGGGCTTACAGGTGGTATTTTACCAACAAAAAAAAGAGGAAGTAGATAAGACTCTTGCTGACATGTTGGCCCGGAGATGAGCCCCGTTAAAAAAAGAAGATAAAGAAGTGGAAAATAAGAAAAAGACCCTCTTGAAGTACTGGCTGTGGCCTTTACTCTGGATGATAATCATTTTTCCCGTAGGTAATAAGATGGGAACAACAAACATGTTTTATCTCTACCTAAGAAAATTTCTTCTTGCTCTTTTTCCAGACATGTCTGGTTATACAACATGGCTTGTTTATCTGACAATCCGCAAACTGTTTCATGCCCTGGAATATGGATTTCTTGCTTACTTGTTGTTTCGTGCTTTCCGGGCCGGCCGCCCTACTCCATGGATGTTCAAATGGAGCCTGTGGGCAGCCAGTATTTCGTTTTCCTATGCAATAATTGATGAGATTTTACAGACATTTCTGGCCGGCCGTCACGGTAGCATGATGGATGTGTTTATAGATTTAATTGGAATAATAATGGCCCTTTTTGTTATTTATCTGATTTCATTTAAACGACGAAAGGCTCAATTTAGGACTTAATTCATTGGTTGGATATAAAACTAATTTTTCTCTCATTCTGGATTACTTTCCTGGGAAGATGGGAGTCAAGAGAAAAGAAAACTCCAGAAAAAGAACAAAGGCAAAAGATGAAATCTTAAATTATCCTGTATTATTTTAAGAGGCCCACTTAAGTTGACTTTTTTTGGAGAATTAAGAATAATAGCACGAATTTCAACTTGAATATTTTTTGGAATAACAAAAATGAAAAAATTACATGATGTCATTATTGTAGGTGGAGGACCTGGTGGTCTGCATACAGCTTCTCTCTTGGCGAAAGAAGGAGTTGATGTGCTCGTCCTGGAAAGAAAAGAAAAACTGGGAGAAAGCGTTATATGTACTGGAATTATAGGAGATGAAGCCTTTACTAAATTTAATTTACCAGAAGAAACAATAGTAAGGGAGCTTCAAACAGTAGAGTTGATTTCACCTTTTAAGACAAAGCTTGTTTACTGTCATCCTAAACCTTTTGCATTTGTTGTGGACAGAGCACTCTTTGACAAAGGGCTGGCAAAACGAGCAGAAAGAAATGGCGCAGTAATCAAGACGGGAACAGATGTCCTGGATATAAATGTTTTGAAGAAAAGAGTGGAAGTAACCTCCCATTATTCAGGAAAAAATACCAGTAAGCATTATGCTAAAATTTGTGTTTTGGCCACAGGTATTGATATATGTTTGAGTCGAAAACTCGGTCTGGGATTTCCCCGGCGTTTTATTAATGGGATTCAAGTAGAACTTTCCACGTCGCAAGATGTTCCTCCTTCCCTGGTTGTTGGCAATAGTGTATCTCCAGGAGGATTTGCCTGGATGATTCCCTTGAAGGAAAATCGAATCAAAGCTGGATTACTAACAGAGAAAGAACCAGGGCCGTATTTATTAAACCTTGTTAAGGAATATTTTGCGGATTATTTTCAGAAAATTAATATAAACTTGATTCAACAGAAACCTGTAGCCCAGGAACTTGTTAGTAAGATTTTTGCTGAAAGGATGCTGATAGTAGGAGAGGCAGCCGGCCAGGTAAAAACAACCACGGGCGGGGGGATTTTCTATGCCCTTCTGGGCTCTGTTTATGCTTCTGATATAATTCTCCGGAATCTCCACGAGAACAAGTTTGGCGCAAATGCCTTTTTTGATTACCAAAGACTCTGCAGAAATAATTTGCATAAAGAAATCCATTGGGGATATATGACCAGAAAATTTTGTTCCCGATTGACTGACCAGCAGATAGAATCCCTGTTCACGCTGGCTCGGGTGGACGGGATATTTCCTTTAATAAAAGAAAAAGGTAATTTTGACTGGCACAGTGATTTGCTGTTTACTTTGTTTAAGCATGTTATTCGCTCAAAGGAATGTCTGTTGAGAATACAACCCGGAGGGCAAGCAGATACAAATAGCCAGCTATAAATATTTTATCTTACTGGAAACAATTGATGTTGTTCCGGAGTTCCCACAAAAATTTTAAGGGTTGAATAGTCTGAGATGGGAAGTTTCTGAGTTTAGCATTTTAGTGAAGCTCTCTAAGCCTTTCTGACGGCGAAAAAGTAGCTCCCGAATGCCATTAGCCAGGACATAGAACCGAAAATCTGGAATCCCGAATAATCTTCTGGCTGCAGTTAAAACATGCCGGGCTAAAACCATTCTCAAATTAACAGGATTGCAACAAGCTGCTGATTTTCTACGCCTTGCGCAGAGCTTAAAGAGATGGTACTTTAACCACTACTAAGGATTTTCTATAGAAAGTTATTACTGTGATAAGAATTATCGGTGGTATTTTTAAAGGAAGAAAATTAAAAAATGTGTCCAGTCAGACGGTTCGCCCGATGCCTGATAAGCTCAAAGAAGCCCTGTTTAATGTAATTAATCCTTTTCTCAAAGATAAGGCCTGTCTGGATGGATTTGCGGGAACCGGGTCTGTGGGATTGGAAGCCTTGAGCAGGGGAGCTTCAGAGGCTGTCTTTATTGATGAATACCATCAAGCTGTTAAAGTAATCACTCACAATATCAAAAAGTGCGAAGTGGAAGAAAAGACCAGGGTCATCCGGAAAGAATTCAACCGGGCAGTGATCCAGTTGTCAAGGGAAGGGAAAAAATTTGATTTAGTTTTTCTTGATCCTCCTTATAAACTTTTAGAAGAAAGGAATCCTTTGAAAGTCATTATGAAAAGAAAGATTTTAGATGATCGAGGATTAATTATCCTCAGGCAGCATAAAAGAATATCATTTGATCCGAAGTATTTCCAGGTGGAAAAAAAATTGGCTATAGGAGATGATATAATCTATTTTTATAAAAATAAAACTGAATGATATAAACTATCTGAGTAGGTCAATGTAGGGGAAAGAAACCTGGAAAAAATCATTTAACATAGATATTCAACTTTTAGAAAATGATGTTGTTTTTATTCCTGAAATCCTGTTAGGGTTTTCTGAGACCCTGCTAATTTTTCCCTTCAAAAAACATTCCTAATTCTCCCTTCCTGAGCAATACTCCAAAATTTGGGGGAACTTCCTGGGAACACTTGTGTTGACAGTTGAATTCAAGGCTTCTACACTAAAAATATGAATTTTAAAAGAATTAGAAACTTTCTTCTTTTTCTCATTATTTTTACCACGGTCTTTACTTATTTTACGTTCAGTCAACTTGACGAGGAGACGATAAAGAAAGCTCATCGTGTTCTGGGTCTTATTGATTTTTTAGAAAGAAATAGGCTGGGGTCTTCATCTTCAAGAAATTTAACCGTTACTGAAGGTGAATTTAATGCTTACCTAGCTTACTTAATTTGGGAAGAAAAAGAGGAGTTCATGAAATCTCTCCAGCTTAAGTTTTTTGAAAGCAATATTATAGAAGGCAAGGTTTTTTTTGACCTTAAAGGACTGAATATACCCTCCTCTCTAAAACCGGAAATGACTCTTCTATTTTCAGGGAGGCTCAAGATCAAAGAAGGCCAAGGAAAGTTTGAATTATCCACGCTTTATCTGGAAAACAGGCCTATTCAGACGAAACTTTTTGATGCAGTTTTTTATTTTATCTCTAAAGTACAAGGCATAGAGTTTTCAGGATTGAACAGATGGTATGAGCTTCCTCACGGGATAAAAAATATCAAGCTGGCAAGAGGGAAAGCTGTTATTTATTATTAACCTGGACTATTCCAAAAAAGGCCGATTTTAGATGAAATCTAAAAATCGATCTATTTGATTTTATGGGTAGTGACCCAACCTATTTTTAACAGATTTTTTTTGGGGGTGCGGTTTTGTTTTCCGGGCTGGAATTTGGAATGGCTCCTAAGGGATCATCCCCTCGGAGACATTGACCGCACCCCCTTTTTCAATTCCCCTTAATATCCTCACTTGCTTATCTTTCCCTGACTTATAAGAAGACGTTACAAGAATGCTTATTTTCTCATGGTAAATAAATTTTTTTTAAATGGTGGTTTTCTATCTCTCAGAATTTTCTAAATGAATATGACTAAGTTGTTTTTATCAATGAGATTATGAATTAACAAAGTTGATGATACGGTAGTCTCTTCCCTTGTTCTATGCTTGTCATTGTGGAGAGTAAGGCGCCAGCCGAATGACTTGGTAAAATCTGAGATTACCATATCATCCAGGCGTCAAGCTTGACTCAAAAATTTGGGGACTCCTGAATTGATATCATGTTGAAAACATTGGAAATTTCCAATAGAATACTTCCTTATCCGGAAGCGAGCGATAAACCATGAGGATACTCAGTTTAAAAAATAAAAACTGGAGGGAAAAAGCTCTTCTCTTAAGAGAAGAAGATATCAGGGCAGATCTACGAGATAAGGGAGGAACAACTCTTTTTCTGGGAAAATATTCTCTTTCTGAGATAATAGCAGTTTTACGAAAGAGAAATTTTGAAAAAGAAGCCAAGAAAAGAAACCTCTGGCCTCTGGTCTTTCAACTTAATTCATCAGAGTTTCCCCTGCAGAGATTTCAGATATTTTACCAAGAAAAAAAACCGGAAAAGATTATTGTTGATCTCAAAATAAAGGAAGGCTTTTTCATTCCCAGGGATTCTCTGTTAGAAAAGCTCCATGCTGACCGATACAGGTTTTTATTTCTGGAATGGCTAACTCTACAGAATCCCTTAAAAAAGTTTACTGAGGATCAGATTCCTCTTCCTGGACAAAAACACCCTGGGCTGAAATTAAGCCGGAAAGTTATGGATGTTTTTGTCTATCTTGCCCGTTTAATCAAAGCAGAGGGAATTCTGGCTTTTCCCGCTTATTTTCATAATGCTGTTCTTTTTAACCGGTATTTTCACTTTTTTAACCCGGAAAAAGAAGGAGAATTAACATCCATCCGGAAAGAGTCAGTCAGCCTGCCGTTAAAACAAGTAGCTTGGATTGTTCATTGGAATTGTTTAAAAAAACCAGACGGTTCAGTCTATGAATGGAAGGCCGAAGAACAGGTATATCCTCTCTCCAGCTTGCTTAAACAATATTTTAGCTCAAATTATTATAGAGAGAAAACAAGGCAGGCTGCCAGCCAAGTTTCTTTTAATATAGATTGGTCTTGTTTCCAGGATAAAATGAGTAAAAAAGAATGGATGAAAGAATAAGGGGAGTAGCTTTATCTTGTTAACATCAAGTCCTTGGTATTGAATGGTAAAGCCTTTTTTATCCTTTTGAAGGTGAAGTTCTCAAACAGGAGAAAAACTTGCTGTCCGGGTATTTCATTGCTTACCTTTTATTAATTTGATATAATAAACAAGAAATATTAAGGAGTTGAAAATGAAAAGCATTATCCATCCTGACTATATTGAATGTACCATTATTTGTGCCTGTGGCAATACTTTTAAAACACGTTCCACCAAAAAAGAAATAAGAGTGGAAATCTGTTCTCAATGCCATCCTTTTTTTACCGGGAAACAAAAGTTTGTTGACAGTGCTGGCCGTGTCGAAAAATTCAGGAAAAAATACGGTGATAAAATATCCTAACTCCTATGTTTCAGGAACTCGAAAATATCAAGGAGAAGTACGATAAGCTTACTGCCTCCTTAAGTGATTCCAATCTGGTTAATAATCCCAGCAAAATAAGAGAAATTTCTAAGGAACGGGCAGAACTTGAGCCTGTTGTACAGAAGTACAAAGTATTAAAAAAAGTTCAGAAAGACATCAAAGGCTCGCGTGATATTTTGAATGATAGCCAGGCTGACCCGGAGTTAAAAGAGCTGGCTGAAGAAGAACTAAGAAAACTGGAAAGACAGGAAGAAAAAATCACAGAAGAATTAAAAATTCTACTTCTTCCCAGGGATCCAAATGATGAAAAAAATGTGATTTTGGAAATCAGGGCTGGAGCGGGAGGAGATGAAGCCAGCCTTTTTGCCCAGGATTTGTTCCGTATGTATCTGCGTTTTGCTGAAAACAAAGGATGGAAATACGAGGTTATGTCCACAAGTTACTCTCCAGTGGGAGGGATTAAGGAAGTTCTGGTTAACATTCGAGGTCAAAGAGTATATTCTCAATTGAAATATGAGAGTGGTGTTCATCGAGTCCAAAGAGTTCCTCAAACAGAAGCCTCCGGACGTATCCATACATCAACTGTTACTGTAGCAGTCCTTCCAGAAGCTGATGAAGTCGATGTTCATCTTGATCCTAAAGATTTAAGGATAGAAGCTTTTGGGGCCTCGGGTCCTGGAGGCCAGAATGTCAACCGCAACTATACTGCTATCCGGGTTACCTATAAGCCTACAGGGATTGTAGTTTCCTGTCAGGATGAAAAATCACAGCATCGGAATAAAGAAAGGGCCTTGAAAATACTGCGCTCCCGTTTATTGGATATTGCCGAGAGAGAGCAAAAAGAATTGATCGATAAGAACAGAAGAGCTCAAGTAGGTACTGGAGAAAGAAGTGAGAAAATCAGGACTTATAATTTTCCTCAGTCTCGGGTAACAGATCATCGTTTAAATCTTACTTTGCACCAGCTGGAAAGCATTTTGGACGGTGAGATGAAAGGGATAATTGAAGCCTTGAACATGCATTATCAAGCAGAAAAGCTCGCTTCTTTAGAGAAAAACAACCGGTCTCCTAATTCAACCAAAGGTGTTACTATTGTCTGATTTGAAACAACTTTTTTCCCGGGGTTGTTTCATTCTTAAAAATTTGCCCTCTTTTCCATTGGAAGTCAAAGCCCTTCTTCTTGCTGCTGCCGGGATAGATGAAAAACTTTTCTTCTTGAATCCGGGATGGATTCCTTCTGAAGTTTCCAGAATAAAGTATTTTAACCTTATTTCAAAGAGAAAAAGAGGCCTTCCTCTTTCTTACTTAACGGGAGCGAAAGAATTCTGGTCTATTCCTTTTCTGGTAGGTGAGGGAGTTCTAATTCCAAGGCCGGAGACAGAGTTAGTAGTTGAGAAAGTTCTGGAAAATCTTCCACCGGGTAGAGTTTTAATAGCTGATGTAGGGACAGGATGCGGGAATATTGCCATCTCTTTGGCGAAAGAACTTCCCCAGAGTGAAATCATAGCCATAGACATATCCAAAAAAGCGCTTTCCTGGGCTAAATTAAACGCCGGGATGCATAAGGTGAAGAATGTTTCCTTTAACAAGGGGGATCTTTTCCTTCCTTTAAAACACCAGAAACTTGAGAATCGACTGGATTGTATAATCTCCAATCCGCCCTATATTTCCAGTGATGAATGGTTAAATCTTCCTCCTGAAATCCGAAATCATGAACCTCCTGAAGCCTTGATAGGGGGAAAAAACGGCTTGAGGACTATCCAAAGGTTGATACAGGAAGCACCTTTATATTTAAAGTCAGGCGGGATTCTGATTTTTGAGATCGGGTGGAATCAGAAAAAACGGGTAGAAAACCTGTTGGCAAAGTATTGGGACGATGTGAGTTTCTTTCTTGATTTCTCCAGAATTTACAGGGTCTGTTTTGCCCGGCGAAAGTAATGCTGTAGTTCTTTTCCCTTTTTCATCCATCTTCAGGAAAAAAACAATTTTCATAATGAAATATTTTGATCAGACTTTCACTTTACAGCGGATAAAAATATTTATTTTCAGGCAAGGTAAACCAGAAAAACTAAAGAAACAAAAGAAATCAAAGAAACGCTGATTTGTTATTTCTTGCAGGAGTTGAATAATTAAGTTATAAATAATGATTGACGTCAAAGAGGAGAGACGGAAATGGTTGAAAATCCAAAGATCCTTCTGGTGGATGAAAATGAAAAAAGAAGAAAACTCCTGGCTGATTTTCTTTTAAGCCTTCAGTTAGAAGTTCACCAGGTTTCATCTCTTTCAGACACCGACAATAATCTTATCGAATCCAATCATTATTCGTTGACCCTGTTTAGCCTTCATCCCTTTCAGGAACATAGTCTCAGGATGATCAAGAGCATTAAATCCTTTAATCCCAGGTTGGGAATCATTCTGCTGTCCATTCCTGAAGAACCAAAGATGGGAGTGGAGTTATTACAAAATGGTATGGTTAATCAAATTGTTGACCCTGTAAATCAGGCTGGTATTTATTCTGCAGTCAAAACTGAGCTGGAAATGATGGATTTGCGTGAAAGAAATAATAAATTTAGAAAGAAATTACGAAAGATTAAAGCTGAACAAGAAAAAAATCTCAAAAAAGCCATGGTCCTTGAAGAAATTTATGATAGCACTCTGGAGAATCTGATGGCTGCTCTTGATTTAAGAGATGTAGAAACATTCGGGCATTCTCGGGCAGTAGCTAAGTATACTCAAGTTTTAGCCCAAATATTAGGAATAACCGAGAAAACAACTCTGGATAACATTCGTAAAGGAGCTCTTCTTCATGATGTAGGAAAAATCGCTATCCCTGATTCGATACTTAAAAAACCAAGTCCTCTTTCCAAAGAAGAATGGGAAAAAATAAAATTACACCCGTCGCTTGGATTTGGCTTAATCAAAGAAATAAAACTGGTGAAGGAGGTTGGAAATATCATTCTTTACCATCATGAAAGATATGACGGCCAGGGTTATCCCAGCAAGCTGAATGGAAATGAAATTCCTTTGGAAGCAAGAATTTTCGCCCTGGCAGATGCTCTTGATGCCATAACTTCGTACCGGCCCTACCGGAAGGAAAGAAATTTCCAGGAGGCTCTGAAGGAAATCCTGGAAAACAGAGCTACTCAGTTTGATCCTCAGGTAGTGGATGCTTTTTGCTCAATGGACGTGGAACGCTGGCAGAAGATTCGCTTTGAAACCACCCAGCTTATACTTGGATTAGAAGCTTTTATGGAAGAAAAAAGAAAGTTAAAGACATCCAGTTGATATTCTTTGCCTCACCTTTAGAGGTGAGATGGGAAATACAAATATCCCCCTCCAATTCGTCTCGAGAGGCTATTGTCAGAAAAAATTGTTTTTGCCATTATAATCACTGTTTTGGATAAAAGGGTTATCTTGACATGAAAAAAGTAACAAGATAGGATATTTGTTAAAGGGGAAGGAGAACTAATTATGAACAAACAAAATAATCATCCCCGCGATTCCTCGTCAATTATCGAAGAAATCGAGTCTCAACTGGAAGAAATTCTAATTAAAAGAAAGGGATCTATAGAAAAAGAACTTGAAGAAAATATAAAAAGAGAACAGGAAGAAGCGCAAAATAAAATCAAAGCCATAGAAACAGAACTTAATGAAGAAAAAGAATTTTTAGGGAATTATCGGAGCACTTTTCTTGAATATGAAAAGCGGAAAATGGAAATAAAGGAAAAAATTAAAGAGCACCTTTCAAAGGCCATTGAATTCCAAGGAAAAATTGAAACAATGACCGCCCAAACTATGGAAGAATTGAAAGTAGTCAGTGAGCTTAATCAAGAACTGGAAAAAATTCACAACGAAAACCTGGAACAAGCAGGTTCTTTGAAGAAAACCTTAGAAGAAAAGTATGGTATTGTAACCGAAGTTCCAGAAAGCAACGGAGATGAAGATGTTGGCCTTGACCTCCAGCGAGAGCTAATAAAACTTAGAAAAATAAAAGAATTATTGGAAACAAATGAAGAAATAATCGAAGAAAAAACCGAATTAAAGGAATCAAGTGAAGAAGCTGCATATGAACGTGAAGAAGAGCTCGGGCAGGAAAGTCAAGAAGAAATTCCTATTAAAAGTTCAGAAGAACAACAACCAACGGAAAGATTGACAGAAGATAAAACCTCAGAAGATTCGGTTGAGGAAGAAGAAACCGAAAAAGAGAAAGTTGAAAGTAAATCCTTTGACAAAGAAGAAGAGCCTTTTTCAGAAAAAATTGAAGAGGAGAAGCCGGCCTCTAACCTTGATGATATTCTCCAAAATATCGAATCCTTTAAAAAAACTGAAAGTATCGAAGGTAATGGAAAACTTGTTTACTATGAGAATCAAGGAGAAGTTATTCTTGACGCAGAATTCATTGTTTCCAAAATGAACGAGTGTGTTGAAGAAGCCAAAAAGTCTTATGTGAAATTATCTCAGGTAGAATCTCCTCGGGAACAATTCTTTGTCAAGCAGGATATCATAAGGTTTCAAGAAATTCTGCGCAAACTCGTTTTGAGTTATGTTGAGCTTTGTGAAAAACAGTCTTGCCGCCTCCCTGATTACACTACGGAAATTATTAATCCGGATGTACTCAAGGATATTCTGGAAAGAGTTACTCTTGGTAATTGGAGCAATCAAGAGGATTTTGCTGCCTTTGATATGTATTCCCGTCAATTACGAAATAATTTTAATATCAAGCTTACTCCTCCAAATGAATATTTAAAATCTGTTCTTGAACAATTAAAAAGTTCATCATGAATATGATACTTCTGATTTTGTCAAATAAAGAATATGGTTCTGGTCAAGAATAACGAGAAGGGGACAGGTTTAGAGAGTTGAAATATTCTTGAAGCAATTGCTTATCTTTGAAAGAAAGTTCATTGAATTCAATTCCTGATAAATAATTGGTAAAAAGAATTCCTTCGCCTTTTTCTGTATAAATCACGTTGGCTTTGCACTGACAGGCTTTTTTTCCCAGGATAAGAATAACATCCAGAGTATCGTGAGTAGAGAGGGGGATTTCGGAGCTTATTTTTGCTCCTCCAGTGCTTAGGTTAATGGTTTTTGATATTTTTTGGATGCCATCTTTGCGGTAAATAAGAAGGGTAGAAGTGTAATATCTCCTGTGATTTCTCCTCTCTTGTTCCACTTTTTTTTCCTTGTGGGAAATGTTTGAAATTTCTGGAGAAGATTTATTGTTTCTTACATAAAGGCAGATTTTGTTCTTTTTTGTATTTTTCAGGGGTACTTGTTCGCCTTGAAGAGTGGATTTTTTTCCTTTGGCTTCAGCCATGGCTAAATCGGCCTCATTGGCTAATTTTTTCAGGTCATTTTTGGTAAAATCTTTGGAATCAGGAAGGTTTGAACGGCTGAAACAAGTTACTCCGAAGCTCATGGTTAGGTTGTTTTTGGGTTGGAATTCCTGGAGATCAAAATAGAACTCTTCTACATTCTTCCGAATACGTTCTGTAAATGCCATAGCTTCCTCTGGGGTTTTTATGCCGGTCAGGAAGAAAAGAAATTCTTCCCCACCATACCGGCAAAGAAGGTCTTCATCTCTTATTGATGATTTGAGGACTCTGGCAAGTTCACGGAGCACCCGGTTGCCGGCTTCATGACCGTTTCTGTCATTGTAATTTTTAAACCAATCTACATCTCCCATGACCAGGGCATAGGTTGAGTTTTCCTGGCGTCTTTTACTTTCGCTTTTAATTTTCTGGATTATTTTTTCAAAAAAAGGATCAGGCCGGAGTAAACCGGTCAACGGGTCATATTGAATTAAATTCAATTTAGAAATGGCGATGGCAATGTGTTCACATAACCGGCGTAGAATCTGTTGGTCTTCAAGGGTGAATCCTTCATCTTTGTTCCGGTTGAGGGGGATTTTGTTATAAGCTTCCAGAACTCCTATAATTTCTTCATCATGTCTAATAGGAACGCTAAGCAGGTTTTTTAGAGTATAACCTAATTGGTTTATATACCTTACCGATAGACGTTTATCAAAAAAAGATTCTGTAGAATTTACCTCGGCTCCATTCCGGACTGTAAAGGCTGCGTAATCCTGAGAATCAAGGAGGACGATATGCTTGGAGATATCCGGATAAGAAAGGACATTGTTATTCCAGACCAAAGGTTTTAGGTACTTTCCCATGCTTTCGCTTGTTTCCAGTATGTAAAGAGAAATGCCCTGTGAACGGATGATACCCTTAATGTCGTAAACGACATCGAGCAAACTGGTCACATCATTGGCTTTGTAGAGCTTTTTGAGGGTTTGTTCGATTTTTTGTTTTTCCTTCTTGAACCAGATATACTTTGATTCAATTGAAATTCTTTTTTCTATTTCCTTGACCACTGATTCAGATATAGCATCTTTGATTTCTTTTATCTGGAAATAAGCTTCTTTGAGTTCCACTTCTTGGCGTTCTATAATCCGGTGAAGAGATTCGATTTCCCGCAGTAACAAGGAGTGTTCAATAGCTCTTTGAGCGGCTTTTTGAAAAGATAAGGCATGTTTTTCAATTAGAGGAAATGGATGTATATCTGCGAAGCGTCGAGATGGCCATCCAAAAAGGACGTCCTTGAGTTCCTGTTCGATTACTCCTGTTATTAGAAAACTTGTTTCTTTCCTGAAATAACCCTTCAATTTGGAGTAGTCTCCCAACGTGAAGTCCGCAATTACTAAATTAATGTCCTCTTTTTTAGCCAGGGGCAGGGCTTCTTCCAGGGAGCCGGCTTCAAAAACTTCTCCCATTGACTGGCAGAATTTGGAAATGGTTCCTCTTTCTTCTTTGTCCGGGATAAGAATAAGAATTTTCACAGAATCAAAATTTCGACGCTGAATGGAACTATTAGGCTTGAAAAGAGGAAGGTTGATTTTATCTTCTTTTTTAAATTGTTCCAAACTAAGCTTGCTCCTGAATATTTCTTATTTTATCTACCATTGAATCATGATTACAAGATTTTTTGTGATAATTTTATACTTTTTTTTTGAATAAGGTCAATAAGTTCTCAAAATTCATAAGAATTGATTATATTTAATTTTTTCTGACGGTATGATAACATTTTTAACACACTGCAGTTTAAATTTTAGAGGAGGAGAAAATTGAACTCTCACAATAATTTTTCCTCAACCCCAATCCAATCTCCCAGAGGAACTAAACTCAATACAAAAGGATGGTCGCAAGAGGGAGCTCTTCGTATGTTAATGAACAACCTGGATCCGGAAGTTGGAGAAAAGCCGGATGAATTAATAGTCTATGGCGGAACCGGAAAAGCTGCCCGTAATTGGCAATGCTATAGGGCCATTGTGGAAAGTTTGAGAGTCCTTGAGAGTGATGAAACTCTGGTGGTTCAATCAGGCAAACCAGTAGCTGTCTTCAAGACACATCCCATAGCGCCGAGAGTATTGATTTCCAATGCCATGATTGTTCCTCAATGGGCAACCTGGGATGAATTCCGGCGCTTAGAAGCCAAAGGACTAACCATGTACGGACAAATGACTGCCGGCAGCTGGATTTATATAGGAACTCAAGGAATTCTTCAGGGGACATATGAGACTTTGGCCGCGGTAGCCCGGAAACATTTCGGAGATTCCTTGAAAGGGAAACTGGTCTTTTCTGCAGGGCTGGGTGGAATGGGGGGCGCTCAACCCCTGGCTGTAACAATGAATGAAGGAGTTGCCATTATTGTTGAGGTTGATAAAGAAAGAATCCGGAGACGTTTGAAAACCGGTTATGTTAATACCATGGTTGAAAATCTGGATAAAGCCCTGCAGTTGGCTTTTGAAGCCAAGAAAAAAGAACAGCCCTTTTCCATAGCCCTTCTTGGAAATGCAGCGGATGTAGTTCCAGAGCTTGTTCGCCGGGAAATAATTCCAGATGTCCTGACAGATCAAACCTCGGCCCATGATGAGCTAAACGGCTATGTTCCTCATGGTCTTCCTTATGAAGAAGCTTTGGCGTTGCGGAAGGAAAATACCGAGGAATACACCAAACGGGCTTACCAATCCATGTCTGTTCATATGGAAGCCATGCTTGAGCTCCAGAAGAGAGGAGCAGTGGCTTTTGATTACGGTAACAATATCAGAGGACAGGCACAAAAGGCTGGGGTAAAAGATGCTTTTAATATTCCGGGTTTTGTTCCAGAGTATATCCGGCCGCTTTTCTGTCTGGGAAAAGGACCTTTCAGGTGGGCCGCTCTTTCCGGTGATCCCCGGGATATTTTGACCACTGATGAAGCAGTACTTAAAGAGTTTCCTGATGATGTTGTTTTATCCCGGTGGATTAGAAAAGCTCAAAAACAAGTAAAGTTTCAGGGATTGCCTTCCCGGATATGCTGGCTGGGATATGGAGAAAGAGCCAAGTTTGGCTCAATTATAAACTTCTTAGTCAGAAGAGGGAAAATAAGCGCTCCCATAGTCATCGGCCGTGATCACTTGGACACTGGTTCAGTAGCCTCACCCAACAGAGAAACAGAAGGCATGAAAGACGGTTCAGATGCAATCGCAGATTGGCCCATACTTAATGCTTTACTTAATGCTGTTTGTGGAGCCTCATGGGTTTCCGTCCATCATGGAGGAGGTGTGGGAATTGGATTGTCAATTCATGCGGGAATGGTTATTGTGGCTGATGGAGAGAAGCAAACTGAGTCAAGACTGGAAAGAGTTTTGACTGTTGATCCAGGACTTGGAATAGTTAGACATGCTGATGCCGGTTACTCTGAGGCCATAGAGTTTGCTAAACAAAATAAAATAAAAATTCCCATGCTTTAATTTTTCCGGCTATAAAAAGCGGCTTAATCATTTACGAAGTGGCTGATATCATGAACAATATAACCGGGGCTGTAAAATAGGCTCATTCTGATTTTTGTCCCAAATTGGAAGAAGTAATAGCCGGAATGGACTTCATTTCCATTTGGAGCTGAAAAAACAAGAGGAAAACCGGATGATTGCTTCTGATGGAAATCTTTCCGAAGAAGCCCTCAAGTTAATTGGTGGTATTTGCAAATTCGCAGGTGTTCTGACTGCCTTAGGAAACATGACAATGGAACTGAACTATTAATAAAAAAGACTGTTTCCTCCAGCAGCCTTGATTTGTGAATAATCCAGGTAAATTAAATTTTATCTGCAACGAAATAGTTGAGCTATATTTTTTAAAAAAATCTTGAAATTATCATTCTTTATGCTATAATAAAATCAAATCTTGTCGTGCTGGCTGGGCAAGATTTTTTGATACCCTCCTTCATTATCCCCTTTTTGCTTATTTCCCCATATCCAAACAGCCAGCATCCTCTTTTTTATTATTTTTCCTGATTGAAAATCTATTTTGTCCTTATCTGACCTGTTTCCGTATTCTTTCAAAACCTGAAAAGGAGACAAATTCTAAAGGTTCTTCTTTCTCTATCTCATTAAAAAGAAGATTCAGGCCTAAAACATCGCTGGCTATATGACCAGCAATCACTACATTAAGGCGGGCTTTCTTGGCATTTTCAAGATGATCCTCACTATAGTGCATTCCAACAAGAGTGCTGATACCTTGAGCAGCATACTGTTCGAAAATCTCCTTGGAACCTTCTGTTCCACCGGTCATGTCAACATAGATTTTCCCACATTTATTACTTCCTGAGCCACTGACGATTTTGGGGGGTGTTTGGAGCCGTGAGGCTTTCTTGTATTCAGGAATTTTTCTCAGGAGATCAACAAGATCTTGAAGTCTATTTGGCTTTTCTTTATTAAAGAGATCCAGAAGGTAGCGGGTAACACAGTTATCGGCTGGAGTATGAATGCATATCAGGGGTATTCCTAAAAGACGAGAGGCATCGATAGTTCTATTGTGGTTTACTGGAAGAAGTCGGCGTTCAATCTCACCAATTCTTTTTTCCATCAGTTGTTCAGCCACACTCATGGTAACGCCAAAAGAAGCGAGAATATCTGCTTGGAGTTTCATGACATCATAAAGCTGAGCTAAGGCATAACCTTCAGGATGATGAGAGATGACACAGTCGATTTTCTCTTGTCCGGTCTGGTTCAAGAAGTGAGTCAATAAAATTTCTCCTACTTCCACGTCAATGCCCACAATTAATTTTTTAACTTCTGTCTTTTTGTTTCCATTGAGAATTCGGGTGTCTGCAAAGGGATTAAAAAGACGGTCTTGATCGAAAAATTCTTTATCTTCTTTTTTTAATTCATCGAATTTTTTCTTCTCTTCCCGCAGTAAGGACTCAATCTCGTTTTTGTCTCTCATATCTTTAGATATGCCCACTAAGACAGCTTTACGGTATAATTCCTCAAGTTTCATCTAAATCCTCCTAGCCCTACTATTCATAAAAAAGGCCGATACTTTTTATATCACAAATAGTATGAATAAGATAAAACAATTTCTTAAGGCTTATGTATATAAAGTAAGTTTCTAAAACTTTTTCATTATATTTCATCTTAAATCGGCCTTTTTTACCCTTCGGGCGAGCCGATCTCGGCGCAGCTGCGCCGACCTCGACTCGTGAATAATCCAGGCTAGATACAATATAAATTGAAGATTGATATAAAGCGAAAGGAATAATTGGGAATTGATTTTTTTGTCTGAGTTTATTGTTTGTCTGCCTCGAATAAAAATAATGCCGAAGAGGGGACTCGAACCCCTACGAGCGAAATTATGCTCACTAGCCCCTCAAGCTAGCGTGTCTACCAATTCCACCACTTCGGCATTTATGCCCGGGGAGCTTTTATTGAAGCTCTTTTCCAGGGATTTCTGTAAGAAAGAGCTATTTTTTCTCTTCCTGGCTTTGCTTTTCGGTTTCTGTTTTACTTTGTGGTTGAAGATTGCTTTCGTCCTCTTTTTTTTCTTCCTTCTGCTTGGTTTCGGTAACAGGTGGCTTGGCTTGGCCAGACTCTTCTCCTCTGACCACTGATTTTGTTCCCTTAGCTGATAGGATCCATAAGCCCATGGATGTAACCATGAACAGGATGGCACAAATAGTGGTGACTTTGGAAAGAATAGTAGCCGCTCCTCTAGGACCGAATACAGTTTGACTCCCTATTCCTCCGAAAGCTCCGGCCAGATCAGCAGATTTTCCAGATTGCAAAAGGACTGCTATGATTAAAACCAAACAAACAATAACATGAATAGTTGTAATGAAGGCACTCACTTCTTTTTCCTATAAGCCCTGATAGCTTCCTTAGCTATCTGGCAGAAGCTTTCTCCCTTGAGAGAAGCTCCTCCAACCAGGGCACCGTTAATATCTTTCTCTTGCAATAGAGAATAGGCATTGTCCGGTTTAACCGAACCGCCGTAAAGAATTATAACACAGTCTGCGATTTGATTTCCATATTTTTCCGCCAGTTTTGTTCTGATGTAATTGTGGACTTCCTGGGCCTGTTCAGACGAAGCTGTTTGCCCGGTTCCTATAGCCCAGATTGGTTCATAAGCCAAGATCAAATTCCTGACTTCTTCTTTATCCAAGCCGGCCAGCCCTTCGTTGATTTGTTTTTCTATTTTATCAAAGGTGTGGTCTCTTTCTCTTTCTTCGAATGATTCTCCAAGGCAAAGTATGGGGATAAGTCCGGTTCTTAAGGCTGCCCGGATTTTCTTGTTAGAAGTCTTGTTGGTTTCTCCGAAATACTGGCGTCTTTCAGAATGTCCTATAATCACATATTGACAGCCGGCATTTTTTAGCATTGAGGGCGAAATCTCACCGGTGAAGGCTCCCTTATCTTCCCAGTACACATCCTGGGCACCAAGAGCGATTTTGGTTTCTTTAAGTGAGGACTTCAAGGGAAAAAGGGAGGTAAAAGGAGGAATAACAACCAGTTTTATATTCTCCATGTCTTGGCTGCACTCGATGATTTTTCTTACAAGCTCGATTGCTTCTTCAACGGTATTATGCATTTTCCAGTTACCGGCTATAAAAGGGATACGGTTGTTAGAAGTCATTATCTTTTCTCCTTAAAGCTTCTAAACCGGGCAGGGTCCCCAGAGCAATATATTCAAGGGAAGCTCCGCCGCCTGTAGAAATGTGGTTGATTTTACTGCTTACTCCTGCTTTAGCCACTGCTGCCACAGAGTCGCCTCCTCCTATTACAGACAATGCAGAGGAATCAGCTATTGCATGGGCTATTTCCATGGTGCCCTTGGCGAATTCGGGGATTTCAAAAACACCCATGGGTCCATTCCAAAAAATAGTCCGGGCTTTAGAAATAATTTCTCTATATGTTTTTCTGGTATGAGGACCAATATCCAGGGCCATCATGCTTTTAGGGATGGGCAAACCTTCCACAATTTCAGTTTTTTGGCCCTTTTCTGGAGCTTCAGCTACCACATGGTCAAAGGGGAGAAGAAAGCTCAAGCTTTTGTTTTCGGCTTCTTGCAGAAGTTTAAGGGAAATTTCTTTTTTATCTTCTTCGACCAGTGAGTGGCTCACGTTTTTTCCCTGGGCAGCAAAAAAAGTATAAGCCATTGCCCCTCCCATTAAAATTGAATCTGCTTTGTCCAGCAGGTTTTCAATGACAGGGATTTTGTCTGAGACTTTGGCCCCGCCCAGAATGGCCACGAAAGGTTTCTCCGGTGCCTGGATAATTTTCTGGAGATAATGAATTTCTTTCTCTATCAGAAAACCGGGTGCTGCTTGCTTTACAAAACGAGGTACTCCTACAATAGAAGCATGAGCCCGGTGGCAAGTGCCAAAAGCATCGTTAACATATATGTCTATATCCTGGGCCAGAGAACGGGCAAAGTCTTCTTTATTTGATTTTTCCTCAGGGTAAAAACGAAGATTTTCCAGAAGAATAATATCACCAGGCCGGAGGCCTTTTTTCAACTTCTCAACTTCATTACCAATGACAACCGGAGCAAATTTTACATCTTTCCCCAGAATTTGGGATAACCTTTCGGCCACCGGCTTCAAGCTCAAGTTAGGATCGAAATTTCCTTTAGGGCGACCCAGATGAGAAGCAGCTATTACCTTGGCTCCTTTTTCCAGTAAATATTTAAGAGTTGGAAGAACCGCTTTTATCCTGGTATCATCACTAATATTACCTCCTTTTTCAAGGGGAACATTAAAATCTACCCGGATGAAAACGGTTTTTTCTAAAAGAGAAATATCCTTAATTGTATGCATAGTTTCAACGGCTTATGTATTTGATCAGGTCCTTTAGCCGGCAGGAATAACCCCATTCATTGTCATACCAGGCAAGGGTTTTTACCAGATTGTTGTCTGTTACTCTGGTGAAAAGGCCGTCTACGACAGCAGAATAGGGATTACCCATGAAATCAACAGAAACCAGAGGAACTTCAGTGTAATCCAAAATTCCTTTGAGATTTCCTCTTGAAGCTGCCTGGAAGGCATTGTTAACATCTTCTTCGGTGATATCTTTCTTTAAAACCGCCACTAAATCGACAACAGAAACATTGGGAGTGGGAACCCGGACAGCTATCCCGTCAATTTTTCCCTTGAGCTCTGGAATTACCAGACCGACAGCCTTGGCTGCTCCGGTTGTAGTGGGTATTTGAGAGACTGCGGCTGCTCTGGCCCGTCGGAGGTCTTTATGGGGGAGGTCTAAAATTCTCTGGTCGTTGGTGTAAGCATGGATTGTGGTCATAAAAGCTTTTTCAACGCCGAAAGTGTCATGAAGAACCTTGACCACCGGGGCAAGGCAGTTTGTGGTGCAGGAAGCATTGGAAATTATATGATGAGCTGAACTGTCGTAAATTTTTTCATTAACCCCCAGGACAATAGTTATATCCGGGTCTGTAGCGGGAGCAGTAATAATTACTTTTTTTGCCCCGCTCTGTTCAATGTGTTTCTTGGCTTCAGGTTTTTTCCGGAAAAGGCCTGTAGCCTCAAGAACAATGGAAACGTCCATATCTCCCCATGGAAGTCTGGCCGGATCTTTTTCGGAAAGAACTTTATAGCCTTTACCATTAACTATTATTAAGTCTTCTCTTGCTGTAACATCTGCATCCAGAATTCCAAGAACAGAATCGTACTTAAGCAAATGGGCCAGGGTTTTCGCATCAGTTATGTCATTAACAGCCACAATATCGATATCAGGATCCTCGAAAGAAGCCCTGAAGAAGTTTCTTCCAATACGTCCAAATCCATTTATACCAACTTTTACACTCATTTTTTTAAACCTCCCGTTTGAGTTACTTTTATTTATTAACATAAATAACCGGTGAAATCAACCGGTATAGAAGAGATAGATGATGCTTTAATTTGAATGCTACAATATCGTAATAATACAATATTATCTTAAAATACCAGGAAATTAGACTTGTTTTGCTTTGATTGAAAATTTTGGGGAACTCCGGAAATGGAGCCGGTTAAGTTTGCTTTTTTCCGGAGCGGAGGAGTTTATATGCTATAATTATTCGATTGAATTGTGTTATAAAAGGCGAACATGAAACATAAGAAATTTTCCTCCAAGCAAAAAGAATTTATTTCCCGGTCGGAAAAGCAAACATTTGAAATTGCCAAAAATCTAGCCAAATCTTTTAATGGAGATGAGATTGTCTTCCTTAAAGGAGAATTGGGGTCGGGCAAAACCGTTTTTGCCAAAGGGATTGCTGCCGGCTTAGGATATAAAGATGTAAATCAGGTATGCAGTCCCTCTTTTACTTTGGTGAATATTTACCAAGCGAAGAAGCCAATTTTTCATATTGATCTTTACCGTTTGAATAAGAGGGATGAAGTGGAAGAGCTGGGTTGGGAGGATTTTCTGGGAGAGGGAGTGATTATTGTGGAGTGGGCTGAGAAGATGCCTTCAAACATACCAGCGATTCTAATTGTCCTGGAAATTATTGACGATAAAACCCGGAAAATAACCATTGACCAAAATAATCTAAGTAAATAAGACTTCGAATTTGATACTTATCTTTAGTCAGGCTGCCTGGATAAAGCTTGTTTGAATTCCCCGGATACCAGGCGGACATCTTTTTTTTGGAAAAAAGCGGAAATTGCTGCCACCCCATCAGCTCCCGCAGCAATTACAGCTGAAGCGTTTTCTGGTTTTATTCCCCCTATAGCCAGAATGGGAAGGTGAGTTTTTTCTCTTATGAGACGGATTCCTTCAAGTCCTAAAAGAGGGGATAAATCCTTCTTGGATAGAGTGGGAAAAACAGGCCCAGCCCCTAAATAATCAGCTTCTTCTTTTTCGGCAGTTAGTGCTTCTTCAAGATTATGAACAGAAATTCCTATAATTTTATCCGGCCCAAGTAATTTTCTGGCATAAGGCAAGGGTAGATCATCTTGTCCCAAGTGAACTCCTGAAGCTTGGCTAACCAGGGCAATGTCAACTCTATCATTTACCAGAAAAGGAATATTTTTTTTTCGAAGGAGAGAGGAAAGGGGAAGGGCTAATTCAAGAAATTTTCTGGTTGAAAGGGATTTGACTCTTAACTGAACCAGGGTTACTCCGGATTCAACGGCTTCTTCAACCTTCGGTATGAGTTTATCTTCATTGACTAAATCAGGATCAGCAATAAGACAAAGTTTCCAGTCGATATTTTTCATACAAAAATTATATCATATGATTAAGTTTGAAAGTAATTCTGTTTGTTCAGTCTATTCTGTCTATTCAGTCTATTCTGTCTATTCAGTCTGTTTTGTTAAATAAAAAGAGGGGGCGAGAGAAGCGAGTAATGCAATCGGCTTTCGAAGTAATGAAATTTATATGATAAATCAAAATAAATGGGGTGAATTTCTGGAAAACTTATGCTTGAATGATTTATTATATTATACAAAAAAGATAAAAAAGGACTATTTAAAATGAAATCTAAGGTGAGAGCATTAGAAACTCATTATCTATACCTACGCCCCAAGAAATCCTCTTAAATTATTCATGCTATTTATGATATAAAATGAGAGATTTTATTGTGAAATAATTCAGACAATCTTAGCTTAAGGAGAAGGTAATGCTTGCCCGCATCAAAGAAAAAATTTGTGAGGTAAAAGATTTTCCCAAACCCGGTATTGGTTTTAAGGATATCACCCCCCTTGTCCAGGATGCAGCCTGTTACAAATGGGTGATCGATCGTTTGTTTTCCTGGGCCAAGGAAAAAGAGCCGGAAATTGTGGCCGGGATTGAATCCAGAGGTTTTCTTTTTGCGGCGCCTTTAGCCTACCGGTTGAACTCAGGATTGACCATTATTCGTAAGAAAGGAAAACTTCCAAGAGAAACAGTGACGGTGAAAGCTCCCAATGAATATGCTCTGGAGTATTTTGAGATGCACAGAGACGGTCTTAAGCCCGGGGAGAAAGTAATTATAGTGGATGACTTAATTGCTACCGGCTCATCTTCTATAAGTGCCATTGAGCTCGTTAAATCCTTGGGAGGGAAGGTGGCCGGCTTTGCCGCGGTTGTGGAATTATCCTTTTTGAAAGGAGTGGAAGCTATAAAAAAAGCTCACCCCGATATAGAAGTATTTTCCATAATTAAATTTGACGAGTGAGATATGCCTGGTTTAATTGATCGTTATTTTCAGCTTAAGCAACAAGGGACCAGTATCAGGAAAGAGTTTCTGGGAGGGACCACCACCTTCATGACCATGAGTTACATCATATTTGTTCAGCCAGTCATCCTGTCGGCTTCAGGAATGGATAAAGGGGCGGTCATGGTAGCCACCTGTATTGCCAGTGCCCTGGCGACCTTGCTCATGGGAATTGTGGCTAAATATCCCATAGCTCTGGCCCCTGCCATGGGACATAATATTTTCTTTGCCGTTATTGTTTGCGGAACACTTGGCTATTCATGGCAGGTAGCTTTGGGGGCGGTGTTCATTTCAGGAACGATCTTTTTAATACTTTGTCTTTTTGGAGTCTGGGAAGAGTTGGTGGCCGCAGTCCCGGATACTCTGAAAAAAGCTGTGGCTGCAGGGATAGGTTTATTGATTGCCTTAATAGGTTTGCAGTATGGAGGAATTATTGTTGATACCCCTGGAGTTTTGGTTGGCCTTGGAGATTTAACCAGCCCGCCGGTGATTTTAGTTCTATTCGGGATAACCTTCACCTCGGTTTTAATGGCTCTCCGGATTCCGGGAGCCATACTGCTGGGAATGCTAAGCACTGTTCTTCTGGGGCTGCCTTTAAAAGTAATTACTTTCCATGGAATTGTTTCGCTTCCACCTACTCTGGAGCCGACTTTTTTTAAACTAAACATTCTGGGAGCATTACAGACTGGACTGTTGACTGTTGTTTTTGTTTTCTTTTTTCTTGATCTGTTTGATACCATAGGAACCCTTATCGGAGTCAGCGGTCCAGCCGGTTTTTTGAAAAAGGGAACACTTCCCAGGGCAAATAAAGCCATGTTTGCTGACGCAGTGGGTACAGTTGGAGGAGCCCTGCTGGGTACATCAACAGTCACCAGCTATATAGAAAGTACCACCGGCATTGCCCAGGGAGCAAGAACCGGACTGGCTAATATTTTTACCTCAGTATTTTTCCTGGCTGCTCTTTTCTTTAGTCCTTTGGCGGAAATGATTGCCGGTGAATATGTTTACAATGGATTAATCCTTCACCCGGTAATCGCACCTCCTTTGATTATTGTGGGCTATTTGATGATGAAATGTGTCTCCGGTATTAACTGGGATGATTTGACTGAAGCTGTTCCTGCCTTTCTAACTTTAATCATAATGCCCATGACTGTAAGTATAACTGAGGGAATAGCTTTTGGATTTATTTCATATTCATTGTTAAAGTTGGTTACCGGCCGGGGCAAAGAAGTTCATTGGGTGATTTATCTATTTTCCATCTTGTTCATTATCAGATATATTGTACAATAAAAATTTTTTTTCATGTTCATGAAAGGATCAAAGCCATGAAGGCAAAAAAGGTAATGATTATTGGAATCTTATTTATTACTATGTGGGGCAATCGATGTGCCCGGGTTCCCTTGAAGATGGACCTATCTTTGGATTCTTCAGGTAAAAAGTGGGTCAGGCAAACCTTGGACAAGATGACAGTGGAAGAAAAAATCGGCCAGATGATTTGCTGCCGGGTGCAGGGAATTTATGCTCACCGGGAAAGTGAATTTATTAAAAATTTGGAAAAACTTGTCAGACAAGAAAAAGTAGGGGGATTCATTCTTTTTGGAGGAGAAATTTATGAAACAGCCTGGCTTCTAAACAAACTTCAGCAATGGACTGATGTTCCTCTCCTTATTGCTTCTGATTTGGAGCGTGGTCTTGGGAACCAGTTGGATGGAGCAGCCCTTTTTCCTCCTTTAATGTCATTAGGAGCAATAGGATCAGCAGAAGCAGCCTATGCTATGGGAAAAGTAACGGCTGTGGAAGCCAGGTCAGTAGGTATCCATATAACTTATGCTCCGGTAGTGGATGTCAACATAAACCCTTTGAATCCAATAATAAACACCAGGTCTTTCGGAGAAGAACCTGAGCTTGTGGGGCGCCTGGCCCAGGAATTTATAAAAGGATGCCAGGAACATGGTTTAATTGCCACAGCCAAACATTTTCCCGGACATGGTGATACAGATGAGGACTCCCACAGTGTCCTGCCTGTTGTTACTGGAGATAGGGAACGATTAGAGAAAGTGGAATTTTATCCCTTCCGGAAAGTAATCCAAGCAGGTGTTCAAGCTATTATGACCGCCCACCTTCATCTTCCAACCCTTGATCCGGCCGTGAATATGCCGGCCACTCTTTCCAAACCCATCCTGACTGATCTTCTCAGAATGGAAATGGGTTTTAAAGGTTTAATAGTGACTGATGCTATGAATATGGGAGGAATAATTACCCAGTACCCCCCTGAGGAGGCGGCCCTTTTGGCTGTTCAAGCAGGAGCGGATATAATTCTGATTCCTCCTGAACCGGAGAAAGTTATTAAAAAGCTCATAGAAGCAGTTAAACAAGGAATAATTCCGGAATCCCGCCTTAATGAGTCAGTCCACCGTATATTGGAAGCAAAAGCTAAGCTGGGACTTCACCAAAAATCACTGGTGGAAGTAGAAGAGATAAGCAAAGTGGTGGCTTCACCTAAGCATCTCGAGCAATCTCAGTTGGCTTTCCAACAATCTATAACCTGCGTCAAAAATAGTAATAATATCCTCCCCCTCTCCAAAAATAAAAAGAAGATAGCTGTCTTTGCGCTCTCCAGTGATCCCGGAGATTATTTTGCTGGAAGCCGGTTTCTCCAGGAAATAGAAAAAAGACAGGATATTCTGCTCGGATTTATGGCTGATGCCTTCACTGGAGTGGAATTTTTTCTTGAAGCCCTGGAAAAAGCCCGGGAAGCTGAAGTCTATGTGGTTGCTCTTTTTTCCAGGCTCAGGGCGGGAAAAGGGAGCGTTGATCTTGATGAAAAACATATTCAGCTCATCCGGAATTTTTCTTCCTCCGGAGTGCCTGTGGTGGTAATATCTTTTGGAAGTCCCTATTTTATCCGCCATTTCCCGGAGATAGACGCTTATCTCTGTGCTTATCGTCATGCTTCCCCAGCGCAGGCAGCGGCTGTTGAAGCCCTTTTTGGAGAAATTGAAATTACGGGACGGCTTCCTGTTTCCATTCCTGGTTTATTTCCAGCAGGTTTTGGAATAGTGGTAAATAAAAAAAACGGTCTTTAGCCTTAAAAATTTGGGGGAACCTCAGAGGCCTATAAATTATTGACACTTGAAAATGTTTACTGTATTAATGATAAAAAGCTGTTAATTTAGATGGGAGTTCATAAGAAAGGAGCTACATATGTCTGATTTCTTCCAGAATGGAATTATTGCCACTTTTCATAAGCTAAGGGAAACAAATATTAAAGAGCTGGAGAATGAACTCAAACAGTTCTCCAGAATTCGTCCTATTGCTTTGATTCTTCCTTCTTTATTCAGGGAGTTCCAATCAGGAGCTCTTATAAATATCATCCAGACTGTAAGGAAAGTAAATTACCTAAATGAAATTATTCTTAGTCTTGATAAGGCAAATGAACAACAATTTATCGAAGTCAAGAAACATTTTTCTTCTGTAAAAAAGATGACCATTATCTGGAATGACGGTCCCGGGATGAGAGAAATTTACCGTATTCTGGAGGAAAATAATCTCTCTCCGGGAAAGGAAGGAAAAGGCCGGGCAGTCTGGATTGCTTTAGGCTATGTCCTGGCTCGACAGAAAAGCCGGGTTATAGTTATCCATGATTGTGACATTGTTAATTACAACAGAAGCTTGCTGGCCCGGCTGTGTTATCCTGTAGCGACTCCTCACTCTGAATATGAATTTTGTAAAGGTTATTACAGCCGGGTAACTGATAGAATGTATGGAAGAGCCACTCGCTTATTTTTCACTCCCTTTATTCGATCTCTGGAAAAAATCCTGGGTTATCTTCCCTTTCTTATTTATATGGACAGCTTCCGTTATGCCTTAGCCGGGGAGATCGCCTTAAGAAGAGACTTGGCCATGGCCGTTCGTATTCCATCAGATTGGGGTCTTGAAGTGGGGACTCTGGCTGAGGTTTACCGGAATATGGCCTTAAACCGTATTTGTCAGGTTGATATTGCTGATTCCTATGAACATAAACATCAACCATTGTCTCCCTCTGATCCTCATCGGGGTGTCCTCAAGATGACCATAGATATCGCCAAGTCAATTTTCCGTAATCTTGCCCTGGAAGGAGTGCAGTTTTCTGAGGGATTTTTCAAAACCCTGAGTAATATTTACCTGAAAGAAGCTCAGGAGGCGGTTATCCGATATGAAAATGATGCTGCTATCAATAGACTTAATTTTGACAGGCACTCCGAAATGGTTTGCGTCGAAGCTTTTGCTGATGGAATTCAAATGGCAGGCGAGATTTTTTGGAAAAATCCTTCTACCAGCCCCATGATACCCAATTGGCACCGGGTAACAGCTGCCTTGCCTGATATTTTCCAAAATCTCTTGGAGGTAGTGAATAAAGACAATGATGGGGACCTGAATTGATATTGAAACGATTTCTTTAATTCAAACGTCTTATATAATGTGAAGGGATATGTAATAAAAGAACAAAGAGGGTCTTATAATGACTATTCCCAAAAAAATCCTTGTTGTGGCTTTGTTGATAATTATCATCGGAGCCGGGGCCTATTTTGTATCAAAAAAGTTTTCGCCTGGAAATGAATCTAGCAATGAAACACAACAAGTTGAAGAATCGAGAGCATCGGGGGAAAGTCCTTTAGCTGTCCGGGTAGCTCGAGCCAAGAGAGACCGTTTGGTTATAAACCTAAAATCACCAGGCGAGGCAGTGACAGATAAAATCATTCAAATGAAGGTGGAAGTAGGAGGAAAAATAAAGTCTATTCATGTTGATGAAGGACAGCATGTGAAGCAAGGTGAACTTTTACTTGAGATTGACGATCGAGCCTACCAATTGGAACTTGAAAGCCAGGAAGCTGACCGCCTCCGTTTTTTGTCCGAATTGCTCCTTGAAAATCAGTTTGCTTTTTCGGAGACTTCCAGCAGCACTCTTCATCAGGAAAAGGTTTCTGTTGCCGAAAAAGAATTTCAGAGAGCCCGCCAGCTTTACCAGCAGGGAATGATTTCGCAAGATGAATTTGAAAGTATCAGCCGTACTTATGAGTTGGCTTTAATTGAAGCCGGTCAGAGAAGAGAAGAAATCAGAGCTGCAGCCAAGGGCTTAACCCAGGCTGAAATAAGAGTTAAAAAGGCCAAGATGGATCTGGAAAAAACTCAATTACGGGCTCCTTTTGGTGGAGTTATTACTGATATAAAGATCTCTTTAGGACAGCATATTTCCCCGGGGAATGAAGTATTTACCTTGGTAAATATTGAAAAAATAATGGTTCATGCCAAAGTACTGGAAAGTGAAGTCCGTAAGATTCAGGTGGGCCGTGAAACCTTGGTGAGGTTCAGTGCTTATCCGGACAAGGTTTTTAAAGGAGTGGTAAAAGCGGTCAGCCCTCTAATAAAACCTGAAGATAAGACCTGTAAAGTGATAGTTAGTGTCACTAATCCTAAGGAAGAAATAAAACCAGGTATGCATGCAGAAGTAGAAATTGCTGCGGAAATCTATGAAGACCGCCTGATAATTCCTCAGGATGCTGTTTTAGTAAGAGGAGGGAGGAAGCTGGTCTTTGTGGTGGAAGACGGCTTAGCCAAGTGGAATTATATTCAAACCGGAGAAGAGAATGAGCTCTATTGTGAGGTCCTGGAAGGAGTGAAAGAAGGAGATCTGGTAATCATGGAAGGCCATCTCACATTAGCCCATGATGCTCCGGTAAAAATTGTGGAATGAACAGATGTATATGATTATTCGGAACTTGGAGGCTCTTCCTCCTCAATAGGAAAGAGGGAGCGGATTTTTATTAGAATTTCTTCTGGATTCAAAGGTTTTTGGAAAAAAGCCAGCGCTCCGCTTTCCTTTATTTCCGGCTGCAAGGCTGCTCCTTTATAAACAGCTGATATCAGAATAACGGGAATGTTTTTACTGAGAAGAATCCGGCAGAGTTCCAAACCGTCGGTTTTAGGCAAAAGAACGTCAGAGATAACCAGGTCAGGGTGAATGCTTTCTGCCAGCTTCAATCCTTCTTCTCCATTTGTAGTGGGGTAGACTTTGTAACCAGCTTTGGATAAAACTTTATGAAGGATGGAAAGCGTGATCCGATCATCGTCAACTAAGATTATCTTTACAGGATTCATTTTACACTTTTTTAAGTTTAAACCATTTCTTCAGCGTTGAAAAGAAGATTTGAAAAAAATTTTGTCATTATCCTAAAAATTAAAGATAAAAAGTATTAACCTCAGGAGTTCCCCTAAATTTTTAAGTCGTGACGAGCCTGGGAGGAAATTGATCGCTCCGCACCCGTCATCGCCTGGTTATAGAGCGAATATTTAGGCATAAAACTGATAAGTATGACCTTAAAGGAAATTATTTTATATTTACGGAACTTCCTCCAGGCGATGAGAGGCCCCTACGCTGCGAGCTAAGACATACCATGTCCTCCCGTTTGGTTAACTCTTTAATTTCTTTCCAAATAAATACTTATTTCTGAGCTGATTGAAAATTTTGGGGGAATTCCGGTATTAACTTGAATTGACTGGGACTTTCATTTTAATTAAACTCATAAATTCTAATTACCTTTTCTGCGAATAATTCAGTTTGGTTTGCTTTTCTAAGTTCTAAGGAGGAAGGAATGAAAAAAATCCTTAGTTTAATAGTGATATTTCTTTTTCTGGGTATTGGCTATTCCTATGAGATTCCTCTGACCGTTCCCGAAAAAACAGACTACAAAGAAACATCGCGTTACAGAGATGTTATTGATTTTATTTATAAGCTTCAAAAGTCTTCAGATTTACTCCGGACTGAAAATTTGGCCGTAAGTGCAGAAGGCCGTGCGATTCCGCTATTAGTCATAGGTAATCCTTTACCTTTTCCCCAAGTTAAAGGAAAAAGAGATCCCAGGTTAGCAGTCTACATTCAAGGTAATATTCATGCCGGAGAAGTAGAAGCCAAGGAGGCTTCTTTAATGCTGGCCCGTGATCTTATTTCAGCCAAAGGTTCTTCTCATTTGGAGAATCTTATTGTACTTATAGCCCCAATTTTTAATCCGGATGGTAATGAAAAAATAAGCCCTGAAAACAGAATCAACCAATTAGGACCGGAGGAAGGAGTTGGAGTTCGTTATAACGGTCTTAACCTTGACCTCAACAGGGATGCCATGAAACTGGAGAGCCCCGAATTGCAAGGGCTGGTCAGGAACGTTCTACTCCGCTGGGATCCGGCGATTGTATTTGATGGTCATACCCATAACGGATCTTACCATCAGGAACCGGTGACTTATATTTGGGGAGTCAATCCAAACGGGGATACTTCATTGATTGATTATATGAAAGATAAAATGATGCCAGAAGTAGCAGGCATTCTTAAAGAAAAGTATAAGACACTTTCCTTCCCTCATGGAGATTTTATGGATCCGCGGCAACCTGAGAAAGGCTGGAGAACTATCGGCCCTCAACCCCGTTACCTCACTAATTATATTGGTTTAAGAAACAGATTGGCAATATTAAATGAGAATTACCCGTATGTGGATTTTAAAAGCCGTATTTTCGGCTGTTACCATCTGCTTCATTCGCTTCTGGAATACTGCTCACTGCATCACCAGGAAATTAAGCAGCTTATACAAAAAGCGGATATGATGACCATAAGGCAGGGCCTGAGCCCCGGGGAGACTGATTCTTTTATTGTCGAATATGATGTCGAACCGGAGGAGGAATTGTTGACCGTCCTCGGATATGAAATGACAGTTGAAGAAAGAGAAGGGGGTTGGCCGCGAGTTAAAATAACAGAAGATAAAAAAATGACTTTCCGCCTGCCTTTTTTCTGCAATTATATCCCTAAGCGAACCGTTCCGCTTCCTTATGGATATCTTATCCCTGTTCCTGACGATCTAATAAAGGAAAAGCTTCTTCAGCATGGAATTATTGTTGAGCGGCTGGTAAGACCGGTCAAGCTAAAAGTTCAGACTTTCCAGATTAAAGAGCTAAAAGCAGTAGAGCGGCTTTTCCAGGGCCATCGGTTGAATCAAGTGAAGGGAGAATATACTGTTGAAGAAAAAGAATTTCCGGCCGGAACAATGTTTGTCGGGACTGCCCAACCCCTGGCCAAATTAGCTGCTTACTTGCTTGAACCTGAAAGTGATGACGGTTTTTTAGTCTGGAATTTTTTCGACAGGTATATTGTTCCTCAATGGGGGCGGGGATTTTTAACTTATCCCGTATATAAGTTGATCCAACCCCATTTTCTGGTTAAGGAAGTAGTTAGAAATTAAAGCATCATTTTGTTATAAATGAGGGATTGTAATAAATAATGCTGGTTTCCTTTTATTATCTTGCCTGCCACAAACAATAAAAATGTTTATATATAATTCTTCAAGATGAAATTTTTCTCGTCCCGCCTCTCTTGTCCATCTATGTCGTTTATCTCAATTGTCTTGTATAATTAATACTATTGTTATCTCCTGCTTCGTCTTTTTCATCCGGCAAACCAAATAAACCAGATGAACAAGAAAAACTTAACAAACAGAATAAACGCTATAAACGCAAGCAACGCAATAAACGCATTTATTCAGGGAAAGGGGTGTCCCTTTGGGGAACGTCCCCCTTTTTTTAAAAGAATATCTGTGGTATAAATTTTTTGTTTGATCCGGTGGGGGCGATGAAGACATCAGTTTTTTTTGAAAATATTCTTTTGGAAAAAATTCTAAAAAAAAATCATTTTTTTTGATAATAATAAGCAACTTTTATTGTCTTTCTTTATAGATAGTTGTCCAAGGAGTGACTGCATATGAAGATTACAGAGATTTCTTTAAAACGGCCGGTAACGGTTACCATGTTTTTTGTAGCTGTGGTTCTCCTTGGTTTTGTTTCGCTGAGAGAGTTAAGCGTTGATCTTCTGCCTGACATTAAATATCCCCGCCTCTCTGTGGTTACCCGTTATCCGGGAGTAGCTCCCCAGGAAATTGAATCTCTTCTCACAATTCCCTTAGAGGCATCTGTCAGCCGGATTCCCGGCTTGCGGCGGGTTGATTCAGTGTCCCAGGAAGGAATTTCTATTTTAAGCCTGGAATTTGCCTGGGGTACAGATATGGATTTCGCTATGCTTCATACAAGAGAAAAGTTGGATAGTATTCTTCTTCCGGAGGATGTTGAAGGGCCTACCATTATTCCTTTGGATCCCCAGAGTCAGCCTATTATGATTCTATCAATTTCAGGGATAGGTTCGCTTCTTGAATTGAAAGAATTTTCCGAGGAACTTGTAAAACCGAGATTAGAGCAGATTGAAGGAGTGGGTTCGGCTGAAATCGCCGGAGGAGTGGAAAGAGAAATTCATGTGGAGGTCAGGCCGGATCTTCTTTCTTTGTTTGGACTGACTATTGATCAAGTTTCCCAGAGAATCGATGCTTTTAACCGGAATCTTCAAGGTGGAACAATTCGTAAAGGCCGTTTCAAATATGCTTTGCGAGTAGTGGGAGAATTTGAACAATTGACTGAAATAGGAGAGATTGTTCTTAAAACCACTGAAAGCAGGGGAGTAGTTCAACTGAAGGATGTGGCTGCTGTGCGGGATTCCTTGAAAGAAAGAGAAGGTATTACCAGGCTCAATGGAGAGGAGAGTATTGGAGTTCTGGTCCGCAAGGAATCGGGAGCCAACACTGTTGATGTGACTAAAAAAGTTAAAAATGTGCTCGAAGAGATTCGGCAGGAGTATCCCCAGGTTGATATTCATGTAGTATCTGAGCAGGCCAAGTATATTACCGACGCCATTTCATCAGTAGTCAAGTCCATTATTTTCGGGGGAATACTGGCTTTTTTGGTGCTTTTTATTTTCCTCCAGGATCTTAAAACACCGCTGATTATATTCGTAGTCATTCCCATAGCTGTTATTGCCACCTTCAATATTCTCTATTTTCAGGATATCACCCTTAACATAATGTCCTTGGGGGGGCTTGCCCTGGGAATTGGTATGCTGGTAGATAATTCAATTGTAGTTTCAGAAAGCATATTTAGGCATCAATCTTTGGGTAAATCCTTGAAGCAGGCGGCTAATGTGGGAACGGCAGAAGTGGGGATGGCAGTGACTGCTTCTACCTTTACTACGGTATCCGTCTTCCTTCCAGTAATCTATGTCCACGGCATGGCCGGTCAGCTTTTTAAAGATCAAGCCCTGACAGTAACCTTTGCTCTTCTTTCCTCCCTTTTTGTTTCCCTGACTCTGCTTCCCATGTTGTCTTCAAGAAAGTTTGCTCAATCAAACGGAAGCTTTAAAGAAAAGAAAAAAAGTGATCAAGAGGAAAAAGAAGATTTAATTCCCAAGAAAACAAGATTTTACCATCTTTTTCTCATCTGGTTCCGGTGGTTGCGATCTAGGATTTTCAAGTTGATAGGATGGCTTATCGAAGCTTTGATAAGTTTTCTCGGACAAATAATGCTGCTTTTTTTCCATTACTTATCCTTGCCCCTGCGGCCAGTAATAAAAACAGTTTTCAAAGGATTTAATTTCGCTTATTCCGAATTTTCCCACAAGTACCATGCTTTTCTCGAATATTCCCTGAATAAAAAAACCAAAATAATTGGTTACAGCCTTCTTTTTCTGGGAATTACCATTTTTTTAAGCCTTCAACTTCCCCGGGAACTTCTTCCTAAACCAAGGGAAACTTCCTTTGAAATAAACTTAGAGACCCCGGTGAATTATTCTCTGGAACAGACAGCTAAGGTGGCTGAATCTCTGGAAAAATGGCTGATAGAGCAATCATCGGTCAAAGCCTGCTTTGCTCAAATAGGAGTCGTTTCGGGGATGGAAAGCCTAAATCCGGAAGTCTCATTGAATACTGCCAAAATTTATGTAGAAGCATACGCACCCCATCAGATTGAGGAAATTATTACCGGGCTCCGGCAGAGACTGACCATGTTCACTGGCCTTCGTTACTCTCTTGTTGAGGAGCAGTCGGCTCTGTCTCAGTTTTTAGCCTTTTCCACTTCAGAGGTGAGTTTGAAAATAAAAGGTGAGGAACTGGAAATTCTATCCGGACTGGCTGAAGAATTAATGGAAAAATTGGAGTCAATACCTGGAGTAGTTGATATTAACAGCAATATCAAGAAAGGAAAACCTGTGTTCTTAGTTCAGGTTAATCCTCAAGCTCTGGAAAAATACAATATTTCGCCGGGAGAAATAAGTAATTTTTTGGTCAATGCAGTCAGAGGCAGGGTAGCTTCACAGTTCAAAGAGCTGGAAAAAAAATATGATATCCGTGTTTGGTGGGAAAAAGAAAAAAGACAGGGCTTAGAAGACCTGATGAATGAATCATTCCCCCATCAAGGAACTCTTATTCCCATGAGAGAATTGGTCAGTTACACATTGGCCGAAGGGCCTCAGGAGATCAGGCGGGAAAGCCAGCAAAGAGAAGTGGTTGTTACGGCCAACCTTAAGGGAAGGAAGCTTAGCCATGTTATTCCTGATATCAAGGAGAAAATCGCTGAGCTAAACCTTCCCCCCAAGTACCGAGTAGAGTTCGGAGGAGAACAAGAAGAAATGAGCCGTTCTTTCCAGAGCTTGATATTGGCCCTTGCCCTGGCAGTTATATTGGTCTATATGATTATGTCAGCCCAGTTCGAATCATTGAAACATCCTTTCATAATACTCCTGACCTTGCCCATGGGACTTACAGGTTCAATCTGGGCTTTGTTCATTACCGGTCAGAGCATTAATGTGATTTCTGTTATTGGGATGGTAGTACTGGCTGGGATTGTGGTCAATGATGCTATAGTTAAAATAGATTATACTAATAAGATACGGGCAAGCGGTTATAATCTTCGTGAGTCTATCCTGGAAGCCAGCCGGATTAGATTGAGGCCTATTATGATGACAACGGTTACCACAATCTTCGGGCTTTTTCCTATGGCCTTGGGTTTAGGAAGAGGAGCAGAGCTTCAGCAGCCGCTGGCTATTTCGGTTATCGGCGGTCTCCTCTTGGCCACGTTTCTGACATTAATCCTAATTCCGGTTGTTTATGAGATCATGGAAAAAAGATCGCTTAGATAGAAAATGAAAATTTGTGTTGACAGGCCGATTGCCACGGCCATGTTTTTTCTGGCCTTGGCCGTCCTGGGATTTTATTCATTTCTCCATATACCGCTGGAATTGGCTCCAAAAGAAGAATATCCGCAGCTGGAAATAGTAACTGTCTGGAGCGGAGTTTCTCCGGAAATAATCCAAGCTGAAATCACATCCCCTCTGGAAGAAAAAGCTCTCACGGTCAAAGGTGTCCGAAAAGTCTCTTCTTCTTCCAGTATCGGTGAGTCCCGGATAACGGTGGAATTTAATCAGAAAACAAATATGGAATTTGCCAGGCTGGCCTTAAGGGAGAGAATAGCTCAACTTAAAAGCCAGCTTCCTTATGGAGTAAGGCCGAGAATAGAACCTTATGTTCCGGAAGAATTCCGGATCAAGCCTTTTCTTCATTATACCATTTCAGGCGACTATTCCCTGCAGGAATTGAGAGAAATGGTCAAAGATAAAATGGAAATCGGTCTTGGCTCTATTAAAGGAGTCTCTGATGTTGAAGTAACCGGCGGGGCCGACCCTCTTATTCAAATTCTGTTGGATGAAGAAAAGTTGAAGTCTTTGAACATTCACCCCTACGAAATCTTCAATAGAATACAAGAACGGACAAGAATATACCCTGCCGGTAAGATTCAAAAAGGGAAACAGGAATTTTTAATTAAAGTGGCTGCGCCTGTCCAAAGCTGGAAAGACTTAAAGGAAGTTGTCATATCTAAAGTAGGCGGAATCCCCGTTCGTCTAAAAGAGGTGGCTTCGGTCAATCCTTCTTTTTCCGATATTTATTATATAAATAGAATTAATGGACAACCCACAATTCGTCTGGTGATTCATAAAGAAAGGGGAACAAGCACCCTCAAAGTAGCCCGGGAAGTAATCAAAAAGCTTGAAGAAATAAAGAAAACTCTCCCTCCTGAATTGGTTTTCAGGGTAGTGGATGACGAGAGTCAAGAGATTACTAAGGCTCTAAAAGAGCTTTATCTTCTGGTGGCTATTATTGTTTCGGTCATTTTTATTCTGGTTCTGGTCGTATTGAGGAGTGTTAAACCTTCGCTTCTTGTAATTTCATCGATAGCTTTTTCGGTTCTAATAACTTTCAATCTGATTTATTTATTTAAAATTTCCATCAACATGCTGACCTTAGGGGGATTGGCTTTAGGTTTTGGTCTTTTTGTAGACAACTCCATTGTAGTTTTTGAGAATATACTGCGTCTCAAAGAAAAAGGGATGGCCGTAAAAAAAGCTGCCGTCCAAGGAGCCAGAGAGGTTTTTCTTCCTGTTTTGGCCTCAACCCTGACTACAATGAGTGTTTTTTTCTCTTTCGCCTACTTCACGGGAAGACTTAAAATCTATTACCTGCCTTTAGCCATAGTGATATCGTCAGCTTTAAGTGCATCCCTTATGGTTTCCTTCACTCTTATTCCGGCCTTAAGCCCGTATCTTGTTATGGAAAGAAGAAAAATTCATAAGGAGAGATTGAGAAATCTTTTTCAGCTTTCGTTAAAAAGACTTATCCGTTATCCCATAATTGTTATGTTGATAATAGGAGGGATTTTTTTTGGTACTTATAAATGGTTCCGCTCAGAAGTTACTCTGGGTGAGTTTTTCCGCTGGTATTCAAAGGAAAGACTGTTGGTATCAATTGGAATGCCTCCGGGAACAGATATCTCCTCTGCAGACGAGGTTGTGACTAAATTTGAAAAAAAGATTATGGATAAAAAATTTGAAAAGGAAGTTAATTCATCCATATCCGCCGAGAGAGCTTCTATAGTAATTTCTTTCCCGCCAGAAATCGAGCATTCCTACTATCCGTTTTTATTAAAAGAAGAATTAATTCAGCTGGCCACAAACTTTGCCGGGATAAGTATTGGTGTTTATGGTTTTGACCCCCAGAGTTACTTTACCAGTTATGCCACCGGGACTTACTATGATTCGAGAATCACCTTTTACGGTTACAACCTGAAAAAGCTGAAAGAAATTACATCCTTTTTGGAGAAAGAACTTCTAAGAAATCCGAGGATAAAAGAAATCCGGACTGTTTCCAGCCGTTTTGGCTGGTGGAGACTTGAATCTTATGAATATGTTTTGAAGATAGATAAGGAAATGTTGAAAAAATTCAATGTGAATCCAAGCCATCTTTATTTCTATATAGCCTCCGCTCTTCAGGGGAGAGTCCAGTATCCGCTTAAAATTCTGGTAGGAGACCGGGAAGAAGAAATTTCAATAAAGTTCCCTGAAGCTGCCAGGGTTGACTTAAAAGAGCTTCAGGATATTCTGGTCCAGACAGGCACTGGGGAGCTTTTAAGATTGGGAGAAATTTCCAGGGTTGAAGAATGGCCCATAGCCGGTTCAATTGACAGGGAAAACCAGAAATTTCAGCAGACTTTGATGTGGGAATTCAGGGGCCCTTACAAAGCAGCCGAAAATTATAAAAAAGCCTTTTTTGAAAGGCTTGAGCTTCCTCCGGAATTTTCAGCTTCTCTGGAAGATACCCGCTGGATGACTGAGGAAGAAATGGGACAGATTCGCTTTGCCATTATTTTTTCACTGATAATTATTTTCATGATTCTGGCTTCTCTCTATGAATCATTACTGCAACCATTCTTTATCCTCCTGGCTGTTCCTTTAGCCTTAATTGGAGTCTTTGTGGCCTTTATTGTTGCCGGTTTTGCTTTTGATTCATCTGCCTATATCGGGGTGATTCTACTGGGAGGGATTGTGGTTAACAATTCCATTCTCCTAGTAGACAATATGAATTTAAAAAGAAGAAGAGGATTTGAGCTGCAGGAAGCCGTTTTACAAGGAGCCCGGGAACGGGTTCGGCCAATATTTCTAACAACAAGCACCACTGTCCTGGGAATGCTTCCCTTGGTTATTATCCAATTGGAAGCCGGACGGAGACAAATCTGGTCCTCTCTTGCCTTATCCACTGTAGGAGGGCTGATAAGTTCCACTATTTTTATTCTGGTGGTGATTCCAATTTTCTTTTATTATGGAGAAAAGCTCAGGAAGATAGCCAAAGAAAAGTTGAATGAGATCTGGGCAGCCTGTAAAAGGTTTTAAGCTCATTTAGCCCAAAATGATGAAAAAGGAGGATGTTAAATGAGGAAATATTCACTAAATGATTTAATGGATTGTTTAACCAGGTTTCCCGGGAAGGAGTTGATTTCTCTCCCCACGCCTTTAAAAAAACTTGAAGGATTATCGAATTTTCTAAAGGGTCCTGAGATTATAATAAAAAGAGATGACCTTACCGGCCTGGCTTATGGTGGAAATAAGTCAAGAAAACTTGAGTTTATCATCCCCGATATCCTGGCCAAGAAAGCTGACGTGGTTATAACTTGGGCCAGTCTCCAGTCAAACTGGTGTCTCCAGACCGCAGCAGCAGTCCGGAAATTTGGCATTAAACCGCTGTTGGTTCTTTTTGACACCGGCGATATTCCATTTGAATTTGACGGTAATCTTCTTCTTGATTATATTTTGGAAGCCGATATAAGAACCAAAAAAGCCGAAAAAGGAAAGGTCATAAAACAGGAATATGTAGATGAAATCCTGGAGGAAGCAAAAGAAGAAGTAGTAAAAAAGGGAGGATCTCCTTATATAGCCCCAATTGGTGGTTCTATGGTAGGGGGTTCAATGAATAAGCCCTTGGGAGCAATAGCATATGTTAAGGCTTTCTTGGAAATCGCAGAACAAATGAATGAGTTGGGAGAAAAGCCTGATTATATTGTTCATGCCTCAGGATCAGGCGGAACCCAGGCCGGTCTGATTGTTGGGGCCAAAGCCGTTCTGCCGGAAACCCGTATCCTGGGAATCAGTGTTTCTGATAAAAAAGAAGAATTTTCTCCCGAAGTGAAGACCATTGCTAAGGATACAGTTAATGCCCTTGGCCTTGATATGGTTTTGACAGAATCCGATATTCTGGTTTTTGACCAATACATAGGAGATGGTTATGGAATTATTAACCAGCCGGTAGCAGAAGCTATCAGGCTTACGGCCAAAAAAGAAGGCATTTTTCTTGATCCTGTTTACACTGGAAAAGCAATGGTCGGACTGCTCGATTTAATCAGAAAAGGCTATTTTTCTTCCAAGGACAAAATAGTTTTCCTTCACACCGGGGGTACGGCCGCCCTGTTTCCGTATAAGCATCAGTTAAAAGATTTATTGACAAATTAGCTATAACAGCTTTTACACCCAGTTATACCAGATAAACTAAAGGAACGAAATAAACTAAACAGACCAAACAGACCAAACAGACCAAACAGACTAAACAGACCAAACAGACCAAACAGACTGAATAGACTGAATAGACTGAATAGACTTATTTTTTATTTTCGAACTGATTATTTCCCTGTTTCTTTGAGGTATTTAAAAAATTCTGAATCTGTAGTCAATATCAACCACGTTTCTTCATCTAAGGTATTGATGTAAGTCTCTAAGGTTTTCATGAACTGGTAGAATTCGGGATCCAGATTATAGGCACTGGCATAGATACGGGTGGCTTCAGCGTCGGCTTTTCCTTTTATTTCCTGGGCTTTTTGGTAGGCTTCCGAGGTTATTTTTTTAAGCTCTCTTTCTTTTTGTCCCATGATTTCAGCGCTTTTTCCATCACCTTCGGATCTGTAAAGGGATGCAATTCTCTCTCGTTCAGCAATCATCCGGTCAAAAACTTTTTCTTGAACTTCATCAACGTAATTGACTCTTTTAATCCTGACATCCCTGAGCTCTACTCCGAAGTCAGGTGTAATTTTTGAACAATTGTCCAGAATGAGCTGGGCGATTTTCTCCCTGCCGATAGTGATTTCCGGAATGTCGCTGGCAATGTCCAGTAAAATAAGCTCTTCTGTAAGGTCGAATTCGCGGTTGGAAGAACGGACAATTTCAATTAGGTCAAAATTGGCAATGGCATTCCTGGTCTCACCGTCAATGATATCATCAAGCCTGGACTGGGCTCCACGTTCGTCATGTAGTCTCTGGAAGAAAACAAGAGGATTACTAATCCGCCAGCGGGCATAGGTATCTACCCAAATATATTTTTTGTCTTTAGTGGGTATCTGGTTGATGTCTCCATCCCATTCGAGCCATCTTTTTTCAAAATAATTGGTCTTCTGAATGAAGGGAACCTTGATATGAAGACCGGGTGAAGTAACCGCTCCTCCAATTGGATCGCCGAATTGAGTGATGATGACCTGGTTTGTTTCACTGACAATGTAAAGCGCATCAATTAGGGTTATTAGAAGCAGAAAGGAAACCACTACAATAATAATATTCCTGGTTGTTCCTTTCATTTGGTCACCTCCTGGCTAAAGTTGAAAAGGGGCATAAGATTTTTCTGGAGCTCATCCAGTATTATTTTCTTTTTGATTTTGGGAAGAACCTCATTAATTGCTTCAATGTAAAGCCTTTTTCTGGTAACTAAGGGAGCCCTGGAATATTCTCTGTAGATTGATCTAAAACGATCTGCATCTCCCTCAGCTTTATTGACTCTCTCCATAGCATAGCCTTCAGCTTCCTGGATCATTTGTTCTGCTTCTCCTCGAGCTTTAGGAATGATCTGGTTGTATTCCGACCAGGCTTCATTAATTTTTCTCTCCTTCTCCTGAATAGCTTGGTTGACTTCATTAAATGAAGGTTTGACCTGATCAGGAGGATTTACGTCCTGGAAAATCAGTTGGTCTACCTGGAGGCCTATTTCATAGAGACTGCAGAGTGTCTGGAGTTCTTCTTTTGCTTGAAGAGCAATACTGGCCCGGCCGATAGTAATCACTTCATCGACAGAATGATCACCGATTACTTTCCTAACAACAGCTTCATTCATATAACGAAAGGTGGTATCAGCATCCCTGATTTTGAAAAGATAATTGTAGGCGTTCTTTATTTTGTACTGAACAATCCATTCAACGACGGCAACATTCAGATCCCCGGTAAGCATGACCGATTCCCGTCGGGCTTCCGGAGTGGCTAAATATTCGGAACGAACGGCTGCTTTTCTGGTTCTGAAACCGAATTCCATTTTTAATTGTCTTTGAACAGGAACCTTGGTTAATTTTTCAATTCCAAGGGGGAGTTTGAAATGAAGGCCGGGATCGGTAGTTCGAACGAATTTCCCAAACCTAAGGATAATCCCCATTTCTTCAGGGGCAATTTGGTAAATAGAACCAAAGGCAAGAATAAGAATCACCACTACTACAACGGCATAACGGATATACTTTGGATCGATCCTGGGAAGTTTGAATTCTACAGTTGGAAAATCATTACTCATTAAAACCTCCTTCTTTCTAACTTTTTTCTAAATTAATCTCAAATGGCGGTCTCTTTACCTCCAATGGATGAAAGCGAGAACGCCATCTCGATTTGTTCACTTTGTATAGCCTGCATTTTCAAATTGTCTATATCTATCCTATCACTTAATCATTTATTAATAAAGGGTGGAGAGAGTTCAGAGCTGAAATTCAATGGATATCTATCAGGAATTCCTCCAAATTTTTAATTCAGGCCAAGTATAGGAGAACAGGGTGTATTTCCGTCCTCGCTCCGCACCCGTCATCGCCTGGATAAAGTGGCGAATAGCAATGAATAATAGTAAGAGGTATGCCCTTAAAGGCAATTATTTATGTTTTAAGCTATTTATCCAGGTGGCGAGGGGGTCCCTACGCTGCGGGCAGAGATACACCATGCCCTCCTGTTTCGTCAACTCTTCAATCTACTTTGAAAAAACAACTTTGCCTTGTCTTGATTGAAAATTTGGGTAAACTTCTGGGCTTATATAATTTCTTTGACGGCTTTGAAAAAAGAGATCAAATGAGGATTACGATCTTCTCCACTTGCTAAATGAAATCGTCCGTTGTAGAATCCGGAGCGATGAAAAAGCTCAGAAACGATGAACATTATATGAAGATTGCTTTGGAGGAAGCCTTGAAGGCTAAAGAAAGGGGAGAGGTTCCTGTGGGAGCCTTAGTGGTGAAAGATGGAAGAGTCTTGAGCAAAGCTCGTAACCAGCCCCTGTCCCTTAATGATGCAACGGCTCATGCAGAAATATTAGCCCTCCGCCAGGCTTGCCGCCGGCTTAAAAATTATCGTCTGACTGGGTGTTTTCTTTATGTCACTCTTGAACCATGCCCTATGTGTTTAGGAGCAATGATCCAGGCCAGGATTAAGGGGTTGGTTTTTGGAGCCAAGGATCAGAAGGGAGGAGCGGTTGAATCTCTTTTTCGCTTCCCTTTTGAAAAAATGAATCACCAGTTTGAAATAAGGGGTGGAGTTTTGGCTGAAGAAGGCGGTAAAATTCTGGTTGATTTTTTCAGATTGAAAAGAGGAGAAAAGTTTTTCTGAATAAGGAGAGGTGGCCGAGTGGTTGAAGGCGGCGGTCTCGAAAACCGCTATTCTGCGCAAGCAGGATCGTGGGTTCGAATCCCACCCTCTCCGCCAGTTGTTAACCAATATTATGTTTGCATTTTACAGATGAGCTGATGATGAAAAATGTTAATCTCGTCCTCTTGGGGCAGGGAAAAGTAGGAAAAGCATTTCTCAGGTTGTTTTATGAGAAGCAAGAGTATTGCCAGAAAAAATATAAATTGAATTTTAATATAACGGCGGTTTTTAATTCTAAGGGAGCCTAATTTATAATACTTAAAATTTGGGTGAACTCATAGCGAGCAGTTCTGATTGATTTTAAACCTGTTTTCTGTTAATTTAATCATCTTTCAAGTGCTTCGTTGTGGAGAGGTGTCCGAGTGGCTTAAGGAGCACGCTTGGAAAGCGTGTGTGCGGCTAGATGCCGTACCGTGGGTTCGAATCCCACCCTCTCCGCCAGCATTCATATCTTTTACGGTGAATAAAGGAGTCAACAATGAATACCAAGTTTTTCGTGGACATGGAAGATATTTACGGAGCCCATAATTATCATCCTCTCGATGTAGTAATCACTCAAGCCAAGGGGATTTGGGTTTGGGATGTGGAAGGAAACAAGTATCTTGATTTTCTGAGTGCCTATTCTGCGGTCAACCAAGGTCATTGCCATCCCCGCATTGTTAAAGCCCTGACTGAACAGGCTAAAAAGGTTACCCTTACTTCCAGGGCATTTCGTAATGACCAGTGGCCTTTGTTGGCCAAGGAGCTTTGTGATTTAACCGGGTATAAAATGGTGCTTCCCATGAATTCCGGGGCAGAGGCGGTGGAGACAGCCATTAAGGCAGCGAGGATGTGGGCCTATCAGAAAAAAGGGGTTCCCCAGGATCAGGCGGAAATAATTACCTGCTCCAATAACTTCCATGGCCGGACCATAGCTGTGATCAGTTTCTCTACAGAGCCTCTCTACCGGAAAGATTTCGGTCCCTTTACTCCTGGTTTTGTGACTGTTCCTTTCGGAGACCTGGATGCTCTAAGGAGTGCTATCAGTCCCAACTCAGCAGCTTTCCTGGTGGAACCTATCCAGGCGGAGGCAGGAATTCTTGTGCCACCGGAAGGATACTTGAAAAAAGCCAAGGAAATTTGTGAAAAAAACAATATTCTTTTTGTCTCCGATGAAATACAAACCGGGCTGGGCCGGACAGGTAAACTTTTTGCCTGTGAATATGAGAAGGTCCGTCCTGATGTGATGATTATTGGAAAATCATTGGGCGGAGGATGTTATGCAGTCTCCGCTGTTCTCTCCGACCGGGAAATCCTTGGTTTATTCACTCCCAGTTCCCATGGTTCCACTTTTGGGGGAAACCCCTTGGCTTGTGCCACTGCCCGGGAGGCATTGAAAGTTATGATTGATGAGGAGCTGGTTGAGAATGCTGCGGTTCAAGGTGATTATTTTCTGGAAAAGTTGAAGACAATACAAAGTCATCATATTAAAGAAGTGAGAGGAAAAGGACTTTTAATCGGTATTGAACTTTTTCCTGAAGCTGGAGGAGCCAGGCGTTTTTGTGAGGCCTTGAAAGAAGAAGGTCTTCTCTGTAAAGAAACCCATGAGCATGTAATCCGTTTTGCTCCCCCTCTTGTTATCAAGGAAAAAGAACTTAACTGGGCTTATAAAAGGGTAAAAAAAGTTTTCAAGGAATTAGATTAATAGGGGACGCTCCCCAAAGGGACACCCCTTTCCCTGGAGAAATGCGTTTATTGTGTTACTCGCGTTATTTGCGTTGATTGCGTTTATCTGGTTTTTTCGGTTTGTTTGGAAGGAAAAAAGCCAGACGAGCGAGAAAAGCAAAGGGTATCTGATGGAATGAATATGAGCCTTTTATTTGTCGTGGGTGGCGATGAAGCAAGAAGAAATTAGCCTGAATTATTCATGAAAAAGGCCGATATTTTTTATATCACAAATAGTATGAGTAAAATAAGATAATTTCTTGAAACGTAATTTAATTGACGGCTTCCTCTGGACTTAAAATTTCTCTCAGATATAATAAATGAAAAAAAGAGGAAAAAAATATGAATAACAAAATAATTATTTTATTTATTGTTATAGTGATGAGCTTAAGCTGCGTTGTTTATGTTCCCCCACCTACCAGCCGGGAGCCCCATTCATATTCATATGAAGAAAGATACAGAGGCCGTGTTTCAGATTACGATATCTCCTTTTTTTACGATCACTTAGCCTCTTATGGATTCTGGGTCAGGCATACCCGGTATGGATATGTCTGGATTCCAAAGGTTGACCTAATACGCTGGAGACCATACACTTACGGTTATTGGGTATGGACAGATTATGGATGGACCTGGGTATCGTCTTTCAAGTGGGGATGGGCTGCTTTTCATTATGGACGTTGGGGCTGGGATTCCCATCTCGGATGGTACTGGGTTCCCGGTAATGTTTGGGCTCCTGCCTGGGTTGTTTGGAGGTACAGCCGGCTTTATATCGGCTGGGCGCCCCTGCCACCGGATATAAGATTCGTTCCAGGAATTGGAATCAGGTCAGTGCCAGAGCTTTCTCCCGACTACTGGGTATTTATTGAAGGAGCCTATTTTCAGCATTCCCGGCTTTATCGTTATGTATTGCCTGGGGAGCGAAGCCTGACTCTAATCAATATAACTAATCTGCGAGCTGGTCTTGATGTAAGAAACAAGGTAGTCAACAACCGGGCTCTTGCACCAGAGTTAGTGGAATCAATTACCCGCACAAGAATTAGGAAGTATAATCTGGAGCATACTGACAGTCCCTCTACTACCAAGGTCAGAATCAATCAGGTAGAGATGTTCAAACCTGAAATCCGGGATAATTCTTTGGCCAGGCCACGGCAAGTTATAAACGAGGAGGAAGCTCGCACACGAGTGAAAAATGAATTTATTGTCTCCTCAGGCGAAGTTAAAAGAATTGAGAATCCTGAAAGCCTGAATAAGGTTCATGCCGAAGAAGCCAGGCTTCTTGAAGAAACTCAACAGAAAGAAATCAAGAAACTCGAGGAAGAATATAAGGCTGAGAAAACCAGGGTCAGGTCAGATGAAAACAAGGTTAAGATTGAACAGTCTTACCGGGAAAAAATCACTCAAACTGAAAATCAACACAAGCAAGAAAAAGAAAAGTTAAAAAAACGTCAGGAAGAGGAAAAAAGAAAAGTGGTGAAGGAAAAGGTCAAGAAGAAGAAAAATTAGAATTTGAAACGTCTATTTATTTTCTTCTTATAGTAACAGCAAGAGCTGAAAAGAGAATAATCGTACCACCAATAAGAGTTTGAGGCATAGGGATTTCAGATAAAAGTAAAAAGGCAAGAATAACCCCATAAACAGGCTCAAGAGTACTGATAATAGCCGCTTTTTGAGCTTCAATGTACTTCATTCCTTTAATAAACAGAGTGTGGGATAGGGCGGTACAAACTACTCCCAAAACAACCAACAATAAGATGTCTTGGGGATGAAAATGAATGGGGACAAGGAAGACAGCAGGGAGCAAAATAAGAGAGGCAGATAAATCTTGATAGAAAGCAATAAGAAGACTGGAAAAATCCTGGGAGAGTCTTCTGTTTATAACAGCCAGGAGAGCGAAAGTTAGCCCAGAAAAAACTCCCCAGAATACACCTTGAAAGATATGATGTCCTGGCTTAAAACCAGGCAGGATAAGGTATACCCCCAGCAAGCAGAGAAAGGCCAGGGAAAGATGTTTCCATTGGATTTTCTTTCTGAAAAAAAGTGGTTCCAGAAATACAGTAAAAACGGGGAAGGTAGAGTAGGAAAGAAGTCCTACTGCCACTGTTGAAACCTGAATCGCGTGAAAAAAAGCAGCCCAATGAACAGCCAATAAACCTCCCAAGGAAAGGAATAAAAAGGAAGTTTTTCGAGAAGGCAGACGAAAACTTCTTTTTGAAAAATAAAGAATAAGGAAAAGAGTAAGGGAAGCAAAAATCACTCTTCCCAGCGCTATCAGGAAAGGGGAGAAGGTGAGCCATTTTCCAAAAAGACCGGCCGTTCCGAAGAAAAAGACAGCTACATGAATTTCCAGAATGGAGCGGCTTCTCATAATTTCATAATAGCCTTTAAGCTGTCTTTTCTCAAAATTTTTTTGCTTTAAATTTGATGTATGTTAAGATATAAACTAAGCTTTTTTTTCATCAACTCTTTAGTAGAGGAGACGTTTAAATTCCATGAGATATAAAATTTTAGCCAGAAAGTACCGGCCGCAGACTTTTGAAGAAGTTATCGGACAGAAGCATGTTGTTCAGACTTTAAAAAATGCAATCAAAGGAAACCGCATAGGCCAGGCTTACATGTTTTCAGGAATGAGAGGAGTAGGAAAGACTACAGCTGCCCGGATCCTGGCTAAAGCCTTGAACTGCCTTTCCAGTACTTCACCAACTCCTACTCCCTGTAATAAATGCGAGCCTTGCCTTGAAGTGAATGAAGACCGGGCAGTGGATGTTCTGGAAATAGATGGTGCTGCTAATCGAAGGGTTGAAGAAACCCGTACCTTAAGGGAAGGATTGAAATATAAGCCTATCCGGAATCGTTATAAGGTAGTGATTATTGATGAAGTTCATATGCTGACTAATGAAGCCTTTAATACTCTGTTGAAAATTCTGGAAGAACCACCTACACACACCATTTTTGTTTTCGCCACCACAGAATTTCATAAGGTTCCGGCTACAATTGTTTCCCGATGTCAGCATTTTGAATTTAGAAAGATTTCCCAGAAAGAGATTATCAATCATCTGTTAGAGATATGCCGGAAAGAAGGAATAACCGTTTCTTCCCACGGACTTCATCTGATTGCCCAGGCTGCAGATGGAAGTCTCCGCGATGCCCAGAGTCTCCTTGACCAGGCAGTTGCTTTTTCAGGTGAAAATGTAAGCGATGAGGATTTAAAACAAATACTTGGAACAATCAGCCGAAACCTTCTTTTCCAGACCTCTTCAGCAATCATTGAAGGAAAAGCGGATCGGGTTTTTTATTTGATAGAACAGGTAGTTGAGTCCGGACATGATTTGATTTTTTTCTACAAGGAATTGATTCAACACTTTCGAAATCTTCTTTTAACCAAGACAGTAACAAATCTGGAGGGTTTGCTGCTGTTAAATGAAGAAGATATGAAATTGTTCAAAACAGAAGCAGAAAAGGTTTCTCAGGAAGATATTCTTCGCTATCTTCATTCTCTCCAGAAAGAAGAAGCTGGATTGAAATACTCCTCTCATCCCCGTATTTTTCTGGAAACTCTTTTAGTCAAACTCTGTTATTTTCAAAGAATTACCCCGTTGGAAAAAGTTCTTAAGAAGTTATCGGAATGGCCATCAGGAATACCTGATACTATGATTAACAATAGAGATATTCCTCAGTCAGGGGAGGAAAAAGCAACAATACCAGCGAAAAAAACGGCCTTGAAGGAGGCCGCTGTTGAGAAAAATATTCCTTTAGCTTCCGTAGGCAGGGAAAGTCAAGATGACAGCCCTGAAAAAAAAACAAGGAACCCTTTAACTGTTTATTCCAAAAATAAGGAAACTGAAAGCGCTTTAAAAGAACCCGGGGTACGCTATTTTATTGATACATTTAGAGCTCAAATTCTTGCCGTAGACTCGGTTAAAACTGGAAACGGAAAGGAAGAGGAATAATAATAGGTGATTACAGCCAAATAAGGCCAGGGAGATAGAAAATGAAAGGAATTCCTAACTTACAAAAAATGCTTAAAACTGCCCAAGAAATGCAGGAAAAACTCCAGAAAGAATTGGTCAATATGAGGATAGAAGGCTCCAGCGGAGGTGGTATGGTGACAGTGACTCTCGATGGAACAAAAAACTTGATTTCTTTGATCATTGATCCAGAGGTTGTAAACAAAGAAGATGTTGATATGCTTCAGGATTTAATTGTAGCTGCTTATTCTGATGCTGCCAAAAAAGTAGACGAGGAAGCTTCTCAGAAAGTTGGGGCTCTTGGTCCAGGGATGAAAATTCCGGGTCTTTTCTGATGGCAACCCAGGAACATCCAATAAACCGTCTGATAGAGGAATTGAAAAAGATTCCCAGTATAGGAGCAAAATTTGCTCAACGCATTGCCTATTATGTGGTTAACCTTCCCCAGGGAGAAGTAGATCATCTGGCTGAAGCAATTCGTCGAGTCAAGCAGGGAATTAAACATTGTTCCATGTGCAATAACCTGACGCCGGTTGATCCTTGTTTATATTGTACCGACAGCAAAAGAGATGATAGTCTTCTTTGTGTAGTGGAAGAGCCCTTTAACATTATTTCCATCGAGAAAAGCGGAGTTTATCACGGCCGTTACCACGTGCTCCTGGGGACATTGTCTCCTCTAAAGGGAATAGGACCGGATGAATTAAAATTAGAAAAATTGACGAACAGAGTCGAGGAAGGTCCTTTCAAAGAAATAATTCTGGCCACCAATACTACCTCTGAAGGGGAAGCAACAGCGGTCTATCTGTCGAGGGTACTTAGAAATTTTCCAGTCAAGCTGACTCGATTGGCCATGGGGTTACCCGTAGGAACCGACATAGACTATGCTGATCAGGTATCACTCAAGAAATCCCTGGAAGGCCGGATCGAGATAAAAGACTGACTTTTATTTAAAAAATCTTTACAAAAGAGTAAAACAAAGAGTTTATTTTCGCCTTAAATAAAATTTAATATTTTCCACAGGAGTCATTAATGAGTAAAAATTTTAAAGCTATTGATGGAAATACAGCAGCCACACATGTGGCTTATGCTTTTAGTGAAGTGGCTGCCATTTATCCCATTACTCCCTCGTCTCCCATGGGAGAACTGGCTGATGAATGGGCTTCTCAAGGAAGAAAGAATATTTTCGGTCAAACTGTTGATGTGATTGAAATGCAGTCAGAAGGAGGAGCGGTTCATGGGAGCCTTTCTGCTGGAGCCTTGACCACTACCTTTACTGCATCTCAAGGGCTGATGTTAATGTTGCCTAATATGCACAAGATTGCTGGAGAGATGTTACCCACAGTCTTTCATGTTTCAGCTCGTTCGTTGGCCTGCCAATCTCTTTCCATATTCGGAGACCACTCCGATGTCATGTCGACCAGAAATACCGGGTTTGCTCTGGTGGCTGCCGGCTCCATTCAGGAAACAATGGATCTGGCTGTGGTTTCTCATCTGGCAACTCTGAAGACCAAGGTTCCTTTTTTGAATTTTTTTGACGGATTCAGAACTTCACATGAAATTCAGAAAGTGGAAATTATTCCTTATGAGATTATGGCTGAAATGGCGGAAATGAAGTACATTCAGGATTTCCGCGAGAGGGCTCTCAATCCGGAGAATCCCATGGTCAAAGTAGGAGCCCAGAATCCCGATGTCTATTTTCAAGGGAGGGAAACCGTGAATCCTTTCTATGCAGTAACACCAGAAGTAGTCCAGGAATATATGGCTGCTGTAGCAGAAAAGATAGGGCGCCGCTATCATTTATTTGATTATGTCGGAGCACCCGATGCCCAAAAGGTAATTGTGGCTATGGGAAGTGCAACCGAGACCATCGAAGAAACAGTGAACTATATGGTTGAAAAAGGGGAGAAGGTTGGAGCTGTTAAAGTCCGTCTCTACCGTCCTTTTTCTGCTGCCGCTTTTAGAGCAGTTCTACCTAAGGAAGCCAGGAAAATAGCTGTTCTGGATAGAACCAAAGAACCGGGTTCTCTGGGGGAGCCTCTTTATATGGATGTAAAAGTGGCCTTGTCCGGCTTAGAAATCGAAGTGATTGGAGGCCGTTACGGCCTTTCATCCAAAGAATTTACTCCTACAATGATCAAGGCTGTTTATGATGACTTAGACAAAACTTCAAGCCACGGTTTTACTGTTGGTATTAATGATGATGTTTCCAGGACATCAATTGATTTGGGGGCTGAAATCGATGCCGAACCCAAAGGAGTAATCCGCTGTAAATTCTGGGGTTATGGTTCTGATGGAACAGTCAGCGCCAGTAAAAATTCGATTAAAATAATTGGTGAAAATACAGATTACTTTGTTCAGGGATATTTCCAGTATGATTCCAAAAAATCAGGAGGTATCACCATTTCTCACCTGAGGTTCGGAAAAAATAAAATCCAATCCCAATATCTTTTAAACAATGTAGATTTCGTTGCTCTTCATAAGTCTTCTTATATTGGACGTTATGACATTCTGGAAGGTATCAAAGAAGGAGGAATTTTTCTGTTGAATTCCAATTGGAAAGCAGAGGAAGTCTTTAATAATCTCACTAAAGATTTGCAAAGAACTATTACGGAATTAGAGATGCTACTTATGAATAGTTCAGGTTGAAAAAGAAGTAGAGATTTTGTAATATTTAATCTAAGGAAAAGCAGGGAAGAACAATTAATCCTGAACTTCAGGCCAAAAGTGGGTAAAAGTTTCCCAATTCCTTAGTTAATCAAGGCATCGGAGGAGGCTGAATGAAAGAAACTATTGAAATACGCTGGCATGGCAGGGCTGGTCAGGGAGTGGTGACTGCAGCAGCTACACTGGCTGATGTTCTTTCTTCGATTGAAGGTTTTCATGTCCAGGCTTTTCCTGAGTTCGGAGCTGAGAAAAGAGGAGCACCTATCCTGGCCTTTAACCGCATAAGTAAGAAACCAATCCGGGTTCACAGCCAGGTTTACGAGCCGGATATGGTTATAGTGACCGACCCGTCTCTAATTGGTATGGTGGACATAACCAGCGGTGTTAAAGATAATACATTATTTCTATTTAATACTACTTTTGATCTAAAAGCTATCCGGAAAAAATTGAATTTGAAGCAAAAGCAGTTATATGCCTTAGATGCTTATACCATTGCTGAAGCGGAGTTGGGAAAAGCTATTCCCAATGTACCCTTGGTTTCAGCCCTTATAAAGATCACTTGTCTGATGGACTTGGATCTCTTTAAGAAAAAGATAAAAGAATCCTTGGGCAAAAAACTCCGGCCCGAAGTGGTGGAGATGAACATGAAAACAATTGACAGGGCTTTCAAGGAGGTGAAAGAAGGATGAAAAAAGAAACTTGGCGGGAACTTCCTCCCGGGGGAATAAATCCGGAGGCCGGCAATTCGGTGGATAACCTAACCGGAACCTGGCGTTCAGGAAAAAAGCCCAGGTTTATAAAAGATAATTGCATCCAGTGCTTTTTCTGCTGGCTTTATTGTCCTCATTTTGCCGTCCAAGTTGATGACGGAGAAGTAAGAGGAATTAACTACGATTATTGTACAGGATGCGGACTGTGTGCTGAAGAGTGTCCCTCAAAAGAGAAAGCTATTGTCATGGTCAAAGAGGAAATTGAGCTGGCTGGAGGAGAGATAAAATGAGAGCAAAAAAAATTCTCAACGGAAACGAAGCTGTGGCTGAGGCCGTCAAGCAAGTAAATCCTGATGTTATGGCTGCCTATCCCATCACTCCCTCCACCAAAATTGTAGAGACTATTGCCAAATATGTGGCAGATGGGGAAATATCAGGGGAATTTGTCTGTCCTGAAAGTGAACACAGTGCTATGAGTGTTTGCGTAGGAGCCGCTGCTGCAGGAGGAAGAGTAATGACGGCCACTGCTTCTCAGGGATTGGCTTTGATGTGGGAAATTCTTTATATTGCTTCCGCCTTACGTCTTTCCATTGTGGCCGCTATTGCCAACCGATCTTTAAGTGCCCCCATAAACATACATGGAGATCACAGTGATACCATGGGAGCAAGGGATTCGGGGTGGATCCAAATTTATTCTGAGAATTGCCAGGAAGTTTATGATAATTTCATCCAGGCATTCAGAATAGCTGAAGATTCTCAGGTAATGACTCCGGTTATGGTGGGACTGGATGGTTTCATCATCAGTCATTCCTTGGAACCAGTAATAGTTGAAGATGATGAAGCTGTTAAAAAATTTGTTGGTGAATATAAACCGTTCTATTCTTTGTTGGACACAGAAAAAAAAATAACTGTGGGTTCGATTGATTTTACTGATTATTACTTCGAACACAAGCGTAGTCAGCTTGAAGGAATCGAGAATGCGCCTAAGGTGATTGAAGCTGTAGGGAAGGAATTCGGGGAAAAATTCGGCCGCCCCTATGGCCTTTTCGAAGAATACAGATTGAATGATGCTGAGATAGCCTTTGCGGTCATGAGCTCAGCAGCAGGGACTGGCAAGGAAGCGGTGGACATTCTCCGAGATAAGGGAATCCCTGTGGGATTGCTCAAACCCCGGGTTTTCCGGCCTTTCCCTTACAAAAAACTGGCAGACAGGCTGAGTAAACTAAAGGCTGTGGCTGTCTTGGATAGATGTGTTAGCCCTGGAGCTTTGGGAGCTCCTTTGTTTACTGAGATTCGTTCTGCTCTCTATGATTATGAACAAAGACCAAAGGTGGTAAATTATGTTTATGGTCTTGGGGGCCGGGATATTAAGATTGAACATTTTCAGGAAGTAGGCGAGAAGCTGAGACGAATAAGCGAAACAGGAAAAGTGGAAGAATTGTTCGGCTACCTTAACTTGAGGGAATAATTAGGAGGATGATATGGCAAAACTCAAAGACTTAGCCATGATGGAAGACCGGTTGGTCGCCGGTCATGGAATGTGTCTTGGATGTGGAATTCCCTTGATTTTAAAGATGATTTTAAGAGCTTCGAAAGAGCCTTTAATCATTGCCAATGCCACAGGCTGCTTAGAAGTATGTACAACCATATTTCCCCTGACTTCCTGGAATACTACGTGGATTCACAGTGCTTTTGAAAATGCTGCTGCTACCATAGCCGGAGTGGAAGCTATGTATAATGCCTTGAAGAGACAGGGGAAAATCTCTGAGGAGAAAAAAGTCAATTTTTTAGCTATAGGAGGGGATGGCGGAACTTATGATATCGGACTTCAATCTCTTTCCGGAGCAATGGAAAGAGGTCATAATATTGTTTATCTCTGTTATGACAATAATGCCTATGCCAACACCGGAGGACAGCGGTCCTCAGCGACTCCATTGGGCGCCTCAGCCACTACTTCACCGGCAGGAACAAAAATTCCGGGAAAAGTTCAGAAGCGAAAAAATTTAACTGAAATAATGGCTGCTCATGATATTCCTTATGTGGCTCAGGCCAGTCCGCACCGCTGGAAAGATCTTTACGAAAAAGCCAGAAAAGCTTTTGAAATAGAGGGCCCAGCTTTTCTTAATGTCCTCTGTCTTTGCCCGACAGAATGGAAATACCCTGAGGATAAAGGAATAAAATTAGCTCAAACAGCTGTGGATAGTTGCGTTTGGCCTCTTTATGAGGTGGAAAGAGGGAAATACAAGATAAATTATAAACCAAGGCAAAAACTACCAGTAACCGAATGGATAAAATCCCAGGGAAGGTTTCGTCATCTGTTTCAGGAGGAAAATTCCTGGGTAATAGAGGAAATGCAGAAGCAGGTGGATGAAGATTGGGAAGGATTAAATAGACTGGCTGGAGATTAAAGAAAAAAAACAGGTTCCCTCTGATTTGACCTTTTTGAACTAAGTGGGCATCAATTATATTTATCCTTATGGATAAAAAATTAGAAAAGTTTACTATTTTTATTTGCTTTTTGTGATATCTGTTATATGATATATTAAATGATTGACTTGAAGCTGACCAAAAAAAATAAAAAAAGCTTGAACTGCCCCTTGGTATTTGATACATTAAACAACAGAAAGGGTGGTTTAACATGTATGAAAAAACTATACTGAATTTCAAATCTCTTAAAGACCAGGTTTGCGAGTATTTAAGAGAACAAATGGAAAAAGGTTTTCTCAGACCAGGGTCTTATATCAACATGGAAGAAACCAGTAAAAAACTGGGAATAAGCAAGACTCCTTTGCGTGATGCTCTTCTTCAGCTGGAGATGGAAAATTTTGTCTCTATAATTCCCCGAAGAGGAGTGATTGTTAACGCTCTCACTCTCAAAGATATCAAAGAGTATTATGAAATCGTGGGAGCCCTGGAAAGTACTGCTCTTCTCAGTGCCTTTCCCAGGATAAAAAAATCTGATGTTGAGAGAATGTACAAATTAAACGAGGAAATGAGAAAAGCCATTGCTGAAGATAATTTCAATCTCTATTATCAGAAAAATGTAAAATCCCATAACATTTTTCTCAATCACTGCTCAAATAATAATTTGATAAAGATCGTTAACAACCTAAAGAAAAGGCTTTACGATTTTCCGCGACAGGAAGGATTTGTTAAGGAATGGGAAGAGACTTCCATAATAGAACATCAAAAACTGACCGATCTGATTGCAAAGGGTAAAAAAGAAGAAGCGGTTGGCTTTATCCGTGATGTCCATTGGTCCTACAAGGTCCAGGAAAAATTTATCAAGAGATATTATAAACATGCAGTTGCCTTAGCTGAGAGCCGCCAGGATTAAAGGGAGGCATGAAGGGTATTCTTTTTGACATTAAGCATTATGCCATTCACGATGGCCCGGGAATCCGCACAACCCTTTTTTTAAAAGGCTGCCCCTTACATTGTCCCTGGTGTCATAATCCAGAGGGAATTTCTCCTCAAAAAGAAATTTTCCTGAGAGCTGATAAATGTCGGCCGGGCTGCCGGGCCTGCCTTGATGTTTGTCCTCTTCAAGCTCTGACTAAAACAGGTTCAGTTGTGGAAATTAATAGAAAAACCTGCGACGGCTGCGGCTTGTGTGAAGAAGCTTGTGTTTATGGAGCCCTGGAAATTGTGGGCAAAGAAATGAGTGTTGAGAAAGTCCTCGCTGAGCTGGAAAAGGACAGGATTTTTTTTGAAGAATCAGAGGGAGGAGTAACTTTCTCTGGGGGAGAACCACTGGCTCAACCTGAATTTCTTCATGCAGTACTGGTAGGGTGTGGAGAAAAAGGATTCCATAGAGCCTTGGATACATCAGGATACGCTGATTTTTCTGATTTCAACAATATAATTCCTCATGTTGATCTTTTCCTCTATGATTTGAAAATGATTGATAATGAAAAACACCTGTGTTTCACTGGTTATTCAAACTCTTTGATCCTAGGAAATTTAACCAAACTGGCCCAAAAAGGAAACCGGATTTGGATTAGAATTCCTTTGATTAAAGGAATCAATGATGATGATAGCGAAATCAAAGCTATGGGACAGTTCTTGAAAAAAATTGGTTCCATCCGTGAGATTCAGCTTCTTCCATATCATAAGGGTATGGCTGGTAAATGGAAAAGGCGTCAACAGGAAGATCCTTCTCAGGGATTGGAGTCACCGGGGGAAGAAAGACTTAATAAGATCGTAGATATCTTAACTGAATTTGGATTAAAGGTAAAAATCGGAGGATAGAGAATGAACCAACGAATTGCCAAACTTCGAAAACAAAGCCTTGAGACAAGACCATTTATAACTCCTGAAAGAGCGAAATTGATTACTGAATTTTACCAGAAGAAAATTTCTCTGGGAATGTCACCCCCGGTGCAAAGAGCCTTGGCCTTTAAATATATATTAGAAAAAAAGAAAATTTGTATTAATGAAGGAGAGCTTATTATTGGTGAACGCGGACCATCTCCTAAAGCAACTCCTACTTATCCAGAAATAACTGCTCATAGTTTGAAGGATTTGGAAATACTTGCGACCAGGAAAAAAATTCCCTTTGCGGTCAGTGATGAAACCAGAGAAATATATAAAAAAGAGATCATTCCTTTCTGGAAAGACCGTTCCATGAGGGACCTTATTTTTAAGGAAATGGCTCCTGAATGGAAAAAAGCCTATGAGGCAGGTGTTTTCACTGAATTCATGGAACAAAGGGCCCCTGGACATACAGTCCTTGACGGAAAAATATATAAAAAAGGTTTGCTTGATTTTAAAAAAGATATTAGAAACAGTTTGAAAACACTGGATTTTTATAACGATCCTGAGGCTTATAGTAAAAAAGAGGAATTAAAAGCGATGGATATTTGTGCTGATGCCTTAATCCATTATGCTCGAAGACATGCGGATAAAGTTAGAAAACTTGCGGCCGTAGAGAAAAATCCTGACAGGCAGAAGGAACTGTATAAAATAGCAGAAATATGTGAGCATATTCCCGCACATCCTCCCCGAAATTTCTGGGAGGCTCTTCAGTACTACTGGTTTGTTCATCTGGGAGTAATAATTGAATACAACACCTGGGATGCTTTCAATCCAGGCCGCCTGGACCAGCATTTATATCCCTTTTACAAAAAAGAACTAAAAGAAAGAAGTCTTTCTATGGAAAAGGCCAAAGAACTTCTTCAAGCCTTTTGGATTAAATTTAATAATCAGCCTGCTCCACCAAAGGTTGGGATTACTGCTGAAGAAAGCGGTACCTACACAGATTTCTCTTTGATTAACATCGGAGGACTCAAACTTGACGGATCGGATGGAGTTAATGAACTTTCTTTCTTGATCCTGGATGTAGTTGAAGAGATGAGAATTATTCAACCAGGTTCCATGGTCCAGATAAGCAAGAAAACTCCTGATTCTTTTCTTAAAAGAGCTATAGAAATTGTCAGAACTGGATTCGGTCAGCCTTCCGTTTTCAACACTGATTCTATTGTACAGGAGCTTGTACGCCAGGGAAAATCAATATATGATGCCAGACAGGGAGGAGCCAGCGGCTGTGTGGAAGTAGGAGCATTCGGCAAGGAAAGTTATATCCTGACCGGTTACTTCAATTTACCAAAAGTCTTTGAGATAGCTCTGAATAATGGGTGGGATCCCCGAACTGAAAAGAAAATCGGACTGCCGACCGGAGAAGCTGCAAACTTTAAATCTTTCGATGAGGTTTATCAGGCGTTTGAGAAACAGCTTCGTTACTTCATTGATATAAAAATAAGAGGCAATAATATAATTGAGCGCCTTTATGCAACCTGCCTGCCTTCACCTTTCCTTTCTCTTATCATTGATGATTGTATCGCCAAAGGAAAGGATTATCATGACGGTGGAGCCCGTTACAACACTTCCTATATTCAGGGAGTGGGATTGGGAACCTTGACCGATGCCTTAACTTCGGTCAAGCTTAATGTTTTTGATAAAAAATATGTTTCCATGAAAGAACTGCTGGAAGCACTTCATCTAAATTTCCATTCTCGTGAGGATCTCCGACAGAGATTATGGAATAAAACCCCTAAATACGGGAATGATGAGGATTATGCTGATAATGTAGTGAAATTGATTTTTGAATCTTACTACCAGGCAGTTAACGGCCGGCCTAATACTAAAGGAGGCGTTCATCGGATTAATCTTTTGCCTACTACTGTTCATATTTATTTTGGAAGAGTCTGTGGCGCCCTGCCTGATGGACGCCGGTCCGGAGAACCTCTTTCTGAGGGAGTTTCTCCAGTTCAAGGTGCTGACAGAAAAGGCCCTACTGCAGTTATAAAGTCTGTGGGCAAGATAGATCATCTCAGGACCGGAGGAACTCTGTTAAACCAGAAGTTTTCTCCTCATATTCTTCAAGATGATGAAGGAATCAATAAACTGTCTCATCTTATTAGATCATATTTCAAACTGGATGGGCATCATGTTCAATTCAATGTGGTCACTGCAAAAATGTTAAAAAAAGCCCGGGAAAATCCAGAAAAATATAGAGACCTTATTGTAAGGGTAGCTGGATACAGTGACTATTTTATCGATCTTCCGGAAGCACTTCAAGATGAGATAATCAAGCGGACTGAACATGAGTCATTTTGAAGCCCGGCTAGTAATTAACCTGGATTATTCACGAGTCGAGGTTGCTGCAGATACGAGGCACAGGACACGCAGCTGTGGCCCTTCCACCGCAAGTGTCCTGTAACGAAGTAGATGCGGCGAGCGCGGCTCGCCCGAAGGGTAAAAAAGGCCGATTTTAAATAAGATTCAATGGAAGAATTAAATGAACTTAAGTTCTTTACGTACGCCATGATAAAATCTCTTAAATCATAGATAGTATTTGTGATATAAAAAGTATCGGCCTTTTTTATGAATAGTTCAGGTTAGTGCTTTTACTCTGTTACCAAGGTTAAATGAATGATAAAATTAATTCATCAAGAATAAAGGAGTATTTCATTATGTTTGAACCAAGAATTTACCAGGATAGAAGGAAAAGGTTGAAGGAACAACTGGGTTCAGGAGTAGCCCTTTTTCTGGGAAATGAAGAAAGCCCTATGAATTATACGGCTAATACATATCCTTTCCGCCAGGACAGCTCTTTTCTCTATTATTTTGGTTTGGATACTCCATCTCTTGCCGGAGTAGTGGATATTGATGAAGGTAAAGACCGGCTTTTTGGCAATGATGTGAGTATGGAAGATATAATCTGGATGGGCGAGCTTCCCAGTCTTAAAGAAAGAGCAGAGAATATTGGGGTAAAAGAGACTCTTCCTCTTAATAAGCTTTCCTCATTTCTAAAGAAGGCCATTCAAGAAGGCAGGAAAATTCATTTTTTACCACCGTATCGTTCAGAAACAGTCTTGAAAATCGGAGAACTTCTGGGTATACAACCTTTATTGGTAAAAAATTATTCTTCGGTCAAACTTATCAAGGCAGTTGTTGCTCAGCGCTCAGAAAAAAAATCCGAAGAAATCGAGGAGATGGAAAAAGCCCATGAGGTGACTTACAAGATGTACCAAACCGCCATGTCAATGGCCACATCAGGCCGGTATGAAAAAGAGCTTGCCGGAAGGATGGAGGGGATATGTTTTGAGGCTGGCTGCTTGTTAGCCTTTCCTATAATTCTGACTATTAATGGACAGATTCTTCATAATCATTATCATGGCAATCATCTTGATGAAGGCCGATTACTGGTTATGGATGCTGGTGCTGAATCACCACTTCACTATGCAGCTGATATCACCCGGACAGTACCTGTAGGAGGAAAATTCACTTCCCGCCAAAGAGATGTTTATCAGATAGTCCTTGAAGCTCAAGAGACAGCTATTGAGGCCATGAAACCCGGAGTTTATTTTAAAGAGGTCCATCTTAAAAGTGCCAGAGTGATTACTGAGGGCTTGAAAAACCTTGGCCTGATGAAAGGTAACGTTGATGAGGCAGTTCAGGCAGGCGCTCATGCTTTGTTTTTCCCCCACGGTCTTGGTCACATGATCGGCCTGGATGTGCATGATATGGAAAATTTTGGAGAAAATTATGTCGGCTATGACGAAACAGTTGATAGAAGCCAGGAGTTCGGACTGGCTTATCTTCGCTTTGCCAAAAAACTTAAACCAGGTTATACCCTAACCGTAGAACCAGGAATATACTTTATTCCGGCTTTAATCGATCAATGGCATTCAGAGAAAAAGCACATCCAATTCATTGAAAACGACAAGGTGAATTCCTACAGGGATTTCGGTGGAATCAGGATTGAGGATGATGTTCTGATTACTCAGGATGGGAGCCGGGTTCTGGGAAAATCCATTCCTAAAAAAGTAGAAGATGTAGAAAAAATTACCGCTTCCAGATAAAAAACTGCTAAGTTTATTCAGTTGATTCGGTTTGTTTAGTTTATCCGGTTCATCTGGCTTGTCTGGTAAAACTGGATGAAAAAGGTGAAGTTGGTGAGATAACTTGAACTAAATAAACAAGATAAACGAGATACGCAAGATAGATGGGGAAGGCGAGGAGGAAGAGTTTATTGCGTTGATTGGGCAATCGGGGGGCCGACTTCGATTTCCAAACGCTTGTGCGGAGGAAGTATTTCTTTGATGAAGTTATTCATTTCCTCAACGGTTACTTTATCCATCTCCTCAAATATTTGCTGAATAAAATTAGCTCCCAGACCAAAAGCTTCAAAAAATGCTAATTGATGAGAACGGTTTTCTTTTGTTTCATTTGATCTCAAGAAAGAGGTTTTTGCATAAGCTTTGGTCATGGCCAGTTCTTTTTCTTCAATTCCCTTTTCATAAAGAGAATCCAGAATTTCTTTAAAATAAGACCAGGCTATTTCCCGGCGAGCTTCATCTGTTTCCATAAATGCTTCTAAAATTCCTCCACCAGCAAATATTCTGGAATTGGAGCCTATTGAATAAGCGATTTTTTCTTTTGCCCGCAAAGACCAAAGACGAGAGTGAACACCTGTTCCCAGGAGGTTTTCTAACAAGTAGGACCGGACATAATTTTTTTGATTGAGATGTGGAAGAGGAAAGCTTGTATATAGCAGTACCTGACGGGTTTCTTTGGATATGACGAGATATCTATCCTTAGGAACCGTAGGTGAGAGAAGAGTTAACTCTTGGAGCTCTCCAGCCGGGATCTTTTCTAGATAGGTTTTAACCAGAGGAATGACTGTTTCTTCTTCAAGGTCAGAAACTACAGAGACGATCATGTTTTTAGAGTGGAAGCGGGAGGAATAAAAGTTATCTATATCATCTTTTTTTATTTTTTCAAGAGAAAGTTTGTCGCCCAGGAGGGAAGCTCCATAACCACTAAGGCCGAAATATTTTTGGGAGGCTTCGATACGGGCAACTTGAAGAGAATCATCTTCTTCTCGCTGTCTCTGGTTGAGCATTAATTCTTTGATGTTATTAATTCTGATTCCGGAAAAGAGAGGATTAAGAAGTACTTCTGTAAAAATAGAAAGTGTTTCATCAAGATGAGTGGAAAGACATGAAATTCGAATTAGTGAATAGTCTCCCTGACCGGACATGTAAATTTGTGAAGCCAAGCTCATCAATTTTTGAATTTTTCTTCTATTAGGAATTTCCAGTCCAAGCCGGGTTACTAAATAGGATAAACCTGCTTTTCCAGGTGGTTCAGCAGTCTGTCCTCCTTTAATGAGGAGATGGACGCAAGTTATAGCTGAACCGGTATCATGCTGATAAATAACGGGCAGGCCATTCTCAAATGTAGTAAGAGTAACAGGAGGAAAAAAAGTTTGAGGCTCTTCCTGAGCGGCCCAGACAAAGGAAAAGACTATTATAAAAAATCCGATTTTTTTTCCCCGTGAATTCATGACTTTTTTTCCTTTAAAGGCAGGATAGTAACAAAAACGAAATTTCCTCTGCTCAGATATTCTCCGGCTGTTTTCCTGATATCAGAGGAGTTAATACTTTCTATAGATTCTAAGTAGCTTTTTCTTTCTTCTTGGGTATTAAGAAGCATATAACGAGCCATGGATTGGGCTATGTTCAATCCATGCTCTTGGGCCTGATGGGTTTTAAATTTTAATTGGTTTTTTGCCTGTTCCAAGAAGTCGAATGCATATAATTGAGCTTCTCCATAAAAATCATCTTTGGAGAAATTTTGTTTTCTTGTGGATCTGAGAAAATTTAATGTTTCCCTTTGGGCTGCTTTGACGTTGCGCGGGTAAAGAGTCATGGTTATAACAAGGGCTCCTCCGTATCTCATGGCAGTATAGCTCATGGTGAGAGAATGAATGAGTTCGCGACGGCCTCGCAAGGCAGAAAATAACATGGGATTGATTCCCCGGCCAAGAATTTCGGTTAAAATATCCATGGAAAACTGGTCCCCGCTGTTATAATCAGGAGCAGGAATCCCAACTAATATGTAAGCCTGGTTGACATCCATCTGGTGCTCAATCTCCAATTTTTTATCCAGAGGTTGAACCTTGGAATAATCTGGAAGAATATTTCTCTCTTTTTTTATATTGCTGAAGACAGCTCTTACCTTTTCTTCTGCCTCATTGATATCGAAACGTCCGGTCAGGGCCAGGGCACAGTTTTCCGGGATGAAGTAGCTCTGGTAAAATTCCCGGAGTTTATTTACATTGGCAGTTTTTATACTGTCTCGCTTACCATAGATAGGACGACTATAAGGATGGTTGGGAAAAAGATTCTGATATACAAGGGAGGTTCCATATTTTACCGGGTCGTCTTCGGTCTGACTGAGTTCTTCAAGAATAACCTGTTTTTCTTCTTCTAATTTTTCCGGCTCCAATTTTAGATGAAAAATAATTTCTTTTTGATTTTTTAGAGCAAATTCTAAATGTTCGGAAGAGACTGTGATTTCGAATAAAGATAAATCTCGACCCGTGTGGGCGTTATAATAGCCGCCATGCCGTCTGATGTCAGCTCCTATTTCCTCCCCTGTTCGGAATTCTGTTCCCCTGAACAGAATGTAATGTTCAAGGATATGAATGAGGCCATTGGTTTCGTCCGTCTCGTCTTTTGAGCCGACATTGACTCCTAAAACACAGTGGACCAAAGGTAGATCTCCTCTTTTATAGAGAAAGACCTTAAGCCCGTTCTCCAGTTCAAAAAAATGGGTGGCTCTTTCCTCTTCGGTGAAGAGTAATGGAGTGGTCAGAAAAATAATAATAATAGCAGAAATTATTTTCCGCATCATGCTTTCATCATACATAAAAGTTTTTCCTGGAACAAGAAGTAAAAAAGTTTGAATTAAACGTATGTTCCAGGTTTTTTTATAGTATGTTAAAATATCATATAAATAATAGGAAATAGAATTATGACTCAAAAAATCCGGGCGAAAATACTGGTGGTGGATGATGAGGAAAACATCCGGAAAAGCCTGAAGATGATCTTGGAATATGAAGGCTATCAATTTTATGAATCAGTCAGCGGAGAAGATGCATTAGAGCTAAGTGAGGACATTGTCGGTTTGGATTTGATTCTATTGGATGTAAAACTTCCAGGAAAGGATGGTTTGGAGATCTTGTCTGAACTCAAAAAAAGACCCTATTCTCCGGAAGTAATTATGATTTCTGGGCATGGAACTATACAGACAGCAGTGGATGCCACTAAACTGGGGGCTTTTGATTTCTTAGAGAAACCTCTTCACCGTGAACGGGTTCTTCTCAGTATCCGCAATGCTCTGAACCAGAAAAGGTTGAAATTTGAATGTCAGGATTTGAGAAAAAAAGCAGAAAAAAGATATGACTTAGTGGGCAATCATTCCTCCATGAAAAAACTCTGGGAGGAAATTCTTAAGATTGCACCTACTAATGCCACTGTGTTGATTCAGGGAGAAAGTGGAACCGGAAAAGAGCTTATAGCCCGCTTTATTCATAAGAATTCTCACCGGTCCGAAGCTCCATTCATTCAAGTAAATTGCGCCGCCATCCCAGAGGAGTTGATAGAAAGTGAGTTGTTCGGTCATGTAAAAGGAGCTTTTACCGGAGCAACTGAGAAAAAATTAGGCAAGTTTGAGCTGGCCGATGGAGGGACTATTTTTCTTGATGAAGTAGGAGATATGAGCCTTATGACTCAGGCAAAAGTTTTGAGAGTCCTCGAAGAAGGAGAAGTTCAAAAAGTAGGTTCAACAAAAATTCAAAAAGTTGATGTGCGCGTCATCTCTGCTACTAACAAGGAACTCAAAACAGAAATTAAAGAAGGCCGTTTTAGGGAAGATTTGTTTTTCCGCTTGAATGTTGTACCCCTGTATGCCCCCTCCCTTCGTGAACATAAAGAAGACATCCCTCTTCTGGTGGAATATTTCAGCCAGGTTTTTGCTGAGGAGAACAATTTCAAAGAAAAAAAATTCAGCCATGATGCTCTGGAGGCCATGATGAAATATCCTTGGAAGGGAAATGTCCGCGAGCTGAAAAACGTAGTTGAGAGATTGATAATAACAGTGGAATCTGATATTATAAAAAAAACAGATTTGCCTGAGCATATAAGAGGGGACAGACACGTATTTCTCCCAGATATAAAATCAGTTAGCAGTCTTAAAGGATTCAGAGACTTGGCTGAAAAGGAATTCATTCTAACTAAACTTAAAGAAAACAACTGGAATATTTCCCAGACTGCAAGAGAGATCGATACTCCCCGAAGCAATCTATATAAAAAGCTTGAACAATATGGTATAAAAATAAAGGCTGGAGTAGGCGAGGTGGTTGCCTCTTCATCAGTGAAAGATGAAGAAGGGGAGGAAAGTCCGAACTCCAGAGGGCAGGGTGGTCGCTAACGGCGACTCCGGGTAACTGGAGGAAAGTGCCACAGAAAACAAACCGCTTGGCAGATTTGTTGCTGAGTAAGGGTGAAAAGGTGAGGTAAGAGCTCACCGCTTCAGTGGTGACACTGGAGGCACGGTAAACCCCATCCGGAGCAAGACCGAATTAGCCCCAAATGAGGCTGCCCGTCTCGGGGCGGGTAGGTCGCTTGCCTCCTTTAGTAATCAAGGAGCCAGATAAATAATCACCTCCGCCTATTCAGGCGGAAACAGAATTCGGCTTACGTCCTGCTCCAGCCCTTTATTAGTATATTCAGTTTGTCTCGTTAATCTGGTTTATCTGGTTTGTAAAGGGAATAAAAAAGACAAACGAGATAGAGGGGCGAGATGAGCAGGAAGAGTTTATTGCATTTGTTGAGTTAATAGCGTTTATCGCGTTCATTTTGAAAATGCTTGTCATCATGGGCGAGCGGAGCGAGCTTGATGATCCCATTGTAGAGCGGGAAAGACATTCTGTAGCTGTAGCGCCCTTGAAAATGAAATTCAACTTAAGAGAAAGCAGGAGAATTAAAAAAACAGAAGGTTGTTAAGGTAAAAAGCTTATTGCCTGGCGGATCCAGACCAGGATATTCCCGGGAAATAATCCTAAACGAAGAACTCCATAAAGACAGAGAAACATAACCAGATAAACACCAGGGTTATCCGTCTGTATGGGAAGAGGTCTGGTGGCTTGTTTCATGTACATGTAAACAACAACCCGGAGATAATAATAAACCGAAATCAATGAAGCAATGACTGCTATAACTACCAATGGTACCAGTCCTTTTTCGACTGCAGAAGCAAAAACATAGAATTTTGCCAGAAATCCTCCTGTAGGAGGGAATCCTGCCAAAGAAAGAAGAAAAACGGTCATCATAGCTCCGATCCATGGATACTGAAAGCCAAGGCCGGCATAATCATCAAGGTCAAGATATTCTTCTCCCTTTCTTTCCAGGGCGATGACAGCAGAGAAAGCTCCGATATTCATAAAAAGATAGACAGCCAAGTAGAAAATCAAACTGGAGAAATCACCGGCAAGAACAGCCACCAGAAGGTAGCCGGCATGGGCAATGCTGGAATAAGCCAACAATCTCTTGATGTTTGATTGTCTCAAGGCAGTCAAATTTCCTACTAACATGGTCAGGACAGCAATAATTCCTAAAGACCAGAAAAAGCCTTCTGAATTCTGGATCTCTGGGTGAAAGAGGCTGAAGATACGAATAAAGATAGCAAAACCGACAGCTTTCGGACCAATAGAAAAGAAGGCGCTTATTGGTGTTGGAGCGCCTTGGTAAACATCAGGAGTCCACATATGAAAAGGTACCAAGGCGATTTTGAAGCCGAAACCGACAATGACTAAGCCCAATCCTGCTGTTCCCATAAGTGATAGGTTGTTGACTGATTGAAATTGATTTATTATTTTTGGGATTTCCAGGCTTCTGGAAAACCCGAAAAGCAGCGCCAATCCGAATACCAGGAGAGCAGAGGCAAAACTTCCCAAAAGAAAGTATTTCATGGCAGCTTCCGATGAACGTTGGCTTTCTGTTTTAAGACCGGCTAAAGCATAGCTGGAAAGGGAAAGAACTTCCAACCCCAGAAAAATAACCAGCAGGTCAAGGGAACTGACCATTATTATCATTCCGGAGAGGCTAAAAAGAAGAAGTGCATAGTACTCACCGTAATTGGAGCCCTGGAGAGAGATATATTTTAAAGAGCTAAGGATAACCAAAGAAGTAGCGGCAAGGAATATGTAAACGAAAATCAAGGCAAAATTATCAAACAGAAGATTTCCCCCAAAAAAAGATATGTTCTTCATCCATAACTGTGAGCAGACAAAGGCACATCCAGCCAGAAATAATATTGAGATATAACCAAGATAACTCTTTTCCGGGCGGCGCAGGAAAACTTCCAGAATAAGAACCAGCAAAGCAGCTCCAACCACAATCAAGAGAGGATAGAGAGCAGAAAAACTATTCATTTTCCAGTTTTTCCTTGTTAACGTTAAGATAAATAGTATTAGTTTCTTGTTTAAGGGTAACCGGGGCGGATGACCTGCTTTTCTGGAAATAGCCTTTGCCTTCCTTGACTTGATTCAGCAGATTTTCAACTGAGGCATCCATTTTTCTGAGAAATGGTTGAGGATATATTCCCATTATTATCACCATGATGATAATAGGAACCAGATAAATAATTTCCCTCAGGTTGAGGTCTTTAAAAGAGCGAACCTTCTCATTGGTTACCGGTCCCTGCATTACTCTCTGGAACATCCAAAGCAGGTAGGCGGCAGCCAGAATAACTGTAGTTACGGCCAGGAAGGCATAAATTTTATTAACCTGAAATACGCCAAACAAACAAAGAACTTCACCGACAAAACCATTTAGACCGGGAAGTCCGACTGAAGATAGGATAAAAATAAGAAAAAAAGCGCTGAAAACCGGCATTTGCCGGCTGACTCCTCCGTAATCTTTTATAAACCTGGTGTGAGAACGCTCATAGAGAATGCCCACACACAAAAATAAAGCTCCTGTGCTCAGGCCGTGATTAAGCATTTGATAAACGGCTCCCTCGACAGAAGTCATGTTAAGGGCAAAAGCAGCCAGCATGATTAAACCCATGTGGCTGACACTGGAGTAGGCGACCAGTGATTTAATGTCTTTTTGAATGAGAGCCATTAAGCCGCCGTAGATAATTCCGATAATGCTTAATCCAGCCAACAGAGGCAAAAAGTGCTTAATTGCGTCTGGAAAAAGGGGAAAAGCGAATCGAAGAAAGCCGTATGTTCCCATTTTAAGAAGAACGGCTGCCAAGATAACTGAACCGGCAGTGGGTGCTTCGACATGGGCATCGGGCAGCCAGGTATGAAAAGGGAACATGGGAACTTTTATGGCGAATGCCAGGCCGAAAGCAAGAAATAACCAGATTTGTATTCTTGGATTAAGAATGATTTTATAGAGTTCGAAAATTTCAAGTGAATAGGTACCGGTAGCTTTAAAATGAAGGGAATAAATAACGAAAATGGCCACCAACATCAACAAGCTTCCCAACATAGTAAAGAGAACAAACTTCAAGGTGGCGTATATTCGCCTTGGCCCCCCCCAAACTCCGATTAAAAAATACATGGGAATAAGCATTGCTTCCCAGAAGACATAAAAAAGAAAAAGGTTAAGAGAAACAAAAACTCCTATTATTCCTGTTTCTAAAAGAAGGAGAAAAATAAGATATTCTTTCAGTCGATGTTTTATGTAATTCCATGATGAAAGCACGGCAATGGGAAACAGAAAAGTTGTCAGTATAACCAGGAAAAGACTGATGCCGTCTATCCCCAGGTGGTAAAAAATACCTCTTCCCAGCCAGGCGGTTTTTTCTTCAAATTGAGGCGCCGCGGTTGCTGAATTAAAGCCGAAGTAAAGAAAAAGAGAGAGAAGGAAATTCAGCAAAACAAAAAATAAAGAACTGAAGAGCAGTAGGTTTTTCTTTTCTTTGGGTAGAAAAATGAGAACAAGGGCTCCTGCTGCCGGAAGAAAAGTCAGAAGGCTCAATAAAGGTAAATTCATTTTAGAAAAACAATAAATATCCTAATAGTATTACTGCTCCGGCCAACATAGCCAAAGCATATTCTTTTATTAAACCGGTCTGCAGGAGACTAAGCATTCTCCCGGTAAACCCGGTTATAGTAGCGGATCCATTGACAGCTCCGTCAATAACTTTCAGGTCGAAATTCCGGTATATTTTTTCTGATCCTTTTATAGTGGATTTGACAAAAAGGGCATCATAAATTTCGTCAATGTAATATTTATTGAATAACAAGCGGTAAATTCCCGGGAATTTGGCCGCCAAACCATGGGGGAGCTGAGGTTTTCTCATATAAAAGACATAGGCAATTAGGATACCGGTTACAGCCACAGCTACCGAAATTATAATCAAAGTCCATTCTGTGCCCAGACTGAGATGAGCTTCATGGGGATGAATAATGACCGGCTCCAGAAAGGGCAGGAAAAAGTTCAAATTTTTTCCTAAAACCACAGGCAGGCCGAAGTAGCCGGCAACTATAGAAAAAAAGGCCAGCAAGACCAGAGGTGCCGTCATAACCGGTGGAGATTCGTGAAGATGAGCTTTGGCCTTTTCTTCCAAGCGTTCCCGGCCGTGAAAAGTAAGAAAAATCAACCGGAACATATAGAAGGCGGTCAGGATTGCCCCAAAAATGCCCAGCGCCCAAACAAAATAATGTCCTCCGGCAAAAGCACTGGTGAGGATAGCGTCTTTGGAAAAAAATCCGGAAAAGAAAGGTATCCCGGAAATGGCGATTGCTCCAATTAAAAAAGTAGGATAGGTTAGAGGGAGGTATTTTTTGAGTCCTCCCATTTTCTGCATGTCTAATTCCCCGGAAAGGGCATGCATCACACTTCCGGCTGCTAAAAACAAAAGACTTTTAAAGAAGGCATGAGTAGTAAGATGAAACATTCCAGCCGCATAAGCTCCAACACCGCAGCCGATAAACATATAACCTATCTGGGATATAGTGGAATAAGCTAATACACGTTTGATATCATTTTGAGTCAGGGCCATGGTGGCGGCAAAGACTGCGGTCAAAGCTCCCACTACGGCGATTATTTCAGAGGCAAAAGGAGAAAGTGTGTAAAGCAGATTCAGTCTGCAGACCATATAAACACCGGCTGTAACCATGGTGGCAGCATGGATGAGGGCGCTGACCGGAGTAGGGCCTTCCATAGCATCGGGCAGCCAGACATAAAGTGGAATCTGAGCTGATTTTCCGGTTGCTCCGATGAAGAAAAGAATTCCTATTAAGGTTACCAGTGAAGCGGGGATAACTCCCGCAGAGAGGGCCTGATTGATGGCCGTAAACTCGCCGGAGCCGATAATGAACAGAATAAAAAAGATACCCAAAAGAAAGGCAGCATCTCCAATCCGGTTGACAAGAAAGGCTTTTTTTCCGGCCTTGGCAGCTGAATGTTTTTCGAACCAAAATCCGATAAGAAGATAGGAGCAAAGCCCCACTCCTTCCCAGCCGACAAACATCAAAATGATATTGGAAGCCATGACTAAAATAAGCATGGCGAAAGTAAACAAGTTGAGGTAAGTAAAATAGCGGGTATAACCCCAGTCATCAGCCATGTAACCTACAGAATAAACGTGAATCAAAAAACCTACTCCGGTAACCACCAAGGCCATAACAGCCGATAACTGGTCTAACTGAAGGGCCAGGTCGGCTTGAAAATTGCCCGAGATTATCCAGGGAAAAAGCTTTTTTACAAGAGGAAGATTTTCAGGGGCTGTTTTGAGCAATCCCAGAAAAGAAACAAGAGAAAGTAAAAAAGAAAGAAAAACAGCTCCGCAGGCCTGAATGGAGACATATAACCTGGACATTTTCCTTCCAAATAAAAGAAAAAGCAAGACACTGGCTGCAGGTATAAATGGAATAAGCCAGAAATAATCGGTCATTTTAACCTTTCATAAACTGAAGTTCTTCCGTTTTAATGGTTTTCTTTTGTCTGAAAATTAAAAGAATTATGGCTAAACCGACAGCAGCTTCAGCTGCAGCCACTGTAATAACAAAAAAGACCACGATTTGCCCATCCAAGGAGTTTAGAGATTTAGCCAATGAAATAAAGGTCAAATTGGCTGAGTTAAGCATAACCTCTACGGCCATGAACATGGTAACCAAGTCGCGTTTTATGAAGAAAACAGCGATTCCCAGGCCGAAGAGAATAAAACTGAGAATCAAAGTATAGCTTGTCGGAATCATGTCTGTCCTTCTTCTTTTTTCTTGGCTAAAACTATGGCTCCGACCAAGGCGGCTACAATTAGGACAGATGTTATTTCAAAGGGATAGAGATACTTGGTAAAAAGAAGATATCCTAAGGAAGTTGGGTGACCTAATTTTTCTGTTCCGTAAGGCTTCAGGAAATCAAAGGCTTTGATTACTGAAAACACCAGTTCCACTATGAGGATTGTTCCCATCAGGGAAGCAGCAATGTAAACCCACTTCTTTTTTTCAGGAGGAAATCCCTGCCGGACATTTATCATCATGATGACGAAAATAAAAAGGACCATTACGGCCCCAGCGTAGATGATAATTTGAACAACGGCAATAAACGGAGCGTCCATGAGAGCGAAAATTCCGCCCATGGCGGTAAAAGTGACAATAAGGCAAAGGGCGTTGTATATCTGGTTTCGAAATACAATAAGCCCCAACACCGAGGCAAGGCAAATAACGGCTAATAAAAAGAAAAGAAAGAGACCCATTTTTTTGAGTTTCCCATTATATTTTTTGCCGGGGTTGTATGTCAAGGAATTTTTTAAGGCAGTTTAAGTAAAAATGTTTTTTTCGACCGAAGTAAATATTTGACAGATAGAGTAAATAAGCTATAATATATTTCCTTATTGCGGGGTAGAGCAGTCTGGTAGCTCGTCGGGCTCATAACCCGGAGGTCGCTGG
>CAYTTR010000007.1:0-2503 GCA_964440805.1 uncultured Eubacteriales bacterium
CGTCCTCAGTTTCATTCTTGCTGTTTTCATCGCTCTCATCATGGGGATGGTTCTGTGAACATTCGGGACAGAGAAAAAAGCAAGAAACAAAATTCTTTTCCCAAAAACATCTTCAGAGACTACCTTATTTTTGGAGCGGTTCTGGTTGTTGGTGTTATTCTTCTATTAATATTCCCTGAGAAAAAAGAAGCCGCCGCCGAAACCGCCTGGAGCTATTTGGTGGAAATGATGGCCATCCTGCCGGCCGTTATGGTTATGATGGGGCTTTTCAGTGTATTTGTCTCTAAAGAGCAGGTAGTCAAATATTTAGGGAAGGCCTCAGGAGTTAAGGGGCCTCTTTTGGCCATATTCTTCGGTGCTTTGCCTACTGGTCCCCTCTACATTGCCTTTCCTTTGGCTTCAGCTCTTATCAGGAAAGGAGCCCGTGTTTCCAATGTGGTTGTTTTCATTTCGGCCTGGGCCTGCATCAAAATCCCCCAGGAGCTGGTGGAGCTTCAGTTTCTGGGATTTAAATTCATGGGAACAAGGCTTCTTTTAACCATCTTCTTTGTTATCCTCATGGGATTGCTTATAGAGCAATTGGCGTCTCCAAAAAGACAAAAGCAGGCTCACACTCAATAAGGAGTCAAGAGAAATGAAAGTATTCGATCTCTCTCAGATAAAAGCTTTTCCTTACGAGAAACGGGAAAAGAATGTATTGTACAAATCGGAAGGATTTAAAACGCGAATAATTGAACTTCCGCCCGGCGGCAAAATGCCTCCTTGCGAGATGTCGGAATATGTTATTTTCGTTGTTTTGGACGGAGAAGCGATGGTTGAGGTGAACTCAGACAATATGAGCTTAAAAGAGAAACATTGCCTTATTACCGAACCGGCCACTCTGTCCATGCAAACACAAAAGGGTGTCCGGATACTAGGAATACAGATAGCATCAAAAGTCTAATCGTTTTAATTAGTTTAGAAGCAATTTTATTGGGAGTTGGAAAACCTTTTAAGCAAAATATTTAGTTATGCTATCTTTAAGTTCCTTTAGGATTTTAATCAGAAAAGGAAGAATGAAAAGCATTCTGCCGCCTGAGCAGGATCAAGTGTATTTTATGAAACTTTAAGGGCCCCTTTTCTCTCCTTAATTGAGGAAGCATACCTATTTTCGTGATGGTTTTTTACCGAAAAACATCAGGTCCCTAAAAGAAATTAAATCATTCTTCCTTGACTCGGCCAACTTCAAATAATGGCTCCCCCTTATTACAGGGCGGAGTTCCAATGATGTAGAGCAGGATGCCGGTAAAAGGAGCCCGCATTTTATCCAGAACCTTTCCATGATAATCGGTGATAGTGCCGACCACTTCGCCCTGTCTGACATAAGCCCCCATGTTGGCTTCAGGGTAAAAAAGACCGTCATGGCTGGAATAGATTACTTCATACTTATCAATCCAAACCGGATCTGTCAGAAACTCAGCCCGGCCTGAAAGCATTTTAAAATATTTCATCACCTTTAGCACGCCCCGCACGTTGGTGACAACAGTTTCTTCGTCAACCCGACCCAAATATCCAGACTCGGTTGTAATGGCCGGCTTTTCCCTGACAATAGCCGTATTCCCGAGATATTTGGAGTTTTTTATATCCTGCGCCCTGGTATCATCTATGATTATGTGCTTTATTCCGAAAGCCAGGGCCATTTCCTTGCTGATAGCATCAAGCTTTTTATTGCCGCTTATCATCCAGTAAGTGTATGGGATTAAGGCTTCATTTCCGTCGCCGCAGTGCAAGTCGATCAGGGCATCTGATTTCTCCACGACTTCCTCAGTCAGCACGGCCGCTATTCGCTGGCTCTGGGTTCCGTTTTTATCGCCCGGGAAGACTCGGTTCAGGTTTTTCCAGTCGTAAGGATTGTAATAGATGATTCGCTTCTGAAAAGCCGGTAGATTGGCGATGTGGACCAGAATCAGGGTTCCGGACAGTTCGGCTGGGTTTATTAGGTTTTTCAGCCGGAAGAGAGCCAGTATAGGCGGATATTCATAGGGATGTACTCCGGCCACCGCAGCCAGCACAATTCCTGGTTTTTTTCCGTTGATGATGGTCACCGGAATCCTGGTAGCTGGGTCCACCCCGGCCGGTACTTCCAGAAAACCGCTGACTATTTCTCCCGGTCGGGCTTTTAAGCTGCCCACAGAGAATACTTTGTTCTGACCGGCCCCCAGGCGGCTGTTAGCCGGCATAACCGCCAGTAACGCGAACGCAAGAGTCGTAACAAAAGTAATAAGTCTTGATATTTTTTTCATTTTACCTCCTTCCCTGCTTTCTTGTATTCAGCCCGGCTACCTGTTCCAGGGTCGGGCTTTCATCTGTTTTGCATTCTACAATATAATATCATTTTATTTCCATCTATCTTTCCATTGACCTGCCGGTATAAGAATATTTTGGCCCCATAAAAATTGCTTCTAAGGGCTTATTTGCCATCAAAAAACGTAAGTTCTCAATAAATAGAGGTAAGTTCCGATAA
>CAYTTR010000007.1:2513-79210 GCA_964440805.1 uncultured Eubacteriales bacterium
CGGCTTAACTTGTTTATTGTTAATAAATGTCGCGGTCCGGCCCGGCTGACCGGCGCCCCGGCTGACCGACTTAACCGGTTTTATATTCCGGTTTTAATATAAGGTTTTATTACCGGTTTTACCCACCATTTTTAATCTCTTTTTGCGGTAAATACAGTCCTGACAGTAGGTTTCTTGCTATTTTAAGGGGGGAAAAAAACCGTTTAAGCACTCGTTTTTTTCTTTGTTTTCCTTTTTTTATTGAGCTTTTTCTTCGTGGGAAGCTTAACAACTGTGGTTCCAGCGATCTTATCATGCATGGCCAGTCCTTTCTTGTCCCAGAGAACCTGCCAGAAACCAAGGGAAGCGAAAAGACCTGAACAGACATAACCGTGGGCTCTTTCAAAGCTCTGGTACCATCCAAGCCTTGGTTTTCCTTTAAGATCAACTGCCTTTAACCGGAGTAATTTCTTACCAAGCGTCCGGCCGCCAAACCTAAAGAAAAGAACAAAATAGAGTAGGGTAATGAAATATTCCTTGAAGATGTCGAATGTTTCGTCTAAATATACGAATTTGTGCTTGTGTCCTGCGGCTATAAACTCCTTTTCGTAAATGCTGTAAATTTCCTCTGAAGATAATTTTTCAGCCAGTTTAAATTCTTTTTCAGGAATTCTCTCTTTCAATATTTCAAGAAGAGCATATTTCAATCCTTCCTCGGCCTTTTTATCTTCCTTGAGTCTGATAGAAAAACCGGATCCTTCTCTTAGGGCTTGGACTATTTGAGTAATCAGGCCGCTTTCTCCCGTTGACTTTGATTTTATTTCAGAGTAGATACCGTAAATAAAAAGGGAAAGAAAGCTGATAATAATAATGTCGATAGTAAAGGCAATTCCTCGGCGGATAAAACCTGCCTGTTCCGGAAGGGCTTTATGACGGGGAAAAATTCTGGACAACATCATCTTTTTGCCATAAACGAATTCTATCAAGTATATCGAATTTCAGCCTACAATAGCAATCCTCTCCCATAGAACCATAATATATGAGAATCTTAAGATGTAATTAAAAAAGAGTGTCCTTTTGTTTTAAATCCTATTTTTGTTTATTATTATAACCATTCTGGAAGAGGTAAGATGTTAGTTGTAGTTTCGGGATTGCCGGGAACAGGAAAAACTACTGTAGCCGGAAAGCTGGCTGAAGAACTGGAGGCTGTTGTTTTAAGCACCGATGAAATCAGGAAAAGAGTGCTCCGGGAGCTTGGATACTCAGAGAGGAAAAAGAAGAAAGTCTATGATGAAATGCTCAGAATAGCCCGGGATCAGCTGGGTAAAGACCGGAATGCCATCCTTGACGGCACTTTTTTCCAAAAGAAATGGCGTCAAAAGGCGTTTAAATTAGGAAAAGAAGGTAGCCATCCCGTATTTTTGGTAGAAGTCATTTGTCCTGAAGAGGTAGTCAAACAAAGAATAGAGAAGAGATACCGGAGTAAAAAAGATTTCAGCGAGGCCGACTACCGGGTATATAAGATTATCCAGTCTCAATTTGAGCCCATAGAAAAAGAACATTTTGTGGTGAATACGGAAGATAAAGAAAAGTGGGAGGAAAAGATTCTTGACATAGCCAATAAGATGAGAGTCATTGAAAGGCAGGAAAAAGTAATAGATAAGCTGAAGATAAAGAACAAAATGAATCTGATTCAAACCCATATAAGCTGGGTCTTGTTGGACAATGAAAATGCCTATAAGGTTAAAAAGCCGGTCCGGTTCAGTTTTGTTGATTACAGCTCGCTTGAAAAGAGAAAATTTTTTTGTAAGGAGGAGGCAAGAATTAACTCCAGGCTCAGTCCCGGCCTCTACCGAGGGGCGATTCCCATTACCCGCAAGGAAAATGTGGTGGAATTTGAAGGAAACGGGGAAACTGTTGAATATGCCGTTAAGATGGTCCGGCTTCCCCAGGAAAAGAGGATGGATAATCTATTAAAAAAAGATAAAGCAAATCAGAACCAAATCGAAAAAATCGCTTCCATTTTGGTTGGTTTTCATTCAGACACAGAAATCGCCCCTCAGCAGTTTGGTTCTCTTTCTGCTATAAAAGATAATTTTGCGCCTGCCTTTGAGATAAGAGATGTTGTGGAGAAATACCTCCATTCAGAGAAGATATTGGATGAAGTGAAGTCTAGGGTTGATTCGTTTATGAAAAAAAATAAGAATTTATTTTCCCAAAGAGTAAGAAAAAAGAGAATAAAACACTGTCATGGAGATCTCAGAACGAAAAATATCTTTATCTGTCAAGATAAAATATATATATTTGATGCCATTGAATTCAGCCGGAAAATATCCCATTGTGATGTGGCTGCCGATATTGCTTATTTGGTTATGGACTTGAATTTCTTCGGCCGAAAAGATTTGGCCGATCTACTGGTAAAAAAGTACATTCAATTATCAGGAGACCGGGACTTGGCAAAACTAATTAATTTTTATCAATGCTACCGGGCCATGGTGCAGACTCTGGTGCAATCATATATTTTAATGGACCCGGAGATAGAAGAGAAAAAAAAAGAAGAAGCCAAGCAGATATGCCGGAAATACCTTGATTTAGCCTATTCCTTTGCCCTTAAATTATTAAATTGAAAATTGTATTTAAAACTAATTACTCATTGCGGTCTTGCCACCCACTACAAATGAAAATGCTAATATTCATTCTTGCAGATGTTTTTTTCTCGTCTCGCCCATATTCTTTACTGAATAGACCGAACAGACCGAATAGACTGAATAGACTTTTTTTATTTTAAAACTAATGAATTACTTGGGGAAATGCCTGTTTTAGGGGATAAGATAATTTTGAAATAAAAGGGGAAATATTGATGCCTGAACTTCCGGATGTAGCGGTTTTCAAAAAGTATTTAGATTCAACTTCTTTGCAAAAAAAAATTATAGAGATAAAAGTAAAAGACAAAAGAATCTTAGAAAAAATTTCAGTGGAAAGATTCAAGGAAAAAGCGGAAGGTTGCCGGATGAAGAGTTCTTCCCGTCACGGGAAATATCTGTTTATTAATCTTGACAGCAGTTTCTGGCTTTATTTTCATTTCGGCATGACCGGGAGGCTTAAATACTTTAAAAAAGAAGGGGAAGAGCCGGATTATGGACGGATCTTTTTTAGCTTCAGCAATGGTTACCATTTGGCTTATGCGAGTCAGAGGATGCTGGGAAAAGTAGGGCTGATAGAGAAACTGGATAAATTTATTGAAAAAAAAGAGCTGGGGCCGGATGCATTGGAGATAAATTTTCCGGAATTCCGGAGAATTTTCGAGGGGCGGAGAGGAACCAGTAAATCCGCCCTCATGAACCAAAAATTGATTGCCGGATTAGGTAATATTTATGCTGACGAAGTGCTTTTCCATGCAGGAATCCGTCCTGATACTCAAGTCGAATCATTAAATAGAAAAAAGCTGAAAGATATATTTTTGGAAATGAATAAAGTTCTTCAAAAAGCCATTCAATCTCAGGCTAATCCCGACCAATTGCCTGATTCATATCTCCTTCCTCATAGGGGAAAGAAGGGGACATGTCCCCGCTCTCATGGGCAACTGGAAAGAGTGAAAATCTCAGGCCGCTACGCCTATTTCTGTCCCTGTTGCCAGAGTTGAAAAAATGAACCCTTTGAATAGTCCAATGGAAAAACTTGACTGGAGAATACGGCGTTGCCGCCAGTGCGAAAGATGGAGAACCAGGTTTCAGGCTGTACCGGGAGAAGGGAAAATAAGTGCAGATATTATGCTGTTAGGTGAAGCTCCGGGCAAAAAAGAGAATGGAACCGGAAGGCCTTTTGTGGGAAGAGCGGGGACTTATTTGGAAAAGGTTTTCTCCCAATATCAGTTGGAAAGGTCCTGGTTTTGGATAACCTCCATTCTTAAATGCTTTCATCCGGAAGCACCTAAAAAGAAACAGATTGAAAAGTGCCGGAAATGGACTTTACGGCAGATCGATGTGTTAAAGCCCCAAATTATATTTCTAATGGGAAGGTGGGCTGAATGGGGTTTATTGGGGAAAAGAGTAAATAAGGCTGAAAGTGCTTTCATTAATTGGAATGGATTACCTTGTATTGTTACCTGTCATCCGGCGGCAGCCATGCGATTTCCTCAACGTGATCAACAGTTCAAAAATGACTTTAAAGTCCTTATGGATTTTGCAGAAAAGATGGGAATTTCTTTCCCTGAAATATAACTTTTTGTGTCCCTATGGACTAAGATAATTGAATAAAACAAGAGAAACATATAAAAATGATGAAAAATAAAGAGAAATCTATTTTCTTGAAATGTTAGAAATTTTAAATTACTTCAGCCACACTCAAAAAGTAAGGTATTTTTCAATTTACCTTTACCCCAGGTTTTTGAAATGAGTGAGCAGGAAGCCGGTCTTTTTTTAATAATACTTTTATTGGGCGGCCTTATTGTCCTTTCCATATTCATCCGCTCCGGCCTAAAAAAAATAGGCCTCCCTTCTCTTGTCGGATTCATGCTTTTAGGTTTTTTGATTAAAGTTTTAGATGGTAAATGGGGTTTTTGGAACAAGGAAATAAGTCAGATTTTTGAATTCTTGGCCAGCATCGGAATCATTTTTTTATTGTTCCGGGTAGGCTTGGAGAGTAATTTAAAAGGACTTCTGTCTCAAATCAAACATGCCAGTCTGATTTGGATTGGGAATATATTGTTCAGTGGTGTTCTGGGATTCATGGCAGCCAAACACTTACTGGGACTGGAAATTATCCCCAGTTTGTTTATAGGAGTGGCCCTTACTGCCACCAGCGTTGGGGTATCCATCGGTGTCTGGCAGGAAATGAAAGCGGTTAATTCTCCAACCGGCGAGTTGTTACTGGATGTAGCGGAGATGGATGATATTTCCGGTATCATCTTTATGGCCTTATTAATTTCTACATTGCCTCTTTTAAAAAACGGATTGGATTTATCTGGGGGAAGCGTTGTCGGAGGCAGCATAGTTTTTCTGCTGGTTAAGTTATTGGGATTCGGGCTCATAAGTGTACTTTTTTCCCTTTTTTTAGAAAAGCCGGTCACCAGTTTTTTCAGCAAATTGAAGCATTCTCCGGATCCCATGCTTATTTTGGCTGGATTTGGTTTAGTCATTGCCTCTTTAGCCGGGTTACTTGGTTTTTCTTTGGCCATGGGAGCTTTTTTTGCCGGGCTTGTGTTCAGCCGCGATCCTAAAGCAGTAAGGCTTGATTCTTCTTTTGGCTCTCTTTATGATTTTTTTGTCCCTTTTTTCTTTATAGGAGTCGGCCTTCAGATAAACCCGGGAAGTCTTATTTCTGCGGTTAGCTTCGGTTTAGTTCTGTTGCTGGTAGCTATTTTGGGAAAACTAATTGGGAATGGATTGTTTTCCTTGGCAGTCACCGGTATGAAGGCTTCTGTTGTACTGAGCTTAAGTATGGTGCCCAGGGCAGAGATCGCCATGGTAGTTATGAAGAAAGGCTCTGAACTGGGAGAGTGGGCTGTTCCAGAAAAGGTATTCTCAGCCATGGTTTTAGTCTCTCTTATTACTTGTATATCGGCTCCAATAATTCTTAGATTTCTTTTAAGAAAATGGCCGCAAAAGAATTCCCACTGAAGGTAATAGGTTAAAAATTATCCCCATTTTTCAATCACCGCCCGTTGATTATGATAGAATAATAAACCATGAAACTTCCATTTAAAGCAGAGGAAGGGAACTCTATTAATAGAGATAGGTTTGCAGTAATCCTGGTCAAGCCTGAAAAACAAGAGAATATTGGCTTGGTAGCCAGGGTAATGAAAAATACCGGGTTTTCCGATTTAAGGATTGTTGGACTGAAGGACTTTAATTTTGAGGCCAGGAGGACAGCCGTTCATTCCCTGGATATTCTTGAAAAGGCCAAATTTTATTCCACTTTGAATCAGGCGGTAAGAGAACTTCATCTTGTTTTTGGTTCAACAGCCAAGAGACGGAGCAAGTTTTCAATCCTATCTCTTCCAGAAGCAGTGGATATTATCTACCGTTATCCCTTATCCACCCGAATAGGTTTTCTCTTTGGAAATGAAAGGACCGGACTTACTTCGGAGGAATTGGGAATATCAAATTTTATCTTCTCTCTTCCCCAGGCCGACAGACAACCCTCCTATAATCTTTCTTCTGCTGTTTTGCTGACTCTTTTTGAAATTTTCAGGCGCTCGCCAATGGAACCTTTACCAGTGGAAGAAAAACCTTTGCCGCGAGAGGAACAGGATGAATGTATCAACATAGTTTTAAGGAAACTGCGGGAGTCTGGATTCATTCACGAAACAAATGAAATCCATATTACCAGAAGAGTTCAGGATCTTTTCGGCCGGCTTGCCCTTAACGACAAGGACCGGAAACTTCTTATGGCTATTTTCAATAAAATAGTTTAGTTCGCAAATGTATGTCATGAGGAGGCCATTACTTTAATGAAAAAAGTTTTGGAATTGGATCCCCTCTCTTTAAGTATTAACCAAAGTCTGAGAGTTGCTTATAGGTTGGCCGGTCGTTACCAGGATGCCCTTCATCAACTGAAAGAGGCTCTGCTGTTTGATCCTAATTTTGCCTGGACTCATTGGTCCCTGGGGGAGACTTTATTGCTATGGAAAGATACTCAGAAGCTGTTTCTGCCTTTCAAAAAGGATTGAAGCTCTCTCCAGATAATACTGCTCTTTTGGTAGGCCTTACCCGCTCTTATGCCCTTTTGGAGAACACAAGTGAAGCTCATCGTCTTCTCCAAAACCTTCTGGATAGTTCTGAAGAAAGATACCTTTCTCCTTATCAAGTAGCCACCGTTTATGCAGCCTTAAGAGAAAAAGATAAAGTTTTTGACTGGTTGGGAAAAGCCGTTGAAGAAAAAGCTTCTTATATTGTCCTTTCCCTGGTTGATCCTTCCCTTGATCCTTAAAGACATGATCCCAGATTTGAAGCCGTTCTTGAAAGAATAGGACTTGCTAAAAATTTGTGATATCATATTTTATTTTCTCTTTGAAAGTCTAGCTACTTAAGGCTGGAATGTTGGTGCAACTCCTGAAATACAATCTATATATGACAGCTCCGATGGTTTTTTATGGGTCATGGATATGTTAAAATTTATTTTCTCAAGGGAGGGAAAAATGAATTATGAACCGTCAAACGTTATAATTGAATGTGTCCAGGGGGATATTGCTTCCCAAGCAGATATCACCGCTGTGGTAAATGCCGCTAATGCCCAGCTTAGGATGGGAGGAGGTGTGGCCGGTGCTATTCACCGGGCTGCCGGACCCGGCCTGGAAGAGGAATGCCGGCCTTTAGCTCCCATTAAACCTGGAGAAGCTGTTATAACCGGGGGACACGGACTGCCGAACCGCTATGTCATCCACTGTCTGGGACCTATCTACGGTGAAGACAAGCCCGAAGATGAACTTTTGGCCAGTTGTTACCGCAATGCTTTGAAACTTGCGGAACAGCACAAAATTGATTCCATTGCTTTTCCGGCTATTTCAACAGGAGCTTTTGGTTATCCCATGGAGGAAGCTGCCGAGATAGCCTTCAAAACCATTTTGAAGATTCTCCCGCAGCTTCGCCATGTCAAAAGGATTCGCTTTGTTCTCTACAGTAAAAGTGATCTGGAAATTCATGAGAAAAAGTTATCCCGATTGCGGGAGCAAGGTCAGGGAGTATAGGCAGTAAATTTCTTGCCGAAAATTAAAATTCGCACTGTTACCAACCGTAAGGATTTAGGTTCTTTTATTCCGTCCAATCAGGAAAGAGATCTCCCCCAGGGGAATCCAGCAGAAGAGAAACTTTTCCTGTTTTTACCTCAACCAGATAGAGAGCCCAGTTTCCGGCTAAACGGCTGCCGTAGTCTTCGACTGAACTGAAGACTATGAACTTGCCGTCCGGAGACCAGGCGGGAAAATACTCATGGGTTTCGTCCATAAAGGTCAGCCTTTTTTTGTTGCTTCCGTCCGGATTCATAAGCCAGATATCTGCTTTATCATTATTCTCGGTTGAAACATAGGCCAGTTTTTTTCCGTCCGGTGAGAAATGAGCCCGGCAGCTTTTGCCACCTTCCGCCAGAAAAATAGATTCATTGGTCCGGAAATCATGCATGACTGCGTCCCAACCCCGGGTTCTCTTTCCGGTAAAGGAAAATAGAGGTTCAACCGGTGAGTAATCCGGAATTCCGTGGTGGCTGGAAAAGTCCGGAAGAAGCCTTTTGGTTTCCTTTGTCCTGAGGTCTATTTCTTCAATCCAGTTTCTCTTGAAAATACCTTTTGAACGTTCTACGGTATAGGCAATTTTATTTCCGTCCGGCGACCAGGCGTGTCCGGCGTACCCGATAGGATTCTCCAATTTTTCGGTTATCTGGGTGAGAGTTCGGGTTTCCAAGTCCATAATGAAAATCTCATATGTTCCTTGTGGGTTGGCAGCAAAAGCAATTTTATTTCCGTCCGGCGACCATTTGGGGCATTCGTCGTTCCAGGTGTTGTCGGTCAGTTTTTCCAGCCCTTTTTTGGTTAATAGATAGAGCTCTTCGTCGCCGTCCAGGTCGGAGTAGAAAACGATTTTTCCCTGGATAGGAACCTGAGGTTTCAAGGAGGATATATCAATTTCAGGCAGGTCTTCCGTGATTTCATTATCCCCGGGGCTACAGAATAATAGAAAAAATAAACTTGTAATGAGAATTAATAGAAAAATATTTTTTTTCATTGTTTTTTTAAAATAACATAGGATTGAAATATTGGCAAACTTCCCGTCAACTTGAAAAAATTTAAAAATCTTGAATAGAGCGAAAAAGATAAGACTTGTTATCTTAAAAAGAAAAAATTTTTACCAGCTCTTTCCCCGTTCATCCTGGAATTTAGAGATGTCGGTTAAAAGGCTTTTTTGCTGCATCAGTTCCAGGTGGGTTTTTATAAAGCAGATATTTTTAAGAGAAGAACAATGGTGAATGGTATAACCGGGAGTATGACCGATAGCCAGCACTCCCAGGCCCGCCAGAACCACCATTTTATAGCGGGCGGCTTTGGCCACTATGGTTTCAGCTTTTTCTGTGGGAGAGACAATGGGCACAGCCGGATAAAAATAGCTTCCTTCTGCATCCACCGGTATAATCCGGTTATTTCCTTGGGAAAACAGTTTGAGCGCTTGAACCATAGCCCAGGGTGAGTGGGAAAATAGAGCGGATTTGGCGCTGGAGAAACGGTAAACAGCCTGATGGAGTTTCGTGAAAAAATCTTTTCTTTTTTCCTCAAGCCCAATTCTGAGGATATCCAAAGTTAATCCGTCCGGAGTTGAGAGACCCGGTGAATAAATCATCTCTCCGCCGTCTCTTACGCTGAGAGAACCGGTGTGAAAAGGGGAGAGTTCCAGTAAAAATACATCCGAGGCTGTCCGGCAGAACTGGCGGATAAGCTTGCGGTCTTCTGTTGCCTGCTTGTTTTCCGGAGGAGAATAGTCTGGAAGCAACGGGTAAGAGATGTTATTGATTTCCCGGAATCCAGCATCAAGGAGATTTAAGTAAAGAAGAATTTTAGCTGAGTAATCGAGAAGGCAAAGGAAAAAGAAGGCTTCTTCCAAAGAAGAGCCTCGGACAAAAGGACCGTGGGATTTTACCATCATCGACGCCCGGATCTGTAAAATTTCAGGAATTTCTTTTTCCATCTCTGGGGAACCAACCGGATATTTGAATTCAACGACCGGAATGTTTTGCAAAAATTTCCGGCCGAGACAATCAACAGGAATTATCTTATCGGTAATAAAGGAAAGAAGAATGGCCGGTAGGGAATGAGCGTGGATAGCGGAATGGGCGTAGCGGAGGATTTTCTGATGGGTACCGGTTTCAGAGGAGGCCTGGAAAAGGCCTGTCTTTGGCTCATCCAGCCCCACCAGAACTATATCCCTGTCGTTTAAATGGCCTTTCATAGAGCCTGTTTTGGTTATTAATATATCCTCTCCCACCCTAAGGGATATGTTTCCGCTGTGGGTATTCTGGAGGCCGAGAGACAGCATGGCCCGGCCGATATCCCTGATTTTTTTTTTGAATTCTTCCATTTAGTACCCTGTTCCCCTCAGGTTTCAGAGCTCCAGTCACGGATTTCATAGTATTTCCGGAGCATATGATTGAATTGAGTTTCTTTATCAATAGCCCGATTTTCTCCTGAAATCATTATTTTTTCAGTGAAAAACCGGTCAGGTAAAGTATCCTCTCTGGTAGAAATCCCTGCCTTGATATTGAAGAAGCGCTCCTTTTCAATTATTCCTTTGGCTTTCTTTTTAAGCTCATGTGGACTTAGGTCGATTCCGGTGAATCCGGAGTAAATCCGGGAAAGTTCATTTTCGCTAAACGAAAAAAAGGCAAAACGGCAAATTCCCAGCATATCTGCTACACAGCCTGAATCCTGCTCATCCACTACGTGGTCGGCTACCGTATCCACCAGGAACCTGTCCACTTCCCTTGCTCCTCCAAAGAATCCAAGGGAAATCATATATCCTCCCTTGAGGTGGCAGCCCCCTCTGGTTGAAGTGGCGTAGCCAAGGGCCTGCATTAAGGTTGAGCGGGGATCATAAGCGGGAAGCTCTAAGCCTTTGACTACCATGGCCAGCTCATCAGCACCGAATTTTCGCCCCAGCCTCAGAGCTCCGTCGGCCAGAAAATCGCCTAATCCTTCTCTCAAGCAGGTCAGGCGGGCAAGCTTTGGCAAATTTTGCAGCTTTCCAAAGGAAAGCCGAAGGCCGTTTGTTTTATTTTGTGTAATTATACCCTTATCGAAAAGTTCCATGGCCAAACCCAGGGTGTTGCCGAAGGAAATAGTGTCCAGTCCGTAATCATTGCAAACATAGTTGGCCAAGGCTATTTCTTGCAAGTTGTAGTTATCAAGATTGGCCCCCATCATGGCCAGCGTTTCAAATTCAGGTCCTTCTCCTTTTTTTTCTCCTGTCCTGGTAATTCTGGTACAGCGAATACGGCAGTTGAAGCAGCCTCCGGGAACAGCTCCAAGGTTTTTTCTTAAAGATTCTCCCGATATTTTTTCGATGTCCTCTTGTTTGTGCCGGACATCCTGAAAATTGCGGTGAACCAGCATATCGTGCTGGTAAACAAGCTTGAGCAAGCCGGCAGTTCCCAGCAGAGGGAAAGCTTTGGCTGTAACCGGCAGGGAACGAAGAAGTTTGTTTGCTTGAAAGAGTCCGGTTTTATATGTTTTTTGATTAACCGGCCGGAATGTTTTAGTTCCTTCAACTACCACTGCTTTTAAATTTTTGGAGCCCATAACTGCTCCGCCGCCTCCCCGGCCGCAGGTGCGGCTGTAATCATTCATGATCGATGAAATTAAGGCTTTTTTCTCTCCGGCCGGTCCAATTCCCAGAACCCGGCCCCGGGGATATTTTTTCAAGAGCTTTCCGGTTATCTCAGAAACAGTGTAACCCCATAGCTCCGGGCATTCAATGATATTTGTTTCCTTCTCGGAAATATAAAGATAGACGGGAACAGCCGCTTTCCCTTTGACAATAAGCATATCGTATCCGGTCCGTTTAAAAGTGTTTCCCCAAAAACCTCCTGAGTTTGAACTGCATATGGTTCCGCTTAGGGGGGATTTAAAAGTAACGGAGAATCGGCCTGATGTCGGAGCTGCACTTCCTACCAGTCCCCCCGGAGCGAATACCAGCAAGGATTCTTCTCCCAGTGGGGTGGTAGAAGGAGATAGATTATGGTTGAGGCAGATTACTCCCAACCCTCTTCCTCCGAGCCCATCGGTTATGAGATTTTGAGACAGGGGATGGCGATTAACTCTGCCTGAGGATAAATCAACTTCAAGAAAACAATTGTTGTACCCATTAACCGCCATTGAATACTCCGGATGAAATTGTACTATTTTACTGAGGTTTAGTTCAATAGGGGTTCAATAGGGGAACGTCCCCATTGTATAAAAAAATTATTTGTGGTATTAATTTCATAAAAGAGAGCTGAAATGGCTTTTACTCTTAATGATGTGGGAAGAAATATCAGAGCTATCCGTTTATCCAGGAATAGCCAATCAAGGCCGGAAAAACCCCTTTTGCAGTTCGAGCTGGCCCAAAAAGCAGGTATTCCTGCTTCCAGCCTGTGCAACATTGAAAACGGTAAGTACAGAAATCCTACCTGGGAAATATTGAGCAAAATTGCCGGGGCCCTGGAATGTGATGTCTCTGATTTTTTTGCCCCCCAGGTCAGACAAACTTCTCCTTCAGAGATTGCGCTCAGGGAGCTGGTGGAAACAATTGTCAAGGAAAAGCTGGAATCCCTGCTGCGGGAAAAACAAATCCGGCGGGTTGCTCCTTGAAGATAAAATCCCCTCTGAAAGTCTATTCAGTTCATTAAGTCTATTCAGATTATTCAATTGATTCATTAAAATAAAAATAAAGGGAGATGGGCTGGAAGAGTTTACTGCGTTCATAGCGTTTATCTGGTTTGTTTAGTTTATTAAGTCCATCTGGTTTGTTTGGTATAACTGATTTGAATAAGGCGAGGCGAGCGAGATGGATGAGACTAAATGAACAAGATAAACGAGATAAACATGATAGAAGGGCGAGACGAGCGAAATGAGTAAAAAGAATTTTTAGAAAGAAAAGATGAGCATTTTCATTGTTGGTGGGTGACAAAGTTACCAGGATATTAACCTGAACTATTCATAAAAAAGGCCGATTTTAAATAAGATTCAATGGAAGAATCAAATGAACTTAATTTCTTTACGTACGCCATGATAAAACCTCTTAACTCATAGATAGTATTTGTGATATAAAAAGTATCGGCCTTTTTTATGAATAATCCAGGTTAAGTGTTGAGAGAAGGGATATTTATATTAAAGGCTGTTCCTTGACGGCGGTCCACCTTCAGACTTCCTTTCAATTGTTTGACCAAGTCATTAACTATTTGGAATCCCAGTGATTGTGGTTGGTTAAGGTCTACTTTTTTTGGGAGGCCGATTCCTGAATCTTTGACCTGCAATTGATAGTTCCCTGCTTTATCCTGAAAAAATTTTATCTTAATTTCTCCCTCTTTCTTTCCAGGGAAAGCATACTTAAGGGCATTGGAAACAAGCTCACTCACCAGAAGCCCCAATGGAATGGCCCGGCTGAGGTCAAGCTCTATATCTTTTGTCTCGATGGCCATTTGAACCCGTTTCTGGTCGACCGGGTAGGCTTCCAAAAGGCGTCTGGTCAGGTTTCTTAGGTAAGAGCAAAAATTAACCGTACTGCAGGGAGGCAGGTGGTCTAATTCCTGATGTGAGCTGAGGGTTTTGATAAGCATTTCTCTTTGTTCTTGAGGATTTAACGATTGTTCTTTTTCCTCCAGGCATTGGGACTGGAGCCGGAGAAGCTTGTAAACGAGGTTCAGGTTCTGGTTAACAGTGTATTTGTATTCTTCCATGTCTTTGTGTTTCTCCTTGAGAGCTTCTTCCAGTAAGGCCATTGACATTTTGCGGTCACTTATATCCTTAGCCAAAATTATGAATGAAAATTTTTCCTTTGTCTCCCAGGGAGTCAAGCATATCTCAATCGGAATTTCACTCCGGTCTTTTTTGCGGCCGATTGCTTCCACCCATTTGCCGGCGATTTTTGAGCGGGTAAAAAGAAGGAGACGTTGAATTTCGGCCAGAAACCTTGGGTCTGGATGCTCGGCCAGCAGAATAGAGAACGGTCTTCCCGTTACTTCATGCCGGGAATAGCCGAAAAGATTCTCGGCTCCTTGGTTCCAAAAGTAAATAACTCCGCTTCTTCTGGCCAGAATAACTGCTTCATTCATGTTTTCAGCCAGCTCCTGCCAGGTCCGGCTCGATTCTTTCATCAAATCATAGACTTCCTTGTTGTAAAGAGCGATCTGAAGGGTTGCTTTTATTTCATTGTCTTGGAAAGGTTTGATAATGTAACCGAAAGGTTCCACTTTCTTGGCTCTTTTTATCAAAGCATCATCACCATAGGCGGTAAGGAAAATGACCGGAATATCCATTTCATTTTTCAGAATGGAAGCAGCTTCAATTCCATCCAGTTCACCGGGCATTACAATATCCATAATAACCAAGTCAGGCTTAAAAAGACGGGCTTTAGCCACTGCTTCTTCTCCGGATGAAGCCCTTCCCACAACTTTATATCCCATGTGAGTTAGCCTGACTTCTAAGTGAGTGGTGATGGCAGCTTCATCATCCACTACCAGGATTTTTTTCATCCTGAACCTCCTCGCTTGCAATTTTAAATTCAATTAAAATAGAAGTCCCTTCATGCTGGGTGACATAAAACTTTCCCTTGAGCTGGTCTTCGACCAAATTTTTCATCAGTTTAAGTCCCAGGGTCCTGGTACTGTCAATGTCCAAGCTCTGAGGAATACCGCATCCGTCATCCTTGATGCGGAGAAAGACCAGCTCTTTTTCTGCTTTTTTTAGGGCGATTTCAAGTGTTCCTTCCTGGCCTTTCTGGAATGCGTGTTTGTAGACATTGGAAATGGCTTCACTGAGAATAATAGCCAGAGGAAGGGCCTGATTTATATTGAGAAAAACCTTGGAATAATCGAGAACCGGGGTTATGAATCTCATTTTGTCGGAATAAACCTGGAAAAGATAACTAACCAGATCCTTTATGTAACCTCCCATCTCGATTTGACTGAACCTTCCGCTCTGATAGAGGTGTTCGTGAATCAGGGCCATGGTGTGGATTTCGGCCCGGGCATCCTGACAAAGCTGCTTAACCTCCTGATAGGAAGGTTGGAGAGCCTTCATGTCAAGCAGGCCAGAAATTATCTGAAGATTGTTTTTGACCCGGTGATGAACTTCTCTTAGAAGGATTTCCTTTTCTTTCAAGGAGGACTTGAGCTCATCTTCGATTTTTTTCCTCTTGGTTATATCCCGGCAGGTAGAGATGATTTGTTTAGGCCGGCTTTTGGCATCTTTAATCAAGGCGGAATTAATTTCCCCAGCAAATCTGGTTCCATCCTTCCGGAGGAAAGAATATTCTTCGTTTTTAAGAATCCCTCTCCTGAGGATTTTGAGCAGGTTTCTATTGGCCCGTGACCTGTCTTCTGGAGCAATCAGCTCAAAAGCAGATTTTCCAATAAGAGCTTCAGGTTCTTCATATCCGTGGAGTTTAAGTGTTTCTTCAGAGACATCGGTGATTATCCCTTTTAAGTCGGTAACGGTTACTGCTTCTGGGGAAGCCAAGACTAGTTTTCTGTATTTTTCTTCACTTTCCTTGAGGGCTTCATCTGCTAACTGGTGCCGGACTCTCCATTTTTCCAAATCATGGATTTTGGCCCTTAATCTCTCGTTTTCCTGGGTAATTTCTTTCATGGTAGGGAAAGAATTATTCTTTAAAGAGAAAAATGGATGATTAACCTTCTTTTCTTTCGGGAACTTCAATTGTTAGTCTCCCTGCTAACCCTTAATTTCCCCGCTTATAAAGTATAGTCATGTTTATTACTGTGTCAACACTCCTTCTATCTGAGGGGCAATTTTTTCTATTTTTTTTCTAAAAAATTATCTGTCAGATAAATAAATAATGAATAATTACATTTCCAGGGGGGATTTTTTTAAAATTTTTTTAATAAATTGACAAAAAAAACTTGACTTCCTATATTTTATAGGGTTATAAAAAATTGGAACTATGGATAATAAATTATCTGGGGAAATAATTTTAAGTATTTAATGTACTTTTTCGGCTGAAATTGAAGGAAAGGAGGTAGCCTCCTTCGTGAGAGCCGGAAGAAATTTTAGTCAATCGAAGCCTGAAGATTTATTACCTCCTCTATACCCATCCTTAAAACAACCGCCATCCTGCCTGGATCAGGATCATATTTTCCATTCTTTAAAGATTACAAGTTTCAAAGCTAATTATCCATGGCGGCCTTGCCGCCCGCAAAGGATGAAAACGTTCATTTGTCATTTCTGCGGATGCCGGTTGCTTTTCTCGCTTGTCTCGCATTATTTAAATTTAAATAACGAATTTTCTCATCTGAATGGACGGAATAGGCTTTTTTATTTTAAAATTAATAAAAATAATTTTTAAAGAAGGAGGGAATATGAGAAGACGCATCGGTGTCTTTATTTGCCACTGTGGAATAAACATTGCCGGGACAGTGGATGTCAAAAAGGTGGCTCAAGAAATGTCTACTTATCCTGATGTCGTTCATGCTGAGGATTATGTTTATATGTGTTCAGATCCTGGGCAGAACCTTATCGTAGATACAATTCAGGAAAAAAAGCTGGATGGAGTGGTAGTGGCCTGCTGTTCTCACAATCTTCATGAATCCACTTTCCGCAATGCTACCAAATCAGCCGGAATAAATGCTTTTCAGTGTGAAATTGCCAACATAAGAGAGCAGTGCAGTTGGGTTCATAAAAACATGGATGAAGCTACTGCGAAATCTTTAAAAATAACCAGAAGCATTACTGAAAAAGTCCGCTGGAACGAGCCTCTTAAACCCATTTCTGTCCCTGTAACCCGGAAAGCTCTGGTTATTGGAGGAGGTATCGCCGGGATACAGGCTTCGCTGGATCTGGCTAACAGTGGTCTTGATGTAATCCTGGTGGAGAAATCACCTTCCATTGGCGGACGCATGATACAGCTTTCAGAAACCTTTCCCACCCTTGATTGTTCCCAGTGCATTCTGACTCCCAAAATGGTGGAAGTATCCAAACATCCCCAAATTAAACTAATGACTTACAGCGAAGTTCGAGAAGTCTCAGGGTATGTAGGTAATTTCCAAGTGAAAATATTGAAAAAACCAACCTATGTGGATCCGGAAAAATGTACTCTTTGTGATGAATGTACCAAGATCTGTCCTGTAGTTGTCCCCAATGAATTTGATCTCGGTCTTACCGGCCGACGGGGCATTTATATTCCCTTTCCTCAGGCCATTCCGGCAACTTATACCTTAGATGTGGAAGCCTGTCCCGGACTTCTTCCCATTGCCTGTGGAAAATGTGATGAAGTCTGTGAGCCAAAGGCTATTGATTTTGACATGAAACCGCAGATCATCGAAGAAAATGTGGGGGCAATTGTGGTGGCCACTGGTTACGACCTCTATGGGAAAGAAAATATGGCAGAGTACGGTTACGGCAGGTATGCCGATGTTCTGGACGGACTGCAGTTTGAAAGATTGTGTTCAGCCAGCGGGCCAACCAGAGGAAAGATCCTCCGGCCCTCAGACCATAAAGAGCCGAAGGAAGTGGTTTTTATCCAGTGTGCTGGTTCCCGCGACCCAGAGCTCCATTGTGCCTACTGCTCCAAGATCTGCTGTATGTACACAGCCAAACATGCCAAGCTCTACAAGCACCATGTCCATGACGGCCAAGCTTATGTCTTTTATATCGACATCCGTTCCGGCGGGAAAGGTTATGAAGAGTTCGTCAGTAAGACCATGGAAGATGACGGGGTAATCTATCTCCGGGGAAAAGTCTCTAAGATATTCGAAGAAGATGGCAAGATCAAAGTCTGGGGAGTGGATACTCTTTCTGGAAAAAGTGTAGAAATTGCAGCTGATATGGTGGTTTTAGCCATGGCCATGAAGCCTTCGGCTGGAACCGAAGCTCTGGCCAAGATGTTAAAAATTTCCCAAGGCGAGGATGGATTTCTTTCCGAGTCTCATCCCAAGCTTAAGCCGGTGGAAAGTGCCACCTCGGGAATCTTTCTGGCGGGAGCCATCCAGGCTCCGAAAGATATTCCGGAGGCAGTGGCCCAGGCCGGAGGGGCGGCCATCAAAGTTGTCTCTATTCTCTTCCAGGAAGAACTGCTCCATTCGCCTCTTGTAGCCAGGGTGATATCTCCTCTCTGCACCGGTTGCGGGATGTGCGTTGAGGTTTGTCCCTATTCGGCCATAAGCCTGGATAACGGTGTCGCCCAGGTCAATGAAGTCCTTTGCGAAGGTTGCGGCACCTGTGCCGCTACATGTCTGAGAGCAGCAGTAGAAGTCCGGAATCTGACCCATCTCCAAATTCACGACATGTTGAATGCCTGTTTGGGAGGATGACATGGAAAATCAATTTAATCCGAAGATTGTGGCTTTTCTTTGTAAATGGTGCTCTTCGGCAGGAAGCGACATGGCTGGTGTTTCCCGGATGGAATACCCGGCCAATGTTATTCCGGTCATGGTTATGTGCTCAGGCAGCGTCTCACCTTTGTATATACTTTCCGCCTTTAATTTAGGGGCTGACGGAGTGCTTGTTTCCGGTTGCCACCCGGGAGATTGTCATTATATTAAAGGAAATATGTATGCCCGCCGGAGAATGGCTGTCCTCAAGGAATTATTGCAATTCATCGGGCTTGAGCCGCAAAGGTTCCAGATGTCCTGGGTCTCGGCTGCCGAGGGATTGAAATACACTCAGATCATCAAGGATTTTGTAGAAGTTCTAAAGCCTTTGGGCCCACAACAGCAGTTAAGAAGGAGTCTCTGATGGTGGAGTTGGAAAAATTAAAGGATAAAGCAAGGGAGCTTCTGGAGAAAGAGAAAATCAGATTCCTTATCGGCTATACCGAGGGAGCTGAGGGAAAAGGAGCAGTACCTGCCCGTTTCAGAAAACCGAAAGAAGTGGAAAAACTTATCTGGAATCCCGAATGCAGACACAACTTAGTTCTTTTCCTGGTTGAAGAGAAAAAGAAGGAGATTGAATCAAAAGAGGAAAAGAAAGAAAAAAAGCCTATAGGTTTATTGGTCAAGGGTTGTGACAGCCGGATTGTGAATGTTCTTCTCCAGGAAAAATTCATATCCAGGGAAGAGGTTTTTCTTCTGGGAGTTTCCTGTGAACAAGGAGGAATTATAGACCGGAAAAAAGCTTCATTGAAATTAAATGGAAAAAAAGTTGATAAGTGGGAGTTTGAAGAAGATGGTTCCGTGCTTGCCCATATCGGAGGTAAAAAAAATAAGATCCAAAGGGAGGATATTCTCTCTGACAACTGTTTAGTCTGCCGGTACAGTTATCCGGTTATTTATGATGTTATGTTCGGGGAGAAAAAAGAGAGGGAGGCAAGGAATTATTTTAACAGTGTGGAAGAGATAGAGAATATGTCTCGTGAGAAAAGACGGCTCTTCTGGAAGGAACAGATGGAAAAATGCATTCGTTGTTATGCCTGCCGCTCGGTTTGTCCTCTTTGCTACTGTCCTGAATGCGTGGTTGATCCCATTAGTTTCAAAATAACCCCGGAAACAACAGCCGAGGAAAAAGCCAAGAGGATAAAATGGATTGAAAAATCTCCCTTAATTTCTGAAAACTTAGTCTATCATTTAGTTAGAGCCATCCATCATGCCGGCCGCTGTTCTGATTGTGGCCAGTGCGAAATGTCTTGTCCTCAAAATATTCCTGTCCGCCTGCTGAACAAAAAGATTGAGAAGACAGCCCTAGAGATGTTCGAATATGTGGCCGGATTGGATCCAGAAAAATCCTCTCTTTTTTCCAGCTTCAGGGAAAACGACCCTGAGGATTTTATCAGGTGAAACCATGGATAAAATAATTTTAAAAAAATCTATTCCACGTTGGATTAAACAACTGGCTTCTTTCAGGATTTTCAGTCCTGTGGCCAAGGATGGTCTCTGGGAATATGAAGAAATCAAACAACTCGATGATTTTCCTAAGGAATATACCAATACCGTAGTCCCTCTGAAAAAATTTTTGTTTCCCCACCGTGAAGAACTGTTTGAGTTTGCCGACCCTCAAAACGGCGGTCCTGAAATCAAAGAAATTCTTCCTGAAGCAAAACCGATGGTTGTATTTGGGGTAAGACCTTGTGATGCCCGGGCTGCTCACCTGCTTTCCAAAGTATTCGGCGGAGATATTCCGGATGTCTACTTCCAGAAGCACCAAGATCTGGTTTATCTGGTTGGACTGGCTTGTTCCTCTCCTCCTTCAGATTCATGCTTTTGTATTTCTGTGGAAGGCTCGCCTTTTTCAGAAGAGGGACTGGATATTCTTCTTATTGATTTGGGAGAGAAATATTTGGTTAGAATTTTAAGCGAGAAAGGCAAAAATCTGATTAAAGCCAATGGAGATCTTTTTGAAACGGCCTTGAAAAAAGATCAGGAAAGGGCTCAAGAACTTGAAAAAGAAGCCGAAAAAAAGATTTCAACAAAAGTAAAATCTGTAGACAAAATTCCCCCTAAGCTCAAGGATATGTTTGACTCTCCTTTATGGGAAGAAGAATCATTCAGATGTCTTAAATGCGGAATTTGTACTTATCTCTGCCCGACCTGTCATTGTTTTGATATTTCTGATGAGCTTGTATCTACTTTTCCTTTAAGAGGAAAAAGGGTCAGAGTCTGGGATAACTGTCAGTTTCCGGATTTTACCATGCATTCCTCGGGACATAATCCCCGGCCGGATAAATCTTCACGGCTGAGGCAAAGGATATTTCATAAGTTTTATTATTTTGTGGAAAATCAAAAGGATTACCTTTGTACTGGCTGCGGCAGGTGTGTGGCTAAATGTCCTGTGGGAATAGATATAGTTGAAATTTTAAATAAGGTGGAAAGCCATGGAAAATAATCCTTATATCCCTCGGGTTGCCAAAATAATACAGATAAAAGAAGAGGTGGGGGGGATCCGTCCGGTCAAGACCTTTCGCCTGCAGTTTTTGGAGGAAAATCATTTCTCATTCAAATGCGGCCAATGTGCCATGCTCTCTGTTTTTGGAAAAGGAGAATCCATGATTTCAATTTCATCTTCTCAGTTGGAGAAGGAATATTTGCAATTCAGTATCTTGAAGATGGGAAGAGTAACTACTGCCCTTCATGATATGAAGGAAGGGGATAAGCTGGGTATACGGGGGCCTTATGGAAATGGGTTCCCTGTTGAGGAGTGGAAAGGGAAAAATCTTCTTTTTATCGGCGGAGGTATAGGCTTGGCTCCTATCTGGTCGGTCTTGCAAACAGTATTGAAGAAAAAGAAGGATTACGGCCGTTTGATTCTTTTTTATGGGGCAAGAAGCTCGGGAGATCTTGTTTTCAAGGATGAGCTGGAAAAGCTGAGGGATGAGATGAAAGTCTATCTTTCAGTTGATGTGGAAGAGCCGGAATGGAAGGAATACGTCGGATTTGTTCCTCAGAATGTCCTGGAGAAAAAGCCTTCTCCTGAAAATACCATTGCTGTAACCTGCGGGCCTCCTATCATGATTAAATTCGTTATAAAAAATTTAAAAGAACTTGGCTTTAAGGACCGGCAGATTTATACCACCGTGGAGAATAAGATGAAGTGCGGCATTGGGAAGTGTGGCCGCTGCAATATTGGACCTGTTTACATCTGTCAGGATGGACCTGTTTTTTCTTGGGATAAATTAAAGGAGCTTCCCCAGGAATATTAAGCAGCAAGACTCAATGGTTTTGGCTGTGTAATAAAAACGAAAGAAAGGAGGGAACATGGTTCCGATCGAGGTTTTAAGAAGGTTTGACATATTCAGCGGGCTTTCCGACCCTGAATTGGAAAACATAAGTGAAATTGCTAAACTGGAAAAATACCGTCCCAATGCCCGGGTTTTCGAGGAGGATTCGCTGGCCGTGAAAATGTATCTGGTTCTTTATGGAAGAGTAGAAATCAGGCTGAGGAAGAGCCCCGAGAAGGATCCCTTGACAATCGATATTGTCGGCCCCGGTGAGATTTTTGGCTGGTCAGCAGTAACCAATCCTTACACCTTCACTGCTGCTGCCTGGACGGTGGAAGAATCTGAACTGGTAGCTATTGATGGAGGAGTTCTTCTCAAGCTTTTCAAAATCAACAACCACCTCGGTTACAAGGTTATGACAAGAATTGCCGGGGTTATATCAAAGAGATTCCGCCAGTTAAGCCAGAAACTTGTGGACAATGCCTCTTTGGAGAAAGAAGTCCGGATGTAGAACAATATCCGGGAGAATAAGGCTCAGGTTGTTTTCAGTCTTCAAAGAAGCTCTTCCGCCACCTTGCCGTTTTTCGACCAGCCTTGTTTTCGGTAGTAAAGATCGAGGATTTTGTGGTGCAGGTCCTTACGGACTGTTTTTCCCCGATGCGGACCGGAGGTAAGAGGAACAGTCAGCTTTTGGGGAATGAAAGCGTCATAAGAGCGGTCTCTTCCTTGAATGTTGTTTAAATGCCTTTCCAGAGTATAAATTCTTCGGCCGCACTGGTTTAGAGTCTCCGGGGAATTTTCAAATCCGGTAAGAGTTTGGAAGAGAGATAGAAAAAGATCTGATGTAATATCGGCGCAGAAAAAATCACAAAGGCCGAGGGAATCAATGAGAGCTTTACTGTGCTGGGATTCAACCACATAAGCACTCAGGGCCTCTGCTTCTTTCAATCCTCCTTCTTCTGCCTGGATTGTCCAGGCATAGGTGTGGTCACCTCTTCCCCGGTTGGAGGTAGCATAGGCAGTGAACATGCCCGGAAAAACCTTAGGTTCGATACCGGCATAACCCAGGCCGCCGAAGGTAGTGGTGGCGCAAAAAGCTATCTCATCTATACAAGAGCTCGGTATTTCAGAGGACAGTTTTTCAATAACCAAATCAGTGTGGTCAGCAAAAAGATTTCCCAATGGTTCTCTTCTGTAGGCAAGATCTTTTATAAAATCTATCATTCGTGGAGCATTACCGAATGTTAGAGAACTATCCCATTTATCCAAGAACCCTTTTTCGGTCAACTCCATAACTGCAGCAGTTATACTGCCGAAGGTCATGGTGTCGATACCGAGCTCATTGGCCAGTTTATTCATGTGAAAGATAGCCTCTTTGTTTAAAATACAGCAATTTATCCAGAGAGCAATGGTTTCGAATTCGGGGCGAACTCCAGTTCCTGAATAGAGTGGTTTTGTCACCTGGGCTTCTCTGGAACAAAAAATATGACGGCACCTGTTGCAGACATTGTGTTTTCCGGCCATCTCCAGGAAAGAGCCGGTAGAAACACCGGCATAATCCCTGGGAGAAAAATATCCTTCATCAAAGTTATGCCAGGGAAGGTACCCTCCTTTACTACCCAGGTAATTTCCGTTGAAAGCCCTATCCAGCCACCATGTTGTCCCGGTTTCCGGGCGAAAAGAGACTGTTTTCTGAGGATCAGCTACTGTGGATTTGACCAGTTCATCAAGTTGCCGGCTTAATTTTTGGAATGATTGAGTATCAGCATAGCCTACTTTTTCTCTGCCGGAGGCTGTAACAGCTACCAGGTTTTTAGAGCCAAAGACAGCCCCGGCTCCGCCTCTTCCAAAATTCCGGTGATAATCGGCGGTAAGACAGGCAAATTCTACCTGGTTCCAGCCCGCCGGTCCCGGGCAGACAGTGGAGGAGCCTGGATGCTTGCGGGAGAGAAAACCAATCACTTCTGAGGTTCTGCGAAGAATCTTTTTTCCTTCTATTTCCTCAAATAGCTCATCTTCGGCCTTGATAATATGAGCCTTTCCATTCTCGAGGAGAAGGCGGACTGGTTGAGACGCCCGGTCATCGATTATGACCTGATCGAAGCCAGCCCTTTTTAGCCTGTTAGGAAATTGGCCTCCGCAGCTTGAATGAGTGATTAGCCCATAGAGAATTTTATGTTCCGGAACCCAGGAACAGGGTTTAAGAGACCGGGTCATGGGGCTGATGAAGGAACAAGATCCTCTTCCGGCGGTGGGGATAAAGGTATCATTGGGAGCTGATGTACCCAGAATTATCCGATTTTCCGGGCCAAGCGGATCCCGGACCGGACCATTGTTTTTGAGTTTCAGAAAGAGCAAATATGCCTGAACCCCGCGGCCGCCGATATATTTTCTATATACTTCCGGGTCAGGGAGGCTGGTGGTGATTTTATTCTCCGAAAGGTCGATCCAGGCCCATTTGCCTGTGTAGCCATAAAAACCAGAAGTTTTTTGCTTCATTACTCCTCCTTAGTCTTTATCCGGGTTACTTGAAGAAAATGAGCTTATCATAGGCCGGAAGTCAGGGTCAATTGTTTAACCTCGACCTGCCTCGGCACGGAAGTTTAAATGGCTTATTAATTCTACCAATCTTGACAAGTTTTGCCATTTAGGTTTTTATATAGGGCAATAAAGGAAGCTGGTTGAAGGAGGAAATCAAGGAATGGAAAGGGTCGAGTTAGTCATAGACTATTCATAGAAAATGCTGATACCAAAATTGTAAAAGATAAATAATTGTAAATTAAAATATCAGACTTTATGATTAAAAAATTATAGACTGGCTCAAGGTGAAATATGCTTCAGTTGAAAGATATATATTATTCTATTGGAGAAGCTGAGCTCCTTAAGGGAATTACCTGGATGGTTAATCCTGGCAAAAAATTGATTTTAACCGGGCCCAACGGGTCGGGAAAAACAACTCTTCTCCGGATTATTAACGGAGAAATTGACTCGCAGAAGGGAAGTATCATTAAGCCTCAGAACTACCGGATTGGGTACCTTCCCCAGGAAGAAGTTGTTACTGGAGAGGGGTCTGTTCTGGAAAATGTACTATTGGGAAAACCAAAGATTCTTGCCCTGGAGAAAAAAATAAAAGAACTCCATAAAGCCTTGGAGTTCCCTGGCCCTGAATATAACTCACTTCTGGATAAACTGGGGAGTCTGGAGGAGCAATATCAAGCCCTGGGAGGATATCAGGTTGAAGCATCGGCCAAAGCTCTTCTTTCCGGCTTGGGTTTTTCTGAAGATGAATTTGAAAAGGATTATTCTGAGCTAAGTGGAGGTTGGTGTATGAGAGCTTATTTAGCTCGCCTCCTTCTCCATGAGCCCGATCTCCTTCTCCTCGATGAGCCCACCAATCATCTTGATCTTCCCTCAATGGAATGGCTGGAACAGTATCTGCTTCAATTCAAAGGTACTATCATTCTGGTTACCCATGACCGTTATTTTATAGACAGACTGGCCGATGAGATCTATGAACTTGACCGGGGAGAACTTTCCCGTTACCCAGGAAACTATAAAATTTTCCTTCAACAAAAGGAACAAAAAATTAACCTCCTTAGAAAAAAAAGAGAAGAGCAACTTTCAGAGAGAGAAAGATTAATCCGTTTCATCAATCGTTACCGGAGCGATAAAAAAAGAGCTGCCCAGGTGCAAAGCAGAATTAAGATGCTGGAAAAACTGGAGATTATAGATGTTCCTCCTCAACCGGAATGTCCGGAATTCAGTTTGTCTGTTCCAGTCCAAAGCTTCAAGGATGTTCTCACCATAGATAAAGTTTCTTTTCGTTATGATAAAGATTGGATTCTCAGAAAGACCAGCCTTTCACTGAACCGGGGAGACAAAGTAGCCCTGGTTGGACCCAATGGGGCAGGGAAGACCACTCTCACCCGGCTGATAGCCGGTGACCTTTCGCCTCGGGAGGGAATTATAAGACTGGGAGAGAGAACAGTTCTTGGATATTATGCCCAGCATCAGATCCTGGCTTTGAATCTGAATAATACCGTCTTTAGTGAGGTGGCTTCAACTGTTGCCCAGGAGCATATTCCCCGGATAAGGGATGTGCTGGGGATATTTCAATTCAGTGGAGATGAAGTATTCAAGAAGATTAAAGTTCTTTCAGGCGGAGAGAAAGCCCGGGTGACTTTAGCAAAAATACTTTTATCTTTAGTCAATTTTCTTATCATGGACGAGCCCACCACTCATCTGGATATGACAGCCCGGGAGGCGTTGGAAGAAGCTCTGCAGAAATATGAAGGTACTCTTATTTTAATTTCTCATGACCGTTACTTTCTTGACCAGATAGTAAACAGAGTAGTAGAGCTTCGAAACGGGCAGCTTGAGGAATACTATGGCAATTATTCTTATTATCTGGAAAAGAAAGAGAAAGAGAAGGAAGAACTGAAAGAGCAAAGCGAGTCGCAGGAGAAAGAAAAACTTGTGGAGAAGGCAGGCCCAAATTCCGGCCGAAAGACAAAGGAGCAAAAAAGAAAAGAAGCTGAAGCTCGCCAGGCAATCAGTCAGAAAAGGGCTCGATTAAGACGGGAAATAGGAGAATTTGAGAATGAAATAAAGCAGTTGGAAGAAAGGAAAAGAAACCTGGAAGCTTTTCTTGCCAGGCCAGAAACATACAAGGAGAAAGGAAAAGAAGTTGCCGGCCTTCAAAAAGATTATGCTTATGCAGGGAAAAGACTGGAGGAACTTTACCGAAGACGGGAGAAGGCCGAACATCAGCTCGAAGAACTGCTGGCTTCTCTTCCTTAAACATGGTGACTTGAAATATGCGGATAATTAATTTTGAAAAAAGAGTAAAAATCCTGTTTAGTTTTTGTTAGAATACCTTCTTATCTGTTGCCACTTAGTGATGGATAAAAGGATAAATGTCATTCATTAAGCTAATTACCCATGGCGGACTTGCCACACGCGACGGATGAAAATGATTATTTTTAATTTCTGCGAATGCCGGTTGCTTTTTTTGCTCGTCTCGCCCTATCTAAACTTAAAGCACATTTTGACTCAACCGAATAGACTGAACAGACGGAATAGACTTAATAGACATTTAAGCTAATTTTTATGGACAGTATTTCCTCTTAATAGCAATGAAAATGCTCACTTTCAATCTAAATAAACCGAATAAACTTATTATAAATATTTCATGAGACTTGATACTCTGAAAAAGATACTTCTTTTAATTACTGTTCTTTATGTTTTCACATTTTCCATTCAGTTAATGAGTTCTTCTTTCAAGCTTATGGGCGAAGGTTTTGCCCAAACTCTTATTGAAACTACAGCCAATCCGATAGTAGGCCTTCTGATTGGAATACTGACTACAAGTATTATCCAGAGTTCTTCCACCACAACTTCTATTGTTGTGGGATGTGTAGCCGGCGGAGTACTTACTCTCCAAGGAGCAATTCCCATAATTATGGGGGCCAACATTGGAACAACTATTACCAACACCATTGTCTCCATCGGCCATGTTACCAGGCGGAATGAATTTCAGAGAGCCTTTGCCGCCTCAGTTGTTCATGATTTTTTTAATATTATGGCTGTACTTATCATTTTTCCCCTTGAGATGGCTTTTCATTTTCTGGAGAAAATTTCTGTGGGGCTGGCTGATGCTTTTGAGGGAATTGGGGGGATGGAATTCCTCAGCCCATTGAAATTAATCACTGAGCCTCTAATTAATTTGGTACAGAGTATTTTGCCTGTTCCTTTTTTAATTGTCATTGTCTCCTTGGCTTTGCTTTTTTTCTCCCTTATCCAATTGGTTCGGATAATGAGGTCACTGTTGGTCTCTCAGATTGAAATATTTCTGGATAAATATCTCTTTAAAAATGATGCTACAGCCTTTCTGCTGGCCATTGTAGTAACCTCTATTATACAAAGCAGCTCAATTACCACCTCCCTCATTGTTCCTCTGGTAGGAGCTGGTTTGCTCACTGTAAGGAGGATTTTTCCTTATACCCTGGGGGCCAATATTGGAACTACTGTTACTGCTATGCTGGCTTCCTTTGCCTCCCTCAATCCGGTGGCTGTTTCAGTTGCCTTCACCCATCTGTTTTTTAACATATTTGGTATTATTATAATTTATCCTATCAAATTCGTACCTATCTGGATGGCCGAAACCTTCTCCGTAATAACCGCCAAATCAAAGAAAAACACGATCGTCTTTCTGATCTCGTATTTTTTACTTCACATAATTCCTTTAATTTATTTTTTGTTTGTGAAATAAAGACAATGAGAATTATAATAAGAATATAAGCAGGGGAAGAAAATGTTTAAAAAAATATTTGCTGTCTGGAAAAAAGAGGGATTGCTGAAAAAGGCTCTGGAGAACACCGAAGTAATGTTCGAGCTTGTGTCCAAGAATTTCGACCGGGCTAATGAGCAGCTAATCAAAGATATTGATGTCAAGCAAGCCAAAATCTATATGACAGATAAAGAAATAAATGAATGTGAAAAGGATGTCCGGCGCAGAATTCTGGAACATCTTTCCATTAATCCAAAGCAGGATTTGAGTTATTCCTTGATCTTAATTACGGTGGTCAAGGATTTGGAAAGAATTGGGGATTACGTCAAGAATATTGTTGAACTGGCCCAGCACTATCCCCGTAAACTTCCCGAATCTCCCTATTCTTCAGAACTTATCAAAATTAGTGATAAAATGAGTCTTGTTCTTAAGGATTCGCTAAGAGTTTTCAGGGAAACAGACAAGCAGAAAGCCGAAGAATATTACAGATTTCACAGAGAAGTAACGGAAAAAACCGACAGTATGATTCTTCACATTATGGATGATGATACATTGTTGGTTCGGGAGGCGGTTGTTTTTGCCTTGTTTTCCCGTTATTTAAAAAGAATCGCAGCCCACCTGGGAAATATTCTGACTACTATTATCAATCCCTTTCATCTGGTTGGCTATGGAATCGATCCCGGCAAAAATGAAGAAGTTGAGTAGCAGGATTTATGTAACTTCGTTGTAAGCCCATTCCAGCCACCGGCAGACAATTTCAAGATCAGATTTCTCCACTGTTGCTCCACACCAGAATCTGAGACCCGGAGGTGCTTCCCGGTAAGAGCCGCAGTCAAAGGCAACTTTCTCATCGGCTAAGAGTTTAATCAGATTATTAAGCTTTTCCTCGGGAAGGTCGACCGTGAAACAGACGCTGGTATTAGACCGAATTTCTTTGTTTTCTGCCAGAAAATCAATCCAATCATGTCTTGCCACAAAATCCTCAAAAACCTGGAGGTTCTGATTACTCCTCTCAATTAAGGCTGACAGTCCTCCAATGGACTCAGCCCAGCGCAGTGCAGTTAAGTAATCCTCATTGCAGAGCATGGAAGGAGTGTTAATAGTAGAACCTTCGAAGATTCCTTCTATAAGCTTTCCTTTTTTTGTCATCCGGAAGATTTTGGGCATAGGCCAAGGAGGTGAATAGGTCAGAAGACGTTCTACAGCCCGGCGGGATAGAATTAACATCCCGTGGGCAGCTTCTCCGCCCAGAACTTTCTGCCATGAATAAGTGATGACATCAAGTTTATGGTAAGGTATTTCCATGGCAAAGATAGCTGAAGTTGCGTCGCATAAGGTTAATCCTTCCCGTTCATCGGAAATCCAGTCCCCGTTGGGAACTTTGACTCCGCTGGTAGTCCCGTTCCAGACGAAAACCACATCGTTTTTAAAGTCTGTTTGAGATAGGTCTGGAAGCTTACCGTAGTCAGCCTGGAAAACTCTGGCCTTTTCCAGTTTAAGCTGGCCGGTGATATCAGTGGCCCATCCCTTACCAAAAGATTCCCAGTAAAAAACATCCACCCCTCTTGGACCCAATAGTGACCACATGGCCATCTCGAAGGCCCCGGTATCAGATGCGGGAACTATTCCCACTAAGTAATCCGGAGGGAGACCAAGAATTTCCTTAGTTTTCTGGATGGATTCAGCCAGCTTTGCCTTTCCCAGGCTGCTCCGGTGGGAGCGCCCCAGAGGAGCATCCTTCAACTCATCAAGGGTAAATCCTGGGTGTTTGGCACAAGGGCCCGAAGAAAAATTAGGGCATTTTGGTTTAACAGCAGGTTTCATTTCTATTTCCTCCCTATGACTAATAATTCAAAAAAATAAAGGCAAATTTATTTTGACATAGAAAAAAAAGGTTTTCAACAGCTCATCTTCTAAGGAGTGTCCCCAGCTCATATACTGTGCTAAGTGATGGTTAATCATTTATATTTATTTTCAATAGTTACTAAAAGAAAAATGATTATACTTGAATCTATTATCATTTAAATAAGTAGAAAATGTAAATATTGTTAACCGAAATGTAAATATATTTTATTGATATTAAAATATTCAGAGTAAAATATCTGAAATACCAGAGCTTGTATTTAGATTTTTATTCCTGGATTTGGCATGAATAATGCAGCACAATTTATTGGAAAAAAAATTGGAGCAAAGTGTGCGTCTGAGAAAAAATGGGGAAGAGATTCTTTTGAATCACGTGAGGGGAAATCTCAAAGAGGATTTGGAGGTTTTGATTGATGACGAAATTAAATGAAGAATATCAGACAAAAGAGCCGAGACAGAGCGAAACAAGGAGAGAAAAACAAAATTCAGAGGCAGGTGAAAATATGTCCCCAGAACAAGAAAAATTATATGATTTTTTCCGGAAAAGCAGCCATTATTTCCAGGAGAGCTCCCCTCTTCCGGAATCCAGGAAGAAGGATCTAGGTGGAATACAGGAAAAGATTTCCATCGATCTTCTTTCCCATTTCCTGGAATATTTCTGTTTTGAACAAAAAACACCCCTGAGAAAACTACTTTTAACAGTGGAAAAAAATATTCTTCTGAGAGTCCTTTCGCGGTGTAATGGAAATCAGAAGGAAGCAGCTAAAATTTTGAGAATGAATTATACAACCTTGAATGAAAAGATAAAAAGATACGGCCTAAGATTAAAAAAAGACATACCCATTTTGTTTAGGTAAATCCAGTGAGTGACAGAGCATCAAGTATGCTCTCCGCTCTTTTAAGTTAATAGCAGTTAGCCTGGACTATTCATAAAAAAGGCCGATACCTTTTATACAACAAATACTATGAATGACTTAAAAGATTTTCTCTTGGCGTCCGTAAAAAAGTGAGTTTAGTAAATTCTGCTATTAAATTTTATCTAAAAGCGGCCTGTTTTACCATTCAGGTGAACAGATTTGACGACAATTTTCTAATCAGATTGTCACGGCGATCGAAGCGAAGCCATCTCAACATAGTTTTCCCCTTAAAATCGCTTCATTCGCTTTACTCACTCGCGACAAAGTCTGCTTCGTTACAGGGCACTTGCGGTGGAGAGACCACAGCTGCGTGTCCTGTGCCTCGCATCTAAGACAACCTCGGCCGGTGAATAATAGAGGTTAGTACAAAATAATTTTATCTTCTTGCATGCCGTAGGGGGGTATGGTATAATAAAATGAAACTTGAGATTGGCAGGAAATAAAACTTGATTTCAAAGGAGATAAGAATGAGTAATCAGATGACCACCCATGAAGACGAGCTTGTCCGGTTGAAAAGGATAGAAGGACAGATCCGGGGAGTCCAAAAAATGATCGAAGAGAAAAGGTATTGCATAGATATTCTTACCCAGCTTACTTCTATTGTAGGAGCTGTAAAGCGAGTAGAAGAAAATATCCTTAACCGCCATCTTAAGGGTTGTGTGCATCAGTCCTTTGCCACTGGAAGTAAAGAAGACAGAATAGAAAAAATCGCTGAGGTAATAGAGATATTAAGAAAATTCCGGAGATATTAACTGGAGAAAAAAATGGTTAGCGACCCTGTATGCGGAATGGAAGCCAGGGAGAATGAGAAGGGAATAACAGCCTTATATAAGGGAAAAGCATATTACTTTTGTTCTCCTGAATGTAAGAAGAAATTTGAGTCTCATCCTGAAACTTATGTTCAAGGGCAAAATATTGAATTTAAGGTTAGTGCTGCTTCTGCGGAAATTCCTATTCAGGGGATAATGTGTGCGTCTTGTGTCCAAAAGATAGAAAAATCCTTGCTTAAGAGAAACGGAGTAATTAAAACTTCGGTTAACCTGGCTTCAGGTAAAGCGAAAGTAGAGTATTTGCCCTCAGAGACAAGCTTAACCGAATTAAAAAAGGCCATTGAATCTACCGGATATAAAGTTTTGGAAATAGAATCTCCGGAAAAAACAGAAGATATGGAGGAAAGCTTCAGAAGGAAAGCATATACCAATCTTAAGAGAAGATTTTTTATCGGCTTAATCTTGGGCCTTCTTATTTTTTTGGGCAGTTCCCGGCATTTATTTTCCTGGATTCCGGATTTACTTAGCAATAATTTTATTCTTTTTATTCTGGCAACTCCGGTTCAGTTCTGGATCGGCTGGCAGTTTTATCAGGGAGCCTGGAGAGCTTTCCGTCATCGAAATGCGGACATGAATACTCTCATAGCTGTAGGAACTTCGGCTGCCTATCTTTACAGCGTGACTGCTACTTTTTTCCCTTCTTTTTTTGTTAGTGGAGGCATCAAACCGGCTGTCTATTTTGATACTTCGGCCCTTATAATAGTTCTGATTCTTCTGGGGCGGCTTCTGGAGGCAAGGGCCAAGGGGCAAACATCCGAAGCCATAAAAAAATTAATAGGCTTGCAGCCGAAAACTGCCCGGGTCATTAAAGACGGCCGGGAACAGGATATCCCGGTGGAAGAGGTCTTAGTCGGTGATTTGATTTTAGTCCGGCCGGGCGAGAAAATTCCGGTGGATGGTATAGTTCAGAATGGAAGCTCGGCTGTAGATGAATCCATGATAACCGGAGAGAGTATACCGGTTCAGAAAAAACCGGGCGATGAAGTAATTGGGGCCACAATCAATAAAACAGGAAGCTTTAAATTTAAGGCCGTCAAAGTGGGAAAAGAAACTGCCTTGGCCCAGATCATCAAACTTGTCCAGGATGCTCAAGGCAGCAAGGCTCCTATTCAGAGACTGGCCGATGTTATAAGCGGTTATTTTGTTCCTATCGTCATTTCAGTAGCCATTGCCGCTTTTATAGTCTGGTTTAACTTCGGCCCTTCTCCGTCTCTGACTTTTGCTCTCCTGAACTTTGTTGCCGTAATGATTATTGCCTGTCCTTGTGCCCTGGGATTAGCTACTCCTACAGCGGTGATGGTGGGAACAGGAAAAGGAGCGGAGAAAGGGATTCTCTTGAAAGGTGGAGAAAGCTTGGAGACAGCTCATAAGCTCGACACAATTGTCTTTGATAAAACCGGGACCTTAACTAAAGGAGAGCCCGAAGTCACTGATATAGTGCCGGGAAATGCTTTTTCCGAAGAGGAAATTCTTAGTTATACGGCCGGTGCCGAAAAAGTATCGGAACACCCTTTAGGAGAAGCCATTGTGAAGAAAGCTAATAAGAGGGGATTCAAGATTGAAGACCCGGTGGATTTCAAAGCGATTGAAGGTCATGGACTGGAGGCTGAAATCAACGAGCTTCCAGTTATTGCCGGCAATTTGAAATTAATGAAGGACAGAGGGATTGAATTTGCTGAACTAAGAGAGAAGTCAATGGTACTGGCCGAGGAAGGAAAGACTCTTGTTTATGTCGCCCTTGGCGGTAAAGCAGCCGGAATCATTGCCGTAGCCGATACCCTTAAGGAGAATTCAATCCGGGTAATTAACGAACTAAAAGAGCTTGGATTGGAGGTTGTTATGTTGACCGGAGATACCCGGAAAACGGCCGAGGCAATTGCTTTAAAAGCAGGAATTGACAGAGTAATTGCCGAAGTGCTTCCTGAAGATAAAGTTCGCCAAATCCAGAAAATTCAATCCACCGGATCTCTGGTGGCCATGGTTGGTGACGGAATTAATGATGCCCCGGCTTTAGCCCAGGCCGATATTGGAATTGCTCTTGGCACGGGGACCGATGTGGCCATGGAGGCTTCGGATATAACTTTGATTAAAGGAGATCTCCGGGGTGTGGTTTCAGCCATAAAATTAAGCAAAAAAACCGGCCGGGTGATAAAACAAAATCTTTTCTGGGCCTTTTTCTACAATACCCTTGGAATTCCCATTGCAGCCGGCGTCCTTTATCCATTTTTCGGCCTTCTTCTTAATCCGGTTTTTGCCGCGGCAGCTATGGCTTTCAGTTCCGTTTCAGTTGTTTCCAATTCCTTGAGATTAAGAAAAGCTAAGTTTTAATATTAAATAGAGGTTAAAAATGTGGGTAAAATTAGTAATAATAATAATCGGTATTATTTTGATTTTTTTAGTTAACTGGTATTTCTTTTTTTCCGAAAGAAGTGAAGTTAAAATTGAAGCCGAAGAGACGGGAATTCAAGAAGTAAAAATTACGATTAAGGGCGGATATGATCCGGATGTAATTGTGGTTAAGAAAGGAATTCCGGTTCGGTTGAACTTTTACAGGGATGAAACGGCCGAATGTTCGGAAGAGGTTCAATTCGGGGATTTTGGGATTCGGAAAAAGCTGCAGGCGTTTCAGACAACCAGCCTTGAATTTACGCCGGAAAAAGAAGGGGAATATGTATTCACCTGCGGCATGGGGATGTTGAGAGGGAAAATGATAGTGAGGTGAATTTTTTTTGGCCTTATAATCTACTTAATTGATGGGAATAATAAAATTCTCAGAAAAATCCATCAAGGAAGGATAGGATGAATAAAATATTTCTCAATTTTTTATTCCTTTTGATTCTGTTTAATCAATCGCCTCTTGCAGCAAATCAACAATCTGAAGAAAAGCCATCTTTATCCCTCTATATTGAGAAGGCACTAACCAATAATCCCAGGCTGGAAGCAATGGCTCAAAAAGTTCTGGCTGCGGAGAAAGCTGTGCCTCAGGCCGGAGCCTTGCCTGATCCTAAAATCACTTTAGGCCTGATGAACCTTCCGGCAAACAGCTTCGCCTTTGATCAGGAGCCGATGACAGGCAAACAGATTGGTGTGAGCCAGATGTTTCCTTTTCCGGGGAAATTATCTTTAAAAAAAGATCTCTCCGAACTCGAAGTAAAGGCCGTCATGTTCCAACAGAAAGAGCTTATTAACCAAATAATTTTTATGATTAAAGAAGTTTATTACGATATCTACACTTCTGACCGGGCTATTGAGACTATTGAGAAAAATATGGAATTGATGAAGCAGATAATCCAGGTCGTAGAAACCAAGTATGCAACAGGAACAGGGCTTCAGCAAGACTTATTTCGAGCCCAGGTCGAGCTGATTAAGCTGGAAGATGACCTGCTTATGTGGCAACAGAAACGCCAAGTATTTACAGTGAGAATGAATGAAATTCTCAACCAGCCGGAAAACACTCCAATTGGAAAAATACCGGAGCTTCTTGAAGCTTCCGGGAAAGAAGAATCGTTTTTGGTGAGGGAACAAATTGAAAATCGAAGACCTTTACTCCTGGCCTGGAAAGAGAAAGTCCGCATGGCTGAGGTTGAAACCAGACTGGCTCAACGTGACTTTTGGCCTGATATTACCGTTAATGCCGCCTACAGCCAGCGCGATGATCTTAGAGGCGGGACTGAAATGACGGATTTTTTATCTGTTTCGCTTTCATTGGATATACCTCTTTATTTTAAAAATAAACAAAACCAGAAAATAGCTGCTAAGCAACTGGAGTATAAAGCTTTAAAGGCCGACTATCAAAGTGTTCTCAATAGTGTTTTAAGTGAAGCTGAAAGCTTGAAAGCTGAGCTCAAGAGAAACCGGCAAAGAGTCGACCTTTATAAAGAAGGAATTATTCCTCAGGCTGAGAAATCTCTCCAGTCTGCTCAGGCCGGTTATCAAGTAGGGAAAGTTGATTTTTTGAATGTGGTGGACAACTGGATGAGGCTTTTTAACTATGAACTTCAATATCATTCGGCCCTGGCCGATTACTTAAAGACCCAGGCTAAATATGATTTGGCTGTGGGTAAGGAAACTTTTAAAAGAAACAGGCTTCAAGGGCAGTGATGGGAGAGAATAAAATGAAAGGAAAATTTTTTATCTTTCTTATTTTGGGAATTGTGATTGGCGGAGGAGGTGTCTATTTTTTCGGGCCTAAAGCCGAAGTAACCGGGGCAATGACAAACCAAACAGAACCCCAGCTTTACAGCTGCGGCATGCATCCGGAAGTTGTGTCAGAAGAGCCGGGAGATTGTCCCATTTGCGGAATGAAACTTACTCCCATAAGAAAAAATAACCAATCCGCTCCGGCTGAAAAGGAAAAACAGAGCCGGAAGATACTCTATTGGAGAGCTCCTATGGACCCGACTGAAATCTATGACAAACCGGGAAAATCCAAGATGGGGATGGATCTGGTTCCGGTCTACGAAGGAGAAGAGGCCGGGGGAGCGGGCAGCATTCTAATTGATGGAGCCGTTCAACAGAATATGAATCTGCGCTTGGGGTCTGTAGTCCGCCGGGATATAAGCCGCATTATCCGGGCCTTTGGCAAGGTAACTTATGCTCAGGATAATCAATATTCGGTCAACACTAAAGTTTCGGGCTGGATAGAGAAACTCCATGTTAACAACGAAGGACAGATGGTAAAAAGAGGAGACTCCCTGCTTGAGATTTATTCACCCGAACTTGTTTCCACTCAAGAAGAATATCTGTTGGCCCTGAATAATTTAAAACAAACCGAAGACAGTCCTTATCGGAGCATCCGTCAGAACGCAGAAAAAATGGCCGATTTGGCCAGGAAAAGATTGGAGTATTGGGATATTCCTGAGACCGAAATAGAAAGGATAGAGAATAGAGGGAAGATACGCCGGACTCTTGTTTTAAAATCTCCGGTTAACGGGATTGTTACGCATAAAGCTGTGGTTGAAGGAGACCGGGTTGAGCCGGGAATGAATCTATTTCATTTAGCTGATCTGAGCAAGATTTGGGTAGAGGCTGCCGTTTATGAGTCTGAGCTTGATTTGATTAAACCGGGGCAAAGAGCTGAATTGGAACTGGATCAGCTAAAGGGAAGAAATATCACGGGCAAAGTTGATTTTGTTTATCCTTACCTTGACAGAAAGTCCCGGGCTAATAATATCAGGCTGGTTTTTTCTAATCCGGGGATGCAGTTGAAACCGGATATGTTTGCTACCGTTTATATCCAGGGTCCGGTTGCCGGGAATTCTCTGGCTATTCCGGCTGAAGCGGTGATCTATTCTGGAAAAAGGCGGGTTGTATTTGTAAGTAAAGGAGAGGGAAAGTTCGAGCCCAGGGAAGTGAAAATAGGGGTTGAGTCTGAAGACGGTTTTGTCCAGGTCCTTTCAGGGCTTTTTGAAGATGAAGAAGTAGTGGTTTCGGGCCAATTCCTCCTTGATTCAGAGAGCAGAATGAGAGAAGCAATTGCCAAAATGCGCTCCCTTAAAGCTCAAGAGCAAAAAACAGAGGATAGAAACAATTAAGGAAGATTACCGGGGAGAAAAATGATTGAAAAAATAATTGAATGGTCGGTAAACAATAGAATTCTGGTTATAACGGGAGTGGCGGCTTTAATTCTGGCCGGGTTTGCCGCCATAAAAACTACTCCCATTGATGCCATCCCGGATTTGAGTGATATCCAGGTAATCGTTTTTACTGAATTTCAAGGCCAGGGACCAAATGTGGTCGAAGACCAGGTCACCTATCCCTTGACCACCGCCATGCTGGCCGTACCTAAAGCCAAGGTTGTCCGGGGATATTCCTTTTTCGGGCTTTCCATGGTTTATGTAATTTTCGAGGACGGAACCGATCTCTACTGGGCCCGAAGCCGGGTTTTGGAATATTTAAACTATGCTGCCGGACGTTTACCTCAAGGGATCACCCCTCAGCTTGGACCTGATGCCACTGGAGTGGGATGGGTTTATGAATATGTTCTTGATGGAGGAGACCGGTATGACCTGCAGCAATTAAGGTCGATTCAGGACTGGTACCTGCGTTATGAACTGGCCAGTGTACCGGGAGTTAGTGAACTGGCCAGCGTGGGCGGTTTCGTCAAACAGTACCAGGTTGAGGTTGATCCTCTCAAACTTCAGGCCTACAATCTGTCCCTTCAGCAGGTCACGAGAGCCATTCAGAGAAGTAACAATGATGTTGGGGGCAGGGTATTGGAAATGGGTGAAACGGAGTTTATGGTCAGAGGGCTTGGTTATATTAAATCGATAAATGATTTAAAGAAAGTTTTGGTGGGTATGGGGCCCAACAATGCCCCTGTTTTTCTCGAAGATGTCTCCCATATTCATATCGGTCCTGAGCTCCGCCGGGGTATTGCCGACTGGAACGGACTGGGAGAAACCGTGGGCGGTGTGGTTGTTATGCGCTATGGTGAAAATGCTCTCAAGGTTATCGATAGAGTGAAAGAGAAACTTGAAGAGTTGAAAAAAGGTCTCCCAGAGGGAGTTACCATAAAAACAGCTTATGACCGTTCTTCCTTAATTAAAAGAGCGGTGGCTACCTTGAAGGAAAAATTAGTTGAGGAAATTGTTATTGTGGCCCTGGTTATAGTTTTATTTCTTCTTCACCTCAGGAGTTCGTTAGTGGCGGTTATTACTCTTCCCCTGGGAGTTCTTCTCTCTTTTGTAGTAATGAGAGCCCAGGGATTGAATGCCAATATTATGTCTCTTGGAGGCATAGCCATTGCCATTGGAGCAATGGTTGATGCTGTGGTAGTGATGATTGAAAACGCCCATAAACACCTGGAAAGAGAAGATATAGCCGGCCGTAAGGATAGATGGTCGTTAATTATTCGCTCCTCCAAGGAGGTCGGCCCTGCTCTTTTTTATTCCCTTCTCATTATTACTTTTTCCTTTTTGCCTGTTTTTACCTTGCAGCAGCAGGAAGGCCGTCTTTTCAAACCCCTTGCCTTTACCAAAACCTATGCCATGGCCGGTTCAGCCGTTCTGGCCATTACGGTTGTTCCGGTTCTGATGGGAATTTTTATCAGGGGAAAGGTCCGTTCCGAGAAAAAACACCCCTTGAGCCGGTTCCTGATAAAAATCTATCGCCCGGTGATTCAATTTGTTCTAGGGCACAAAGTGGCGGTTATCCTGGGAGCGGTGTTAATTATTGCTTTGACAGTGTTTCCTCTATCCAGGATAGGCTCTGAATTTATGCCGCCGCTTAATGAAGGTGATTTACTTTATATGCCCACCACTCTGCCCGGAATTTCGGTTACCAAGGCTAAAGAGCTTCTCCAGCAAACCGATAAAATTATTGCCGGTTTTCCTGAAGTCGAATCAGTTTTTGGCAAGATCGGCCGGGCAGAAACAGCCACTGATCCTGCTCCTTTAACCATGATTGAAACTACTATTACCCTTAAAAGCAAAGATAAGTGGCGGCCGGGAATGACCATGGAAAAGTTGATAGAAGAGCTTGACCGGGCGGTCCAATTTCCCGGCTTGACCAATGCCTGGACTATGCCCATAAAAACCAGGATTGACATGTTAAGTACCGGGATTAAAACTCCGGTGGGGATTAAGCTTATGGGATCCGATCTCCAAACACTTTCTGATTTGGGCGAAGAGATTGAAGCTGTCCTGAGACAGGTTCCGGGTACAGCCAGTGTTATCTCGGAAAGAGTTACCGGAGGGAATTATCTTGATTTTGAAATTAACAGAGAAGCAGCCGGCCGCTACGGTCTTTCGGTGGCAGATGTTCAGGAAGTAATTAAGTCTGCCATCGGAGGAATGAATGTCGCTACTACTGTTGAGGGATTGCAGCGCTATCCGGTTAATGTCCGCTATAGCCGGGAATTAAGAGATGATTTAACTTCTCTTAAAAGGGTATTGGTTTCTACTCCTACCGGTGCAGAAATTCCTTTGTCCCAACTGGCAGAGCTTCAAATTAAAAAAGGCCCGGCCATGATAAAAAGCGAGAACGCCCGGCGGACCGCCTGGTTATATATTGACTTGCGTGATATTGATGTCGGCTCCTACGTCAAAACGGCCAGGCAGGCCGTTTACTCTTCGGTAGCTTTTCCACCTGGATACAGTCTTGCCTGGAGCGGTCAGTATGAGTATATGGAACGGGCTCAACAACGTCTGCAACTGGTGGTGCCGGTGACCCTGCTTATTATTTTTCTTTTGCTGTATTTAAACTTTAAAAACATCACTGAAAGCTTGATTATTATGTTGTCCCTGCCGTTTGCCTTGGTGGGAGGAATATGGATGATGTGGCTTAGCGGTTACAATATGAGTGTGGCGGTTGGAGTCGGTTTTATTGCTCTGGCAGGAGTGGCGGCTGAGACGGGAGTAGTAATGCTGCTTTACTTAGATAATGCTTATAAACAAAGGCTTAAACTAAGTAAGATGAAATCGAAGAAAGACCTGCGGGAGGCTGTTGTTTACGGGGCAGTAGAAAGAGTGCGGCCCAAGCTAATGACGGTTTCGACTACTATCGCCGGGCTGCTCCCAATTATGTGGGCCAGCGGGACCGGTTCCCAGGTAATGAAGAGAATTGCTACCCCTATGGTAGGCGGTCTCTTAACATCGACTGCTCTGACTCTTATAGTAATTCCCGCCATATATTACCTTTGGAGAGGCAGGAGACTATTAGAGCTGGATAGAAGCCAAGATGAATGACAATCAGTTCCGTAGGTATTGCTTAAAGCTTTTAAGTTTTATTCGGTTTTCTTGGATTTTTTGCCTTCAAAAAGAGAGTAAACTACAGGGACAATAATAAGTGTGATCACGGTCGAGCTCAAAAGCCCTCCTACCACTGCCCTGGCCAAGGGTGATTGGGCTTCTCCTCCTTCCCCTAATCCTAAGGCCAGGGGAATCATTGCCATAATGATGGCATTGGTCACAGTCAGGTCGAGAATGTCTTGGTTCCAACTTCCATTTCTACGGTCACTCGAACTTCTCCTTCATCGGTAGACGGCAAGAATTCACTCCCTACCAGCCGAACAAGAGCAATGCTTCCAGCTAAAATGGCGACGGTTATTCCTAAAACAAGTATCCGGTGATTAAGGGCGTAGTGAAGAAAAGCTTTATAATTATTCTCTATACGGCTGAAAAAATTTTTTATTAAATCTTGAAATTTATTCCGCCGGGTTTTTCCATGAGGATTGGATGATTTTGATACTCTTAGAATTCGACCAGAAAGCATGGGGATTAAGGTTAGGGCGACAAAAAGAGAACATAAAAGGGAAAAACTTACTACATAGGCCAGTTGCTTGAACATTATTCCCGACATGCCTCGGATCTGGCATCAAGTCAATGGAAAGGCGCTGGTTGTAACAGATGCTCTTTGGCCTGTTTGTAGCCTAAAATAATCTTTGTCGGTTACATGGATAACTGCCGTTATGGGTTGAAGGTCGATGATCGAAAGAATGGGAGTATTGGCTGAAAGCATTGTCCCTTCATCGACAAATCTTTCTCCCACGTATCTTACTTCGCTTCCCTTTTCCCAGGAAGCATGTATCCGGGTGTAGGATAAGCGAACCCTGGCAGCTTCCAAAGCTGCTTCTCTGTTGGCCAGTTGTTGGGCAACTGTCACTTTATACCTGCTTTCCTGAGCCGCGTATTGAGCCATTACTGCACCAGTTGTGAGTCAGATTGAATACCCTTTTCATGAAGGGCTTTTTCCAGTCTTATATCATGCCAGGTTACCGAAGGGCTGTCCAAAGGTACAATCTTTATAATTTCAGCCTGTTCGGTGTCAGCTTGAAGATTAATGATTTTTTTTAGAAGGTCTTCGTTATTCTTTACCATAGCTTCAGCTTCCAGAATGTCTGCTTCTCTAGTAGCAACATCAGCTTGGGCTGTTAGGATTTCAATAGGAGGAAGGGTTCCGGCCTCAATTTCAGCCTTGTTTTTTTCCAGTAATTCTTGGGCTAATTTTAATGACTGCCGCCTTACGTTCAGGTTTTCTATGCTGTAAACGAGATTCCAATAGGCGGCTTCAGCGTTGTAAATAGTCTCATCCAGGGCCTCAGTGAACATGTTTTCAGAGATATCTCTATTGTTTTGAGCGGTGATGATTTCCCGGCGGCTCATCTTTAATCCGAAATCTTTTAGTAATGGCTGATTGAAAGTAAAACGGAGAGTGTTTCCGTAGCGGGGATTTATGTTCTGAAACCTTCTATTTGTGTCCGTCATATAACCAGTCAATCCAAGAGTAAGGTTGGCTCCAGTTGGTATTATTTGAGAAAGCTGGAGTTCGTTATCTTCAGTTTGACCGTTTAGAGGGATGTAAAGTAAAAAAACAAACAATGGTAGCCATTTGAGTACTTTTTCAATCACCTTTCACCTTCCGGATAAAAATTTTTCAAAATTTACTTTAATATAGAAAGCGTTACCTACGAATTACTTCAATTTATATAACTCCGTTTTGTTTTTTTTCCGATACAACAAAATATAGACGATTAAAGACTGTTTTTCTTCCCTTTTCAACAGGTTTATTTTTAATAAAGAAAAATATTTTGTTCTTCATTTTTAACTTTTTTTAAAAGCATGGCTCGGATTTAAAAATTCAGGCTTATTGCTTTTTATAATTCTCTGCTTTACTATGGCCTCAGGGAAATATCTTGAGAATTCCAGGATATAAACATTACCACAAGTTAAGCGAATAATGAGAAATCTGATGAGAAATAAGAATAAAATATTTTTTCTTTCATTTTTATTTTTGTGGTTAATTGCTTTTTCAACCTGTCAGAAAGAAGAAGGAAAAGACCTGCCGGGTGCGGAGATGGAACCGGGCGGTAAACTCGAAGTGGTTTTCTTCAGTCCGGCAGAAAAAACCACCGCCCCTCATGAAGCTCGGTCGGTGCTGGTTGTTTTTGACCGGCCTATGGTTCCTTTGGGGGCATTCAGCCGAGAACAAGCTCCTTCTTTTCTAAGGTTTACTCCCTCATTTCCGGGGAAATACCGCTGGCTCAATCCCCGGACAGTTGAGTTTTCTCCGGAAAAGCGGTTTCCTTTTTCAACCGGAATAACGGTCACAATTCCCGAAGGGACATCTTCTTATGACAGATACACGATGACTGAAGATTTTTCCTGGTCTTTTGAAACTGTAAGACCTCGCTTGATTGACCATTATCCGAAGGATGGTCAAAAATGGCTACCGCCTGAGCCGTCAATTCTTTTAGTTTTTAATCAGCCTGTTCAAGCAAGGAAGGCAAGGGATTTCTTGGATGTATTTGAATTAAGAGAAAAAGGAGGAGAAACTTCGGTCGAGATTGATATTAAAACTCCGGCCAAGGAAATGCTTGAGGAGCACCGGATTGTTTCATCGCCGTCTGAGGTTCTCTTGGTTGTTCCCAAAAAAAGATTGTCATTTGGTTCATCCTGTCTGGTTTCTCTCAAGCCGGGATTTCCGGCAAAAGAAGGGAAATTGAGTATGGAAAAGGGTGTTTCTTTCAGGTTTGATATCTACGGTCCCTTCTGGTTTGAGGATTTTATAGTAGCGGAAGAACATAATCCCTATGATGCCCTTCAATTCCGCTTTTCCAATCCGGTTTTTTACAAAGAATTTGTTCAAAAAATTAAATTTCAGCCTTCCGTAAAAATTCCTGATTACTACTCAGAGTGGGAAGAGAGAAGCAGTAATCTCTGGCTCAGTCTGCCTTTGAATCCGGAAACCGAGTATAAGATTCAGGTTGATGCTTCTCTTCAGGATGTTTTCGGAAACAAGCTTAGTCAAGAGGTGGAAAAAAAGTTTCTGACAGCCTCCTTTCCGCCTTCTATTTCCGTGAGCACCGGCCACGGTATTATTGATGCTTCCGGTGAACCTAAATTTCATTTTACTGCAGTTAATCTCAAAGAACTGGATTTTCAAGTAGCCCGCCTAAAAAAAGACGATATAATTCCTCTCCTAATTCAAGACAGATTTCTCTGGGCAAATTATAAGTTCAGTAAAAAAAATTTTTTCCAGGCAAAACAAAATTTGCATCCGGAATTAATCCGGAATAAAAAGGAAATTGTTTCTCTTGACCTTGGTAAATATTTGCCCGAGAAAAGAGGAATTCTTTTTATTCAAATGGATCCGCATCTTGATGAGAATGGGAGCCGTTATCCCAAAGCGTTTCTTCAAGTAACCTCCCTTGGTCTTTCGGCCAAGTTTTCTCCCGAGTCCACTCTTATCTGGCTTACGGGATTGTCTGATTCCGGTCCGGTTGCCGGGGCTTCTATAGAGCTCAGGGATGATAAGAACAAGCTCCTCTGGAAAGGAGTAACAGGTAAAGATGGTCTCTGCCGGGCACCGGGTTGGTACAACCTGAAATTGAAAAGCCCCAAACAATGGAGTCAGCCCCGTATGTGGGTATTTGCCGAAAAAGAAGGGGATATGGTTTTTATTTCCTCGGAGTGGGAGACCGGGATTTACCCCTATCGCTTTGGAATAAATTACGACTGGAATCCCCAGCCAGTTCCGATAACCGGATATATCTATACAGACCGGGGGATTTACCGGGCCGGAGAAACAGTTAATTTAAAAGGGATCATCAGGCAAAAAGAAAAAGGAGAATGGAAGCATCCTTCGGCCAAAACCGTGAAATGCGAAGTTTATGACCCGTTCCAGAAGATTATTTACAAGGAAAATATAAGGCTGGATGAATACAGCTCTTTTTCTTTTAGCTTAGAAACAGACGTTGATGCCCCCTTGGGCAGTTATCAGGTAGTAGCCGATTTGCCTTTGGATGAAGGAAGCAGGGAACGAACCAGTTTTTCTTCCTGGTTCAGAGTAGAGGCTTTCCGGCCGGCTGAGTTTGAGGTTCATATCAAGTCGGCAAAAGAAAGCTATACTTTCGGGGAAACATATAAGGCAGAGGTTAAGGCTTCCTATCTTTTCGGAGGGGCGATGTCTTCTCAGGAAATTGACTGGCATCTCCGGTTAAACCCGGCTTCTTTTTCCCCTCCGGGTTTTGAGGAGTACATTTTCGGCAATCTTATTGACCGCTGGCAGGAAGATGGGGAAAAAAGCAGATTGATTTCTTCAGGACAATCGAAGCTTGATGAAAACGGTAAAATAAGCTTATCAGCCGCGCTGAAACCTGAGAAAGAGAGAGATTCGGTTGTTGCTTCCCTGGAAGCAACGGTTAGAGGTCCCAGCCGCAGGGCTGTTTCAAGCCGCATCAAAACAATCGTCCACAGGGGAGATTTTTATATCGGTCTTAAACCGGAGACAACTTTTTTGGAAAAAGGGAAAAAGGTTTCAGTAAAAGTGGTAACGGTCAATGGTGAAGGCGAGATGGATCCGGGGAAAAAGATTGAGTTAAAGCTTTTTCGCCGGGAATGGCATTCTGTCCGCAAAGAAGGCATGGGCGGAAGTTTTCACTGGATAAGCGAGAAAGAAGATATCGAACTTGAATCAAGAGTCTTGGAAACAGAGGAGACGCCGTCGGAAGTTTCTTTTATTCCGGAAAAAGCCGGATTTTATTTAATCAAGGCTGAAGGAAAAGACCGGCGGGGAAATACGGTTACAACAACAGCTTATTTTTATGCAACAGGCGGAGACTATGTTCCCTGGGAAAGAAGTGACGATGACGTAGTGGAGCTTGTGGCCGATAGGTCTTCTTATTGTCCCGGCGACAAAGCCCGCCTTCTGGTGAAATCTCCCTACCGGAATTCCTTGGCTTTGGTTTCGCTGGAAAGAGAGAATGTCATGGATAGCTGGGTGGTTGAGCTTGAAGGCACTTCTGATTTTCTGACCGTTGCTCTTGACTCAAGCCATATTCCCAATGTCTTTGTCTCCGTGCTCCTTCTTCAGAGTAAAGCTGAGCTGGAAAAGGAAGGCATTGACGGCATGGGCGATCCTTCAATGAAAATCGGTTATGCCTCTTTGACCGTTGAGCCTGAAGAAAAAAGGTTGGCGGTTGAGATAGCGGAAATAAAACCTGACTACAGGCCGGGAGAAGAAGTCAGCCTTAAGCTTCGGGTAAAAGACAGTAAAGGCAGGCCTTCTCAAGCTGATTTATCTTTAGCTGTAGTTGATCTGGGAGTGCTGAACCTGATCGGCTTCCGGACACCTGATCCTTTCTCTGCTTATTACCGCCATCAATCTTTGGCTGTCCATACGGCCGATAACCGTCCTTACCTTGTCCGCCAGCCTGTTTTGGGCGAGAAGGGGGAAGAAGTTGGAGGCGGGAGCGGGGAGAGGTTGAAAGCTGCAGGGTTGTCATTGCTTTCAGAGGTGGAACTAAGAGGTGATTTCCGGTTTACTGCTTATTGGAATCCGTCGATAGAGACAGATGAAGCCGGCGAGGCTTCAGTCCGATTTACACTTCCCGATAACTTAACCACTTTCCGGGTGATGGCTGTTGCCCAAACAAAGAATTCTTGTTTCGGCCGGGCGGAAAAAACCCTTAAAGTAAGCAAAACTCTTCTCCTTAGGGCTTCTTTTCCCCGCTTTGCCCGGGTGGGAGATGAATTTCAAGCAGGAGTGGTTGTCCACAATAATTCCGGAAAAAACGAGGAAATCATTCTTTACTGCCGGGCTGAGGGAATATCCCTTCTGGATAAAGAAGCAGCCGGGAGTTTTATTCTTAAGGCCGGGGAAGCTGAAGAAATTTCCTTCTCCTTTCTGGCTGAAAAGCCGGGGGAGGCCCTGATTGAATTTAGAGGAAAAATGGGAGAAGAAACCGACGGTTTGGAGGTAAAAATTCCTCTTAAAAAACCGAAGCCGGCCGAAGCTGAGGCGCTTTTTGCCTCCACTTCAGACACGGCTGAAGAATTAATTGAGATTCCCGAAAATATTGATCCTTCCGAAAGCAGGCTCGACATCCTGCTTTCTCCCAGTGCGTTGGCCGGTATAAAAGAAAGCTATGATTATCTGGCTGAATATCCTTATTTATGCTTAGAACAAAGACTATCCTCGGTTCTACCCTATCTTGTGGCTGGAGATATGCTCCTGGAATTTGGTTTAAGCAGGCTTGATGCTGAAAAAATGAAACAGTATGTCCGGGAAGAGTTGGACAAAATCAAGGAATACCAGAGAGAAAACGGAGGTTTCGGTCTTTGGCCGGATTCGGTCAAAGAATCCCCTTTTATTTCCTGCTATGCCGGTCTGGCTCTGACTAAAGCAAGAGCAAAGGGGATTGAAATAGATAGTCATGTCCTTAGCAATCTCATTGAATACTTGCAAGGCTTTCTCAGGAACAAAGTCAATAAAAACGATTTTCCCTACAGCGAGAGGTCCTGGAATACTGTCCAGGCCTTTGCCCTTTACATCCTGGCCCTTCTGGATAAGCCTGAACCGGGCTATAGTGAGAAACTTTTTACCAATCGGGAAGGTCTTTCCACTTTTGCCAAAACCCTTTTACTGAAGGCTATCTATAGGGGAAACGGGGCTGATTCTGCCCGGGACATTCTGGTTCAAGAGCTTTTAAATATGGTTAAAATGGCTCCCACTACGGCACATTTCGAAGATGATGAGGGAAGTCGAGGAGGATGGATTTACAGCTCCGGCCTTCGAACGACTGCCTTTGTTCTGCAAAGCCTTCTTGAGGCAGGTGAAAATCCTCCATTTCTTCCCGATATTGTCCGCTGGCTCGTTGAAAAGAAAAAAGCGGGGCGGTGGGCCTCTACCCAGGAAAACTTCTTTGTTTTTTATGCCCTGAATGATTTCTATAAGAGACAGGAGAAAGAAAAGCCTGATTTTGCGGCTGAAATATATTTTGCCGGAAAGAAAATTCTGGAGGAGACATTTAAGGAAAGGGATATAATCCGGCAAACCGGTCAATCCTTGAATGAAGTTGAGCAAGGCAAGTTACTCCCCATGAAAATAAAGTTGACCGGAAAAGGGAATCTATACTATCAGGCTCGATTAGTCTATGTACCACTTTCTCCGCTTCCCGCCAGAGATGAAGGATTGGGAGTCTATAAGAAAATAATGAGTTTGGATGGAAAACCTTTAGATTCCTTGCAGGCAGGTTCTCTTGTAGTAGTTACTTTGGAGTTTGTTCTTCCTCAAGAAAGCTTGTTCTTAGTGGTCGACGACCCGTTGCCGGCCGGCCTCGAAGCCGTCAATACCAGCTATCTCACAGAAAGCGAAGAAGAACGGAAAAAACTGGAACAACTTACCGGTAAGCAGAGAAGATGGTGGGAAGGATTCAATCATATTGAAATGCATGATGATAGAATTCTACTTTTTGCCGATTCTCTTTCTCCGGGCATTCACAGCTACAGCTATTTAGCCAGGGTTTTAACTTCAGGTGTTTTTAAGCTACCCGGGACGAAAATCGAAGAAATGTATTCACCTGAAGTTTACGGACGGAGTGAAGAGAAGATTATTAAAATTACTCGATGAGAAAAATTAAGACATTCTTGTTGTTGGGAGCAGTTGCACTTGTTTTTCTCCTTTCTGTTTCTCTTTATCTCCCGTTTCCCAGGGGAAAACTGAGTGCGGCTCCCCAAGTATCTTTTTCTATTCTGGACCGGGAAGGGATTTTGCTGAGGGAAGTGCTTTCCGATGAGGGAGGCCGCTGCCGCTGGCTCGGTCTTGATGAAATCTCACCGGAATTAATCTGGGCCACGGTTGAGGCTGAAGACAAGCATTTTTTCCTCCATCCCGGGGTGGATTTTTTAGCTGTGCTCAGAGCTCTCGGGCAGAATTTAATTCATGGTAGGGTTGTTTCCGGTGCTTCAACCATCAGCCAGCAGGTAGTGCGGAATATATTCAGATACAAAAGAAATTTGTTGGTGAAGATTAGAGAAATCTGGTTGGCATTGAGGTTGGAAAAGACATTGACCAAGGAAGAAATCCTCGTTCAGTATCTTAACCGGATTTCCTATGGAAACCAAGCCTATGGAATTGAGGCTGCTTCCCGGCTTTATTTTGATAAACCTGCCTGCGATTTGAGCCTGGCCGAAGCTGCTTTTCTGTCCGGTCTTCCCCGGTCTCCGACAGGGCTTAATCCTTACCGCAGTTTCCCGGCCGCCAAAAAGCGGCAGGAGAAAATTCTTGATTTGATGCTGGCCCGGGACCGGATTACCCGGGATCAATGGGAAAGAGCTGTGAACCAGGAATTGGCTTTGATCCCGGATTCAATTAAGTTCAAAGCGCCTCACTTTTGTGATTTTATTCTCAGCCGGATTCCTCCGGAAAAAAGGAGGAAACTGGTGGCTGTTCGAACAACCTTGAATGTTTTTATTCAGGAGAAAGTGGAAAAACTTGTCCGATTCCACCTTGATTTAATCAAAGAAAAAAACATAACCAATGCTGCTGTTCTGGTCATGGATAATGCTTTCGGGGAAATTTTGGCCATGGTCGGTTCCAGAGACTTTTTTGACGGCCGGAACAGCGGACAGGTTAACGGCGCTCTTGCGCTCCGTCAGCCTGGTTCGACGCTGAAGCCGTTCACCTATGCCTTAGCTATAGAGAATGGAATGACTCCTGCTTCGGTTATCCAGGATCGAAGCCTGCAATACCGGACTCCGGAAGGAAATTACAGGCCGCAAAATTACGATCAACGCTTCCGGGGACCGGTTCGCTTAAGGGAAGCTCTCGCCTGTTCCTACAATATTCCGGCGGTTTCCGTTCTTCATCAGCTCGGTCAGGATAGGCTTTATTACAGATTAAAGTCGCTTGGATTTGAAAGCCTGGAAAAAGGGCCTGGTTATTACGGAATAGGTCTTACCCTCGGTAATGGAGAAGTAACGCTGCTTGAACTTGTCCGATCCTATTCTGCTCTGGCCAGAGGCGGGTTTTTTCTCAAGGAAAAATATATAATCGAACTTCAAGGCCTTAAAGAGCAGTTGACTGAAAAATCCGGGAACAATGGGGAGATAAAACCGGCAAGGGTATTTTCTCCCGAAGTTTCTTATATTATTACCCATATCCTTTCTGATAATGATGCCAGAGTTCCTTCATTCGGATATCTTTCTCCAATGAACCTTTCTTTTGCCTGTGCAGCCAAAACAGGAACGACCCGGGAGTTCAAGGACAATTGGCTGGTTGGTTACAGTCCCCGGTTTACGGTTGGTGTTTGGGTCGGCAATTTTGACGGTTCTCCCATGCACAATGTTTCGGGAATTGCCGGCTGCGGGCTGCTTTTCAAAGATATAATGCTTCTCCTTGAAGCTAAAACAACTCAGGAGGAATTCAAGCGTCCCCAAGATCTAATTCAAGCCGAGGTTTGTCCTGTATCCGGGTTGAAGGCTTCCTCTTCTTGCCCCGGTTTTTTAGAGGAACTTTTTCTCCCAGGAACAGAACCCAGGGAAGAGTGCTTTGTTCATGAGAAAGAAGATTCCGGAGTTAACCTGGCGGATTTCATAAATCATCGGGAAGGATTAAACTTCGAAATAAGATCTCCGGTTGAAGGAGATGTTTTCCGGATGGACAATGTTCTTCTGGGTGAATATCAGAGACTGAAACTTGAAGTCTCTTTGCCGCCATGGTTGGAGACAGAAGAAGTAGAATGGATAGTGGATGGACGGAAGATATCCCGGGTGAAATATCCGTTTTTTTCTTTCTGGAAGCTTGAACCCGGCCGGCACACAGTTGAAGCAGCAGCCGTTACTCCAGATAAAACAATTTATTCCCAGACGGTTAGTTTTCAGGTTTTAAAATGAGTAGGGGTCGATATAGTTGAAGAAAAAAAGAACAGCAGGTTTGCCCTTCGCTTTACTTCGGCGCTTTTTCGCCATTCTCTCACCGCTCTTCTCGGCGGCTGCGTAACTCCGCATAATTGATTCTTAAAAATCTATTTTATTGTTTTAATCCTTATCTTAATCGATATGCCTGCGGCGTGCTCAATACATACTCGCCGTCCAACAAAGTCGGATTCCCTCGAATAGCGGCTCGAGAAGGCTAGCGCCTCAATGTCGCTCCGGGCAAACCTGTTGTTCTTTAAGTATTATGATTTTATCCTTATTAATTAACAATGGAGGAAAGCTTATTACAATTAATCATGGTTAGATTTTAAATGACAACATGATAAAAGCTACGGTTAGATTTTTAAATGACTTGACAGGTGGAGGGCTTTTCATCCACGATGAATGAAAATGATCATGTTTAATTTTTTCGGTTGCCAATTACTTTTCTCGATCGTCTTAATTATCTTCTTTTAATTACTTAACCTGAACTATTCATAAAAAAGGCCGATACTTTTTATATCACAAATAATATGAATAAGTTAATAGAATTTATTATGGCGTACGTAAATAAAGTATGTTTATAAAACTCTGTCATAGGATTTTATCTTAAATCGGCCTTTTTTACCCTATGGGCGAGCCGATCTCGGCGCATCTGCTTCGTTACAGGACACTTGCGGTGGAGAACCACAGCTGCGTGTCCTGTGCCTCGCAGCTGCACCAACCTCGACTCGTGAATAATCCAGGTTAATAAACTAAACAGACCAAATAGACTTTTTTTGAAAAATTTAAGGCAACCATTTTTTAACCCAGACTGCCGATCTCTTTTTCTACTTCTTCCAGTATTCTGCAGGAGCAGACTAATTCCATCATCCGGGTATGGTCGGGGTAGAGGGGCCGGTCTTCATCGAGATGCTCCACATGCTGTCTGATAATCCGGTGAGCTGCCTGAACTCCCCGGCCCGGTGTAAATTCCCTGAAATCAAGAGCCTGGGCAGCGGCCATAAACTCAATTCCCAGGATACCGTGGGCATTTTCCAATATCTGTCTGTTTTTGATGGCCGTGTTCATTCCCATGGAGACAAAATCTTCCTGGTCTGCTGCTGCCGGGATGGACTGAATGCTGGCCGGCAAGGAGAGGATTCTCTGTTCAACAATCAGGCTGTCGGCAGCGTATTGGCTGAGCATCATCCCGGACATCATTCCGGCTCCTTTGGTCAAAAAAGCGGGGAGTCCAACACTTAGGGCCGGATTAGTCAACCGGTTAAGCCTCCGTTCAGAGAGAACGCAGACCATGGTCACGGCCGCCCCGACCATATCCATGGGAAGACTGACCGGGGTCCCCTGAAAATTAGCTCCGGTTAGAGTCAGTTTATACTGGGGAAGGAAAAGAGGATTATCGGCTGCTCCATTGAGTTCTGTTTCAACTTGTTTCCAAGCCCAGCCAACAGCATCATGGACAGCCCCGATTACCTGAGGTGATGAACGCATGGAGTAGGCATCCTGGACTTTTGTTTTTACTTTCCCCAAGAGAAGGTCACTGCCTTCTATGCACTTCATAATAGCCCGGGCCGCTCTGACTGCTCCGGGGAAGCCCCGCAGTTCATGAAGCCTGATATGGTAAGGTTTCATATTGGCAAATAGAGCTTCCAGACTCATGGCACAGGCGATTTCAGCTTGCTTGAGCCAGCGGTTTATATCGTAAAGATGAAGGGCACTCATTGCCGTAAGAAGATTGGAACCATTGATGCATGACAGTCCGTCTCTGGCCTTTAATCCTGGAATCGGAATCCCCGCTTTTTCCATGGCTTCTTTTCCGGGCAGCCGCTGGCCCTGGAAGTAAGCCTCACCTTCTCCCAGCATTAAGAGGGCAATCTGGGACATGGGAGCCAGATCACCGCAGGCCCCGACTGAACCTTTCTGGCAAACTACCGGGGTAACTCCCTTGTTGAGCATTTCTACCAGAGTCATGGTAATTTCAGGACGGCAGCCGGAATAACCTTTAGCTTGAACATTAATCCGGCTGGCCATGGCACCCCGTACATACTCCTCCGGGGCCGGATCTCCAATGCCGGCTGCATGGTTGTAGATGAGATATCTTTGAAACTGCTTGACCTGGTCATCAGTTAGGACAACTTCCGAAAACTCGCCTATTCCGGTATTAACTCCGTACATTATTTCTTTGGCTTCAATTTTTTCCTCAAGCATTTTCCGGCAGGTTTTTATTCTTTCTATTGCTCCGGAGTCAAGCTCAACTTTTTCTCCATAACGGGCAATTCTGACAAGTTTGTCCACAGTAAGACCGGAACCGTTAAGTATTATGGACATAGAGCTCCTCCCTTAAGTTTAGTTTTCAGTTAAATATAACAAAGCATAATGAAGAAAGCAGTATATGAAGATAACTATAAACCGTCAAATTATTCTATAATAATTGAAGTCATGGTTTTAAGGAAAAAAGCTGTTTTACTGGGGATTGTTTTTTTGCTCCTTGAAAGCAGTTTTTTTGCTGGAGATATCGGGAAAATTTGTTCCCATAAAGAAAATCCGTTTTTTTTAAAAAATAACGGACAGGACATAGCTCGGACTTTAATAAAAAATGACACAGCGGAGACAATTTCCTACTCAATTCTATTACTTAGCCCCGGTGAAGAGTCAAGAAAAAAGTTAATCAATCCGGGAGAAATACATTACTACCCCGGTTATTTTGCCCTGAAAATTACTTTTTCAAGAAACAGCCGAGAACTTATTTACAGGCTTAACCCAGGGAATGTCTATGCTTTTAAGCAGGATAGACAAGGGAAGTTGGATGTTTTTGTAAGCAGTGAAGTTCGAGCTGATTATGAATCATCGGTTCCTTTTGTGACCACTCCTTCGGATATTGTCAGGGAAATGTTAAGAGTATCGGAGGTGAAACCTGAAGATATTGTTTATGATCTCGGCAGCGGTGACGGCCGGATTATAATCACGGCAGCCCGGGAATTTGGAGCCGGAGGTATTGGAGTGGATATCGATCCGGAACTGGTTAAACTGTCCAAAAAAAGGGCTCTTCAGGCAGGCGTGAGTGATAAAGTAGAATTCAAGGTAGAGGATGTCTTTAAAACCGATATTTCAAAAGCCACTGTAGTTACTCTTTACATGTTGTGCGAAGTCAATGAAAATCTTAGGTGTTATCTTGATGATAATCTTCAGAATGGAGGCAGGGTAGTAACCCATAATTATCCAATACCGGGTTGGGCTGCAAACTTGATTGACACTGTTTCACTTAGATCAGAAGAGGACGGAGAAGAACATATAATTTATCTTTACCAAAAATATTAAGTTTTTAAAGCAGAATGTTTCCTTTTAAGGAGAGAATATTGTCTCAATCAGTAAAAGATTCCAGGCGAGAGGAGAACTTAGATTTTCTTAATTTTCTGATGGCTTTGGCTTCGATCTGCCTTATTCTTTCTCTGGTAACATTAAAACGCTGTCCCACTTCTTCCAAAGTATGTTCATTACCGTTTTCTAAGCCGAATCTCATTTTTAGAACTTCTGCTTCTCTTTCAGTAAGGCTGTCCAGAGCCTCTTCAATTTGTTCCTTCAAATTAATATGGACCACAGTATCCTGGGGCAAAGGAGCTTTTGTGTCCTGAATGAAGTCTCCCAGGAAACTATCTTCTTCTTCATTGAGGGGAGTATCTAAAGAAACAGACATCTGGGAGATTTTCATGATTTCTCTTACCTTGTGGACAGGAAGCTTCATTTTTTTGGAGATTTCTTCACAGGTAGGCTCTCTTCCTTTTTCTCTGACTAAATTATAAGCTGTTTTCCTTAGCTTGTTGATTGTTTCGATCATGTGAACAGGAATACGGATGGTTCGAGCCTGGTCGGCAATAGCCCGGGTAATAGCCTGTTTAATCCACCAAGTGGCGTAAGTTGAGAATTTATATCCCTTCCGGTAGTCAAATTTTTCAACTGCCCTCATTAAACCGATGTTGCCTTCCTGAACCAGGTCAAGAAACTTAACTCCTCGGCTGGTGAACTTTTTTGCCACAGAGATAACAAGTCTCAGATTGGCTTCCACCAGCTCCTTTTTTGCCTGGTCGATTAGTTTTTGTCCTATGGCTATGTCGCGGAGAACCTTTCTGAAAGTCTCTGGATCAAGCCCGATTTCGCGATGAATGGATTTTAATTCATTGTTGATTTGCTTCAGTTGCTTGTTGATATTTGCTTTTTCTTTTTTATCTGCTTTATCCAGTATTACTTTTCCTTCCTCCAGTTTTTCTTCAAAGAGGTTCATGGTTTTCAATTTTTCAAACAAATCAAAGATTACTCTCTGCCAGAATTGAGGTCTGAAGTCGAGCTCTCTTACTGCCCGCATGATAATTACAATCTGGCGTCTCCTGTTGAAGGAGGATTTTTTAGTGGCTTGAGCAAAGTCCAGATGGGAACTCAGATTCTTGATGCGGGCGATTTTATGGAGATAATAATCTTTTTTTTCCTCAATATTTCGGGTTTCTTCATCTCCCTGTTCAAAATATTCCTGGATCTTCTGGGGATCGGACTTTATAATCTCTTTCAGAGCAAGAATGCAATCCAAAGCTATTTTTGTCTTGGATAAAGAATTTGTTATTAATCTTTTTCCTCTTTCGATCTGTTTCGCCAGAACCACCTCGCCTTCTCTGGAAAGAAGGCCGATATTACCCATTTCCTTGAAGTAGAGTTTGACTGGATCAGTGGTTCTTTCCAAACCTTCGTGGGTGTAATCCAGTTCTTCTTTTTTTCTTCCAGGTCCTTCTACTCCCATGGCTTCAAAATCGGGCAGAAATTCATCAGCACATTCTTCGGCGAAAAGCTTGCCTACCAGGGATTTAGGAATATCTTCAAGATCAAGATAACCTCCGTTTACTCCCTCAGAAATGAGTTCATAGATATATCCCTTTCTTTTCCGGGATCTCCATTCCTGGTTGTTTTTTGTTGTTTTTTGTAAACGCATCTCTATTAATTAAAACTATTTAGGTTTAAAAATAGTTGCAGATTTTTATTATAAAAATATAGCTTTTTTTATTCTAACATAAAAAAATTAAAAACAAAATTTTTTTTTGCAATGCATAAGCTTTTCTGTTTCCGTTACTGAGTTTTTTTCTTTTTTTCCGGGAAAAACTTGGACAACACTTCTTTTTCCGGCGGTTTAGTGAAGAAGGAAATAATTACCAGGCTTAACAGAGCTACACCAAGAGCAGGATAAATTATAGGAATACCAAACGGATCTCCGTTGGGATCGCCCACGGGAACCATGATAGAAGGCCAGATATAGCCTGATAACTTAAGAAAGACAGTAATTATTGTTCCCGAGACTATTGAAACCAGTCCGGCAACCCTGGTGACTCTTTTAGATGCCAGGGCTCCAATAAGGGCGGGAGTAATAGCTGCTCCATAGATGGTATAAGCAAAATAAGCGCTTTCCAGGACTGAAGCCATTCTGGTAGCCATAATGTAAGCCAAAATTCCCAGGACTATTATCAAGCCTTTCTGCAGAATGACTTTTTTTCTTTCCTGAGCTTGGGTTTTTTCTGTTTCTTTTCTGATATAACGTACGTAAATATCCCTGATCATTGTTGTGGTCGGGGAAAGCAGGTAATTCATTCCGGTTGAAATCACTACGGCAGTGGCTGCACCCAGAAGAAGAACCCCAACCGGAAGAGGAATCATTCTTTTGGCTGCCTGAATGATTACTTCGGCAGCATCCATGGTGCCGCTTTGTATTTCAGGCCAGAAGTGGGCTGCAGCAAAAACTGCGATTACGATGGCTACGGTTTCCACAATAATAGTTCCAAAAACCCATAATCCGGCTGCTTTCCGGGCCTCCTTGGGGGATCTGGCAGCATAAAATTTCTGGTACATGCTCTGGACTCCCAGGAGCAGGAGCAAGGTGGATAAGCCTATGGCCGGTATTTTTAAATATGGATTTCCCCCGAATTCCGAGCTAAATACATGGAAATGCGACTCAGGCAGAATTGTTTTTAGGGTGCTCCATCCTCCGGCTGCCCACATTACCAAGGGGGTAGAAAGAATGGTTGATGTAAGAATGATAATACCGTTGGGAAGGTCGGTATTGGCAACAGCAATCATTCCCCCTATAGCGGTGAAAAGTGTTACAAAAAGGAAAGCCATGAAAGTTCCCTGCTCCTGAGATATTTTTCCATCAGAGATGGCATTAAGAATATAACCACCAGCCTTGAATTGATAGCTGACGATCACCGTAAAGCTTATAATAATGGCAATAGCTCCTACTATTCGGGCCAGGCTTCCATAGCGAACTTCGAGGATGTCTCCAACTGTGTATTGACCGAATGTCCTTATTTTAAAGGCCAGAAAATATATGATAATAATTCCTATCCAGGCTCCAGCTGGAAGCCACAGAGAACTCCAGCCAGCTTTAACTGCAAATTCAGCGCCGGCAATAAAAGTTCCACTTCCAATCCAGGTACAGATAAGAGTGAATACCATTTTGTAGATGGGGATACTTCTGCCGGCTAGCATCATGTCGTCACTATCTTTTACTTGCCTGGATTTCCAGAAGTTCATTATGGTTAAAGCGACTAAGTAACAGAGGATAATGATAATGTAAGTATTCATTGCACTCTCCTTCTATTAAATAATAAAGAATTATCCTTTTATTCTTTTGTATTTATTTTTTAAGAAGAAAGCAATCATTTTTTTATATAAAAACAACAAAAATTTTAACTGGATTTAAATTTTAAGTACTTTCCCCGCCGAGCCAGAAGTTAAATCAAGAATATTCTATAAAGTAAAATCTAAAATTTCAAATATCAAGTAAATCTTTTTGATTATCTTCCATTTATTTCAAGTATACCCTCTCAGCCAGTGGTTTTATCCAAAAAATATGGAAGAGAAACATTTTTTATCATCTTAATTTGGAAAAAAATAATGAAAAAGATAGTTCTATTGGATATAATTGTCTTAGCTTGACAGGCAGATATGTTCATCTTAAAATTAGATGTCTATAAAAACGATAGAAAATATGTAGATTGGAGATGGTTTATTATTCTAAAATGGCAGTAAAAAAATAGAGGGGAGTTTTCATGTTTGTCTGGATATTTCACAGGATTTCGGGGCTGCTTTTAATTGTTCTCCTGACCATTAAATTCTTGACTTCATTTTTCTTAATGACTAAGGGACAAAAACCTGACTGGGCTCTTGTCCTTCATACCAATCCTCTTTCCGATACCCTGCTTATCATAAGTGGTGTTTTCCATGCCTTTTATGGTCTGAGAACAATCATCCTTGATATGGGAATTCGTAGGGAAAAAACTTTATTCTGGATTTTCACTTTCCTGGCCGGGCTGGCAAGTGTTCTGTTGCTTTTGCTCTACTTCACCCGGGATTATTGAGATGCTTTCTCATGATGTGCTCATTGTTGGAGGTGGACTGGCAGGCCTGTCAGCAGTTCTGAATATCAGCCCCTCGCTTGATGTAGCGGTTGTTTCCAAGGTTCATCCTCTTCGTTCTCATTCAGTAGCGGCCCAGGGTGGAATAAATGCAGCCCTGGGAAATCATCCTCAAGGACATGATGACAGTTGGGAAAAACATGCCTTTGATACCATCAAAGGAAGTGATTATTTAGCTGACCAGACTGCAGCCGAAATTATGTGCCAGAGAGCTGCCTCTGTTTTATATGAGCTGGAACATCTTGGTGTGCCCTTCAGCCGTTTTCCCGGAGGTGTTATTGCCCAGAGGCCATTTGGAGGGGCCGGCTTTCCCAGAACCTGCTATGCCGCTGACAAAACCGGTCTTGTTTTGCTCCATACATTGTACGAACAATCGCTAAGAAAGAATGTCAAATTTTATTCAGAATGGCTGGTTACAGAATTAGTGGTCAAGGATGGCCGGTGTTACGGAGTAGTGGTTTTTGATATGAAAAGCGGAAGCATACTTCCGGTAAAGGCGCGGGCAGTAGTTTTTGCTACCGGAGGATACGGACGTGTCTACCTTAAGTCCACTAATGCTTTAATTAATTTTGGGAGCGGCATAGGCATGGCCTATAGAGCAAAAATTCCCTTGAAGGACATGGAATTTGTTCAGTTTCATCCCACTTCCCTGTTTGGAAAAAACATTCTTATTACAGAGGGAGCCAGGGGAGAAGGGGGTTACCTTCTTAACAAAAAGGGAAAACGGTTCATGGCTGATTATGCCCCTTCTTCCATGGAGCTGGCTCCGCGGGATATTGTAGCCCAGGCTATTCAGACAGAGATAGACAAGGGCAACGGCTTTGAAGGGCAATATGTTCACCTCGATCTCCGGCACCTGGGGAAAGAGAAGATACTCAAAAGGCTACCTGGTATTCGCGAAATATGTATTTATTTCGGAGGATTTGATCCGGTGGACACACCTATTCCCATTCAACCAGCCCAGCATTATTCCATGGGTGGAATCGATGTGAGTGAGAATTGTGCTTCTCCTGTTGAAGGCTTTTATGCCGCCGGAGAATGTGCTTGTGTCAGTGTCCATGGCGCCAACCGGCTGGGAGGAAATTCCCTGCTGGAAGCAGTGGTGTTTGGCAAAGTGGCTGGAGAGTCGGTCTCGGATTATGTCGAAGGGAGTTATGAAGACGAAGAAGGTGAAAAAACGATCCAGAAAAAAGCTGTTTGGCTTAGCAGAAAAGTGGATATGCTTATGAAAAAGAGGAGCGGTGAAAATGTTTACCACTTGTTACGGCAGTTGAAAGACTTGATGAGTGAAAAAGTTTGTATATTCCGCAATGAAAAAACCTTGAAAGAAGCGCTAACTGAAATCCATCAGCTCCGGGAAAAGTACAGGCAGGTTTATATTTGCAGCGACTGCCTGACTTACTGCCAGGAGGTTATTACTTTGATTGAATTCGAATCCATGTTGGATATCTCTGAGGTGATAACACTTGGTGCCTTGAAGCGCCAGGAAACTCGTGGTTCTCACTGCCGGGTGGATTATCCCAAAAGAGATGATCAGAACTGGCTTAAACATACTCTCATGACAGACAGAGAAGGCAAGCCGCAGGAAAGTTACAAAGAAGTAATTGTTACCCGCTATAAACCCAGAGAAAGAAAGTACTGATGATTTTTAGGTTTCATGTGTTCAGGTACAATCCGAAGAGGGACCGGCATCCTCGCTTTCAGATTTTTAATCATGAGGCCAGACTGGAAGATTCGGTCCTGGAAGCATTGATGTCTATCCGGGACCATCAGGACTCATCCCTTTCCCTGCGCTATAGCTGCCGAGCTGCAGTTTGCGGCTCTTGCGGAATGGTAATCAACGGCCGGATTACTCTGGCCTGCCGGACAACTCTCGAATCCTTGAAAACAAATGAGATCACCGTGGAACCTCTCCCGAATCTTGAAGTCCAGAAAGATTTGATGGTAGATATGGAGCCATTCTGGGAAGCCTTGAAATATGTTGAGCCATATCTTTTTTCCAGAAAAAAAAGACCGGAAAAAGGATACCGGATAGAGGAAGAAGAGATGGAGAAGATCTATCAGTTCATAAACTGTATTATGTGCGGTTGTTGTTATAGTTCCTGTCCAGTGGTTACCCGGGATGATAGGTACATAGGTCCTGCCTCCTTAGCTAAATTGTTTCGCTTTATCAGGGATACCCGGGATATCCGGCCTTTTTCCCGATGGTCAAAAATAGACCGTCCTGAAGGCGTTTGGAGCTGTGACACTGTGTTCCGTTGTAATGAGGTCTGCCCAAAGGAAGTTAGGCCGGCCGATGGAATTCAGGCTCTGCGAAGAAAATTGATAACTGAAAAAATAAAAGAATTATTCAGGAAAAGTAATGAAGATTAAACATTCTCTTTTCACCAGACGGCGTTTTTTGAACAGCTTGATTGGTGGCTGGGCGGCTGCCTTAGCGGCATCTTTTCTTCAACCGTTGCTGAAATTCGTTTTTCCTCCTTATAAGGAGCCAGATGAAGTTAGTTTGCCTTTAGCTGATTACCAGCTTCTCGAACCTAATTCATTTAAGAACTTTGCCTGGGGAAGCAAACCGGGAATTCTTCGCCGGAAGGAGGATGGAACATTTTCAGCCTTTGTAGGAGTCTGCACACATCTGGATTGCAATGTTACCTATCTCCCAGAGCAAAGAAAGTTCTACTGTGCCTGCCATGATGGCTGGTATGATGAAAGCGGCAGAAATATTCAGGGTCCTCCTCCTAAGCCCCTCCGTACCTTGCAGGTGGTTATTGAAGAAGAATTTATTCTAATCAAAAAAGAAGCAGCCAAGGGAAGTTCAAGTGGCAATTAAAAGTATCGGTGACTGGCTTGATGAACGGGCAGGTTGGGAACAAATCCTTCGCTTTTTAAGAAATAAAGAGGTTCCTCAACACAAGCACACTATCTGGTACTATACGGGAAGCGCCATTCTTGTTTTTTTCTTTATTCAGGTAATTACCGGTGTTATGCTTCTTCTTTATTATAAACCGACTCTAAACCAAGCTCACCAGAGTGTGGAAAGGATTATGACCGAGATTCATTTTGGTTGGATTATCCGTTCCATTCATTCCTGGTCAGCCACTTTTATGATTGCTTTTGTCTTTGTTCACTTGTTAAGTATATGGCTTATGAAAGCTTACCGGAAACCAAGAGAGTTGACCTGGGTGAGTGGAGTGTTTTTGCTGGTTGTATCCTTGGCCTTTGGTTTTACCGGTTATCTCCTTCCCTGGGATGAGTTATCACTGGCTGCAACCAAGGTGGGGACTGATATTCCCAGAACCATTCCCACAGTAGGAGACTGGGTGACCAAGTTCCTGAGGGGAGGAGAGGATGTTACTGGTGAGACCTTGACCAGGTTTTTCGGTTTTCATGTGAGTGTTTTACCTTTGCTTGTATTTATATTTATGGCCTTCCATATTTATCTTGTCCAGAAACACGGAATGAGTGTTCCTATTTCTGATGAATTAAAAAAGAAGAAAATTCCGTCTCTTCCCTTTTGGCCTAATTTTGTCTTCCGGGAGATGGGTTTCTGGCTGGTATTAATAGGATTTTTGGTGACGATTGCTGTCCTTTTACCTCCAGGGCTTAGACCAGAGGCAGACTTAATGGCTCCCACTCCTGAAGGAATAAAACCTGAATGGTATTTCCTTTTTCTTTTCCAGACTTTGAAGCTTTTTCCAGCCAATGTCTTATTTATGTCCGGGGAGACTCTGGCCGTCCTGTTAATACTTTTGGGCGGGATGCTTTTCTTTCTTCTGCCTCTTATTGATAATAAGCCTGAAACAAAAAAAGGGAAAATCATTACTGCCCTGGCTTATATTTTTGTCTTTTACGCTGTAGTAATGTCTATCTGGAGTCTTTTGTGAAACGGCAGAATATTTTCATCTGTTTCCTGATGATAATTATTTTAATACCTTCTGTTCTTCAGTCCGTGTCCTTTCAGGGCGTGACAAAGCAGGAAGTAATTAAAGAAAACAAAGAAGAAAGCAAAGAGGTTCAAGTTGGGCCACAGGATATTCAGGAGAAAACTTCGGTTTATTTTTTTCTGGGTTGGATGTGGTTTTCAATTGGCATTCTTGTCTATTTCCTCCGGATGAAAATAAAGGAGCTTGACAGGCTGACAAGCTACGGATACCAAGCAGGCCAAGGTGGTATAGATGACAAAGAATAAGGCGGTTAACGAGGCCAGAAGAAAAAAGATAGACCCGGTTATCACCTGGGCTCCTGAATACTGCAAACATTGTTTTACCTGTATCAATATCTGTCCGGTGGATAATTTGAAGTTTGAAGGTGATGAGATGGTAAGTTTAAACAAATGCATCCAATGCCAGTTATGCATGAAATACTGCCCGGATTTTGCCATTGAAGTTCCCCCCAAAAAGAAGCCCCGGGAAAAAGTGATAAAAAACAAGGCAAAGTCAAGTGAAAATAAAGCATCCCAGACAACCAAGAAAAGCATGGAGGCAGGTTCATAATGAAACGCCTGATTATGGGGAACGAAGCAGTTGCCCGTGGAGCCTTGAAGGCAGGAATGGATTTCTTTGCTGCCTATCCTATTACTCCAGCTTCGGAAATAATGCATTTTTTGGCCGAAAAGGAGGGCGAAATAGAATTTGTCCATGCCGAAGACGAGATTGCTTCCATCCACATGGCAATCGGAGCAAGCTTGGCCGGGCGAAAAGCCTTGACCTCCACTTCAGGGCCGGGAATGTCTCTTAAACAAGAAGGGATCGGCCTGGCTCATATGATGGAAGTTCCTCTGGTCGTAGTTAATGTTCAGAGAGTTGGCCCAAGTACTGGTATGCCCACCCTTCCTTCTCAGGGAGATCTTCTCCAGACTCATTACGGGAGCCATGGTGATTATAATCCTATTGTCTTTTATCCGGCCTCTGTGGAGGAATGTTTTCGCTATACCATGGAAGCTTTCAATGTTTCTGAAGAGTCAAGAAGTCCGGTGGTTGTTCTTTTGGACGGATTTCTGGCCCACCTTTCAGAAACAGTGGATTTGACGAAGATTAGAGTTAAAGTTAAGCCGAAAGTCATTCCTCCTCTTAGCCGGGGGAAAAGGCATTTTACCGGTTTGCTGGCTAAAGATGGAGTACCGGTAACTGATGATACAGCCTATTACAGGGAATGGTATAATAGAGTTAAAAGCAAAATTCATAGAGCGGTCAGGAATTGCCGTTTCTATGAATATCTTGAGAATAAAAGAAGCAACACAATGCTTATTGCCTATGGTATTACCGCCCGGGTCATCCGTCCTCTTAAAGAAAAATATTCTATTTTCCGGCCCATCCGTATGTTTCCTTTTCTCTCAGAGGAACTCGAACAAGCTGCCTCTAAACACCGGAAAATTGTGGTTGTGGAAATGAACGACGGCCAGTATGCAGGACAAGTGCAGAAAACACTAAAGAGGGAAGTCGTGTCTATTCCGGTGCTTGGTGGAAAAATTCATCTGAAAGAAATAAAAGAGGCTCTTAATGAACTATAAAGATTATATCAAGTGGGAGAGGATGCCTACTACCTGGTGTGCCGGTTGTTCCATTGGTATTGTTTTCAAGCAGCTTGCTTTTTCTCTTGAACATATGCTAATCCTTAGAGATAAACTTACAGTAATTTCCGGAATCGGTTGCAGCGGCCGGGCAGCTGGATATTTCGATGTAGACAGCGTTCATGTTACTCATGGACGAGCCCTGCCCGTAGCTGAAGGCATAAAAAGAGGAAACAAGGAACTGAATGTCATTGTTTTCAGTGGAGATGGGGATCTGGTCGGCATAGGAGGCAACCATCTCCTTCACACTTCCCGCCGCAACATTGATATGACTGTCATCTGTATTAACAATGAAATCTACGGCATGACGGGAGGACAGATGGCACCAACAACCAAAGAAAAAGCCAAAACCTTGACCAGTCCCCATGGGAATATTTACAGCCCGTTGAATCTGCAGGGAATCATTACTTCCAATGCCAGATATTTTTATGCCAGATGTTCGGCTTTTAATCTCAATCATCTGCAAAAGGCTATTAAAGAAGCCATTGAATGGAAAGGCTTTGCCTTTCTTGATGTGGCCTCTTTTTGTCTTGAAAATTATGGGCGAAGACTGGGTTTCAAAAATGGTTATGAAATGCTCTTTCAATTGAAAAAAGATTTCAAGCTTAACCGTAATCCGGAAGGCTTATTGAAAGACAATGAATTGGGGATTTTGAAAAAATGAAAATTCGGCGTGCAAAACCTGAAGAATGTAAGCCTGTTAACAAGCTTATGGAAATGGTGATTGATGAAATCTATGCCCGGGAACCGGAGAAGGTGAGGAAAACTCTAAAGGCAAATTTTACTCAGGAGGCTCTAAAGGAGCTCTGTAAAGAAGAGCAGTCATTACTCTATGTGGCAGAAGAAAAAGAATTAATTGTTGCCTTTCTCTTTGGCTGGTTTTTTCATAATATTTTCACTATTTATTGGATTTATACCCTGAAGGAATACCGGGGCAAAGGGATTGTTAAAGAATTGATGGGATATGCTGAAAAAGAGGTTCTTAAAATGGGCTGTTACAAAATTGAAATGTATGTCTATGCTGAGCATAACCGGTTTCTAAATTTCTGTTCCAAGCTGGGATTTAAAAAGGGACCGCTGCTTAGGAAAAACATGTTTGGAGTTAAAATACGCCATATTTATAAATACATCGGTGATTACCAAAAGGCTCAAAAAGAGAAAAAAATAAAGATAATAGGAGAAGCCGGCCAGGGCGTAAAGCTGCTATCTTTTACCCTGGCCTCAATTCTTTCCCAACTGGGAAATGAGGTTTCTCTTAACCTCGAGTATGATGCTGCTGTCCGCAGCGGAACCATCAGTGCTGATTTGATTTATTCTGATGAAAAGATCGAGAATCCAATTATTGACGAAGCTGATGTTCTCATTAAGTTCACCCGGACCAGGGACTGGTTTCCAGCTAGGAGTCTGGTCATTGATGAGAGTATATGTGAGCCTGAGCCTCTGAGCTGTGAGATTAAAAGTTGGAAAGGGACCTTCTATGGTTTTGAGAATGTAGCCATTACCAGGTTCGGAAGCAAGATGTATATTAATATGATTGCCCTGGGAAGGATTCTCCGCTATATTGGGATAAATATCATGATTATAAACATCAAGGACCTGCTTCCTCCCAAAACCTTAGAGAAAAACCTGGCTGCAATAAAGTACGGATTCAACTATCGTGACGCAGTTTAATCAATAAGATAAATTTGAAAGCACAGCGTTTTCCGTGATAGAGTTTCTTTATTTAAAGAGAGGAAGGGTATGGAATTCGTTACCCGCTCGATTCCTTAGTGAGGAATCTTGCTCCCGCTCGGGTTTCGCTCTCCTCTCCTCCGGAGAGGAACCATACCCGCTCATCCCTCACAGTGGATTTCTCATCCCTTGCCATTCCTCTCCTCACGGTTTTGGAATTGCTTTCCATAAATCTTATTAATTGGATGATTTAGTATATAACTATAAAATAATATGATTATTGAAAAATATATTTTGCTTGACAATCTCCGATAAATACAGATATTATGAAGCCTTATTTGCTTTTATGAAGGATAGAAAGTTCAGTTAAAAGGAGATATCGCTCTTTATATTAATGGCTGGACTGAGCTTGAGCTTATTGTGATATAAGTATTCTGCCTGTTTGTTTTGACTTCTCCAGGAATCTTTGTTATACCATTTCCTCATGTCAATGGTCACTATCTCTTCAGGTGACACCCATCCCCTAAAAGAAAGCAGCGTATTTAACAATTCGTTTTTTATTCAATTTATAGCGAGGAGGTTTTCATGAGTTTTCACAAAAAAATAATTTTTCATTTTTTCTTAGTTTTATTACTTTCAGCAATTCTCTATTCATCTGAGGATATTACCACTCCAGCTGACTTTTTCGGCCATTCTATAGGCGATGATTATTTTCTGGCCAATTATACCCAGATGATATCTTACTGGGAAAAGTTAGCTCAGGAGTCTGAACGGTTGGAGCTTTTTTCCATTGGAAAAACAGCTGAAGGCAGGAAGATATGGATGGCAGTGGTTACTTCTGCTGAAAACCACAAAGAACTTTCCCTCTACCAGGAAATATCAAAAAAACTGGCTTTGGCCGAAGGCTTAAATGACCAGGAAGCACGAAAATTGGCTTCTCAAGGCAAGGCAGTAGTCTGGATTGACGGCGGACTTCACGGCACTGAAGTACTTGGTGCTCAGCAGCTTATTGAGCTTGTCTATCAAATGGTAAGCCGCAATGACCCGGAAACTCTGCGCATTCTTAATGATGTAATTCTCTTAGCGGCCTGTCCCAATCCGGATGGAATGGAGCTTGTCTCCAACTGGTACATGCGTCAGCAGGATCCACAAAAAAGAACAACTCGAGGACTTCCCGTGCTCTACCAGAAATATATCGGTCATGATAACAACCGTGATTTCTATATGGTTACCCAACCCGAGACAGAAGCAGTCTGCCGGGTTTTTTACCACCAATGGTTTCCTCAAATAGTCTATAACCATCATCAGACCGGTCCTTCAGGAACAGTTCTTTTTGCTCCTCCTTTCCGTGATCCGTTTAACTATGTCTATGACCCTCTTGTTCCGGTGGGAATAGAGGTGGTGGGAGCAGCCATGCACAACCGTTTTGTGTCTGAAAATAAGCCGGGAGCCACTATGCGTTCCGGAGCCGGCTATTCTACCTGGTGGAATGGAGGATTAAGGACTACCGTTTATTTCCATAATATGATAGGAATTTTAACCGAAACTATCGGCAATCCAACTCCCATAGAAATTCCTTTTCTTCCCCAGAAGCTACTCCCTTCATTTGATCTTCCTTACCCTATAATGCCCCAGAAGTGGCATTTCCGCCAGTCGGTTGAATACGCTATAACTGCCGATAAAGCTATTCTGGATATTGCCTCAAGACATAAAGAAGGGTTTCTTTACAATATCTACCAGATGGGCAGAAATTCCATTCGGAAAGGGACGCAGGACACCTGGACTATTATTCCGGATTTTATCAAAGAGGTAGAAGATGCTATTAAAAAGGACAAAGCCGAAATGATCGGCTCGGGAAGGCAAAGAGGATATCCTCTGGAATACCTGAAGACTATCCGGGATCCTGACAAACGGGATCCCCGGGGATATATTATTCCTTCAAATCAGCCGGATTTTCTTACTGCTGTAAAGTTCGTCAATGCTCTTATCAAAACCGGAGTCAGAGTTCTTAAAGCCCCCAATGATTTCCAGATAGAAGAGAAGAATTACCCTACCGGCTCTCTTGTTGTTATGACCGCTCAAGCTTTCCGGCCGCACATTCTTTCCATGTTCGAGCCCCAGAATCATCCTGATGACCGCTTATATCCAGGCGGTCCTCCCAATCCTCCCTATGACAGTGCCGGCTGGACTCTTGCTTACCAGATGGGGGTTGAATTCGACCGGATTCTTGATGGATTTGAAGGTCCTTTTGAAAAAATAGAAGGATTGATAGAGCCACCGGCTGGAAAAATAAGAGGAAAAGAGAGTGTTTCCGGCTATCTTCTTGACCACCGGGTTAATGATTCTTTTGTGGTTGTAAACCGCCTTCTTAAATCTGGAGCGGAGGTTTATTGGTTGAAAAATGGGATTTCTGTGGAAAACACATATTTTCCAACGGGTACAATTTATATTCCCGCCAAAGATTCTCTAAAACCAATTATAGAAAAAGCGGCCGGGGAATTAGGCCTCAATTTTACCGGAGTAAAAAACAAACCTGAGGGTGAAGCTTTGGAGTTAAATAAAGTGAGGATAGGCCTTTGGGACCGTTATGGGGGATCTATGGATTCCGGCTGGATAAGGTGGATTTTGGAACAATTTGAATTTCCCTATGAGCTTGTTTTTGCTAAGCGTTTGGATGAAGGGAACATCCGGCAAAAATATGATGTTTTAATTTTTGTTAATAGAGCTATCCCGGAGAAAGATAGAAGAGAAGACGAATGGTCCCGCTACTTCCAGCCTCCCAAACCCGAAGAAGTACCCCCTGAATATAGAGATCGCCTGGGTGAAATCACTATAGAAAAGACTGTTCCTCAATTAGCTGAGTTTCTAAAGGAGGGAGGGACTATTCTCGCTCTGGGAAGTTCCACTTGCCTTGCTTATCACCTTGGCCTGCCGGTAAAAGATGGCTTGACGGAAGTCTTAGCTGATGGAACTGTAAGGCCGCTTCCCAGAGACAAATTTTTTATTCCTGGTTCTGTTCTTGAAGTAAGAGTAAATAATTCCAGCCCTCTGGCTTATGGCCTGCCGGATAGGGTCGATGTTTATTTCAACCGCAGCTCTGTTTTTCACTTGACTCCTGAGGCTTCAGTTAAAGAACTTCAACCAGTTGCCTGGTTTGATAAAGACAAACCCCTGCGCAGCGGCTGGGCCTGGGGCCAGCATTACTTGAAGAACGGAACCGCAGTCTTGGAATGCAAGGTAGGAAAAGGAAATCTTTTCCTTTTTGGACCAGAGATAACCTTTAGGGCTCAGCCCCATGGAACTTTCAAGTTCCTGTTCAATGGCATTTACTACGGACAGGCTTCAGAAAAAAGGTTTTGATATTTAAATAACACTTTTTTCTTTCCTTAATTTTATATTTTAAAAATTAAAAATTTAAAAAGAAAAATTAGTGGCGGTTTTATCCATTTACCCAATTTTTCGGTAAGTTCTCAATAAATAGAGGTAAGTTCCGATAATGGATTCATTGGAATTATGGTGGGGCAGACGCCATTTTTCGCCCTTAATTTATCTTTTATCAAAGTGTTGTCCGTTATCAATTAACCTGGATTATTAACGAGTTGAGGTGGCTGCAGATGTGGCAAGATCGGCTCGTCCAAAGGGTAAAAAAGGCCGTTTTTTTAATAAAAATTGATGACAGAGTTTAAGAAACTTGCTTTCTCTTTGTACGGCTTGAGAAGTTCTCTTAAGTCATTCATAGTCTTTGTTATCTTTTGTTATATTATATGTATCGGCCTTTTTTATAAATAGTTCAGGTTAAATTACTCAATACTTAGGCAGCCAGAGGTAGTAGAATCCGGCTTTAAAGCTGGAGAGGAAATCATCCAGTCCGCTTCTTGGAGGGAAGGGATTGGGCTCCAGAGCCGAGGCATAAATATCGGTTTTTTTCTTAGGATAGTAAGTATAAGAAACTACATCAGCCTCTTTCAGGGAGACAAGAGAAAGGATTTTTTCTAAAGCATCAGGAAAATATCCAATTTGATCAATTAGTCCATGTTCTAAAGCCTGGTGCGCGGTTAGAATTCTGCCGTCAGCTATTTTTCTTAATTTCTCTTCTGAAATCTTTCTTTGACGGCCTTTCAGAACAATTTCCAGGAACTTTTCATACATTTCGTTAATAATATTCTGAAATACTGCTTCTTCTTCAGAAGTGAGTTCTCTGAAAGGACTGCCGGCATCTTTCATCCGGCCGGATTTAATCACTTTAACTTCTACTCCCACTTTGGCGAGAAGCTCTTCAGTGCTGGGAAAAATGGAAATAACACCGATGCTTCCGGTAATAGTTGAAGGATGGGAGATTAAATAATCGCAGGCTGAGGCTATATAATAGGCGCCTGAGGCAGCTGTCCCCATGGTTAGACCTACTACCGGAAACCCTGTTTTTTCTTTGAAGAGAAGAATTTCATGATGGATGATATCGGAGGCAGTGACTTCTCCGCCCGGCGAGTCGAGACGGAGAATAATACCTCTTATTTTTTCATCCCGGGCTGCCTTTTCTAATCTTGTGTAAATCTGGGAGGCCAGACCAGCCTCTCTTTTCAGAAGTCCAGGCTCAATTTCTAAGCCTATGATTCCAGTAACATCGAGGAGAAGGATTTTATCTCTGGCTGGGCTCTGGATAAGAACAACCTCGCTTAGTTCATCTTTTCCCAGAAGATCGAAATGAAAGTGAGGAAAACATGAAGATAAAAATATAGAAATAATTGCCAGAAAACCAATGTATTTTTTCATCTGGTTTCTCCTTTAGTTATTATTTCTTCTTTTTCCCGAATCAGAGAGAGTTCTCAATTCTTCAGGAAACGGTTGGAAATAAACCTGATTTTTCAAATTAGATTCATCGAAACGAATTATCCAGGATTTTAAAAGTGTGGCTGGTACGCTGAGGGGAATTTTTCCTAATCGGTAGTGCTGAAGAATATCCAGAAAATGAGCTTTTTCTGGGGAAGAGAGTTTTTTGGAAAAAAACCCCAGGGCCTGCATAAGTACATTAATGTTTGAGGTTGAACGAGATGGGTTGGATAAAATCTTTTCCAGCAATCTCCGATAGGCGGAAATAACTTCTTCAAATGTTTTCTTTTCGTGATTAGCTACTATTTTACCCATCTTTCTGAATACCTTCTGATTATAGGACATTAAAAGCAGTTTGGGTTGAGTGTGGAATTGTATTAGGTTGGATATGGATAAGGCGCTTTTCCGGAAACTGGCGGTGGTGAAAATTTTGGTAAAGAAATGTTCTCTTATCCTGAAGTTGGTTAACCTTTCATCCTCTTCAATGGCAGTGGCAGGAAAAAAGTTTAAAACTTCCCTACCGAAAAATCCTTTTCCTTTACATTTTGGTTTAATATCATGGGAGCCATTGTAAATATTTACATTTTTTATTCCACAAGAAGGTGACCGGCTCTTAAGAATCCATCCATCGACCTCAGGTACTGAATTGAGATAATCATGGGAAAATTTAATCATATCCTTGGTTAAATTCTTTCCGGAAGCAGGCTGGATAAGCTGATAATTTTTCTTCTGGTCTAAAAGTCTAATGGGATGTCGGGGAACACCAAGACCTATTTCAAGCTCGGGACAAACTGTTTGAAATTCTACAAATGGCTTAAGGTTTTCTATTGCCTCGGAAAAAATCATCTTTCCATTCCAGCGGCAAGGAGCAAAACCGAGACATTTACTGACATAAACTAAGGGGCGCTGATATTCAGTCACGCAGTAGACCTTTTTTTGATTTGAAGAAGAATTTTATTAGTACCAAAATGCATATCATCGCAGGTGAGCGAAGCGAGTGTAGTGATCTCTTTTTCATCCACCGTGGGTGTCGAGACCGCCATGGGGAATTAGCAGATAAATATGAAGGCATTTCAGGTAGGAGATATTTGACCATAAAAGAATTTATCCCACTTGAGAATCTATACCACAGGAAAGAAAACCAGTCAAAACAATCCGCACTTTATATTGCCAAATAAAAGTTTCTAATGTAAAATTAATTTACAAAAGGGAAATCAATCGGGCAGGTTTTTGCTTTCAGGAATCAAAAAGGAAGGGCATTTTGTTTGGTACAAAATTTGCTGTTTTTAATTTGAGCAGGTTAAATGGTAATTAGCATGTGGAACTTTAAAAATAGTAAATGGGGGCTGTTTTGAAGAACAAAGCTTTTAGCCGATTGCTGTTGGGATTGATAGTTACTTTATCTATTTTTATCGGTTCATTGTTTGCTCAGTCCCGGGAACTTGGTCCTGGGGAAGTGCTGGAAAAGCTGGAGCAAGCCCTAATAAGCAGGGATATAAAGCTTTATGCCTCTTTTTTCTCCTCCCAGCTCAGGGTTAATGAAAAAGAAGCCATGGAGAGTTTCCTTAAGACCAACAGAATAACTCAAATCTCAGTTTTTCAAGCCTCTAACACCATTCTGTCAAATGATGAAGCAGAGATTTATCTTCGAGTTTTATTTGACAGCCAGGTGAGGGTCTTTCTCGAAACCTGGCACTTGACTTTTTCCCATGAGACATCGGGCTGGGAAATAAAGGAAAAAATAATTACCAGTGATTTGGGTGCTTTGTACCGCCTATCTATTCCCTCTGACAATATTGAGCATGTTCATAAGCTTGAGTTTGAACACACCGACATCCAATTCTCATTTAATGATGCCGTCTGTTTCTATGATAATCTTCCCGAGGCGAATACAGCCATGGTAATCATAGGGGAAGGGCGCTTGTACTTCTCTCCTTCTCATCCCGGAGAAGTACATCAGCTCGAATTATTCTATGGAAGAAGCTTTCTTGAAGATAAACTTGAGTATGTATATATCCGGGCCTCCAATAATTTTTTTAAAAACCGGATGAAAAAAATTGTCAAGAAATCAGAGCCGGACAGCGTGAGAACAGCTCTCTTAAATAAAGCAGAATTATTATTCAAGAAGCATTATTCCCGTTCTTTTACGGTCCAGAATTCCTTAACTGATGAATTATTGAGTTTTCTTCCCCAGGGTGATGAAGCAGTCTTTGAGTTCGAAGGAAAGAAACTGGGAGTTATGACTTATATATATTCGCCATTTTCAGAAGAAGAGATTAATTTATACTCATGGGAGGAAGAAAAAATTATTAATCTCTACTCTCCGCCATCAAAGGAAGGAGAAAAGAGATTTTTCATCTCTTTTGGCCAGAAGTTTGATCTGACTCATATAGACCTGGAATTGATGTTTGATCCCGGTCAGTTTTTTATATCAGGGAAGGCTTCGGTTAAAGTTATGCCCCAGGTTTCATCTTTATCATCGCTCAAGCTTAAATTTAATCCTGATTTGAGGATAATGAATATCCTTGATGAAGATGGAAAACAGCTGTTTTACACTCAGGATAAGTTACGAAAATCACTTTATATATATTTTCTCAATCCTCCCCAAAAAGGAGAGAAAGCAGTCGTTGAAGTTTACTATAGAGGAAAAGTGGTTCCGCCAGTAAGTATGTCCGATGTTGTCACCGCTTACCAGTTGGATGAGAAGTTTCTTTATGTTCCATCTCGCTATGATACTTATTTATATTCTCATTTCAGTTACTGGTATCCAAATCCGTCCGATGATGATTACTTCACTTCTACTTTAAGGTTATCTGTTCCTGAGGATTATCAGGTTTTTTCCAATGGGAAGATGATTGATGAAAAAGTTGATGTCAACAATGTTGTCAAAGAAGATGAAAATTTTGAGAGAAAAAGGATATTTACTTTTAAAACTGAGATACCGATTAAATATATTTCTTTTATTGCCGGTAAGTTCAACTTAATCGATACCATAGATGGTTCTGTTCCTCTTTCTTACTACCGGAATAGTGAGGTCAGGTTTACCAAAAAACAGACTATTGAAGATGCCGAAAAAATCCTGCATTTTTTTGAAAAAAGATTCGGTTCTTATCCTTATCAGAAATTGGATATCATACGCCGTCTCTGGTCTACAGTAGGAGGGCACAGTCCGGCTTCATTTATTGTCCTCAATGAATTAGTTCCATCACTTCAAAAATCACAACGTCTCCAATACCTTTACAGCCCCGTTGATTTTTCCCAGTGGAATGAATATTTTCTGGCTCACGAAATAGCTCACCAATGGTGGGGACAGGGTGTGAGCTGGAAAACCTATCATGATCAATGGCTTAGCGAAGGCTTAGCCCAATTCTCTGCTTTGATTTATCTAATTGACCGAAACGATGATAGGACGTTCCGTTCGATTCTTAAAAAATTGGTCAGAACAGCAGAAAAGTATACAGATCAGGGAGCCATAACTCTTGGAGCAAGGCTTAGTTACTCTGATTTTGAGTCTTATCAATCCATTGTCTACAATAAAACCACATTGGTTCTCTTGATGCTCAAGGACATTTTGGGAGAGGATTTATTCTACCAGGGACTCAATGAGTTTTTTCAAAAATACAAGTTCCAGGCCGCCCGCTCGTCAGATTTTTTTCGCACTTTTAACCAAATTTCTGACCGTGATTTGAATGTTTTTTTTAAAAATTGGTTTGATACTCATTATCTGCCAAAAGCACATGTGTCTTCTAAGGTTGAGAAAAAAGAAAATGTTTTTTCGCTCAAAGTGAAAGTTATTCAGCCGGAAAAACTGTTTGTTTTTCCCTTGTGGCTTGAATGGAGAGAGGAAGACCGGGTGGTAAAAAGGATGGTAGTGGTAGAAAAACCGGTTCAGGAATTTGAGTTCCAGGCACCGGTTAAACCGAAAAAGATTAAAATAGATCCTGATGGTTTATTGCCAGGACGTGTGGGATAATTATTCTTGTAATTCAATATTATTCTGAGAGAACACTTTCCAGCGATTCTGGAGGGGAGCTGTTGAACCAGAGGTCGATAAGAAGGTCTTTCTGATTTTCGAATATTTGAGCCTGCTCTTCCACTAATTCTTCAGCCTCGGCAGAATTCATGTCTCTGGTCTGATTGATAAAAGAAGCCACTCGGGCTAAGTATATAGGTGTCATTAAGGAAAGAAGTTTGATTCTATGCTCTGTCATATGGTGATACTTAGCAGCTAATTCAAAAAGAACTTTCACCCAAATCTCAACAGGGAGAGTGAATTTTTCGGGTGATTGATGAAAAGAATTCATTAAAGCTTTAAAAACCTCCTCGGAGAAAATCTCTTTCCACAGAATTCCAAAAAGCCGCATGCCTTCTTGAAATTCCTTGACCATCCTGGGTTGATTAACTTCAATGGGCTCAGGTTCAAAAAATTCCTGCATGCCGAATGTAGGAACCGGGTGGCTGCCTTTTATATCTTTCCAAAAAGATTCATGGCAGGACATGAGAGCAAAAAGGGTTCCGCAGACCTGCCGGAACATGGGACCTAAGGAAACCGAAGGATCTTTGACGTCGTGTATTTTTACCCCTAAATTGGCCTGGCATACTTTCTTCTTCTCTACGAGGGCAGTGGTTGTCATCCAGATATCAATCCCGTAGCGGGCGATATCTGAAGTCCAGACATCCTGTTCAAGAAAATGTTTGGCTATATAGCGGGAGAAGGCGAAATCTCCTCCGATTGGCTGGCGGATTCTTTTTCCATAAAGAGTTCTGACCATATTATAAACAATGTTATTGGTGATGGTTCCGTCATATTTATAGCGAGAATAGACAGGTGCAACAAATTGATAATCCTTTTCCAGAACCGGATCCAGCAGAAAGTGAATCCAATCAGGAGTTATACTGCGCAAGTCAGAATCAACGCAGGCGCAAGCTTTCACTTTCAGCCAGAAAGCGGACTCAAATATGCCGCGCAGAGCAGAGCCTTTTCCTCCTATTCCCCGATAGATAGTAATCAACTTTTCCTGCCAGGGTTTTAACTGAAATTCATAAGCCCGGTCCCGGGTATCATCAGTGGAGCCGCCATCTGCAACGAGAATGACTGAGCGAAGGTTACGGTAGTGCTTGAATAATCCATGAGAAACCATCTGGATAACATGGACGATTGTATCTTCGTTGTTAAAACATGGAATGCCGACAAGAATATCAGCTTCTTTAATTTCTTCCAGCCTTTTTTCCATGTAAGGCCTAAGAGCGGTAATGAATTTTCTGTTCATAGCTTTTATTGCCTTTTTTTATTTTTTTTATTATATAATATTATAGAAGTATGAGCAAAAAAGTAATCTCAGTCATTCTGGCAGGAGGGCAGGGAAGCCGCCTTTATCCCCTGACAAAATTCAGGAGTAAGCCGGCGGTTCCTATTGCCGGGCGATTCCGGCTGATTGACTGTACAGTCAGCAATTGTATTCATTCCGGATTAAAAAAAATATTTATTATGACCCAATTCAGTTCCGTTTCTCTGCACCGTCATATTTTTTTGACCTATCGTTTTGACCATTTCAACAAAGACTTTGTGACCATTCTTTCCGCTCAGCAGACTTTAAAAAACAGGAACTGGTACCAGGGAACGGCGGATGCCGTTCGGCAGAATTTATTTTTTCTTCAAAATCTGGGAGATTTGATTCTAATCCTATCCGGAGATCATCTCTACCGGATGGATTACCGAAAATTCATCGAGTTTCATCGTGCAAAGAATGCAGATATAAGTATCTCAGTTTGCGGTGTTCCTCCTGATCAGGTGTCTCAATTTGGAGTTATGAAAGTAGATTCAGAAGGAAGGATAGTCCGTTTTGAGGAAAAACCCAAGCAGCCTTCTGTTATTGAAGATATGGCGGTACCTGAAGAAGTTTTTAACCAGTTCGGCATAAAAGCAGCCGGACGTTCCCATCTTGCTTCCATGGGTGTTTATTTATTTAAATGGGAAGTGCTGAAAGAACTTCTAGAGAGCACTTCTGTTGAAGACTTTGGCCGGGAAGTTATTCCCTATGCAATTGAACGGGCCAGGGTCTATGGCTTTTTATTTGATGGATACTGGGAAGATATAGGCACTATCCGTAATTTTTTCGATGCTCATATGTCCCTAACTCAGCCCATACCAGAGTTTAATTTCTATGATGAAGAGAGGCCGATTTTCACCCATTCCAGGTTTCTCCCCGGTTCAAAAATTATTTCTTCGGAGATCTCTAATTCAATTATAAACGAAGGAAGCATAATTAATGGTTCCCGTATAATTAATTCAATTGTAGGAGTGCGGTCTCGTATAGAAGACGGATGTTTTCTGGAAAAAGCTGTTATCATGGGAGCAGATTTTTTTGAAACAGAGGATGATGTAAGCAGAAACAGCAGTAAGGATATCCCTCCGATTGGTGTGGGACCGGGAACAGAAATCCGCAACGCTATAATTGATAAAAATGCCCGCATAGGCCGGGGAGTTAGACTGATAAACGCCAAAGGGATTATGGAAAATGAAGTAGAAAATTATGTAATAAGGGATGGCATTCTGGTTATTCCCAAAAACAGTATTCTCCCCAACGGAACAGTAATTTAGTAAAAAAGGGGGACATTCCCCAACTGGACACCTTTTTCCCTCGACCTGAAGACACAACATTCTTGCTTCATTTAGTTTAGTCGGAGGGAAATTGATAAATTGGAAAGTAAAATAATATTTTAATACTTTCTCTTTTTGCCAATGACTCCAGGGGAAGGTGTGTCCCTTTGGGGAACGTCCCCCTTAATATTTGATTAAGGCAAACAATTTTATTAAAATATCTTTTTCTATGAATTTTACTTAGGAGAAGGAACGATCCAACGTGCCGGAATTCAGACACGACCCTCTGCAACAACGATGGGTGATAATCTCTACAGAAAGAGCAGCCAGGCCTTCTGATCTACAGGAAAGCACAGAACACAACCAGATTACAGATTGTCCTTTCTGTGAAGGAAATGAGAGTAAAACACCTCCCGAAATCTGGGCTGTCCGAGAGCCCCATACAGCCCCCAACACTCCCGGCTGGAAGGTGCGGGTTGTTCCCAATAAGTTCCCGGCTCTGATGATTGAAGCCAGTGGAAAGCGGACCGGAATGGGAGTTTATGACATGATGGAAGGATTGGGAGCACACGAGGTTATAATCGAGACCACCAAGCATGATGAAGATATTGCTGAATTGAGCCCTGAACAGCTCCGGCTGGTTCTCCTGGCTTATCGGGAAAGAATCCGGGATTTATACCGCGATCCCCGTTTTAAATACGGTCTTGTTTTCAAAAACCACGGA
>CAYTTR010000008.1:0-41336 GCA_964440805.1 uncultured Eubacteriales bacterium
ATCTCGCCCTTCTATATTGTTTATCTCGCTTGTCTCGTTTATTTTGTTTATTTGGTCTCAATTTTACCCTCTGCCTTGCTTTTTTACCTAACTATACCAGACAAACCAGATGAACATGATAAACTAATTAAACCGAATAGACTAAACAGACATATTGTTATTTTCGAACTAAGCTAAAAATAGGCAAAGTTATTAGCTTTCTTTGAACCTTAAAAGTTTCCTGGTATAATCATCGAAGTGCGGACAATAATTTTGTTTCTGATCTATGTTGTTCTGGTTCTTCTGGCAATTCCTTTGCTTATTTTCTGTTTCCTCACCCGTTGGAGATCTCCTCTATTAACTTATGGTAAATTCGCCATGGGCCTGGGCAGAAAAATTCTGGGTATCCGGGTTAAGATAAAGGGACTGGAACATATTGACCGGAAGATCCCTTATATTTTTATGGCCAATCATCTCAGTTTTCTCGATGGTCCTCTCCTTTTTTGGGCAATCCCCAAGCCGGTAAGGGTTATACTCAAAAAAGGGATATTTCGGATTCCTTTTATTGGACTGAGCATGAAATTTGTGGGGTTTGTTCCGGTAGACAGAAAGGGGATAAGAAAAGGACGGGAGGCTATCCAAAGAGCTGCCCGGTTGATAAAAGAAAAAGGCTATTCGTTTTTGATTTTTCCTGAAGGGACCAGAAGCCGTGACGGCCGCCTCCAGGAATTCAGACGGGGAGGCTTTTTTCTGGCATTAGAGAGCCGGGTTCCAATAGTCCCGGTCACCATAAACGGCACCTTTGAGCTAATGCCCAAAGGGAGTTTTTTTGCTAAGGCAGGAAACGTTCGAGTGGATTTTCAGCGTCCCATTAATGTTTATGGATTTGATAAATCAAATGTCTCACTATTAATTCAGAAAGTAAGATCATCAATAAATTTCGTACAGGAGTAAAATGATTAGTTCGAAAACAGCAAATATAGTCTATTTCATCTATCTTGTCTATCTGGCCTGGATAGGGCAAGAAAAGCGAGACGGGCGAGAAAGGTGAAAAAAGTTTGTTATACAGAATAGAAAATTCTTTTGTTTGTTGGCGGTATCCCCGCCGTGAGTATTAGTTTTAATAAAGGTGAGATTCATGGATTATCAAAGCAATGCCGGAGAACTAACCAGGGCTCTCCTGGAATTTTTTTCTCTTAAGGAAAAAGCCTTTCTTGAATTTACGAATGAGGTCTGGGAGCGTCTCTCTTCAGGGAAAAAAATTCTTATTTTCGGAAACGGAGGCAGTGCTTCCCAGGCTCAGCATTTTGCGGCTGAGCTGGTCAATAAGTACCAGAAAGAACGTCCTCCCCTAAAAGCGATAGCCTTGACCACAGACAGTTCCATTCTGACCTCAACAGCTAATGATTCGAGTTTTGATAGGATTTTCAGCCGGCAGGTAGAAGCTCTGGGAGATCCAGGAGATGTGGCTTTGGGGCTTTCCACAAGCGGCCGGTCACCGAATGTCGTTCTGGCTCTTCGATTGGCCAGAGAAAAAGGTTTGCTGACCGCTGCTTTCACCGGAAAAGAGGGAAGCGAATGTGCTTCTCAAGCAGATTATCTTTTCGAAGTGCCTTCTTCATCTACCCCCAGGATTCAGGAAGTTCATCTCTTTCTTATCCATCTCCTGGCTGAGGAGCTGGAGGAGAGGGTCAGTAATTAGGATTTTTATCGCTGCCGGAAGCTTGAGCGGCGGGGACGGGATTTGCTTTCCCAAGCGGCTTGCGGGAAAGATTCAATTTTTTCCTTTTCCCCTTCTACCTTTTCCTCTTTTTCCCCCGGCATAAAAACTTTCTTCCGTTCACCGCTTTTGTCTATCCGGAAGGAGCGTTCGGCTGCATAGAGTATTTCCGGTTTCAAACCTTCTTCAGCAATTTCTTCTGTAAATTCCCGGCGTCCCTCCACTAAATCCTTGATGTAAAAATCAATCTGTTCCCGGCTGTAATATTTATGTATATCCCATTCATCCAGATTTTGCCCTTCGGCTTTTTTTATTTCCTTGGTTCCTAGGAGTCCTTTTTGGTAATGATTGGTTCCTCTAAGGTCTCCTCTCTGGATTCTGGCCATTAAATCAATAGGCACCCGGTTTACCTTGCGGATCATTTTTTTCTTCTGCTTTCCCTCTTCCCGGCTCTCTTCAATAATTTCGCCCATTCCTCCGGTGTTGTACTGCATGAATTTTACTTTACCGGGATTATTTTCCACCAGTCTCATCACAATTTCATAGAAGCGGTTGACTTTGACTGCCCTGGAGCCAATGATGAAAGGGTCGGTTCCCACAATACGGACTGATTCACCGGCTTTGTGAGGCTGGGAAGCATAACTGTGGGTGCTTTCTCCCCATAGGTAAGCCAGGACTGCCTGTTCCGGTGTTAGTTCCTGCGAAAAAGCCATAATTGTGTTACGCCGGGTGATAAAGGCAAAAATCAATCCGTCGAGCTCATTGAGTGGGGGAAGATCTACTGATTTTGACCAGATATCGACCATCTTGCCGTCTATTTTAACCTGAAGTTTTTTTCTCTGAATAACAGCTCTTCCGTTGGCGGTCAGGCTTTCGTCCATAAAATCGGCTGTCCCGTCAGCTTTGATCATAACATTTTCATAAAGGGCGGATTTATCGACCAGAGCATTGTACATGGCTTCCTGGTATTTTTTTTCAACATCTGTTTTTACGAAAAAGTTATTTTCAGAGCCCAGGGCGGAACCATCATTTTTTAGAAAAACGATGTCGTCCTGAGTAACCAGAGTTTTTTCGCCTTTCTTTGGGTTCAGGCCGAGCTGATGACAGGACCAGGTTGATTTTCCGGTGGCGGTCAAGCCAAAAAGAAAAACTCCGTAGGTCTTAAGTTCTCCTTTGGGATCACGGACAGTGACCAGCTTGGTGCCGGCATGAAGGCCCAACATCCCTTTTTGATCAGCGGTCCACATTGCCTGTCTGAGAAAACCCTTCTTATCTTCGCCCATGTAGTCGGTTCCTAAGGCTATATTGATGTTATCCTCTGGCAGAACCAGAACCTGCTGCCGCAAAGGATGTTCTTCGGGGATGTGAAGCATGATAACCTCCGGTCCGGGCCGCTTATTCGGTTTGAACATAGTGGTTCCCCACATAAATCCCAGCCGGTAGTTGATAAGGTCAGCTTCAGAGACATATAGATTACAGAAAGGATTGTAGATGCTGTTATCACCCATTCTCCTTTTTATTCGATAAAAAGGAAGAGTCCGGACTAAATGGAGTACTTTTTCCAGTTGTTCCGGCGCTTTTTCAATGATTGAACGCTGGAGAGAAGTAGGCCGGGGGAGTCTTACTTTTTCACTCCCCAGGTAGACCGTTTTGGGAGCTATACGGCTGGAGATAGCTGAGCGCCAGCCATATGAGCCGTATTTTGTTTTTACACCGGTTACCTTGGCCCGCGATTCCAGCCACTTGAGATCCGTATCTTTGATGTTTGGGCCCTGCAAGGCCTTCCTCAGTTCCTGGCTGAATTTGCGGTAAGCGTCCTGATTGTAAATTTTATCTTTTACCATGATAAAAGTTATGCCTCATAGAAGATGAATAAAGTTAAATTTTTATTCCTCACCCAGTATTTTTTGCTTGAGTTCATTAGCCGAGCCGGTGCCGCTGTTAAAGAGATAACAACCGGTGTTTTCCAGAAGCCGTTTGAAGAACTGTTTCTGAAGTTCAAGCCTTTCCGGTGATTGGACCAACAGATGAGGATTAAAAAATGGCTGTGGTTGCCTGGGGCTGAGGATGCGCTTCAGGCCAAGACTTTCACCCATTTCCAGGATTCGCAGAGCATCTTCAGGTTCTATACTAACAACAGGTGGAGATGTTTTATCAAAACGAAGCAGGAAGAGCCGGCGGAGAGCCGTCCTCTTGGTGTGTTTCTTTGGCCCGCCGATCCAATAAGGATCAAGAAGAGCCATTGCTTTGGATGAAGCTTTGTAACAGAAAGGAGAGCCTTTGTCTAAGCGGCAGTCGTCCAAGCGGAGACATTCTTCATTCCGGCAGTCTTCCTTGCGGGTGATTACGTTTTCACATTTGCTTGTATCAAACAGACCGGCCAGGCGGGGATAATACTCCACTGCCTCTGTGGGAACGAAGAGCTTCCTTTCCACTGAATCGGCCACAGGTGCTCCACCGGAAAAGCGGACGAAAACCAGGTCGTTGGAATGAAGCCGGAAGGGTTCTTCCTCAAGAAGAGAGAAAAAAAGCTCTGTTTTATTGGTCCCTTTAGGGCCGATTAAAATTAGCCCCTGGCCGTCCACATCAGCACTCATCCCTCTCACTCCTTGAACATTGAACAGCCGTTCCGAAATGTCCATAACCATTCCCAGCGCCAAGCTGCGGAGAGGAGCGTAGTTGTCGACATTTACCAGGACAGCGGTTTTGGTATCCCGGTTGTAAAAAGCCCGCGGCTCTCTGCCAGGGATACCATCCACTGCGTAAATCACTCCGTGTGGTTCAAGCTCTGCTTCCAGTTGGGCCGGGTACCAGTTTTCCATCCAAAAGTCATAGAGATGGGAGACGTTTGTCCGGAGCTGAATAACAGCTCCATTTATGTTGGCGTTCCATTCAAAGTAATTTTCGTAACTGAGATGGCTTTCCATTTCTCCTACTAAGACTTCTCTCATCTGAAGAGAGATGTTTGCGTCAACAGGCACGGAGCCCTTGTGCCGGGTAATGTTGTTCTGGAGGAGCACTTGTTTCGCTTTTTTGGGAGTTTTTAATTTAGAGACAGCTTCAATAATGCGGTCTATTCCCCTTTCCAGATTTTCCATGGAGGTGGAATAGGAAATTCTTATGTAATCATCCGAGCCAAAAGCATCACCGGGAACAACTGCTACCCTGGCCTCTTTAAGTAGATAATAAGCCAAACCATAAGAGTTTCTAATGCGGAAATTGTTGTATTCCTTGTCGTAGTAGGAAGAAAAATTGGGGAAAAGATAAAAAGCTCCCTGAGACTTGAAGCAGGATACTTGAAGAATGCTCTGAAGGCGCATTAAAACATAGTTCCGGCGCCGCTGAAATTCCGCCAGCATTTTGGATACCTCTGTTTGGGGCCCTTTGAATGCTTCTTCAGATGCTTTCTGGGAAATGGAGCAGGGATTGGAAGTTGTGTGACTCTGGATTTTGGCCATTCCGTTTATGATTTCTTCCGGTCCGGCGGCAAAGCCTATTCTCCAGCCGGTCATGGAATATGACTTGGAAACCCCGTTAATGATGACGGTCTTGTTTTTTATTTCTTCTCCCAGGGAGGCAAAACTGGTAAAACGAAAGCCATCATAGACCAGACGGGAATAGATTTCATCAGCGATGACAAAGATATCTTCCTCAAGGATTATATCCGCCAGGGACTCGAGTTGATGCCTGGTATAAGCGGCACCGGTAGGATTTGAGGGATTGTTCAGTATAATAGCTTTAGTAGCAGGATTAATATTGGCCTTCAATTCATCAGGAGTCAGGAGAAAGCCGTTTTCCTCCTTGGTGGAAACAATTACGGGTTTACCCTTGGCCAGGGTAACTACATGCGGATAAGTGACCCAGTAAGGAGCAGGAATAATTACTTCGTCTCCATCATTGATAAGAGCCTGGACCAGATGAAAAAGAGAGCTCTTTGCCCCGGTTGAGACCATAATCTGGTTTGGTTCATAGTCAAGTCCACAGTCTTCCCGAAGACGTTTGATAACGGCCTCTTTAAGGGAAGGGATGCCTTCGTTTTGGGTGTATTTGGTGAAATTTTCCCGGATAGCCTCTATGCCGGCTGCCTTGATGTTTTCCGGGGTTGGAAAATCCGGTTCCCCTACACTTAGGTCAATGACATCTATTCCCTGGGCCTTCATGGATCTGGCCTTGGTTGTTATTTTAAGAGTGGGGGATTCCCCGATAAGGTTCGCTTTTTCTGATACCTTCATTGGATCAACTCTTCAGAGGATTAGTCTTCCTCTTGTTCGGCTTTTTTTTCAGAGGATAACTTGTTTTTGAGATACTCCTGGATGTCCACTCCGGTCAAGGATTTGACTACTTCAGGCATCTGTGCCAGCACCTCGGCTACCTGTCCTGTAATTTTGCTGGCTCCTGTTCCTTTGTCTCCCCCAACCAGGATTATTTTATCTACTTTGGATAAGGGTTCAGCAACCGCTTTGGCTAACTCGGGGAGGCTGTCCAGATACATTTCCAGAATGGCTGCTTGATTGAATTTCTCCCAGGCTTTAGCTTTTTCCAGCATGGCCTGGGCTTCGGCCAGTCCCTTCTCTTTGAGGCTGGCTGCCTCGGCTTGACCTTCCAGCTTGAGGGCTTCAGCCTTGCCCTTGGCCTCAGCCGAAAGACGAAACTCTTCTGCCTCAGCCTCTGAGATAATCTGGAGTTTGCGGGCTTCAGCCGGCTTAATGACACTTGCCTGGAGTTCTTTATCACGGCGCTTGATTTCCAGTTCTTCGATTTTGATAGATTCTTCTTTTTCTATACGCATTACTTCGGCTTCTTCTTTTTTTATCTGCTGGGACAGACGGAATCGCTCCAGTTCGTAGGCAAAATCAGCCTGAGCCTTTTTCTGGTTAACCGACACTTGAGAGTCTGATTTCTTGGCCTCGTTCTCCCATTGGGCTTTGGCGATTAGGGCTTCAGCCTGAAGTCTGGCTATTTCCCCTTCTTTCCGGGCCTGAGACGACTTAATTATGGATTCTTTTTCGGTTTCCGCCTCAGCAATAGTGGCGTCTCTTTTGGCGGCTGAAATCTGGGGTTTTCCCAGGGCATCGAGATATCCCTGGGTATCACTTATGTCTTTCAGAGAAAAAGAGATAACAGTCAAACCCATACGGGCAAAATCTTCCTGGGATAATTCAATAACTTTTTGAGAAAACTCATGTCTGCCCCTGTAAATTTCTTCCACAGTCATACTCCCGATAACATCCCTCATTTTACCTTCCAGAATGGTAGTGGAAACATCTCTTATGCCGTCTTTGCCGATACCTAAAAACTGCTCGGCTGCTTTCCGGATCATATCCTCTGAGGAATCGATTTTTACCTGGGCTGTGGCGTTGATCATAACAGGCACTCCGCTGTGAGTATGGACTTCAGGAGTCTTTATGCTCATAGTGATGACTTCCATGGGCAGGATGTTAAAAGACTCGATAAAGGGTAAGACAAATGTTCCTCCGCCAACCCGGTAGCGGTAACCGACTTTTCTTTTGGTCCCGTCTGGTTCAATAATGGTTCTTTTCCGGCCTCCGGATATGATAAGGACTTCGTTGGGCCCGACTTTCCTGTACTGCTTGGCTAAAAGAAAAAAGATAAAGGCAACGACAACGAGGATAATGCCGATAAGGATGACCTGAGAGATTAATGACATTGCTGCCTCCTTGATATCATTCCCATATCAGGCTAAATTCTATTTTTAGGTTTTAGCCTTAATAAAATAGAGCTTTTATTATAATCATAGAGAGAGGCTTTTTAAAGGATTTTTTAACCAAAGCTTCAGGTATCAGCAGTTTTTCAATCTCTCCCGGAAATAATCAATGGTTTTTTTCAGGCCTTCTTCAAGCTTAACCCTGGGTTCCCAGCTTAGTAATTGTTTGGCCTGGGAGATATCAGGACAGCGGCGTTCCGGGTCGTCAGGGGGAAGACTTATATGAATGATCGAAGATGAACTGCCGGTAAGTTCAATAATTTTCCTGGCTATTTCCAGGATGGAATATTCCTGCGGATTGCCCAGATTGATAGGGTGATGGAAATCTTCTTTGTCCATCAAAAGGATTACACCTTCGATTATGTCGGATACATAAGAAAAGGATCTTGTTTGACGGCCGTCTCCATAAATGGTCAATGGTTTTTCCTGGAGGGCCTGAATGATGAAATTGCTGATGACCCGGCCGTCGTTGACAGCCATTCTGGGTCCGTAGGTGTTAAAGATGCGGGCGATACGAATATCCACCTGGTTCTGGCGGTAATAGTCCATCATCAAAGTTTCAGCCACTCTTTTTCCTTCATCATAACAACCCCTTGGTCCAATGAAGTTTACATGACCCCAATAGTCTTCAGTCTGCGGGTGAATTTCAGGGTCACCATAGACTTCTGAAGAAGAAGCGAGAAGTATCCTGGCCTGAACTCTTTTGGCTAAGCCAAGCATATTGATTGTTCCCATGACATTGGTTTTTATGGTTTTAATAGCATTGTACTGGTAGTGAATGGGGGAAGCGGGGCAGGCTAAATGATAAACTTCCTCCACTTCAACAAAGAGGGGATGAATTATATCCTGACGGATGAGCTCGAAGTAGGGATGGGCCAGTAAATGAAGGATATTATCCTTGGAACCAGAGAAAAAGTTATCGGCACAGAGAACATCATTTCCCTTCTCAAGAAGCGCCTCGCAGAGGTGACTTCCCAGGAAACCAGCTCCTCCGGTAACCAGAATTCTCTTGTTGGCAGTCATGATTGTTTTTAGCTTTCGCCGTAGGCCATAAAGAGGAGACTTTTTTCTTTAAGAGCTTCTTTTTGAAGGTGAATAAGCTCTCTGACTCCTTTATGGGCCAGTTCCAGCAGGGAGTCGAAATCTTTTTTAAGGAGGGGAGATTTTTCTGCTGTAGCCTGGACTTCTACCAGGTGCCCGGTATCGGTTTCTACCACATTCATGTCCACAGAGGCTTCAGCATCCTCCTTGTAGTCAAGGTCAAGAAGGAAGCGGCCATCAACAATTCCTACGCTGGTGGCAGCTGCCAGGTGACGAAGAGGTATTTCTGGAATGGTTCTCTGATCCAGCAGCTTTTTGAGAGAAAGGCCGAGGGCTACAAAGGCAGCTGTGATTGAAGCTGTCCGAGTTCCCCCGTCCGCCTGGATCACGTCGCAATCGATGAGGATGGTCCGTTCTCCCAGGATAACCAGATCGGTTACTGCCCGGAGGGAGCGGCCGATAAGACGTTGAATCTCCTGCGTCCGGCCTGAAAGCCTGGCGTTACGTTCCCGCAATGTTCTTTTTTCAGTGGCCCGGGGAAGCATGGAATATTCGGCTGTAATCCAGCCGCTTCCCGAATTCTTGAGAAAAAAAGGAACTCTTTCTTCGATGGAAGCTGCGGCAATCACCTTGGTTTTTCCCAATTCAATCATGGCAGAACCGTCAGCAAATTCCATATAGTCTGTAACAAAACAAATGGGTCTTAATTGATCAAAGGCACGGTTGTCGGCTCTCATTTTCTTCTGTCCAACGCTATTATTCAGAAAATTCTTGAAGCGGCCTTGTTTTCCACCGGTTATGAAACCAAAGCCAGTATTCAGGAGATTTCCTGACCCAGGCTTCTATAATCTTAGTGCATTGCTGAGTTATTTTCAACATTCTGATTTCCGTGTTTTCTTCCTTATTGATTTTAACCGGAGGCAGGATGACAAGTTTATATTTTCCTCCCGGTAGCGGAGCGCAGAAAACTGGAAGGATGGGGGAGTCTGTTCTCACGGCAAAGGCGGCCAGGGCCGGAGTGGTAGCAGCTTGGTTGCCGAAAAAATCAACGAAAACGGCCTGGCTGCGAAGAACATTCTGGTCAATAAGAATGGCTACCATTTCATTGGAGCGAAGCTTGCGGATTACCGATCTGACTGCTTCGTGTTTGTAGATTACATCTGTCCCGAAATTCTTCCGGAGCTTCAGGAGTCTTTTTTCCAGCAGCCGGTTATCCAGAGGACGTGCTATGACATTGAGTTTCCCTATACGGGAAAGAGAATAAATAGCTGCCTCCCAGTTTCCGAAATGAGCGGAGAAGAGAAGTACTCCTTTCCTCAAGCTCAAGGCGCGCTGAAGATGTTCTTTTCCTTCAATATAAATAAGAAGAGCTTTTTTCTCTTCCTCAAGATTAGCGAACTTGAGGGTATCGAGAAGCATCTGGCCGAACCAGCGGAAGGATGAACGGGCAAGGCGATGAATTTCACAGGGAGGCTTTGATGCCCCAAAAGCCAGGGAAAGATTTTTAAGGGCAATCCCTCTGTGTTTGCTGTCGAAAAAGAAGAATAAGTCTCCCAGAAAAATGCCCAGAAACAGGCAAAATGAACGGGGAAGAAAAGAAATTATTCCTGAAAAAAAGTGAAAAAATAATTCTTCTATTTTTTCTTTTGAGGAAGTTTGATTCATGTCTTCCATTGACTGGCTAAAGAAAGAAGGGTGGTAGTGAATGCTTTTTCCAGAATTAGTTCAATTTTTAAATAGCACAAAGGAAGCTTTTTCATTTCAGGCCGATCCCGGAGCTTGACCATGTCCTTTTCAGTGGTCAACAATATCTGGCATTTGTTCTTATGGAAACAGGAATTGATTTTTTTTAAACTTGAAATAGGGTAAAAATGGTGATCTGGGAATTTAATTAGGGATACGATATTCAATCCTTCTTGCTGGAGAAGATTGAAGAAACGCAGGGGAGAAGCGATTCCGCAAAAAGCAAGGATTTTTTTTCCTGAGAAAATATTTCTGGAAACAGGTTGGTCTCCTTCAGGAGAAAAAATTCCTCTGGCTTTGACTGAGTACTCAAAAAAATTTTGACGGGGAAATTTATCATGAAGTAAATTTTTTTCTTTTGCAGAGAGTTCTGATTTATGAAGGATGATCTGGGCTCTTTTTAAGGAAGAAACAGGTTCCCGGAGAAAAGGGTTGCCCCCGGGATTAAAAAGAACAATGTCCAGGTTACGCTTGAGACGGCGGTGCTGGAAGCCGTCATCCAGGACTGCAATCTCGTAACCGTGTTGATATGCCCGCAGGCAAGAGCGGTGACGGTCACGGCCAACCAGAACTCCTGCTCCAGGGACGTTTCTGGCTATGAGCCAAGGCTCATCTCCTGCTTTCCTCCAGTTGGCATGAATTCCCTGGTGGTCAGCGACTATTCCTCCGGACTTCTCCCAGCTTCCCTTATAACCCCTTGATATAAGAGCAGGTTTGAAGCCGTTTTCAGAAAGCAAAGAAAGAATATGCTGGGCAAGAGGTGTTTTTTCACTCCCGCCAAAGGAAATATTGCCAACACTTATAACCGGGATGGGAGAATTCCGTGATTTGAAAAGACCAAGGTTATAAAGTAAATTTTTTAACAGGCTTCCTCCCTGGTAAAGCCGGACAAGGGGGGAAACAAAAATATTCATTTCCGCTGAATATACCTCATTCCCTATCCTCTTTCAAGAGTTAAGGGGGTTAAGGGGACGTTCCCCAAGGGGACACTCTTTTCCCTGAACAATTAGATTTTTATTTTTTTTCTATGTCGATAATGTTTATTCGCCATAAACACAGTAAATAAATTAGCTTCTCCTCAAGAAGGGGTGTCCCTTTGGGGAACGTCCCCCTTCTTTACTCTTTACTTTATTTTCCTTGTTGCTTATAATTTACCTGACTTTTTGAAAATCAAGAGGAGGACAAAACAATGCGGCGAAAAGTTATCTCCCTATTTCTTGTTTTAACCCTGACAGGCCTGGTAACGGGGTGCAAGAAAAAATCGCAGGTCGAAGGAGTAAACCTGGCTGTTGATTTTTCGGATGAGAAATTGTCTGACACCCTTATTACAGATATGCGTTATATCTGGACCACAGACAGCGATTTTGAAAAAATAAGCCAGGATTACAATATTTATGTCCAGTTCTGGCATGGTAATAATCTTCTTTTCCAGGACGATCATTTCCCTCCAACTCCTACTTCACAGTGGGAACCAGAGAAAGAATATGTTTATTCTCGCCGAATCTATATTCCTTCTTTTATTGATGAATTCGATCCGTCTTTCAAGGGTGAAGAGACTCTGAAGCTCGATATTGGTTTTTATTCTCCTTATGACAGAACCGGTGAATCCAGACGGGAAGTACTTTCCAAAAAACTCAAAGTAATTCCCCCTCCTCTGGATACACCGGAAATTATCTATGAAGAAGGCTGGCACAACCTGGAGGAAGATCCTCAATCATACCTGAAAAAATGGCGCTGGACGGCCCAGGAAGCCAGGTGCATTATAGATAATCCTCACCGGGATGCTTTGCTGGTTATTCGAGGGGGAGCTAATCTTGAAGCAGTCCCCGGGCAGACATTATCATTTAGAATAAATGACATCGTGCTGGATGAATTTGTTCCTGAAGAAAGCCATTTTGAACGCTCCTATAATATTAAAAAAGATATGCTGGGAGAAAAGGAAGAATTCATCCTGACCATTGCCACTGATAAAATTTTCAAGCCGGCAGAAGTTCTTCCCGATTCGGCGGATGAAAGGGAGCTCGGAGTTCAGATTTCCTTTATTTATTTCAGATAGTGAATTTACTTGCAGCTGGAGTTAACCTGACTTATTTATAAAAAAGGCCCCTAGTTCTTATATCACAAATAGTATGAATAAGTTAAGAGGATTTCTTGAGGCGTACGCATATAAAGTAAGTTTCTAAAACTCTAATATTACATTTTATCTTAAATCGGCCTTTTTTACCTTTCAGGCGAGCCGCGCTTGGCGAATCTGCTTCGTTACAGGACACTTGCGGTGAAGAACCACAGTCCTGTGCCTCGCAGCTACAGCAACCTCGACTCGTGAATAATCCAGATTAATAAACAGACTTATACTCATCTGGAATATGTTAGGAAAGTGGATTACTTTTTCTTGACTGGTGTGAGTCTTTCCAATTCTTCTCTGAGTTTTTCTTCTTCCTGCTGGGCTTTTTGAAGCTGAAGATAAGTGTCGCTTATTTCCTGTTGGATTTTGTCTCTCGATGTCATATCATCTAAGCTGTAAAATTCCTGCCAGAGAGCATTCATTTTTAGAGTGAGAAGACCCACCATTTCTCTAGCTTTTTGCCATTCTTCCTCGAGAGATTCGGTTTTAGTATCAATTCTCTCCTGGGAGGCGGAATCTTGAGAGGAAGAGGCTCCGGCCTGAGTTACTCTGATGCGGGAGGTTGAAAGCTCAGGAGGGGACGAGGATTCTGCTTCGGTTTCGATTTCGTAAGGGACTTCAATTGCCGGTTTCTTCTTCAAGTTTTGAAGGTCGGCATTGGTGACTACAGGAACATTTTTATCTTTATGCTTTTCCCGCCGCTCTTTTTCTTTCTTGGCTAATTCCACCAGGCTTTGAGACTGGACAAGAAGGAAGCAGAGGAGAAAAACTCCCCCAATCCCGAAAATTTTTTTAACTGACATTTATTTGTTATTATTTTAATCCACTATTAAAAAAGAGTCAATTCAAGGAAAAGGAAAAATTTGAGGATGGGCTGGAAGCAGTCCGCACCTTAAGGCTGGTTCCGTTCGAGGTGATTTCAACAGCTCCATGCCGATCTGTCCGGAAAATTTCTGCCGGCAGGTTTTTATATTTTTTCAGAACCCGGAAGTGAGGAAGGTTATAGATATTGTCTTTGCCCACGGAAATGAGCACAATCCGGGGATTGATTCTTTCCAAGAAAGCTTCAGAACTTGAAGAGTTGCTTCCATGGTGAGGAGAATGAAGAACCTGGCTGTCAAGCGAAAGATAGTGCTGGATGATTTCTTTTTCTGAGCTCTCTGTAATATCTCCAGGAAAAAGAAAGGCTGTTTGGCCGTAAACAAGGCGCATAACTAAGGACTGATCGTTATTAATTTCACTCACATTTGGAAGCGGCGAGGATGGGTGTAAAATCTCAATTGAAGTGGAACCTATTTTTCTGATATCGCCACGGGAAAGGAGTTGATATTGAACAGAATATGGCAAGGTCTTTCTGAATGTGGAATAAGTTTCATCGAAATAAGGAGAGCTTGCTTCCCAGTAGTGCTTGATTTTAAAGTTACGGGCGACAGCTAATAGCCCGTTTAGATGGTCGGGATGAGCGTGAGTTAGTACTAAGTAATCAATGGTCTTTATTCCCTTCCGCCATAAAAATGGAGAGACCACTTTTTCTCCAACGTCAAAAGAGCTTCCGAAAAATCCTCCTCCGTCAATGAGCATTTTTTCTTTACCCGGAAATTCCACCAGGATCGATTGACCCTGGCCGACGTCAATTGTGGTAAGGGTTAATGAGCTGACTGAGGGACAAAAGGGATGACTGACCAAAAGGGTGAAAAAAATAAGGAAAGAGAAGAAGAAAGCAAAACGCAAGATTTTTTTCTTTACGGGGATTATAAGAACCGCTAAAAGGCTTATAAAGTAACCCAGAATCAATACGTTGTGGGGAGTAGGTATGCGGAAAGAAAGGACAGGGAAGTGTTCACTCAATTGAGAAAGCCAGATCAAGGTTTTTACTGAAAACTCAAGAACCAAAGCACCCGCTCTCATCAGGAAGGCCGGCAGGAACGAAAAGACAAGGAAAATATATCCTGATCCCATTATGAAACCGACAAGAGGAACTGCTCCTAAATTTAGAAAAAGAGCAGTGAAAGTTACCCGGTTGAAATAAGTAATCATAAGAGGGAGGAGGCCCAACTGAGCTGCAAGAGACACAGCAAACAGTTCGCTTATTCTTAGAGGAAGGACAGGGAGGAGCTTGATAATTTTTGGGAAGAAGAGAATTATGGAAAGAGTGGCCCCGAAGGTCATTTGAAAACCCACGTGAAAAAGGTCAGATGGATTGAGAAAAAGAAGAAGAAAGGCGCTTACTCCCAGAGTGTTGAGGAAATGAACATCCTTGAAGATAAGCCGGCCCAAGAGAAAAAACAGAGTCATGATAGTGGCCCGGAGCACAGAAGCTCTTCCTTCGACAAAGAAAGCGAAAAATATCAAAAAAAACATCAGCAAAACCGAGGAAAGCCTGAGCGAAAAGCGGAATGATCTAAAAACTGAATAGAGAAAGAATGAGATAATGGCGATATGTGCTCCAGAGATGGCGAAAAGATGAAAAAGGCCTGCACTCTGGAAAGAGCGGCTTAGATTTTCAGGCAAGCGTTCTCTTTCTCCAAGGAGAAGTGACTCCAACACCGCTCCTTCTGGGGCGAGGCCTTTTTTCCCCGGCCGGGAAAACCAGGCTTCAAGAAAGCTTCTTGCTTTTTGCCTGAGTTTGGAAATGAAGCGGATGAGAGAATAGCTCGAGGCAGAATCTGTTTTTCTGATAAGTTGGGCTGACTTGGTGAAGGCCCGGTTATGAATGTCTTGGTTCTTAAAGAATTGAATCTGGTTTGAAGATTGAAAGTTTCTAAATTCTCTCAAAGGAGTCAATTTGGCACTGGCTATAACCATATCACCCGGATGTAAAGACTCAATTTTTTCCACTCCTTTTGATTCCGGGATGGTTAACCTGAGCCGTCCTTTTATCTCTTTTTCTTCGTTGTGGTAGGCTGTTTTTTCAATCTTGAGAAAAAGGTAGTATCTGTCTCTTCCCTTGACCGGGGAACGGAAAAGCTTGCCTTGAAAGTCAATGTAATCACTGGAAGTTAAAAGGTGAAGCTGATTGTTCCTGAATTGCTGATCCTGGTGAGTGTAAAGAAGAGCTCCTAAGGAAAAAGTGGCCCAAAGAGCCAGAATAAATGCAAGAGCGAGCTTCCTCAGAATAGAGTAGGAAAGCCAGCCTCCGCACAGAAAAACGATCAGGATGACAGCCCAGAATATCTTGTTTAATTGAAAAAAAGAGGAGGTTAGAATACCTCCTGCCAGTGAAAGACCTAAAAAGAAAAAGGGAGCAGCCATTTGGCCAGTTTAATCCGGTTGATAGCTGGAATTAACTTGTTTCTCCAAACAGTCCAGAAGGAGATGACACATGAACTGAACCCCCAGGGAAATACTTCTTTCATCCGGGCTGAAGGTGGAGCTATAGAGAGGAGTCATTGTTTTCCAGGCAGGATCTTTTACTCCCAAAAGCAAGTAGAGACCTGGGATTTTCTGGCTGAAGTAGCTGAAATCATCAGAAATGAGTTGAGGATTCAAGGAGTTAATTTTGTTTTCGCCGAGGACTTCCTCTATTGATGGTCTGATGAGTTCTACAAGCTCAGGATGATTGTAAAGAGGAGGAGCTTTTTCTTTAAAAGCAAGCTCATACTCGGCTCCTACTGACTTGCTTAATCCTCTGACAGCTTCATCCATAAAGCGCCGGATTTTTTCAAGAGTTGAGGGATTGAATGCCTGAATAACACCCTCTAATTGGACTTCCCTGGGAATAATATTAGCTCTGGTTCCTCCTTGGATTTTTCCGAAGGATAGAATGTAAGGTTCTGCAGGATATATTGTTCGTCCAAGAAGAGACTGAATACTTACCATCACTTGGGCAGCTAAGGAGAGGGCGTCTTTTCCTTCCTGAGGTTTGGAAGCAGGGGCACTTTTTCCCTTTATAGTCAGCCGGAACCAGTCTGAACCGGCCAAGGCAGTGCCAGAGGAGAGAAAAACAGTTCCCACATCAGCCGGCCAGGCGTGAAGGCCGAAGATAGCTCCAACCGAGGGATTTTCCAGAACCCCTTCCTTGATCATCAGCCGGGCTCCACTTTCTCCATCAAAAGGAGAGGCTTCCTGGGCCGGTTGAAAAACAAACTTAACGTTTCCTTTTAAGGTCTCTCTAAGCGAGGAAAGGACCATGGCAGTTCCCATAGCGATAACCATATTGATGTCATGACCGCAGGCGTGCATTACCCCGGGATTCAGAGATTGATAGGGAAGATTTGTGCGTTCCTCGATAGGCATGGCATCCATTTCAGCTCGAAAGGCAATGGTTATCCCGTCATTGATGCCTCGAAGCAGGGCAACTACACCGGTTCCGGCAACATTGCTTTGAACATCAAGTCCAAAGGGCAGTAGCTTGGAAGCAATTAATTTAGATGTAGCCTGTTCCTGGTTGCTCAATTCGGGATTCATATGGATGATACGCCGGATTTTGATCAGCTCTTCTTCGATATTTCTTATCTCTCTTTTGATGCGAAGGGCGGTAACTTTATCTACCGCCATTGAGTTTACAATAGAGCAAATAAGGAGGAAGAAAAAAATAAAGATTTTTCTTGTTCCCAGACTCCTAAACATGCCTTCATCTTAAGTTTGCTCCGGATGAAAGTCAAGAACTCTCCCTCAAGTCATTCTTCAAATTAAGGGCTCTATTTCTTTTAGTATGATTAGATATGTATGATAAGAGGCCATACTGGATGCTCTCTTATCCACACAAAAGGTAACACAATCAAAAAAATATATAAAAGAAGAAAACAAATTTACCTGAACTATTCATAAAAAAGGCCGATACTTAATATATCACAAAGACTATGAATGACTTAAGAGAATTTCTTAAGGCGTACTTAGAGAAAGTAAATTTCTTAAACTTTGTCAGCAATTTTTTATTTAAAAATCGGCCTTTTTTACCCTTTGGGCGAGCCGATCTTGTCCCATCTGCTTCGTTACAGGGCACTTGCGGTGGGCGGCCACAGCTGCGTGTCCTGTGCCTCGCATCTGCAGCAACTTCGGCTCGTGAATAATCCAGCTTTATTAGAAAGTGAACAATTCCCGATAAACACCCATTGTTTTTTTAAGTGCTTCAGTAATTTCACCAAGAGTGGCCAGTGATTTAACTGCTTCAAAAATAGGAGGAAAGAGGTTGTCTCCAGATCCGGCGGCTTTTTGCACCTGAGCTAAGATTTTATCTACTTTCTGGTTATTTCTTTCCTGGCGGAGCTGGTGAAGGCGTTTTTTCTGGGCAGATTCGACTTCCTCTGGAGGGTAATAAAGGTCAAATTGAAGCTTTTTGTTCTCGTCTTTAAATTTATTTAGGCCGACCACAATATTTTCGCCTTTCTCCATTAATTTCTGGGCTGCGTAGGCGCTTTCCTGAATCTCTTTCTGGATATAACCCTGTTCAATGGCTGTCACAACTCCTCCCATATCCTCAATTTTTTGTAGCTCTTGCCAAACCCTTTCTTCGAGCTGGTTGGTAAGAGTTTCTACAAAGTAAGATCCTCCCAGAGGGTCGACTGTATCAGCTACTCCGCTCTCATAGGCGATGATTTGCTGTGTTCTCAAGGCAATGCGGGCTGATTCTTCAGAGGGAAGGGAAAGAGCTTCATCCCGGGAATTAGTATGAAGTGATTGAGTTCCCCCTAAGACCGAGGATAGCGCTTGAAGGGCAACCCGGACAACGTTATTTTCGGGAGACTGGGCGGCCAGGGTTGCTCCGCTGGTCTGAGTGTGAAATCGGAATAGGCAGCTATTTGGATTTTTAACCCTGAATCTATCTTTCATTATCTTGGCCCAAATACGGCGGGCGGCCCGGAATTTGGCTACCTCTTCAAAAAAATTGTTATGAGCTGCCAGGAAGAAGGAAAGGCGGGGAGCAAAGGAATCAGGTTCCAATCCTGCCTTAACAGCGGCCTGAAGGTAAGCTGTGGCGTTGGCCAAGGTGAAAGCCAGTTCCTGAACAGCGGTCGCTCCTGCTTCCCGTATATGGTAACCGCTGATACTCATAGTGTTCCAACGGGGAACATTATTCTGGCAGAAAAAGATGGTATCAGTAATGAGTCTCAGAGAGGGTCCGGGCGGAAAGATGTAGGTGCCCCGGGCTATATACTCTTTCAGGATATCATTCTGGATGGTTCCGGATAACTTTTTCCAATCAAATCCTCTGGAATCAGCTACAGCTAAATACATGGCCAGGACAATGGCCGCTGTGGCGTTGATGGTCATGGAAACACTGATTTCTTCAAGAGGAATACTGAAGAAAAGCCTGTCCATATCCAGAATTGAATCAATGGCCACTCCTACTTTGCCCACTTCTCCCTGAGCCAGGGGATTGTCTGAATCAAGGCCGAGCTGGGTAGGAAGGTCAAAGGCAACACTCACGCCGGTTTGGCCCTGGGAGAGAAGGTAGCGGTAACGCTTGTTAGAATCTTCCGCTGTGGCGAACCCTGCGTACTGGCGCATGGTCCACAGTTTTCCTCTGTACATATTAGGATAGATTCCCCGGGTGAAAGGGTGTTTTCCTGGTAAACCAAGGGCTTCGGAAGGGTTAAAACCGGCCAAGTCTTCTTGGGTGTAAGTGGTTTTAACTGGGAGCTGGGAGTGGGTTAGGAACTCTTTCTTTCGCTCTTTACTCAAACTGATTTCCTTTCAACTTAGGGAAAATCCATTGGCAACGAGGTGAAAAAATTTTTTTTCAGTTTATCAACCAGTTTAATTCAGATATTTCCTGAAAGGTTCCAGGCCGGCATATTTCCCTTTTTCCCTTAGCTGCAATTCAATTTCCAGGAGGCGGTTATACTTAGCTACCCGTTCACTTCGGGTAATAGAGCCTGTTTTGATTTGAAGGGCGGCTGTTCCCACGCTGAAATCTGCGATGAAAGTGTCTTCTGTTTCACCGGAGCGATGGGAGATAACGGTGGAATATCCTTCATTTCTTGCCAGCTGGATAGTTTCCAGAGTCTCGGTAACAGTGCCGATTTGATTGAGTTTAATAAGGATAGAGTTGCCTACTTTTTTCTTAATTCCTTTTTTTAGCCGCTCTGGATTGGTTACAAAGATATCGTCTCCTACAAGTTGAACTTTTTGGCCAAGCTCTTTGGAAAGTTTTGTCCATGAATCCCAGTCATCCTCGGCCAGCCCATCCTCCAATGAGATAATGGGATAGTTCTTTATTAGCTCCTGGTAAAAGGTGATCATTTCCCCGGCATTTTTACGGGAGCCGGTTGATTTTTTGAACACATAGAAACCTTTTTCAAAAAATTCAGAAGCAGCCACATCCAGAGCCAGGAAGATATCTTTCCCGGGTGAATAACCGGCAGCAGTAATGCTTTCTATGATTAGATCCAGGGCTTCCCGGTTGGACTTGAGGTTCGGTGAGAATCCTCCTTCATCGCCCACCGCAGTACTGTAGTTTCTTTTTTTGAGTATTTTTTTTAGATTATGGAAAATTTCCGCTGAGGCGCGAATAGCTTCATGGAAATCTGACAAACCAGCAGGAACAATCATGAACTCCTGAATATCCACATTGTTATCCGCGTGAGAACCTCCATTGAGTATGTTGATCATGGGAACAGGAAGAACAGCTCGGCCGTCATTTTCTGCCAGATAGAAGTATAAAGGTTTTTCCAAGGCTTTGGCAGCGGCCTGGGCTACAGCCATGGAAACAGAAAGAATGGCATTGGCTCCCAGCCTGCTTTTGGAAGGAGAGCCATCCATTTGGATGAGGTGGCGGTCGATTTTTTCCTGCTCGACAGCATCCCATCCCTTGAGCTCAGGAGCGATGATGTTATTCACATTCTCGATGGCCTTGAGTACGCCTTTCCCCAGGTAACGTCCGGGATCAGCGTCTCTTAATTCCAGAGATTCATGGGTGCCGGTGGATGCTCCAGAGGGGACAGAAGCAATTCCTTCAGTACCTCCATTGAGATGCACCCTGGTTCGGACAGTTGGGTTTCCTCTTGAGTCGAGAATTTCCATTGAGTGGATTTCTTTAATTGCGGTTTTTCCCTTCAATTGGAATTCCTTTCAATCTGAACTTGAAAAAAGTGTCAGCAACTAATAATTTTCAATAATTGCCCGTGGTGGTTTTATCCCTCCGCAGATTAGATTGAGATCGCCATGCTCTCTACGGTTGCTCGCGATAGTCTGTATTATCAAGCTATAAAAGAGAAAATTATTTCTCTTCTTCGCTTGCTACATCTACACCTTTTTTGGATAGCTCTTCTTTTTTCTTTTCAACAAAATCTTTGATAGTATCTATTCCTTCTGTTGTTTTTTCCCGAACCACCTTTATTCCCTTTTCTGCTTCCTGAGCGATTTTTCCATAACTTTCCTTAGCTTTTTCTCTTGTTTTCTTGGCACCTTCCTGGATTTTTTTCCTGGTTTCTTCTCCACTTGCAGGAGCAAAGAGTATTCCCAGAACCAGTCCTGTAGCTGTGCCTAACAAGAAAGAAAGAGTAATTTCAAAGGCAGAAGAACCTTTATTGTTGGCCATGTTTATCCTCCTTTTTTCTTTTTTTTAATTGCCTCCACCCGAGACGCACAAGAGGAAACACCAGCGGCCAGTACCTGGAAGAAGGCCGGATGACTTTGAAAGCCGTGAACCAGGCTATTTCTGACAGGCTAAAAGCAACTTTTTTTGAAGCATCCAGAATTTCTCCGGCATCCTCTAATTTAAGATTGAGGCTCCGGGTGGTTTCTTCCAGGTGATGGATGAACGAACGGAACTCAACAAGAGCCGCCTGTCCTTCCCGGGCGGTTTTTCTCATCTGGAGAAGAAAAACAACAAGTACAGCAGCCACCACCGCTGCTGACAGGGTCAGTACCAGAAGAAGAAATTGATTGAGTGTTAACTCCATGTGTATTAAATAAAATAATAAAAATTGGGATTATTGTCAAATATGCATTGCTTCAATCTTGATGAAAGAAAGGTCACTTCCAGAGGAATTTATTGAGAGAGGGTATATTATGCTTTTTTTGGCTTTTTCCCCAAATTTCATTCGATGCGAGAGAGCTGGAGAAGAAGATATTGTTGCCTGGGATGAACTAAGTTGAAGAAAAACGTTTAGTGTGGAAAATTCGGGCAAGCCTACGGAGGGCTGTGATTATTCTTGGCGAGAGCCGGCTGGACAGGTTTTCGTCCAGATAATATATTTCTTTTTCCTTTACTGCTGTTATTTCTTTATAAACCGGATTTTCCAGGAATTCTTTTTTGGCTTGAGAAAAAATTTTACCGGAGCTGGCCAGGATAACAATAATTTCCGGATTACTAACTAAAAGCTCCTCCTCGCGCAAAGGAAACCATGGTTTTTTCACTTTCTCTGCAATATTCACTCCTCCTGCCTGAGTAATCAGATCATGCAGAAAACTGTCTTGGCCGCAGGTCCATAGCTCTCCCCCGTGGAGAGAAAGAAAAACCCGGGGTTTTTTTTCGATTCCATTTAAGGCAGTTTTAATTTCCTTGAATTGATTGTTCAAATTTTGAAGAAGCTCTTCGCCTTGTTCTTGAGCGTGGGTGACCTGGGTTATTTTCTCGATCATGGGAAACAAGGATTCCAGGGTATTTCCCTGATCCAGGACGAATACCGGGCAGTTTAGAGCTCTCAACCTTTCAATGACAGATAAGGGATTTCCCCGGAAGGCCAGGATGAGATCCGGTTTTAGAGAAATTATTTTTTCGATATTGGGATCAACAATTCCCCCGATTTTTTCTTTTTCTTGAGCCTTTTCCGGATAATCGCAGAATCTGGTGACTCCGACCAGCCTATCTTCTTTCCCAAGGGCAAAAAGGATTTCTGTAATATTTGGAGCCAAGGAAATAATTCTCTTGGGAGGAGCAGTTAGGGAAAAAGGAACTCCCATGTCATCAAGCAAGGTTTGCGGTTGAAAAGTAAAAGCCGTTGTTGAGAGAATAAAATAGAGAATAAGAAAAAGTTTTTTTACAAAAAAAGACTTTCCAGGTGATTTCATCCTTCTTCCTCTTTCCCGAGCCTGGTACCTTTCCAGAACTGCAGATTCAATTTTTTTTCAAATTCTTTTTTTTGTCAAGAGAAGAAGGTTGAAGGACGGGAAGCCTTGCCTTGACTTTTCTCTGTGCTAAACCTAATATTTAAACTTGATTTAGGGAGAATATCTGGATTTTACCTGGCAGGTTTCCGGAAAATACAGAGCGAGAAAAAAATGAAGGACGATTACAAATTTTTGGCAATTGAAGCCAAATGGCAGAAAAAGTGGGAACAGAAAAAGATTTTTTGTTCCCAGGAGATACCGGAGGAAGATAAGTTTTACTGCCTTGAAATGTTCCCTTATCCTTCAGGAAAAATTCATATGGGGCACGTCAGGAATTATTCCATTGGAGATGTAATTGCCCGTTACAAAAAGATGAAGGGCAATAACGTACTCCATCCCATTGGCTGGGATTCCTTGGGAATGCCGGCAGAAAATGCTGCTATTAAACATAGAGTTCATCCCCAGAAATGGACCCTGGAAAATATTGCCTATATGAAAAGTCAGTTGAAGAAAATGGGGTTTAGTTATGATTGGGACCGGGAAATATCCACTTGTTTGCCTGAATACTATAAGTGGAACCAATGGCTATTCCTGAAATTTTTAGAAAAAGGCTTGGCTTACCGGAAAAAAGGGCAAGTCAACTGGTGCCCTCAATGCAAGACGGTTTTGGCCAATGAACAGGTGATTGGAGAAAGGTGCTGGCGTTGCGAAGAGGTAGTGGAACAAAAAGAAATGGAACAGTGGTTTTTAAGGATAACTGATTATGCTGAAGAACTTATTTCCGGTCATGAAAGTCTGGAGAAATGGCCTGAGCATGTATTGACCATGCAGAAGAACTGGATCGGCAAAAGTTCAGGTACCACCATTTCTTTTCCCCTGTCAAATCAAACTGATTCTGTGGCTGTCTTTACTACCAGGGTTGATACTGTTTATGGAGCCACCTTTTTAGCTTTGTCGCCGGAACATCCTTTAGCGCTCAAGCTTACAGAAAAACCCCCCAGGAGCAAAAGCCTCCGGGAATGGATTCAGCAAAAAATCACAGAGCAGCGCCTGAAAAAAGAAGCCGCTGAAGTGGAAAAAGAAGGTATCGACACTGGCCAGAGGGCAATCAATCCCTTTTCAGGTGAAGAGATTCCCCTTTGGATAGTAAATTATGTTCTGATGGAGTATGGAACCGGGGCTATTATGGCTGTTCCAGCTCATGATCAACGTGATTTCGAGTTTGCCCGAAAATATGGCCTTCCTATTCGACAGGTCATAACTCCAGAAGGAAACAAAAAAACCCAAGAACCGTACCAAGTCTTTGAAGATTATGGTCTTTTAATCAATTCAGGCCCTTTTTCCGGCCAGAAATCCTTGGATGCTATTCTGGAAATGAATCGTTATGCCGAGAAAAAAGGTTTTGGAAAGGGAAGCACCCTTTACCGGTTGAGAGATTGGGGGATTTCAAGGCAGAGGTATTGGGGAACACCAATTCCTGTGATTTACTGTGACCGGTGCGGTATAATGGGAGTTCCCTATGAAGATCTTCCGGTTGAACTGCCTCCGGAGATGAGGCTTACCGGCGAAGAGGGGTCTCCATTAAAGAAAGCAGAACCTTTTATTCAGACCAAATGCCCCGGTTGTGGGGGAGAAGCCCGTAGAGAGACTGATACCATGGATACTTTTTTCGATTCTTCCTGGTATTACTTCAGATACTGTTCTCCCCGCGAGAAAGATGTTCCCTTTAAGGCCGAGGCTGCTTCTTACTGGCTTCCGGTTGACCTTTATATTGGCGGAGTGGAACATGCCATTCTTCACCTGATTTACGCCCGGTTTTTTTGCAAGGTCTTGAGAGACCTTGGTCTGGTCCGTTTAAACGAACCATTTCCCAGGCTTCTATCCCAGGGGATGGTCACCAAAGACGGAGCTGCCATGTCAAAATCCAGGGGAAACATTGTTGATCCGGATGAGATGCTCAGAAAATATGGAGCTGATTCCCTCCGGTTGTTCATTCTCTTTGCTGCTCCCCCGGAGAAGGAATTCGCCTGGAATGAGTCCGGGATAGAGGGCTGCTACCGTTTTCTCCACCGTATCTGGTGGTACTTCATGGAGAATAGGGATCTTTTTTTTAGCGAAAACCCTGATACCAGAGCGGAAGAAGAAAATGATTACTCCTGGCAAGAGCTCAATCGAAAGTTACATCAGACCATAAAGAAAGTAGGCGAAGATATCGAAAAGAGATTTCACCTGAATACAGCCATAAGCTCAATTATGGAGTTGTTCAATGTGATGAAAAAACAAACAGAAGGTCTGAAAAAAACACCTGAGGGAAAAATCCTTCTCCGGCAAGCCATGGAAAACATGCTTCAACTTCTTTCTCCTTTTGCCCCTCACATAGGCGAAGAACTATGGGAACAGACAGGGCGTCGCGATTTTTTAGCCGGCCATTCGTGGCCTGAATATAACCGGAAATGGTCCCGGGAAGAGGAGGTTACTATTGTGGTCCAGGTGAATGGTAAACTCAGGGATAGATTTCAGGTTTCCAGGGATACATCAGAGGATAAAGTGAAAGAAATCGCTTTATCTCTTCCCAAGATAAAGAAACAGATTGAAAACATGAGCATAAGGAAGATTATTTACATAAAGAACAAATTAGTGAATATAGTTCTTTGAATTGGCTAAAATGGGTGAGACATGAAAAAAACAACGGTTTTGCTGATAATTTGCCTTACTTTTATCAGATGCGGCTACCACCTTCGAGGAGTAGGAAGTTCCCTCCCTCCTCATGTCGAACGAGTCAATGTTCCCATGTTCAAGAACCTGACAACCCGCTTTGAACTCGATGTGAAATTGACCCAGAAGGTAATTGAAGAGATGGTAGCCAGGGGAAATATTGAAATTTCAGGAGAAACAGAAGGTGCAGATGCAGTTCTGCTGGGGGAAATCTCTTCATTCCAGGTGAATCCAATAGCCTTTACCGGCGATGCCTCTGCAGACCGCTACAATATTACTATTGTGGCCAAAGTAGTTCTCAGAGATCTGGTCCGTAACCGGATAATCTATTCCAACCCGAGTTTTGTTTATCAACAGGAATACGAAGTACCCACTGATTCAGACTTTGAGTCGGTGGAGACTGAAGCTATTGACAAAATTGCTGATAAATTCGCCCGGAGCCTGGTGATTACTATCCTGGAGGGATTTTAGGGAGTGTATAGTTTTTTTCTTGGCAGCGAAATCCAGGAAGATAAACTTCTCCCCTGCTATTTCATTCATGGAGAAGAAACTTTTTTAGCCAGACAGTTTATCGACGAGCTGAGACAATCAATCAGCGAGGATGCCCGGGATTTCAACCTGACAAGGTTTGATCTTGACAGCTACGGATGGGATGAAATTATTGACCACGCCAGGACCTTACCTTTTCTTTTTTCTTCGCGCCGATTCGTGGTGGTTGAAGGAGAAAAGATGAAATATGAGATGGTATCTCTTTTGGATAAAAAACTCCTGGAACAGTATTTTTCTTCTCCCCCTGGACATACTGTCCTTTTGATTATCATTGAAGGAAGGCTCAGAAAAAATTCTTCTTTTTACCGCTTCTTTTCTTCTCTTCCCCGGACAACTGTTTCCATGAAAGAACTGAAACCGCTAAAGGGAAAATATCTGGAAAACTGGGTAAATCATCAGCTATCTTTTTTCGGAAAAAGGATGACTTCAGAAGCCAGAAGCAGGCTGTTGGAGCTCGCCGGTCCTGGCTTGGGCATTATTCAGAAAGAGATAGAAAAAGTGGCTATTTTCGTAGGGGATAAAAAGCTGATCGAAGCCGACGACATCAATAAAGTTACTGGCTGGATGAAATCCTATGATCAATGGGAACTGGAGAAATGTCTGATGGAGGCTGATTTCGAAAAGTGTGTAAGAGTTGGTAACAGTCTTCTGGTAGAAGGGATGGAACCGGGCAGTCTTATTCAAGCTTTAGTGCGAGTTTTCAGGGATATTTATTATGCCAAGCTTCTGGAAAAAGAAGGAAAGAAGAACCGAAAGGAAATATTTAAGGAACTAAGACCTCAAATTAAAGAACAATTTTACAAGTTGTATAGAGAGAAATTCAGCTCTTTTTTTCACCTGGTTGACAATCTGACTTTTAAACAAATTGAGGAAATGTTTTCTTCTCTAAGACAAAAAGATTACTTGATGAAAAGCTCGGCTCTTTCCTCTCAGATACTATTGGAAGATTTCTTTTATGGATATTGTAATTTATGGGAAAGGAGAGAGTCTATTTCGAAGAGGAAGGATTAAGCATGGCCACCTGCCGGCTGAGCCGGGATTTCAGGCGGTTTCCTTTGCTCCGGTGGATAGCTCCTTTTTTAACGCAGCGGTCAATCTGGGAGAAAGCTTTTGGGAGCAACCGGGCAGCCTCTTCTGCTTTTTTTTCCTCAAGGGCTTGCCTAATTCTTTTAACCTCGGAACGCACAGCAGATTTGTTTCTTCTGTTTACTTCTCTCCGACGAAGATTTCTTCTCCACTGCCGGATGGCGGATTGATGTTGAGCCATATTTCTCTCCTCCAAAAGGGAAATTATGATATGTCAACTTGGATTAATTGTCAACCGGGAAAGCTTTGTTGGAAGTATTTCCAAAACCGTAAAGAGAAGAAGGGGATGGGATTCGTCACCCGCTCGATTCCCCAGCGAGGAATCTTGCTCCCGTTCGGGCTTTGCTCTCCTCTCCTTCAGAGAGAAACCATGCCGGCTCAGCCTTCACAGGGGATTCCTCATCCCATACCCTTCCTCTCTTTAATAGACTGTCTCTATCACAGAAAAGGAAATGCTTACGGCTTTGTTAAAAGAGGTAGCTTTGGATTCATTTGAGAACACAAATGAGAGAGCCAGTCAGAATAAAAGACTGGTCAGATCTACTTTAGTTGTAGCTGCTCCTACTCTGCTCAGCCGGATTTTCGGGTTTATCCGGGATGTAATTCAGGCTTTTTTCTTGGGCACAAGCAGGAGTGCTGATGCTTTTACCATTGCTTACGTTATTCCCAATTTATTGAGGCGTTTAACCGGAGAAGGAGCCATGACTGCGGCTTTCATTCCGGTTTTTACCCAAATAAAGAAAGAAAAAACAAAAAAGGAATTATGGCGTTTCGCCAATATGTTTTTCTTTGACCTCATGCTGGTTATGACCGTCTTGACTGTCCTGGGAATAATATTTTCTCCTTTTCTGGTCAAAATCATTGGATATGGCTTTAAGGATATTCAGGGGAAGTGGGAATTGACCGTTATCCTTACCCGGATCATGTTTCCCTACATTTTTTTAATCTCCCTGGCAGCCTTGGTTATGGCTATTCTTAACTCCTTCCATAAGTTTTTCGTCCCAGCTTTTACACCGGTTCTTTTTAATCTGGCGGTCATTTCTCTGGCCGCTATTTTCGCAGGCAAAGTGGAAGAACCAGCTTATGTCTTTGCAGCCGGAGTGGTTCTGGGAGGAATTCTGCAGTTGGGCTTTCAGCTGCCATTTCTCAGGAAAATGGGCATGAGATTTACTCCGCTTCTGTCTTTTTCCCACCCAGGTGTGCGGAAAGTGGGCAAGTTAATGATACCCGGCATTTTTGGTGTGGGGATTTCCCAGATTAACTTTGCTCTCAGCCGCATGTTGGCTTCCACTCTGGAAGAAGGGAGTGTTTCTTCCCTTTATTTTGCCTCCAGAGTGGAAGAACTGACTCTGGGCCTTTTTTCTATTGCCCTATCCATTGTCCTCTTGCCTTCTTTATCCGAATTGGCAGCCAGAAAAGAAATCGATGATATGAAAAAGACCCTTCTTTTTTCATTTAAGCTGGTTACCTTTGTTACTTTTCCTGCTATGATGGGGCTTGTTATTCTTAACCGGCCTATCATTGAAGTTCTTTTTCAGCGAGGTCTTTTTGATTTTCATTCGACAGCCATGAGCTCATCCTGTCTTTTTTATTTTGCTTTCGGACTGCCCTTTCTCTCGGGAGTCAAGATATTGGCGCCGGCTTTTTATTCCTTGAAGGATACCAGAACTCCGGTGGTGGTGGCTTTCTTTGTCATGATTTCCTATATCTCGTCTTCTTTTCTTCTTATGGGACCGCTCCGGGTGGGAGGGATTGCTTTAGCTCTTTCTTTAGCCTCGGTGCTTAATTTTTTCCTTCTTTTTTATCTTCTCGAAAGAAAGATAGGAAAAATTCCCAGGAAAGAAATTTTTAGCTTCGTTTTCAAATCCGCTGGAGCAGCTGTAGTGATGGGAGTTCTGGTCTGGTTGATAGGCCGGAACTGGGAAAAGACAGGAGAAATTTTCCTGCAAAAACTTTTTCTTTTAGCCGGAGCCATTTTTCTTGGAATGGCCTTTTATATGATTCTTCAGTATATTGTTAACAAAAAAGATGTGAAAGAATTCCAGGCCCTTTTCAAAAAAGAGAAATTAGGCCGTAATAAAAGAGAGAAGTGAGATGAAAATCGTTCTTCAGAGGGTAAAAGAAGCTTCGGTTGTTATAGAGGGAAAAAAGGTCAGTAAAATTGGCCGGGGTGTCTGTCTGTTAGTGGGAGTTGAGCGGGGGGATGAGTCCGATGTGGTTGAATACCTGGCTAAAAAGGTGGCAGAATTGAGGGTTTTTCCAGATGATGAAGGGAAAATGAATCTTTCTCTTCAGGATATCGGAGGCGAAGTTCTGGCTGTTTCCCAGTTTACTCTGGCTGCTTCGGTCAAAAAAGGGCGCCGGCCTGGTTTCGATAAGGCAGAAGAGCCAGAAAGAGCGGAAGCTTTGTTCGATAAATTATTAAGTGAGCTTGAGAAAAATGGTTTGCCGGTTAAAACCGGGCGCTTTGGACAATTAATGGAAGTTCATTTAATAAACGACGGACCGGTGACCTTTATTCTGGAAAAGAAAATTCCCAATTTACCATTTTAGGAGATTCGTGATCGAAGATTCATTTTACAGTTTAAACAACGAGGAAGAGAAACCAAAGTCAATTGTCGTAAAATATTTGGAGGAATAATGTCATTATCTATTTTTTTGATATATTGGAAAAACCATTTAAGTGAAGAATCTCCTTAATAGTCTATCAAGAATATTTTCAGTCCTTGTTTATCTTAAACAAATTTCAATTGGCTGGCTTTTTCCATGGCTTCCTTAGCCGCTTTGGCTACATAAGGATTAGAATCCTGGGTAAGCTTGGCCAGTAAAGCCAGGGCTTCAGGAGTGCCCAGAGTTCCCAGGGTCTGAGCCGCGGTCTTCCGGACATCAGCGTTCAAGTCTCCAAGAAGAGGCTTTATTCTGGGGAGGGCTGAAGGATCATTCCTTTTCTCCAGTATCCGTAAAGCAGCACTCCGGATATACCAGGGAGATTCCTGGAGTTTTGGATAAATTTCATTTAACTCCAGGTCTTCTTTTTCTCCCAGAATAGAAATCAGGAAATCCCTTATTTCCTCGCTGGAGTCGACCAGGAGTTCCAGTAAAAGCTGGTTCATCTGAGGAAATGGATCCTTGATTTTTTCTTTCAGGGAACGAAGACGAAGCGATTTATCCTTAATCTGGATAATTCTGTTAGCAGCAGTTAAAACATTCTCAGGAAGAGATGGTTTTTTCAGGATGGCAGGATGAGTTATTTCAGATGGTTGAGAAGCTCCGGTAGTCTTCCCGCTTTTCCTGGCTTTCCCGAAGGGCTGTTGTTTTCCCGTCTGGCCGTTTTTCATCAAGGTTAGACCATCTCTAAGATATGCCCCATTTTTTCTTTTTTGGTTTTTAGGTAGTTAAGGTTATTTTTATTAGGAGGTATTTCCAGGGGAATCCTGTCGACAATTTCCAGACCGTAACCAGCCAGGCCGATGAATTTTCGAGGATTATTGGTAATCAGGCGAAGCTTGGTAATACCAAGGGATACCAGTATCTGGGCCCCAATACCGTAATCCCGTTGGTCTGCCTTGAATCCAAGGCGGGTATTCGCCTCCACTGTGTCAGAACCTTCATCCTGGAGAGCATAAGCCTTAATTTTATTGACTAAACCGATTCCCCGGCCCTCCTGATTGAGTATATATAGAACCACTCCTTTTCCTTCTTTTTCGATCATGCTCATGGCCAGATGAAGCTGATCTCCGCAATCACAGCGGGAAGAAGCAAAGGTATCACCAGTAAGACATTGGGAGTGGGCTCTGACCAAAGTTGGTTCACTCTTCTTGATTTCTCCCTTAACCAGGGCAATATGGTGTTCTTTATGGATGGAATCTTCAAAGACAATAATCCGGAAGGTTCCGTATTTTGTCGGAAGATCAGCTTCCTCAATTCTCTTTACTAAGCATTCATTTTGCATCCTGTACTTGATCAACTCAGCAATGGTCAGGATGGGAATGTCATAAGTCTGGCTGAAGAGGATGAGCTGGGGCATTCGGGCCATGGTGCCGTCTTCGTTCATTATTTCACAAATTACTCCGGCTGGTTTCAGGCCGGCTAAACGGGAAAGATCAACAGATGCTTCTGTCTGCCCGGCTCTTTCTAAAACTCCGCCCTCCTTGGCCTGAAGAGGAAAAATATGACCGGGGCGGGCCAGATCTGAAGGTTTCGTCCTGGGGTCGATGGCAGCCTGGATGGTTTTCGCCCGGTCATGGGCGGAGATGCCTGTTGTGACTCCTTCCTTGGCATCAATGGAAACTGTAAAGGCAGTCTGGAATCTGGCTGTATTATCAGGAACCATTAAGGGAAGATTAAGCTCTTCTAAGCGTTCTTTGGTAAGGGGGAGGCAAATAAGGCCACGTCCGTGTTTGGCCATAAAATTGATTATATCCGGAGTAGCTTTCTCTGCGGAGACCATTAAATCTCCTTCATTTTCCCGGTCTTCGTCATCGACGATGATGATGATTTTACCTGTTTTGACTGCCTGAATGGCTTTTTCTACTGTGGAAACAGAAGATTGAGGAGACATGGGCTTACTCTTTTTTATTAATTTTTTTGGACATCCAATTATACAGATATTTTCCGATTATGTCACATTCTATGTTAACTAAATCTCCTGTTTTCAAGTCTCCGAGATTGGTTTTTTTCAGGGTAATAGGGATGAGCTCTGTTTCGAAAAAATTTGTTCCCGATTGAGCTATGGTCAGGCTTACGCCGTTAACGGCTACGCTTCCCTTGCTGATAAAAAAATCTTTGAGAGAAGGTTGAAAACTCACTCGAATTCTTTTTCCCTCTCCCCGGCGGGAAAGGCGTATAATCTTGCCTGTTCCATCAATATGTCCTGTGACCAGGTGCCCGCTGAGGAATGATTCTGGAGTAGCCGGGAATTCGATGTTAAGATGCGAGCCGGGCAAGAGATGTCCCAGGGTTGTCAGTTCCTTTGTTTCCTGAGATAAATGAAAATAAAGGAAAACATCTGTTTTTCTGACGAGGCTGAGGCAGACTCCGTCAACGGAGAGGCTTTCCCCGGGGGCCAGGCGTGAAGTTATTAGCGGTGCCTTTAGGATTATTTCTGTTTTTCCCTTGCTGTAGCCCTTGAATATAGCGTGATGGGTTATTATTCCTGTGAACATCAGAGGTATCCTTCCACAACCAGATCGGATCCAATCTGGAAGCAATGTGATTTCTTAAGCCGGAGAGCATCCTGAATACTTTGAACCCCTGTTCCTTGGAAAAAGCCGGGAGCTTTCTTGCCTCCAATCAGGCTGGGAGCAAGAGTTACTATTATTTTATCGGCTAAATGTTCCTGCAAAAAAGAGGTCGTCAGAATTCCACCGCCTTCGACCAGAACACTGGAAATTTTTTCTTCTCCCAATCTTTTTAAAACCTTTTTTATGGGTATCTTTAAGTCCTCTGAAGGAAAGCGGATCACTTTGATTCCTTTTTTTTCCAATTTATCAGCCTTACGGGAAGGTGCCTTGTCTGAAGTACAGATGATTATATTGCCTTTGTCAAGTGTCTGAAGTATCCTGGCTTTAAGAGGAAAGCGCAGTCTGGAATCAAGGACTATTCTAATTATCTTTTTATCTTCCCACTGGGAATGCCTGAGAGTCAATAAGGGGTCGTCGTGAAGAATTGTCTGGATTCCGGTGATAACGGCATCATGTTCTCCCCTTAAGAGATGGATATATTTCCGGGTTTCCTCGGAAGTTATCCAGCGCGATGAACCTGTTTGGGTGGCTGCCTTTCCGTCCAGGCTAACAGCAGTTTTAATGGTAACAAAAGGAATTTTCCGGGTTATATACTTGATATAAGCTTCATTAAGACGGCTGTTTGTTTCTTGCATAAGTCCTACTTCAACATCGATGCCATTATCTTTGAGAAGGCGGACTCCTTTTTTATAAACCAAGGGATTAGCATCATAGGCAGAAATAACCACTCTCCGGGGACGGGCTTCAATAACGCGGTCGATACAGGGAGGAGTTTTTCCCCAATGAACACATGGTTCCAGGGTCTGATAGAGAGTACTGTTTCTGGCTTTTTTTCCCGCTATTTCAAGGGCTGCTATTTCTGCATGGGGGAAGCCCGGTTTTTCGTGGTGTCCCCAGCCTATGATGATCCCCTTTTTGACAACAACTGCTCCTACAAGAGGATTGGGTGAAACCCAGCCCCTGGCTTTTTCAGCCAGGCTGTAGGCCATTCGCATAAAGGCCAGATCTTTGTGTTTAATCATGAAAGCAAAGCCTGGATAAATTCTTCCGGGGAGAAAGGAAGAAGATCATTGAGGCCCTCTCCAATCCCAATATATTTTACCGGGAGTTCCAGCTCATCAACAATACTGAATACGCTCCCGCCTTTGGCAGTCCCGTCCAGTTTAGAGAGGAATATTCCGGTCAATCCTGAGAACTTTTGGAATTCCCTGGCCTGAACTAAGGCATTTTGCCCTATGCTGGCATCAAGGACAAGCAGGACTTCCCTGGGTATCTCTTTGAGCTCTCTTGAAATAACCCGATTAATTTTTTCCAGCTCGTTCATGAGGTTAATATTGGTGTGAATTCGACCGGCGGTATCGATCAGAAGAAAATCATAGTTTCGTGATTTAAACGACTGAGCGGCATCATAGACAACAGAGGCCGGATCTGCTCCGTATTGGCCTTTTATAACCGGAATATTTAATCTTTTTCCCCAGATTGAAAGCTGCTCCTGGGCTGCAGCCCGGAAAGTATCTGCAGCTACCATGATAATCTTTTTGCCGGTGGCTTGATGAAGATTGGCCAGTTTGGCTAGAGAAGTGGTTTTTCCACCGCCATTGATTCCTACCATCATAATCAATTCTTTGGCCGGGGATGTTTCTTCGTTTTGGAAGCGGGAGAGAAAATCAATCAGTTCTTGCTGCAGAAATTCCTTTACTTCCTTTGGGGAAGAAGTTGGTTTTATTTTTTGACGGAGGCCTTCAACAATTCTTTCTGAAGTGGATAGACCGGCATCAGCAAGTATAAGTGTTTCCATCAATCCATACAGGATTTCATCCTGGTTTTTTTTCGATAAGACAAGTTCTTCTAACTTTTCGCAGAAAGAGTTCCTGGTTCGGCTAAGTTTTTCTTTCAGAGTTCCGATCATGATGACTCCATTATATTTTCAGGCAAAACTATAGTCAACGAGAAGGGGGACGTTCCCTAAAGGGACTCCCTTTCCAGAGAAGAAGTTAATTTATCGAATCACTCATTAATTTACTATAACACAAAGAGATTCAATTTATTCTGGGAAAAGGGTGTCCCTTTAGGGAACGTCCCCCTCTTAGGTTTGCTCAAGGTGACAGAATTGTGCTACATTTTATTCCTGATGAGTGCAAATAGATGGATAATTTCGGCTTCAGCGCCGGAAGCAGAACTTATCTCCAGGAAAGCAGGCCTTCCTCTTTGGGTAGCCCGGGTTCTGACTAACAGAGGAGTTTTATCTCCCGAGGATGCCAGGGCCTTCCTCTTTGGCGATATTAGTTCTCTCCACAATCCCTATCTTTTTGAAGACATGAAAAAGGCTGTTGCTCGAATTCAAAAGGCCATTATAAACAAAGAAAAAATTTTAGTATTTGGGGATTACGATGTGGATGGCATCCTTTCTGTAGTCATGCTCACCCGAGTCCTTACCGACCTGGGAGGCCAGGTGGAATATTACATTCCGGACCGATTGAGTCAAGGATACGGATTGAGGGAACAGTACATTGAAAGCATGCAGAGCAAGGGATTCCAATTGCTCATCAGTGTAGATTGCGGGATCAAAGCCAATGCTTTTGTTAATAAAGCCAGGGAGTGCGGCCTGGATGTTATTATAACTGACCATCATCTGCCCGGTCCTCAACTCCCTGCCGCAGAGGCAATTTTAAATCCGGCTGTCCCAGGATGTGGATATCCCGAAACCAGCCTGGCCGGTGTTGGGGTTGTTTTTAAGCTAATGCAGGCGCTTATTCAGGAAAGAGGCCAGGCATCCCATCTCCGGAGTTACATGAAACTGGTAGCTATAGGAACAGTTGCGGATGTTGTGGATCTCAAGGGAGAGAACCGGCTGCTGGTTAAATTCGGACTTGAAGAGCTGAAGAATGCAGTTAATCCAGGACTGAAAAACCTGCTGAAAATCTGCGGTTTAACAGGAAAAAGTATTTCGGTAGGAGATGTGGGATTCAGAATTGGTCCCCGCTTGAACGCAGCCGGCCGTCTGGGCAAGGCAGAGACAGCGGTCGAACTTTTCTTTTCTGAGGAACCTCAGGTAGTGGAAAATATTGTTTCGCAATTGGACAATTACAACTCAGTCAGACAGAAAATCGAAGAAAAAATATTCAACCAGGCAGTTAACCACATTGAAAAGAAAAAACTCCATGAGAAGCACAAACTCCTCATTCTGGGATGTGAGGAGTGGCACCGGGGAGTTATAGGTATTGTTTCTTCCAAAATCAAGGACCTGTTCTATCGGCCGGTTATTCTTTTCTCCTACGAGGACGGAAAAGCTGTCGGTTCGGGCAGAAGTATAAAGGAATTTTCTCTGATCGACTGTCTTGATGATAATAAGTCATTCTTCATATCATATGGAGGTCATAGACAAGCTGTAGGCTGTGAGCTGCCTGTGGAGATGGTGGATTCTTTCCGAAAGACAATTAATAATTATGTTGATGGGAAATTATCTCCTGTTGATTTACAGAAGAAATTGTATATCGATACCCCTCTAAGATTTGAGGAAATGGACTCGAATTTTATGGAGCTCTTTTACTGTATTTCTCCTTTTGGGATGGGAAACCCGCGACCTCTTTTTCTGGTGGAGAAGGCAGAAGTCAGCGCGCCGCCTCAAAAAATAAAGAAAAAACACTGTAAACTTGTTCTCAGACAGAAGGGGAGAGTATTCGAGGCAATAGGATGGCAAAAAGGTGCTTGGGCAGATCAATTAAAAAGAGGGGATCTGTTGGATGTGGTTTTTTCCCCTCAAGAAAATGAGTTTCTGGGGCAAGAAAGCCTTTATCTTTCCCTTGAAGACATTAGGAAATCGAAAATATGAAACTGGTTTCTCTGTATTATTTTTTGAGAGTCTTAAAAATAGTTGTTTTATCTCTCTTGATAGCCGGGATTTTACTTGTCGGGTTGAACCTTATTACCTATTCCAGAAGAACAGTGGCAAAAAAAACGCCGGGAGTTGATATCCTCAGGGAAAAGGTGGACCGAAAGGAAAAAATCGTTCATTTTGAGGTGAGAAAAGGGCAAAGGGAAAATTTTCTAATGAAAGCAGACCAGCATTATCTGGGAGAAGATAGTCGATATCACTTGGAAGGAAATGTAGAGGTAATTTTTTTAAGAAAAACCGAGGGAGAAGATTTTTCCATCTTCACCTCTAAAATTCTGTATGATAAAGCTCTTAGAAATTTCTGGAGTCCGGAGGAGACAACAATCAAGTCTCAAGAAATAACTCTGGTATCTTCAGGAATGAAATATTCTTCAACAGATGAAGTTATTGAAAGTTCACAGAAAGTTGAGATTGTTTCGGATAACATGATCATTTCTGCCAGAGGATTCCGGTTTTTTTTAAAAGAGTCCAGGGTTGAATTTCTTGATGATGTGCACTTCCGGCTGCCATCTATTTTCAAAAACTCTGTTACTCTTGAAGTCATGGCTGATAGTGGCATATATATGAGAGCTGGAAAATCGGGAATGTTCACTGGAAATGTCCTGTTACGTCATGGAATGAGCCAAGCCCAGGCTCAGAAGCTTGAATTTCGTCTTACTTCTAAGGAAAATTTAGTCCGTTGGATGAAATTATCAGGTGAAGTGAAAACAATACTGGAAGATGAACTGGGAAAGGAAAATTCTTCTTCTGCCAACGGTAATGGTAAAGTCCCCTTGGCCCTTTATAAACAAAGACAGGAGATTGAAGCAAGTAGGGTGGTTATTACTTCTTTTGTTATTTCTAAAACACTCCGAAGTATAGAATTTTCAGAAGGATGCCGAATACTTTTTCAATCTTCAGAGGGAGAAGAAACAGTAATAGAAGCCCGCCAGGTGAGCTTTTTTTTAAACCAAGATGGAGGCCTGAAATCATTTTTAGCCGAGGGAAATGCGTTTCTCAGTCAACAAGGAAAATCTCCTCAGGATTTCAGGATTTTGGAAGGCAGTTCCTTTTCCATCGGAGAAAACAAAAAAGCACTTTTGATAGAATCTGGTGATAGAGAACAAGTTAGGCTCGTTTCTTCAATGGTTGAAATCTCTGCCCATAAAATTACTCTTTTTTACCAAGCTGGAGATTACCTGGCAGAAGGACAGGTCAGGGTGATTTTAAAAAAGCAATCTTCTGAAAAAACCCCCATGAGACTTTTTGATGTAAATCGTTTTTTTTATGTTACTTGTAACCGTATGAGAAGTTTGGTGGAAGAAGAACGTTATTTATTTGAGGGTGATGTAAAAATGTGGCAGGATGAGCGAATCTTTTCTTCAGATAAAATTATATTTGATTCCCGGGCAGGTTTTATCAGGGGCGAGAAAAAAGTAAACGCCTCACTTTCAGTTGCGAAAAAAAACGGAGAAAAGGAAAAAATAGAAATATCCTCTCAAGAGATGGTTTATGAGCCTGAGGAAAAGATACTTGTTTTCAGTAAAGAAGCTTTTTTGAAATACAAAGAGGCTGAACTTGAAAGCTCTTCCTTGTTGCTTGACTTTGATGAGGAGGAGGGAGGAGTCACAGAGCTCAGAGCTGATGAGGGTGTTACTGTCCGCTATCGCTCGGTGGAGGGGAAGGGAAATGAAGCCCGCTTCCTTCTTCAAGATGAAATTCTGCTCTTGACCGGAAATCCCGAAATTATCCATAAAGACAGGGGAAGAACAGAGGGCGACAAATTGACTTTTTACCTGGCGGATGGTAGAATCATCGTTGAAAATTCAGAGAAAGAAAGGTCAGCAATTTTAATAAAGTGAACTATGAATTACCAGCTTCAAGCGTTGTCTCTGAAAAAGAGTTACCATTTGAAAAAAGTTGTGGATTGTGTTTCTCTCCAAGTAAAGAGAGGAGAAATTGTGGGCCTGTTAGGACCAAATGGAGCAGGAAAAACAACAACTTTTTCCATGATAATCGGCTTGATTTCAGGAGATGCAGGTCAGGTTCTTCTTGATGAAGATGATCTCACCCGTCTCCCTATGTTTTTGAGGGCCAGAAGAGGATTGTCTCTTTTACCTCAGGAGCCTTCTCTTTTCCGCAAATTGACGGTTGAAGAAAACATTCTTGCTGTTGACCATGAAGAACAACAGTCTCTAGTTGACAAGAGAGAAAAACTCAACCGGCTTCTTGAAGAGTTTGGTTTAACCCATCTGGCTGGCTGCAAAGCTTATGCTCTTTCTGGAGGAGAAAAAAGGCGCCTGGAAATAGCGAGAGCCTTTGTAGGAGAACCGGATTTTATTCTTCTGGATGAGCCGTTTACTGGAATAGATCCCTTAACGGTTTTGGGGATCCAGGAAATATTGATTTCCCTGAAAAAAAAAGGATTGGGAATTTTGGTGACCGACCACAGTGTTCGCGAAACATTCAAGATAGCTGAACGGGCATATATAATGGACAATGGACAAATACTTGATGAAGGAACACCAGAGGAACTGATGTCTTCAGACTCCGTCAGAAACCGATATCTGGGAGAGGATTTCTCCATCGAATGATTTAATCATGACTTTGAAGCAAAGACTTGACCAGAAACAGGTCCACAAGCTTATTCTGGCGCCAGCTCTGCAGCAAGCCATAAAGCTTTTAACCATGACAAATCTTGAGCTGCTTGATATCATTTATCAGGAAGTCTCCCAGAATCCAATGCTGGAACTGGAGGATGAATCCAGAGAAAGGAGAGAGCCAAACGAAGAGCTCAGGCAAGAGAAAGGGGAAACAGGTGAAGATCCGGATGTAGAGAAATACTTTCAAGAATATTTCGATAACGAGTTTCGATATTTTTCTTTTGAAAAAAAAGAGCCTTTATCTCTGGAGAATGTGGCCTCCAGAGGATTGTCTCTTTGGGATCACCTGAATTGGCAGGCGAGTTTAACTTTTTTTGATGAGAAAGAGAGGGAGATTGCCCTCTACATTATCGGGAACATTAACGAGGAAGGATATCTTGTTGTTCCGGTAAAAGAGATTGCCGAGGAGATGAAAGTGTCTGAAAGAGAAGTTGAAAAAATCCGGGAAAAAATAAAAAGATTTGATCCCGTCAGTGTAGGCAGTCTCGACCTGAAAGAAATTCTTTTAACCCAAATGGACTATTATCATGTGGATGATGAAATCAGCCGGAAAATCATTGAGGATCATCTCCCGCTGCTGGAGAAATCAGATTATCCTCAGCTTGCCAAAGAGCTGGAAATACCTATGGAGGAGATAAAGCCTCATATTGAAGTTATCAGAAGTCTTAATCCCAGGCCGGGAAGGAAGTACAGCTCGGAGCGAACGTCTTATGTTGTTCCTGATATCATTGTTAAGAAAGAAGACGGGCAATATAATATCATTCTTAACAACGAAGGGCTTCCCAGTCTCCGCATCAACACTTTTTATAAAAGGCTTCTTAACCAGAACAAAAAAGATTCAGAATCCCTTGATTTTTTAAAAGATAAAATGAAAAAAGCTTTCTGGTTTCTCAAGAGCCTTGAACAGAGAAACCAGACAGTTGCAAAAGTGGCTCATTATATTGTGGATAAGCAAAAAGATTTCATAGAAAAAGGAATTGATTACATTAAACCTATGACGCTGGTGGAGCTTGCTCGGGAGATAGGAGTACATGAATCTACAGTGGGGCGGGTTGTGTCCAACAAGTATATGATGACTCCCCGCGGCATTTTCCCTCTTAAATATTTTTTTCATAAATCTCTTTTCACTGATGTTGGAGAGGGAGTTTCTTCATTGAGAGTAAAAGATAGGATAAAAAAATTAGTAGAAAATGAAGATAAGAATAATCCCTTGAGTGACAGCGAGATCGGAGAGGTTCTGGCCAAGGAAGATTTTAAAATTGCCCGGAGGACGGTGGCTAAATATAGAAAGCAATTGAAAATCGCCCCTTCCCATATTAGAAAACGGATTAATATGATGGAGGATAGCTAAATGAATATCAATTTAACAGCCAGACATACGGAAATAACTCCTCAGATTAGGGAGTACTGTACAAAAAGAATTAAACCGTTAGAGAAGATGCTGGGCCAACCCTTAGAAATGGATGTGGTCTGTTCTGTTGAAAAATACAGGAATATTGTGGAAATTAAAGTTAAAACCAGGATAGGTATCGTTAACAGTATGGCAGAAACAGAAGACATGGTTCGATCTCTGGGGGAAGCCTTTGATCAACTGGAGAAACGTTTAAAAAAAGAGAAGGCCAAGTTAAGAGAAAAAAAGAGACGGCGGAGAAAGCAAAAAGAGACTTTTTTTTCACCAGCCAGAGAAGAACCGCGGAAGAAAATCATCCCCAGTTTCGATTTTTCAATGAAACCCATGAGTGTAGAAGAAGCACTTTTTCAACTTGAGTCTGATAAGAAAGAAGTTTTTCTTTTTCAGAGAGAGGATACCGGCAATTGGTCTGTCCTACACAGGCGTAAAGATGGCCATTTCAGCTTAATCTCTCCAGAATAGGTTTAGTTAATCTGTATTATTCACGAGTCGCCCGAAGGGTAAAAAAGGCCGATTTTAGATAAGATCCAATGAATGAAAAAAAAATGCTTTCTTTACAGATGCCAGGAGAAATTCTCTTAAGTCATTCCAAGAATTTATTATATAATAAGTATCTATCTTTTATATGAACAGTTCAGATTAAAGAGAAAAGAGAGGACACAGAGTGAAAGTTCATAATTTTCTCCAGCCTTCCATGGTCATTACCAATCTTTCTGAGCAAACCAGGGATAAAATTTTAGAGGAATTGGTACTTTATTTGAAGAAAAACAACCAAATTTCCAAGGAAAAAGAATTATTGGAAAAATTGATCCAGAGAGAAGAGTTAGGAAGCACAGCTATTGGAGAAGGGGTAGCTGTTCCCCATTGCAAAATAAAAGGCCCCAGGAAACCCATTGTTCTTCTTGGAATTTCCAAAAAAGGAGTTGATTTTCATTCTCTGGATGGAAAATCAACCCATTTATTTTTTCTGGTTGTTTCTTCCCCGGAAAATCCAAGTCTAAACCTCCAGATTTTGGCAGCCATCGCCCATTTGATCCGCAAGTCAGGTAATTTAGTAAAAAAAACAAAAGGATTAGGAAATCCTCAGGATATTCTGGAAATTATCCGGAAAGAGGAAGATAAAGTAGATGAAGAATGATCATAGAATTCTTGTCTTTAGAGGCCAGCTTGTATTGAGAGAAAAGGTTGCCTTAGAACTCAAATTTATTGGTGAAATTCTTGAACTCTGAGACGGCAGTTATATCAGGAGGACTATTAAAAATCTTTGATATAGGTGTTCTCATAAGAGGTGACAGTGGGATAGGAAAAAGTGAGAGCGCCTTAGAACTTATTACAAGAGGTCATCACTTTATATCTGATGATGTCACCCTTATTGAAAAACAGAATGACGGTAGTTTGATGGGGAAAGCGCCCTCGATGAGCCGTTTTTTCATGGAAATCAGAGGATTAGGAATCATCAACATAGA
>CAYTTR010000008.1:41346-77778 GCA_964440805.1 uncultured Eubacteriales bacterium
TGCTGCAGACGAAGATTGATCTTGTTGTCCATTTGAAAAAATGGGAAGAAGGTGCGGAGATGGACCGTCTTGGCTTGGAATTCCGGGAAGAGTTTTCCATCCTGGGATCCAGGCTGCCCAAGCTTAGTCTTCCAGTGGCACCGGGAAGAAATATCGCCACTTTAATAGAAGTAGCCAGTAAAGTTCATCTATGCCGGATGAATGGCTATCATGCAGCTAAAGATATAATTGACAGACTGGACAAGGCATTAGCCTTGAAAAATGGAGAGCCAGAGAATGAAAAATGACCGTTTCATCATTATCACAGGATTATCCGGTTCAGGGAAAACAGTGGTCAGCCATTTCCTGGAAGACCTGGGTTATTACCGGATAGACAATCTGCCAACCAAGCTGATTTCCTATTTAGTAGGCTTCTGGGAAAGAAAAGAAGTGGAAATTCAACGGATTGCTTTGGTAGTTGATATTAGAGAAGCCGGTTTTACTGTAGAATTTCCTAAAGCTCTGAAGGCTATAAGCCAAGTGGTATCTCCAAGGATTATTTTCCTGGAATCATCCGACGATGTTCTGGTTCAAAGATACAGTGAGAGCCGGAGACCTCATCCGTTAAAAAACAGAAAATCCATTCTGGAAAAAATCCATCTGGAAAGAGAAAGGCTGGCTGGGATAAAAAAGATGGCGGATGAGGTGATCGATACCAGTGATTTTACTATTTCAGAACTCCGGAAATATTTGGACCGCAAGTTTTCTGCCCGGAAAAATTTCCGGATGCAGGTTCTTGTAATCAGTTTTGGTTATAAATATGGGCTTCCTCTGGAATCAGATTTGATCTTTGATGCCCGGTTTATTCCCAATCCTTTTTATCTGGAAGAATTAAAGGGCAAGACAGGGAAGAGCAAAAAGGTTAAAGACTATGTTCTGGGTGCACCTGAATCCCAGGAATTTTTAGAGAGGTTATACAACTTGCTTGATTATCTGATGCCGAAATATACAGAGGAAGGAAAAAGCAATCTGACCATCTCAATCGGCTGCACTGGAGGAAAGCACCGCTCAGTAGTCCTGGCTGATCAGATTTACCATCATCTCAAAGGAAAAAAGCATAATGCCCATATTTATCACAGGGACATATTTATATAGAGAAAAGAGAGAAGCGATGGTTTTAAAGAAAATTCTTAATCAACCAGTTAAGAAATGATAAAATATAAAGAAAAGATAAGGGTAGTATTCGTCAGATGATCGGCGGAATTATTATTTCGCATGGAAAATTAGCTGAAGAGCTTTTAAATGCCTTGACTATCATTCTGGGTGAGGCAGTCAATTTGGAAGCCATATCCATCGGATGGTATGATGATGTTGAAGAGTCAAAGAAAAAAATTAATCAATCTTTGAAACGGGTGGACCAAAAAAACGGGGTGTTGATCTTTACTGATATGTTCGGGGGAACCCCTTCCAACATCAGTTTCAGCTTTTTAAAGGATAACCAAGTGGAGATTATTACCGGAGTGAATCTTCCCATGTTGATAAAGTTTGCTTCTTTGCAAAGAACTAACAACCTTAAGGAAGTGGCCAAAAAGATAGTAGAACAGGGAAGAAAAAATATCCATCTGGCGAGCCTGCTCTTAAAAGGTAAAGACTGATTTTTAGAAAGTTTTCAAATGATTGAAAAGGAAGTTAGAATAAAAAATAAACTCGGACTGCATGCCAGAGCCGCTGTCAAATTTGTCAATGTAGCCAACCGCTTTGCCTCATCCGTCCGACTGGAAAAAGATACTCAAGAAATTGATGGCAAGAGTATACTGGGTATTCTTACTCTTGCCGCCGTTAAAGAAACACGGTTAACTCTTAAAATATCCGGAGGAGATGAAGAAGTAGCTCTAAAAGCCCTTGAAAAATTGATCGACAATAAATTTGGTGAAGACGAATAAATGGCCACAGAATACATAAGACTGAGAGGGATGGGGGTTTCGCCTGGAATTTCTCTGGGTGAAGCCTATTTAGCCGAACAAGTCGTATTTACCAGCAGAAAAGAAACCATTCCTCCGGACAAAGTTGAAGAAGAAATTAAAAGGCTAAAAGAAGCTTATTTACGTACCAAAGAAGAATTATCCCGGATAAGAACTCAGATAAAAGAAAAAATAGGCAAGGAACATTCTTTTATTTTTGAAGCTCATTTAATGATTCTGGAAGACAAATCCTTATTCGAAGATATTGTGAACCTGATACGAAAGGAAAAAGTGCAGGCAGAATGGGCTCTTTCCAGGGTCCACGAGAAATATATTCAGCTTTTCGAATCTCTAAACGAAGAATATTTCAAGCAGCGGAAGTTTGATGTTTCCGATGTCCTATCTAAAATTTACAAGAATCTCGAGCCGGCAGAAGATGACAAAATGGATGTTGGTGCCGAAAGTATTTTAGTTGCCCATGAGCTTTTGCCCTCAGAAGCAGCTATGAAGCTGAGTAAAGGGAATATTTTGGCAGTTGCTCTTGATATGGGGGGACAAACTTCCCACACAGCCATATTGGCTCGCTCCCTGAACATTCCGGCGGTAGTAGGTTTAAGGAACATTACCCAGAGGGTGAAAAAAGGGGATGTAGTCATAGTTGACGGCACTGATGGAGAAGTTCTCATCAATCCCCCATTAGCCATAAAAAAAGAATTTATAAGCAAAAAAAAGAAGTATGATGATTATTGTTTGGAATTGAGGAAAACATCCCGGCTCGCCTCAGTGACCTTGGATGAGGAAAGATTTTTCCCAATGGCCAATATCGAGTTACCTGAGGAAGTTACACTTGCTTTATCACTTGGAGCTGAAGGGATTGGTTTGTTCCGGTCGGAATTCCTTTATCTCCAAAATACCACTCTGCCCAAAGAAGAAGATCATTTCCGTATTTACTCTCAAATCGCCAATAAGGCTTACCCATCTCCTGTCTATATCCGAACCATTGATATCGGTGGAGAAAAAAACATACCCCAGTTAAATATCGAAAAAGAACCTAACCCGGCTCTGGGGCTAAGAGCTATTCGATTTTCCTTGAAGAATAAAGACCTCTTGAGAATACAACTGCGGTCAATCCTGAAGGCAAGCGTAAAGAAAAATGTGAGGATTCTTATTCCCATGATTACCGAGATTGAAGAGATTGAGGAGGTCAAATGGATGCTGCGGGAGGTAAAACGCGACCTGGAAAAAAAAGGGATAGATTATGATAAAAATATTCCCTTAGGAATAATGATTGAAGTTCCTGCTGCTGCGGCCCTTGCTGATTTATTTGTCAAGGAAGTCGATTACATTTCTATCGGCACTAATGACCTTATTCAGTATTACTTAGCGGTGGACCGCTCCAATGAGCTGGTTTCCTATCTGTACAAACCCCTTCATCCTGCGGTTCTAAGACTGATTCACTTCATCATCAGAACAGTTCAAAAAGAAGGTAAGGAAATCACTGTTTGCGGAGAGATGGCGGCAGATCCTCTGGCTGCCATTATTCTATTAGGGTTTGGTTTGAGAAAATTCAGTATGAACCCCATCTTCATCCCCAGAATTAAAAAAGTTCTCCGTTCGGTTGAATACAGTCAGGTAAAAGAGCTTGTTACCAAAGCCATAACTTTAAAAACAGCCCAGGAAATAGAAGAATTTCTTATCGAAAGAATTCTGGTTAAGTATCCTAAGGCTTTTCTGATGAGGGAGAATGCTTTTTAACCAGGATTAATCTGTTTTTCTGCCGTAATCGTCTTGAAGCCTGACAATATCTGATTCATCTGATTTACCCAGCCAGAGCTCCATTATTCTGCCAGGCTGATTTCCCACGCAACGAAGACGGTGAGGTGCTTGACTGGGAATGAAGATTTCTTCATTTTCTTTCGGCCTCCAGGTTTTTTCTCCAACAGTAACCTCTAATCCTGCATCCAGAACCACCCAGAACTCACTTCTCCGATGGTGGTATTGAAGAGAAAGGGCTGCTCCGGGTTTGACAGTGATAATTTTCAAGCTTCCTGCCTTGTTATGAGGAAAAGACCTGAATTTTCCCCATGGCCTGTGTTCTTCAAATATGCTTGCTCGAAATTTTTGTTCTTGGGAATTCTTTGGTTTTCGCTCAACCATCTCGAACTTTATTGTTCTCTTTAAAGAAATAATGTTTTGCCCTTCTCCCGTTTAGAACGGAATATCTTCTTCGTTGTCTGACTGGTTTTGGGGAGCTTCTTCTTCCTTGGATTCTTCTGCTGTCTCGTCCGGGAAGGAGGTCTCGGCTGAAGAGTCATCTTTCCGGCCCAGAAAAACAATGTTCTGGGCGATAACCTCGGTGGTGTAGCGCTTGTTTCCGTCTCTGTCTTCCCAGCTTCTTGTTTTTATTTTTCCTTCAAGATAAATTTGTTTCCCCTGGTTCAAGAACTTTTCACAGAATTCGGCCAATTTTCCCCAGGCCACTATGCGGTGCCATTCTGTGCGAACGTCACTTTCCTTGGTTGTGGGATTGAAGTAACGCTCGTTTGTAGCCAGAGTGAAACGGGCCACTGCTCTTTCAGATTGAGGCAGATAACGAACTTCCGGGTCTCTTCCAAGATGTCCTATAAGAAGGACTTTGTTTAAGCTGTTGATGTCTCTCATTTTTTCTCCACCAATTCTTTGATTTTTTCTTGAGCGAGCTTTGTCTCTTCTTCCAGAGGATATTTGCTGACCAGGAGTTTGAGTGTTGCCAGTGCTTCCTCTTTTTTTCCCATTTGGATAAGACTCAGACCCTTTTTCAAATAGGCGGCAGCAATTTTGTCGCTGAAGGGATAATTTAAAATCACATCGGTGAATTGATCCACTGCTTCCTCGAATTTCTGCTGGCTGAAGAGACATTCTCCTATCCAATAAGACGCATTATCGGCCAGAGGACTCTCAGGGAAGTGGATTTTATAAATTTTAAAACCTTCAATGGCTAAGTCAAAGTGACCTTTAAGGTAATCTTCTCGGGCCATGTTGAATAATTCTTGAGGAGAAAGATCTGAGGGAAGCGGGTGGGATTCTGCCTTTTCTATGTCCGGGCTTTCTTCTTCCTTTTTTGGAGTTTCTTCTTCAGAAACTTCCGGGGGAGGTGCAGAAATGCTTTTGAAATCTTTCACGGTTTCATCCAGGCTGAGAAATTTCTGATAAACCAAGTCGAGTTTTTCTGCAAGGATTTGATATTGGAGGGGAATATTTTGTTGATTTTCTTTAAGGCCGGCCTGGTCAAGCTGGAGTTGTTTGATGGAGACATTAAGTTCTCTCATCTCTTTTTTGAGCTGCTCCATCTCTTCTCTGTTGAGGTCAATCTTTTTTTCCAGATTCTGCAGGGTTTGTTTAAGAAGTTGAATATCCTTGTAGATTAATTCATAGACTTTTTCGCTTTTATCAGCAGTAAGACTCACTGGTAGGGCAAAAACAAAAAGAAATACTAATCCTTTAGCAAAAAATCTCATGTAAATATTATAGAAAAAGAACCGTTATTTGGCTATAATTGTAAATTGAGCGCGACGGTTCTTAGCCCAAGCTTCCTCATTATGACCTGGATCCAGAGGCTGGCTTTTTCCGTAAGAGATTATTTTAATCCTGTCCGGAGAAATGCCGAGTGAAACCAAATAATCATAAGTAGCCTTAGCTCTTTTTTCTCCCAGGGCCAAATTGTATTCCTCAGTTCCTCTTTCGTCACAATGGCCTTCGATCAAGATTTTAACACTTGACCATTTTTCCAACCAGGCGGCATTGGCGGACAACACTGGCTTGGCGTCTTCCCGGATAAAATATTTATCGAAGTCGAAATGGATCATATCGAGAGGTTGTTCAACGTTTATTTCTTCCAGGGTTTTTCTTTCGAAAATCTCTTCTTCGGTAAGTTCAGGTTCTTCGACTTTGGGGGGCTCTTCCACTTTTTCTACCTTGGGCTGTTCCTTAACTTGAGGAGGGGGAGGAACTTCTTCGACCTTTTTCCGGCAGGAGAGAAAAAAAGCAAAGACCAGAATGAAAGCAAGGGAAAAGACTATAATTTTTTTCATCGGACCTCCTTTTTTAGTCATTCATTGCGATTCGCACCGCTTTTCCCAAAATAATCCTTAATTTCCCCCTTTATACATTGTTGTCATTTCCCTGTCAACAGGGGAGCATAAAAATGTTATTACAGAAACAGTCATTGAGACCAATCAGGTAATTTATTTTCTCCTTCACGGGTAAGCTGGCGCAGGTTGCTGCCGTCATAATCTATGGAATATATTTGGATTGTACCATTCCGGTTGGAGGAGAAAACAATATGTCTTCCGTCAGGAGACCAGGAAGGTGATTCGTTCCGGGCATTGCTTTCTGTCAGTTTTATTATCTGATTTGTCCGGAGATTCAACACGTAGAGATCGAAAATAAGATTTACCCTGGAGACATAGGCAATTCTGTCACCGGTTGGAGACCAGGCAGGAGAATCATGATAGGTCCCGCCAAAGCTCGCCCGGCGTATGTTAGTGCCTTCAGCGTCCATAATGTAAATCTGGGGCGTGCCTCCCCTGTCTGAGGTAAAAGCGATTTCCCGGCTGTTGGGGGACCAGGTGGGAGCAGTGTCGATGGCTTTGTTGAAGGTCAGGCGTTTAATGCCTTTTCCGTTGCTGTCAGCTACGTAAATCTCTGATATTCCTTTATCTATGGTTGAGCAAAAAGCCAATCTTTTCCCGTCTGGAGAAAAAGCAGGAGAAAAATTAGTCCCTTCAGTCTGGACCGCTGTTATTTTCCCTTCATAGATGTCCAGAATATAGAGTATAGCCTGACCTTCTACATAAGATGTATAGGCAATTTTCCGTCCATCGGATGACCAGGCGGGCATGTAATCTTTGACCCGGTTAAAAGTCAAGCGGGTTTGGTTGTGTCCGTCATAGTCCATCATGTAGATTTCATCATTTCCGTCTCTATTGGAGATGAAGACAATCTTGGATGTAAACAAAGAAGGTTCTCCGAAAACCTTCATGATTTCATCAGCCATTTTATGGGCGGCCAGGCGAAGAAGAGATTTATCGGCCTCATAACGCCTTCCAAAAATGAAACGTTCTGCTTTAACATCATATAGTTTTCCTTCGAAAACAATCCCTTTTTCTCCGGCTGAATAAACTTCGCCGGCAAAGAGAATTTTTGCCTGGATAGACTCCCAGTCTTTGAACGAAATCTCCTGGGGATTGAAAGGAGGGATGTAGTTGTAATAGGAAGAAGGCAGGGGAGCAAAAACCCGGCTGTATTTCAGGTCGGAAGAGAGTACTTCATGAAGAATAGTGGAAGCTTCCTTAACCAGGTTATTTTCATCTGTTGTTTGAAAGGCCGGGATGGCAATAGGGATAGCCGGCATTCCTTCCCTGATAGTCAAAACTACTTCCTGTTGGGAATATAGGAGGACAAAAAGAGACAAAAGGCAACCTAAAAAAAACCAAATCCATTTTTTATTCATTGGGAATGCTCAAAAATAAGATAAATGCCCAGATATTCCTCTTCGTATTCTTTAGGAAGAGGAGGGAATGGGGCAGAAGAATGGACTGCTCTTAAAGCGGACAAATCAAGGGCGTTGATGCCGCTTGATTCCTCGATTTTGACATCAGATATCTGACCTGAGCTAAAAATTTTGAAATAAACAGTGGTATGAAGCCCCTTGGGAAGAGAGCCGCTTAACTGGGATTTAAGCCAGTTGCTGGAAATTCGATCAACGATTATCTGGAGATAATAGGTAAAGGGAAAAGTGGACATCCCGATTTGGGAAGAGAAGCCGGAGCCGAATCCTCCTCCCGGGCCTTCTCCTATCCCCAGTCTTACTCCTGAACCGGAACCTTCTCCCGTGCCTGAAGTTCCGGTCGAGGAAGAGGAAGAATCTCTGTCGGTTGGCTCCGATTGTTTTTGAATGGCCGTCTTTTTCTTCTCCGGCCGGGGAGTTTTTTCTTTTTCCGGTTTTTCTGTTGGATGGCGAAGACTGGAAACAGGAGTTTGTTCCAGATCCTGGGGAGTTGTCAGGTCGCGAAGAGTTTCTCTCCGGGAAACAGATGTTTCTTCTATCTCTTTTCCTCCTCCTCCGCCTCCACCTGTAAGGCTGCCTCCACTTTCTCCTCCGCCACCACCTCCCATGGAAATAACATTGACATAATGAATCATCCCTTTTTTCTTTCCGAAAGGCAATTCTGGAGAGAGGATAAGAAGAAGGGCCAGGATAATGTGGACAGCCAATGAAAGAATAACGGCTCTTTTAAAAAGAATTATTTCCTTTTGAATGAGAGTCATCTGGTTTTTCTCCGGGGCTCATCCAGCGGAGCCACCACCAATCCCACCACTTCTACTCCAGCATCCTTGACAATATCCAGGATATGGATCACAAATCCGTAAGGAAGACTTTCATCTGCTCTGAGAAAAACAACTCTTTTTTCCCGGCCGTAGAAATATTCCTTGAGTCTTTGTTCGAGAAGAAACTGATTAATAACCGCGTCATTCATATGGATATACCGGTCACTGGTTATGGTCAGGGTAAGTCCTTCTTCGGCAGGAGAGGTTTCGGTTTCAGCTTGAGGGAGGTTGACTCCTATCCCGGATTGCATCATGGGGGCTGTAACCATGAAAATAATTAGGAGCACCAGCATGACATCAATAAGAGGAATCATGTTTATTTCAGAAAGAGATGTTCCCAACTCTTTTTTGGTTAATGAACGGTATTTAAACGCCATAGAGTCTTTCTGCGATATTGAGGAACTCGATGGAGAAATCCTCCATTTGAGAAATAATATCTTTTATCCGGTGCAGGAAGTGGTTGTAAGCAATGACGGCAGGAATAGCGGCGAATAAACCTAAAGCGGTAGCAATAAGAGCCTCGGCAATTCCGGGAGCTACGGCTGTCAGGCTGGCTGATTTTTGAATCCCTATTTCATGAAAGGAGTGCATGATTCCCCAGACTGTACCAAAAAGACCGATAAAAGGAGTGACACTGCCGGTAGTAGCCAGGAAATTCATCATTTTTTCCAGACGTCTTATTTCCAGATTGGAGGCTTTAATTAAAGCTCTGTTGAGACTTTCCATTCCCGAGGAGTTCAAGACTGGTTCAGGATTGGATTTGTTGCGGTAGGCTAGTTCCTTGAAACCGGAGAGGAAAAGAGATGCCAGAGGGCTGGCTTTGTATTTTTCAGCCGCCTCATTCACCTCTGTGAGGTTGCGGCTCCTGCGGAATATGGATAAAAATTTTTTCGATTGGTTATTGGCTGTCTTCAGAGTACTTCTTTTAAAAAAAATAATAGCCCAGGAGAAAACAGAAAAGCCAACTAAAATTAATAATACAAACTGAACTACTATGCTGGCTTCTATAATGAGTTTTATAAAGTTCATTTCAATACCGCTAACCAAAATTAGCATACGCCAGGGGGAAATGTCAAACAAATGAACTCTAAATCAGCTGAGAAGAGCGGAGGGAAAATGGCGTTTAAAATTAGAATCGGAGTGAAGAACATACTGAATACTCTTCCATCCAATGGTTTTACCCAAAAAAATTTAATAGGAGCCTGCATATCATGTCTTTTTCCACTTTGATTATGATTGTTGCAGGGAGGAAGATTTCCATCCGGGGCCGGTTGCTGATTCAGGAAGGCTATCATCCGTCACTTCCCAAGGAAGCAGGAGAATTGATAAAAGGGATTTTTGTTTATGCTTTTATTATCGAAGGTATTGCCGCTGCCCTTCTCTATCTTCGTTGGCATAAACAGTATCCGGGCGCAGAAGCTATTTTCAAATCTGTTTTTCATGCCATATCAGCTTTTTGATATGGCCATAAAAACAGCTATTCGGTTGAGCAATCTCAATATCCTGGAGTTTCTTCCTCTTATCTCAGGAATCAACATTCAGGAAATTGCTCCACCGGATAAATTTATTGGTAAGAGTTTGAGTGAACTTGACCTGAGAAATAAATATGGGATTCAAATAATAGCCATTAAAGAGCTTATTCCAGAGAAAACCACTTTTATTCCCAAGGCGGATTTTGTCATAAAAGATAGCGATATTCTGATAGTAATGGGGGAAGAAAAACAACTGGCCAAGCTCAATTCCAAGTCCTGAAATATTTTTTATAATTGTAATATTTTTTTAAGAATAGCTTCAGCAACCTGCTTAGCCATCCGGCCGCTTTCTTTGGCTGGCCCGACACAGGAAGGACAGCCTTCCTGACAAGGACAGCTCTGAATGGTTTTCAAAGAATGAGACAGGATTTCTTTTTCCAGGTCAAAAAGTGAAGGGCTTAAGCCGATTCCTCCGGGAAAGTTATCATATATGAAGATATTGGGTTCAAAATCTACATCTGAAAAGGGCCACTCTTCCTGGGCTGCGGATTTGGACCGGATATCTCTGGGAGGAAGGCTCTTGCCGGTGGTATTATCACCGATTGATACTCCCACATCATGTATATCGCACATCATGAAGAGAGGAGAGACATGGTGGAGACAGTAAGCCAGACCAAAAAGGCCGTTTATTTTTTCTTCTGAAGAATAAGCAAGACTTTTAATGAGAGAAGAGGGAATGGTCAGCCAATAGGCTGTGGTATGCATCTCGTTTTGGGGAAGACTGAGCTCGCCTGAGCCCACGTTTTCCATAGTATGAAACTTGATTTTTTTAAATCCCACTACCTGGGTGGCCACGTGAACTTCTCCATGGAATACTTGGCAGGAACCGATCTTTTTTTCCCTGAAGGAATCCAGAATTTTTATTTTGGTGTAATCGATGGCATCGGTGTAATAATCAACATCAGTCTTCTTGACATAAGCCCTTCTCTGGAGAAAATTTAAGTTTTCCACAAAATACTGTTGACCTTCACAGAGATAGATGGCTTTGGGATGGAGAGTGGTCAAGGCAGATGAAAAATCAACTTCGGCAATAACCTTGGATTTATCTGTAATATCCACTACCACGAAGTTATCGGAGCTGATGCTTCTCAGGCTAACTCCGTCGGCAGGATAAGCATCAGAAGTCCAGAACCATTTTCCCTGGGAGTGGTGAAGCAATTTTTCTTCTTCCAGGAATCGAAGAATGTCTGATATATCGACTTGGCCGAATTTTTCACCGTCAACAAAAGGGAGCTCGAAAGCTGCACATTCGATATGGCTGATAAGAATAGACAGGTTATCCGGATTGATTAGAGCTCTTTCGGGATTTTTGGAGAAGAAATAATCCGGATGGTTAACGATAAATTGATCAAGAGGGGCACTAGAGGCAACCAGAACTGCGGCTGAAGCGCCGCTTTTGCGGCCGGCCCGGCCGGCTCTCTGCCAGGTGCTGGTGATTGTTCCCGGATAACCGGCCATAACTGTAGCATCGAGAGTGCCGATATCTATACCCAGCTCAAGCGCATTAGTGGAGATAACGCCCCTGATTTTTCCCCCGCGCAGGTTTTTTTCTATCTCACGCCTTTTCGCAGGAAGATAGCCTCCGCGGTAACCTCGAACCAGCCCTTGTTGTGAAAGGGAGCGTTCGCTATCTTCCTTGAGGTAAGTCAGTAAAACTTCTGTTATTAACCGGCTCTGGGCAAAAACAATGGTCTGGAGATTTTTCCGGAGAAAAATGGAAGCTACTCGCCTGGTCTCATTTACATAAGAGCGTCTTATGCCCAGCTCCTGGTTGACCACTGGCGGATTGTAGAAGACGAAATATTTTTCTCCCTGAGGGGCTCCGTTTTCGTCAATCAAGCTCACCTCTTCTTCGATCATTTTTTCTGCCATTTCAACGGGATTGGAGATGGTGGCTGTGCAAAGAATAAACTTAGGTGAGGAGCCGTAGAAGCGGCAAATTCTCTTGAGCCGGCGAAGGATATTGGCCAGGTGACTGCCGAAAATTCCTCTATAGTTATGCAATTCATCTATGACCACGTATTTCAAATTCTCAAAAAGTTTTATCCATTTGGTGTGATGGGGGAGAATGCCTGAATGAAGCATGTCGGGATTGGTCAAAATTATATGACCTCTGGCCCTGATGGCCTTTCTGGCATCCTGGGGCGTATCTCCGTCATAGGTGAAAATTCTTATTTCGCCGGGTAAAAGTTTGATGGTTTCGTCAAGCTCAGCTCTCTGATCTTGAGAAAGTGCCTTGGTGGGGAAAAGATAAACGGCCCGGCTTGAAGGGTCTTTTAGGATGGTATGGAGGACAGGAAGATTGTAACAAAGAGTTTTTCCGGAAGCGGTGGGAGTGACCACTACAATATTTTTTCCTTTGTTTGTGTTTTGCCAGGAAAGGTACTGGTGTGAGTAAAGGCGGGAAAAGCCCTTTTCCAGGAGAGCCTTGATCAGGGCAGGATGAACATCGGAAGGGTAATCAAGAGAACGCCCTTGTCTGGGAGGAATATGTTTTATGGCCCTAATGGAACCGTGAGAAAGACTTGCTTTCTTAAGCTCCTGAAGCGCTTCTAAAAGACTCCAATGGTCTGACATTTTTGTTTAGCTGCTTCTATCTTAAGATATTCAAAATAGTTGGTCAACATTTCCCTCCTGTGTTGTGAATCTCTGAGTTTAAGATTAAAATACATTCTTATGATTAATACCATCACGGTTAAAAAAGCAGCTCAGCATAATCTAAAAAGAATTGATGTCAGTCTGCCGCGCCAGAAGCTGGTGGTTATAACCGGGCCCAGCGGATCGGGAAAATCATCCCTGGCCTTCGACACTCTCTTTGCTGAAGGGCAACGAAGATATATAGACTGCCTTTCTGCCTATGCCCGTCAGTATATTGAACAATTGGAAAAACCGGAAGTAGAGTCTATCCAGGGACTTTCCCCCTCCATCTCTATTGACCAGAAAACCATATCTCCAAATCCCCGTTCAACAGTGGGAACCATTACCGAAATATATGATTTTTTAAGACTCCTTTTTGCCAGGGTGGGAATTCCTCATTGTTTTAGGTGCGGCCGGATAATAATGAAACAGAATCCGGATCAAATGAGAAAAAAAATTCTGGAAGAAACAGAAAGAGAAAAAATTAAAATCTTGTCTCCTGTGGTAAAAGGGAGAAAAGGAGAATATTCTCACCTTTTCCAGAGGCTTCGCCAGAAAGGTTTTCTGAGGGTGCGAGTCAATGGTCAATGGAAGGAGCTGGAAGAGGAGATAGTTCTGGAAAAAACCAGATCCCACAATATCGAAGTCCTGGTGGATGAATTGGTTGCCTCTGTCAAAAAAACAACCAGACTGGAAGAAGCTGTTAATATGGCCCTGGAGATGGCAGAGGGGGAAATGGTGATGGTCAGGGAAGATAATAGTGAGACTTACTACTCCCTCAGGCTTCATTGTCCTTACTGTGGGCTCAGTCTTCCAGAGGTTGAACCCAGGTCTTTTTCTTTCAACAGCCCTTATGGAGCCTGTTCTCGTTGTCACGGAGTTGGGTTCGAAGGATTAACTGAGCAAAAAGATGATGTTCACTCAAAGGACACTCCCTGTTTCCGCTGCGGAGGGAGCCGCCTTAGAGAAGAAAGCCTGGCTGTTGATATTGACGGGAAAAATATTTATCAATGGAGCACTCTTCCTGTCGGTCAGTTAATAGATAGAATTTCCAAGCTAACCTTTTCATCAAGAAATGAACATGTGGCTTCAAGAATCATCAAAGAAATATTGTCCCGTTCGCGGGTTATGAAAGATTTGGGGATGGATTATCTTGACCTGATGCGGCCCTCTTTTACTCTTTCCGGGGGTGAAGCCCGGCGGGTCCGGCTGGCGGCTCAGGTAGGCTCAAGACTACGGGGAGTGCTTTATGTTCTTGATGAGCCCACTATTGGGCTTCACCAGAGGGATAACTCCCGGTTGATTTCCCTTTTAAGAGAGCTAAGGAATGAGGGAAATTCAATAATAGTGGTGGAGCATGATGAGCAGACTATTAGAGCGGCTGACTATATTCTTGATCTTGGACCCGGGGCCGGAGAAAAAGGCGGATGGGTGGTGGCTGAAGGAGAGGCAACCGAGGTTATCCAGCTTGGTGGTTCATTGACATCTCAGTACCTGAGGGGAGTGAAATCTATTTTGGTTCCTGTAAAAAGAAGAAAACCGCGAGGCTGGATTACTGTGGTTCAAGCTTCCGAGCATAATTTGAAAAATATTGATGTCCCTATCCCCTTGGGAGTAATGACTGTTGTAACCGGAGTGTCTGGTTCAGGCAAGAGTACCTTAGTGTATGATATTATTTACCGGGAATTCTTGAATCGTTTATCCGGGGCGCAAAGAAAAGCAGGGAAGCACCAGGATATAATAGGAGCAGAGAAAGTCGATAAAGTGGTATCAGTAAACCAGAATCCCATTGGACGAACTCCCCGCTCTAACCCTGCCACTTATACTGGAGTCTTTACTCACCTTCGGCAGCTATTTTCTATGACTCCGGAAGCCAGGATGAGGGGTTACAAGCCGGGAAGGTTCAGTTTCAATTTGCCGGGTGGCAGGTGTGAAGTTTGTCAGGGAGCAGGTGTTAAGAAAATCGAGATGCATTTCTTACCCGATGTCTTTATCACCTGTGATCGATGTCAGGGAAAGAGGTATAATAAAGAAACTCTATGTGTCCGGTACAAAGGCCGTAATATTGCTGAATACCTGAGTTTTACTGTAGATAAAGCTTATGATGAGCTTAAAGCTCACCCAGCTCTCAAGAGGAAGTTGGGTTTTTTAAAGAATGTTGGATTGGGCTATTTGAGGCTTGGGCAGCCCGCTCCCACTCTTTCCGGAGGAGAAGCCCAGAGGGTCAAGCTCACTAAGGAGCTAAGCAGGAAAGGTACTGGGAAAACCCTTTACCTCCTGGATGAGCCTACAACCGGTCTTCATTTTGATGATGTCCAGAAACTCCTGGAAGTCCTTTCAGCCTTGGTTGATAGGGGAAATACTGTGCTTATAATTGAGCATCAACTTGATGTGATTAAGAGTTGTGACTACATTATTGATTTGGGACCGGAAGGAGGAGAAGAGGGAGGATGGATAGTGGCTCAAGGAAATCCTGAGGAAGTTTCTCAGGTGTCGACTTCTCACACTGGAAGTTTTTTAAGAAAGTCACTAACTAAGAAAAATATTTAGCCTTGACTATTAATAAAAAAGGCCGATAGTTATAATATATAATATAAAAAAGACCATGAATGACTTAAGAGAATTTCTCAAGGCATACATAGATGAAGTAAGTATATTAAACTTTGTTAATGTGCTTTATCTAAAAATCGGTTTTTTTACCCTTTGGGCGAGCCGATCTTGCCGCATTCGCTCCGCTACGGGGCACTTGTGGCAGAGGATCATAGCTGTGTGCTCTGTGCCTCGCATCTCCGGCAAGCTCGACTTGTGAATAATACAGGCTAATTATTTAATGGGTGTTTATGTCTTTCAATGATATTGTAGGAAACGAAAGGGCCAAGGGAATTCTCAGCCGAGCTCTGGTTAGAGAGAGAATTCCCAACTCTCTTCTTATTTTTGGTCCCCGGGGAGTGGGCAAGAAAGAAACTGCCTTGGTGTTGGCTAAAGCCATGAATTGCTTGAACGGCCATCAAGATTCCTGCGAAAGATGTTCAGTTTGCCGGGCCATAAATGAGAAAAAATATCCGGATGTAATGGAGATTTTTCCCCAAGGAGATGTTATAAAGATCGAAGATATAAGGACCTTAAAGAAGATAGCCTATTTTAAACCAATGTCGGGCAGGAAAAGACTTTTTATCATAGAACAAGCAGAAAAAATGAGAGACGAGGCAGCCAATACTTTGTTAAAAGTTCTGGAGGAACCGCCTGATTTTTCCCACATTATTCTATTGACAACAACAATCCATCTTATCCTGCCTACCATAAAGTCCCGTTGTCAAATGGTTTCTTTCTCTTCTGTTCCCCGGGAGGCCATTCATAAATATTTATTGGAGAAAGGGCTGGAAAAAGAAAAAGCCAGGCTGATTTCTCTCCTTGTCCGGGGAAACTTTAAAAAAGCCATTGATTTTGACTGGGATGAAGCCCAGGCTTTACGGGAAAAATCATGGAATCTTTTTCACTCCTTGATCACCGGAAGTGATCTTTCTTCAAACCTTAAAAGCTTCTGGGTTTCCCGGAACAAATTAAGAGAAGATTTTGAAGCAGTGCTGGGAATTATGGCCTCTTTCTATAGGGATTTGTTAGTGATCAAAGAGAATGGGGAAAACAAACTCCTTATAAATTTCGATTATCAGGAAAAACTAAAGAAAGTAACGGCAAAGTTTACCCGGAAGACCTTGATGGAGAAACTTAGCTGGATCGATGAGGCCTTGGAGGGGATAGAGAGGAACCTCAATCCTCAAATCATTGTCCATACATTTTTTTCTCATTTTACGAGGATATAAAATGACTGAAATTGTTTATGTCCGGGTGGAGCAGTCAGGTAAAATCTGCCGGGCGTTGAAAGAAAATCATCAGCTTATGCCGGGAGATTTCTGTATTATAGAATCTCCTATTGGTGGAGAATTGGCTAAGGTTGTGGATACGCCGCGAAAAGTTGGGGAACATCTGAGAACAGGACAGGATGCTCTAAAAATAATCCGGAAAGCGACAGAAGAAGATCTGGAAAAATTCAGATGGCTTAAGTCCAAGGAGAAAAAAGCCTTTGACTTTTGTCTCGAGCGCATTAAAGAACGGAAGCTGCCCATGAAGCTGGTCAGAGTTAGGTATTTTTTTAACGAGAAAAAAGGAATTTTCTATTATACTGCTGATGGCCGGATAGATTTCCGGGAGTTAGTGAAAGACCTGGCCAAAGAATTCAAAATGAGGATTGAAATGAGGCAGATTGGAGTCAGGGATGAAGCTAAAATGATTGGCGGGCTGGGAGTCTGCGGCCGAACCCTTTGTTGTTTCAGCTTTATGAAGTGTTTTGAGCCAGTCACCATTCAGAAGGCCAAGAAACAGCATATTGTTATTAATCCTACCAAGATTTCCGGTTTATGCGGCCGGCTGATGTGTTGCTTAGCTTTTGAGGAAGATACCCTTGGCAGGATGTATTCAGAGGAAGAGAAAATAATAGAAGATAATTCTTTAATTCATGATTAGCCTGGTTGTTTCTTTGGTTTTCCTTTGGAGAAGAGGGAATTTTTCAGGGTTGCTCTACTTTGAATTGAACCCTGCTGGAAACTGAAATCAGGGCACCTTCTTCTGAAAAGGCCTTGACCTGCCAGGAATATCTTTCACCAGCGGTCATTTTTTCTTTTACTTCTTGGGGGAGGGTAATAGAATTTTCTCTGGTTTCTGTACTCCACAGAAGTTCGTGATTGTAAATGTATACTCTATAAACCACGTTCTCGCCAAGACTGGTCCACCTGAATTCGGAAGGAATTGTTTTAATATCAATCACCGGGGAAATAAGGGTGATGGATTCTCCCCGGACCTGGTCTTCATTGATAAAAAACCGGGGAGGAGATGGTCGGTAGAGGATACTCAGACCAATGGCTATTATCAAAACAAAGGCAGCAGAAGCTGCAGCGGCAGCCCATTGACGTGAAGTCAAAGCTCCGGTAAGCTGTTGCCTCCAAGAAGGTTTCTGGGTGGCTTCTTTATTATAAACGTCTTTAAATAGCCGAGCTCCTTCCTTTTTTATAACAGAAAAAAGTTCATCCCTTTCCAACAATTGTTCTGAACAATGTTGGCAATTAAAATAATGTTCTTCGAAAGTGTCTCTATCTGCTTGGCTTAGACGGTTGAGCAGATAATCGTCTATCAAGTCTTCATAGATGCATTTTTTCATCGACCCTGCCTTTCTTTATTTACTCAATATTTTAGTCGAAGAACATGACAATAATACGGAAAAAAATATCATTTTTTTATCATTTTTTTTAGTACATCCCGGGCATAATAAATCCTTTCACCGACTTTCCTGGGAGATATTCCTATTTTTTGAGCTATTTCTTCATAAGTAAGCTCCCTGTAATAATAGAGATATATAAGTTCTTTATGTTGCGGTTTTAACTTTTGAATTGCTTTAGCGATTTTAGCGGCCCGTTCTTTGTTGTCTATATATTCATCAGGAGTGAGAAAAGGGTCGGGTTCCGGGGCATGTCTAATAATCTTTCTTTTTTCTCTGATAAAATCGATAATTCTTCGGGTGGTGATGGTATAGATAAAGGTCCCCAGGGAAGATTCTCCCTTGAAGTCTCCATTTTGAATTTTTTCAATCACATTGGTCATTATTTCTGCCACTACATCCTCCCAATCAGGTGTCCAAGTGCCCAGGGATTTTCTGACACGGAAAGTGACCAAAGGTTTATACCTGGTGATGATGGCCTCAAGGTCATAATCGACAGCGGGTTTATTCACTTCGCATTATTATATACAGGCATAGGGAGCAAGACAAGTTATTATTTGGATGAGTAAGCATTTCTAAAGCCGTGATGCTAAAAAACAAAATGCTGAACAGAGCATGGGGGGGGTGTTATCGCTCCCGTCGGGTTTTATACGCCATTCCCTCCAAGGTTGATTGGTGAAGGCTAAATCCTCCAATGTCGCTCAAACTATCCCCCAATGCCCCGGTTCATTGATCGCGGTTTTGGAAATGCTTCCTTCGGATAAGATTTTTTTCAAATTTTTGAGTTGTTGTCCGACTAAATAAATACCATGCAAAAAGAAAGCCAGGAAAAGAAAAAGATTGTTTTGAAGACAAAAGATGAAGGGGAGTTTTTTTATTTAATTGAGAAAAAGTTGAATCAAGAAGGATATATACTGGTAGAAACCTTGCCCCGGCGATCCAGGCTTTCTTTTAGAGCCCGGTCCAATAACTGGGCTGTATGAAAAACACGAAAGTTATTTTCTCTTCTTATCAAAGAACTTTTTAACTGTAAAAGACATCCAGGGCAGTCAGACGCGATAAGAGTGCAATTGGTTTCCAATATTTTCTTTTTTTTCTTTTCCCAGATATGGGAGGAAAGTTCAGGATTTCTAAGGGAAAAAATTCCGCAAAAGCCACAACATGTCGGTTCTTTTTCAGTTTTGGGAGAGTAACCTGCTTGGTGGAGAAGCTCAAGAGATTCATTTCTTTGTTTTAATTGGTAGAGAGAGTGACAGGGGTGATGATAGAAAATCTCTTTAAGTTTTTCAGGTAGGGGGAGATGAGGAAATAGTTTTTTCTTGTACAAAAATTCCGTAAAATCAAAGACACGTGGGAGATAAGGAGAAAAATCGGGTGATAGTGAGGGATAGTGTTTCCGGAGCAATGAATTTCCTGTGGGGCAGAGGGTGAGAATAAAATCTGGTTTTTCAGCCAGGAATGACTGTATATTCTGTAATCCTAATTTTTGGACATCTTCTGTTTTTCCCACATGAAGGCTGGGAGCACCGCAACAAACTTGATTATCCGGTGAAATAACTTGATATCCTAGATAATCGAAGATGTCATATACAGAGTTTCTTATTTCCGGGAAGATGTATCTGCCAAGGCAACCCTGGAACAGGTAAATTTTGGCCTGGCCATTTGAATTAAATTTTTTAACTAAAGGAGCAGGATTTAAGGCTGGCAGCTTTTTTCCCCTGAACCAGCCAAATTGAGGAGTGGGCAGGAAGCCTTTCTTAGCTAACGGTTTTTGCAGGAGAGCGCCTGTTCTGGTCAGTTTATTTAGAATGCTTCCAGTGCTTATTAAGCGGGAGGTAAGTTCTTCCCAGAATTTTTTTCCGGCTGACGGTTTTAGATCAAGGATCAGGTCTCCAGTGGGAATGCCCACCGGGCAAAAATCCTCACATTTCTTGCAATCAGCACATAAATCACTTAACAAAGCGGCTTTTTTTGGAGAATTAGTCATAGCAGTCATCAAGACACCTATCCCACCAGGATAAACAGGCCCTCCGTAAACATGACCACCTAAAGACTGGAAAACCGGGCAAACCAGCATGCACCCGCCGCACTTGAGACAGGAAAGAATTTTTTCCAGATTTCCATCTCCAAGTGCCTTCAACCGGCCATTATCCAGGATGATTATATGTACTTCCTGGGGGCCATGGGCTCCAATAATTAGTTCTTTTTCAATGTCTGTTGTACAGCTTGGACCGGTGATAAAAGAAACATAGGAGGTGATTTTTTTCCCTGAAGAGGCAGCTACTAAGGCTTTGGTTAAGGTTGTACTTTCTTCTAATGTTTCCACAAATTTTTCTGTGGTTAAAAGAGCAATGTGAACTGGAGGAAGTGAAGTAGTTAGACGGGCATTGCCTTCGTTACTGATTATAACCAGAGTGCCTGTTTCCGCTACGGCGAAATTTGCTCCTGATATTCCAATGTCTGCTTCCATGAAAAACTTACGGATGTGATTTCGGGCAAAATCGACGATAGCTTTGGGATCGGCCGGAAGATTTTGATTGAATTTCTTGTTTAACATTTGAACGATATCTTCCTTGGTTTTGTGAAGAGCAGGGGCTGTAATATGGGAAGGCCTTTCTTTAGCCAGTTGTATGAGCCATTCTCCCAGGTCTGTTTCAATTACCTGGAAGCCCTGACTAATTAAATAATCATTAAGTTCTATTTCTTCAGAGACCATGGATTTTGCCTTGATAATCAACTTGGCTTTCTTCTTATGGGCGATTTCATTGATTTTTTTCCTGGCTTCTTCCGGAGTTGACGCCCAGTAGAGGTAAGCACCGGATTTTTTGGCTTCCTGGCAAAACCGTTCCATAAGCTGGGGTAGATTGCTTCTGTTTTTCTCTCTTATATTTTTTGCTTTTTCCTTCAAGGATTCCCAGGAGAGTTCCTGAGAAACAGCAGAGAATTGCTTCTGGTGGTGAAGAGTTGCCCTCTTGAGGGCTTCCTGCAGTGAAGAGTTAGCCAGGGCTTTCCTGGCTTTCTGCTTGAGGCGGATTCTTTTAAACACTCAGTCTCCCTTTTTGAATTGCTCCAAGTAACTTTTAGAATCCACCAGGATTTCCCTTGGTTTGCTTCCTTCCGAAGGCCCCACAATGTTTTCCTGCTCCATTTGATCGATGATTCTGGAGGCTCTGGCATAGCCAAGTTTAAGTTTGCGCTGAAGGTAAGAGGCGGAAGCTTGTCCCGTGAGAAGAACAAGCTCAACTGCTTTATCGAAAAGAGGATCCTTTTCTTCTGATTCATCAAATACCTGATGGGAAGTGCTCTTGAGTACTCTGACGATTTTTTCGTCATACTGGGGCTTTCCCTGATCCTTAACATAGTTGACTACCCGGGTTATCTCAGCCAGGCTAATGTAAGAACCATGAATCCTGACCAGCCGAGGATAGTTGGGCGGCATGAAAAGCATATCGCCGTTTCCCAGGAGTTTTTCAGCTCCTGATGTATCAATTATGATTCTTGAATCCACCTTAGAAGGAACACGAAAAGCTATCCGGCAGGGAAAGTTGTTCTTTACTGTCCCGGTGATAACATCAATGGAAGGCCTTTGGGTGGCCATAACCAAGTGGATGCCGACAGCCCGGGCCAACTGGGCTAAGCGAGCTATGCAGTATTCGACATCCTGGGCTCCGATCATCATTAGTTCAGACAGCTCGTCGATGATGATTACCAAGTAGGGAAGAGGTTTCATTTCTTTTTCATCTTCTTCAGTTTTATTGTTTTGCTGTTGATGTCGAACCTTCTGGTTATATTGTTCAATATTCCTCACCCGTGTTTCACCCAGAAGTTTATATCTTTCTTCCATTTTTTTGACGGCATCCAGGAGAATGCCCCCGGCTTTTTTGGGGTCTCTAACCACCGGGCTGAGGAGATGAGGGACTCCATCATAGAGGGAAAATTCAAGCCTTTTGGGATCGATTAGAATAAGTTTTACTTCATCGGGAGTGGCTTTGTACATGATAGAGGCTATCAGGGAGTTAAGGGCGACGCTTTTTCCTGTTCCGGTTGCTCCGGCAATTAATAAGTGGGGCATTACGGAAAGGTCTGTTAGATAAATCTCTCCGTGGACGGTTTTTCCCAGGGCAAAGGTGAGTTTAGAAGGATATTTCTGGAAGTTCTCACTCTGCATTACGTCTCTTATCTTAATGACTTCTCTTCTCCGGTTGGGAACTTCTACACCCAAGGATGATTTTCCTGGTATTCTTTGAATCCGGACTGATTCTGCTCCGAGGGCAAGCGAGAGATCTTCAGACAGGTTAGCTACCTGGCTGACTTTAATTCCAGGAAAAGGGTAGAATTCATAAGTAGTAATGATAGGGCCGGGATGATATTCCCGGACTTCTCCCTCCACCCGGAACTCTCTGAGTTTGGCTTCAATGGTCTGTTTTTTTTCATAAAGCTCGTTTTTATCTATTTTTTCTACAGCAGTTCCTGGATCAAGAAGGGTAAGGGGAGGGAAGCGATAGTCTCCTTTTCTGGCTATCTCAGGGAATAGGTACTCTTCTCCCTTGGCCATGGAAGCCGAAGCAGCAGGCGGTGGAGATATTGCTGGCTGAATTTCATTTTTTTTCTCAATCCTCTGTTTGACAGGAAAAGATGAGGGTCTGGAAGTTGTATACTTTTCCTGAACTCTTCTCCTCATTTTCTTCCGTTCTTTTTCTTTTCGGTAATTTATAATGCGGATGTGGACTTCTTTGAAAAGGAAACCAAAGAAGCTGGAGAGAAAATGACTGAATCTGGTAAGAGAAAACCTGGTAGTTAGCATCAGGCTGGCCAATAAAAGCCCACTAAGGAGAATAAGGCTTCCCGTATGATTGAATAAATTGATTAAAACTGAAGAGAGGATTGAGCCAAGAAGGCCTCCCCCGGGAAGGGTGATTTCTTTCCAGGAGATTGTGGGATTAACAATAGAGAGCAGAGGACTAAAAACCAGGAGAAAGAAAAACAATCCGGCTAACTTGCGGACCAGATGGGTCTCTTCTCTAACCAAGAAAACCTGGAAGCTTATATAAATCAAGCCGAGAGGCAAAAAGAAAGCGGCTAAACCCAGGAATTGAAGAAGTGCATCGGAGAGAAATGCGCCTACCCGTCCTCCATAATTTTTAACTTTATTTTGAAAGGAAGAAGAAGAAGTCCAGGAAGGATCATTTGGATGGTAACTAAAAAGACTGATGAGGATGAATAGAGAAAAGAAGAAGAGTATTAAAAAAAAGACTTCGAGGGAAAAACGGCGGCTCTTTTTCTTGGATACACCTGTTTTTCTGACCTTGTTTTCTTTTCTCCCTTTTTTCACTCTTAAAATTATATCATAATTCGGTTATCAGATTAATTGTGGTAAGGAATTGGATTGTCTCTGATAACTTTAATAATTTAAAAAATTAAAAGCCGCTATTAAGATGAATCAAAGTGAGCCCGCTTTTTGCCTGGAAATATATTTGATAACCTCATCGATTTTCTCTTGTAATCTATATTTCGGAGTATAATGTATCATTTTTTTTGCTTTCGAAATATCTGCGATGGAATTTCTTAGTTCTCCGATACGCTCTTTTGAATGAATTGGTTTTATTCGGGGATTAATCTTTGAACATAGCATTTCTGCCACTTCATTAATTGAAGAGCCTATTCCTGTTCCTATATTGAAACTCTCTCCTGAAATGTCAGATTCCATAGCATTAATATTCCCCTTAATGATATCGCCAACATACACAAAATCTCTTTTTTGCTTTCCGTCTCCATAAATTATTGGAATTTTTCCCTCTAAAAGTCTATTTATGAAGATAGTGATTACTCCAACATACGGAGTATAAGCTTGTCTTGGCCCAAAAGTGTTAAAATAACGGAGAGCAATAAAGTCGATACCCATTTTTTTTGAAATACACAATCCGTATAATTCGCTCGCTAACTTGGAAATTCCATAAGGAGAAATTGGGGTAGATCTATAATTTTCATTTAATGGAACAGGTCTTTCCGAATCATCGTATATAGCCATAGATGAAGCATATATTATTTTTTTTACTTTACTTTTTTCACATGCTCTAAGAATATTTAGGGTCCCCATTAAATTTGTTTGAGCATCACTGAAATAATTATTTATTGATTCTCTTATGCTGACAATAGCTGCTTCATGAAATATGATTTCAATATCATCGGATATAATTTTTTTCATCAGTTCAAAATCTAAAATGTCTCCTTTTATAAATTTACATTTTTTTGGAACATTTTCTAACCTTCCAGTCGAGAGATTATCTAGAACAACAACATTCATTTCTAATTCTAATAATTTCTTAGCCAGATGGGAACCAATAAAACCAGCTCCCCCTGTAATTAAAGCTTTGTTATATTTTAATTTTCTCATTAATTAAAAATGCAAGTAATCACAATTTATTATTCTGTCTCTTGTAATTATGGATTTGTCGATGTTCTTTTTTAGTGAAAATTTTGAATCGGAAAGAATAACAGAATTTGATATTTTAATAGGAAAATTAATTCTAACATTTTCACCTATGACTGAATTATATATTTTTGTCCCTGAAGGAAAATGTGTGTTTCTTCCTATTATTTTTGATTTATCTGACATTTTTAATAATTTAATATTACATTCTAAAAGATCACATGGAAAGGAAAGGTTTATATCATCTTGAATGACATCTGCTTTCTTCACGTTAAAGCCATCATCAATTAATATTTGTATTGAATCCGTAATTTCATATTCATCCTTCATTGCGGTCCTTGGTGTTCTTCGGACGGCATCGAAAATATGAAAATCAAATAAATATATACCACATCCTTTTATATTATTAGAAGAAAAGTAACGAGGCTTTTCGATTACTCTTTTTACATATCCATTTTCATCTGGAATTACCAAAAAATTACGCTTAATTGCCTCAAGATTGGTTTCTATTTTTGTTGCGAGAACTGCATTTGCTTCTTCGGTTTCTATTAAATGAAGCATTGGAGTCAAGTCATTGGTTATAAAAAAAATATCTCCTAAGAACAAAAAAAAAGGAGATGTTATATATGGTTCTAATTTAGAGACAGCATGTGCTATTCCTAATGTATCTCCCTGATCTATGTACTCAATGTTTACTCCAAAATTACTTCCATTCCCGAAATATTTAACTATTGAATGTCCTAAATGTCCGATGACTACGAAGATTTTCTTTATACCTAAACGCTTCATTTCTTCGATTTGATAATACATAAGAGGTTTATTCCCCACAGGGAGCATGCCTTTTGGAAACTGAGAACTGAAGTACTCCATTCGAACTCCTTTGCCTGCAGCAAGAATAACACTCTCAACGATTTTTTTCATTTTGCCACCTCAATTATATGTTGGATAATATTTGTTTTCTGTATAAAATTATTTTTAATTTCAAATATATTAAAAACATAATCATCTTAAGGCTAGTACTCAAGAACTTTAACTTTGACATGCCTTTTTCTCTTTTATAATGAGAAATTCCTTCTTCTCCTACTTTCATGCCAAGAACATTCATTTTTAATAAAATTTCCGTTGGTGCGGAAAAGCCTTTAGATTCAATATTAATATTTCTTAAAATATCGCCTTTTGCTAGTTTCATCGCACAATTTGTATCTCGAAGTTTCAAGTGAAACGTAGATTTTACTAAAATGTTAAAAATTCTATCTCCAATAGTTTTAAAAAAATTGTCTTGTTTTTTCTTTCGAAAACCGGTGACGAGATCCAGATTTTCTTTCATTAACTTATTATACAATACATAATATTCCTTAGCATCAAATTGGCCATCTGAATCTAAGGTCAAAATATAGCTACCAGAAGAAGCTTTAATTGAACTTACCAAAGCCATTCCATATCCCATGTTCTTTTTGAAATTAACAACAATTAGGTTATCCAATTCTTTTTGAAGATTAGTCAGAATCATTCTCGTTTGGTCAGTGCTTCCATCATTGGTTATAACAATTTCTCCATTTATATTTTTCTCCATTAAAACTTCATTCCAGTATTTTATTACTCTTTCAATGTTATTTTCTTCATTATAAGCAGGAGCTGCTATTGATAAAAAAACTTTCTTATTCAATCTAAATTATCTCCATTTATGAAGTTACGTTTTTCAAGTTGTTATTTGAAGTAACTTCTCATTTATTTCAATAGTTATAATGTTTTCTGAAGAAGCTTTAAATATTTCTATTCATGTGAAACATCGATTTTCTTTTTTGATAAAGTTTATTACTGCCTTTTTTTTAAGTCAAGGAAATGAAATTTGTATATCTATTTGTTTTCGGGAAGTGAACGAAATTGTACAGTAGTTAAACTGGATTATTTACGAGTCGAGGTTGCCGTAGGGGTTAGGCTGGGTCGGGGCGAGGCACAGGGCCCGCAGCTGTGGTCTCTTCACCGCAAGTGTCCTGTAACGAAGCAGATGCGCCAAGCGCGGCTCGCCTGAAAGGTAAAAAAGGCCGATTTCAGATAAAATTTGATGGAAGGATTTAATGAACTTAATTTCTTTACCTACACCACAATAAAACCTCTTAGGTTATAGATAGTATTTGTGATATAAAAGATGGCGGCCTTTTTTATGAATAGTTCAGGTTAATTCTCTCTATTATATCCTACTATGAGATGAAACTTAATGGGATAGGAAATTTAGTCTTTGGTTTGATAATAAGGTTTACTTTCACCTGTCATAGCTAAAAAAGAGTTTTAAAATTAATCTTCGTCAGATGATTCGGCTGGACACTTGTTTTTATTTTGGTCTCTTAATCGTTTTTCAAGAAGAGCAGTATATTGAATTAAATCTTTCAATCTTGTGGAAATGATTGATATTTTCATTGAAAAATAAATTAACACTATGAAAATGAAGCTTATTGATATCACCGAAAGAGTTGATGCTGGTTGTTTGGCTCCAATAATTCTTGTGACAAAAAGGATAAACTTGTTTGATGAGATAAATAGAGTTGCTAAGAGGATAAGAAAAATCCATATTAGTGAATATTCTATATTTAGCTTTTTTTTCAACAATAAATAAATAACGAAAATGAATATTAACAACAGTATTAAAATTAAAATTGTTTGAGCTTGAATAGATAATTTAAACATGATTATTTTCTGTGGGTTTTATTATAATTATTTTTATCAAAACGGTAAAAATTGAAATTATTGTTCTAAAAGGATAATAAATAGATTTAAAAAATGTAATCATTGATTTTCCTGATTTTCGCTGGTACATTTTCACTGGAATTTCACTTACTTTAAAAGAAAGTTTACTAAGAAGAATAATAATCTCCGCGTCTGGAAAATCAGAAGGATAAATCTCACTTAAAACCTTGGCAACTTTTTTATTAAAAGCCTGAAAGCCGGAAGTTGTGTCTTGGATTTTTTGTTTAGTCAAGATAGAAGTAATTTTAGAAAAGAGTATCATTCCTAATTTTCGAAAGAAATTAATAGAATAGATAGATTTATATCTTTCTTTGAACCGAGAGCCTATCACTAAATCTAATTTTTCATTTTTTAATTTTTCTATCAGGGTGGGGATTTCGGTTGGATCGTGTTGTCCATCTCCATCCAACAAGACTATTGTTTTGTAGTCTTTTTCTATAGCATAAAGTAGTCCTGTTTGGATAGCTCCACCATATCCAATATTTACAGGATTTGATATAAAGTCTACTTTTAATTCCTTTAATATTGTTTTTGTCTTGTCCTTTGAGCAATCATCAACTACTAAAATGTCTGCATTTTTTATAGTTTTTCTGGTTTGTTCTATTACACCAGCAATATTTTTTTCTTCATTATAGGCGGGAACTATTATTATTGTTTCTTTCATAATGAAATAACTTCTATCTTCTTATTTGTAAAAAAAACATTTGAATTTATTATACCAAAATTCTGCATCAACAACATTATTTTAGGAAAATTCCCAGGATTTAGTTTTTTTATAGATAGAGATTGCTAACCTGGATTATTCATAAAAAAAGCCGATACTTTTTATATCACAAATACTATCTACGATTTAAGAGATTTTATCATGGCGTACGTAAAGAAATTAAGTTCATTTAATTCTTCCATTTAATATTATTTAAAATCGGCCTTTTTTATGAATAGTTCAGGCTAATTAAAATATGATTGCTTGAAAACATTAAGATGCATTATGAAATGGTTGAAAAATTAGTAAGCTATTTAGGTCAAAGAAGAGATTCTTTTAATGCAAATTGTGATAATTAAAAAGGAATAAGAGTTAATCTTTCAGCAAAGAAAAGATGAATCTTTATAATGTTGAAAATAACCTCAAAAGGGGATTGTGTTTTTTTCAAGCAAATGTTAAAAAAGATAACTAATTTGAATTTACTTTTAATAATTAGGCAAAAAAAGTGAAAAGAGTGGCCATTATTTTATCTATTGTGGTGATTACTTTTTCTTCAATGTTGATAAGTAAAGTAAATTCTGAGGCTTCCCTAACAAGAGGTAAGACAGAGAAAATTAAAAAGATATTTGAGAGAAATAAATTTTCGTCTATCAATATCTCTAATTCAAGCGTTGACTCCTTAGCGTCTCAAATTGTGGTTAATCATAATGGTATAGCATATGTAGTTTGGGAAAGAGTGAATTCTCCTCATGCTGTTTATTTTAATACCAATGAGGAAGGTTCTTGGGGAAAACCAGTTGAAGTATCAAAAGGAACGAATGTGAGTGCTTCTGAACCATGGCCTGATCTAGCAATAGACTCTAACGGCATTGTCCATGTCGTTTTTACTGCAAAGAACAGCATGGGATATTACGAAACCTGGTATAACTCTTATCGTCCTAACCAATCGGCAGGTTCAAGCTGGAGCACAAATGAAAATATTTCTCAAACAATGTGCGGTTCTGCCCATCCAACGATTGCTTGTGACCCAAGAAATTTCTCTCAATATGTTGTTTGGATGGACCAGGAATACAAACCTGAATCATTTTCTCTTTTTTTTCGTTATAAGACTTCTTCCAGCACGAATTGGAGCACTAAAACTGTTTTGCCAATTTCCCCTTCTGCTTACACTCCAGAGCTGACTGTTGATGGCTTAGGGCGGCTTCATTTGATTTATCTGAAACGAGCTGGAGGAAATTCGGTTATTTATTATACCAGGAACGGCAACCCCACTAATTCTAATTCGTGGACCAGCCCCGTAGCTGTTTCAAATAAGACCAATCTTAATTTTCCCCACATTTGTATCGATTCTGATAATGATGGGGATGTATATGTTGCCTGGGAGCAGAACGTTGAAGGAAATAATGAGATTTATTTCAGACGTCAAATTAATGGCTATTGGCAATCAATTGAAAATGTTTCTAAGACCGGAGCCTCTGCAGCTTACCCTGATTTAATTGTGCAGCGATCGAATAAAAAAGGACTCCTGGTCTGGCAGCAAAAGAAAGACAATAAATGGCAGATATTTTTAAAAACATTACAGAATGGCAAGTGGACCGGGATAGTTGCTTTGACAGACAATCCCTATAATTCGATTATGCCCAATGTAGCGGTTGATGGATCAGGAGAGATCCAGGTGGTTTATGCTCAGAAGTACTCTAGTAATTATGACATCATGTACACTAGTACAAGGGAAGTAGGACAGGCTATCCTGCCTCCTGTTAATATAAATTTATCCACAAAAGTTGATATGTCTTCAGGAAAAAAGAGAAATATAATCAGCTGGAAGAAAAATCCCAATAATGATGACTCCCGGGTGAAAGAATATAAAATATACCGCAAGGAACTCGATCAGGGGAGAAGTCAATATAAGTGTGTAGCAGCTGTCTCCAAATCCACTTTTTCTTATGAAGATAGCAATATCCCCGCCAATAAAAAATTTTCCTATGTTGTGACAGCGGTTGATATAGATGGTCAGGAAAGTGATTACTCGGATGAAGTGAATGAACCTCTTGTGTTTCCTCCTGTAGAAATTGCTGTGTCTTCTTCTCTTGATAGCCAAAAAGATAGCAAAATCAATTTAATCACCTGGAAAGAAAATCCAGAAAACCGGTACGGGCCGGTACAAAATTATAAAATTTACCGCCGGAAATCTGAAAATGAAGAAAATTTCAAACATATAAAAACAGTCCCTGGCCAGACCTTTAGTTATGAAGATAAAAACCTTCCTACAACTTACAAGTTTGAGTATTACCTCACTGCTGTAGACAGCACTGGGATAGAGTGCGAACCTTCTATCATTGCTTGTGAGGATCCTATTTTTCCTCCAGTGGAAATTACAGTAGTTACAGTGGTTAATGAATCCATGTTTTTCAAAGAAAAGATAAACGTGGTCAGTTGGAAAAGAAATCCTTTGAATAATCCGGTTAATGTTTCTGAGTTTCGTGTTTATAAAAAAGACTTGAATGAAGAAAATTCAGAATACGCCTTTGTAAAATCGTTAGATGGAACCACATTGCGTTACTTTGATCGTAATTTAATACTTAGTCATAAATACAGTTATGTTTTGACTGCGGTAACCGATGATGGCTACGAAAGCAAACAATCATCTCCTGTTATTGAGGAATAGCTCTCTAATCAATTTTGGTAGGTTTTATTAAGCGGTGATAACAATACCATTCATTATAACGGCTCTATTTAGAAAAAATAAAAAAGGGGAAATCTGCTAGCCTGGATTATTCACGAGTCGAGGTTGCTGTAGGGGTTAGCCTGGGTCGGGTCGAGGCACAGGACACGCAGCTGTAGTCCTTCCACTGCAAGTGTGCTTTAACGAAGAAGATGCGCCAAGAGCGGCTCGCCCGGAGGGTAAAAAAGGCCGATTTTAGATAAGATTTGATGGAAAGATTTAATGAACTTAATTTCTTTACCTACACCACAATAAAACCTCTTAAGTCATAGGTAGTATTTGTGATATAAAAGGTATCGGCCTTTTTTATGAATAGTTCAGGCTAGTAGAAGTTGACTTTTAAAAGCTATTTTTATGTAAATTAAAGCTAAAGGGAACAAATATTATTTGGGAACAGATTACATTAATATTTGTTCATAAGGAAATATTTTTCCAAATATCAAATGCGAAAGAAAGACCTAAACCGAATTCGAATCCACCTAGGTCTAATTCGAAGTTTTCTTCTTTTGCTATTCTTTTAGATATTTTTAGGTATAGTTTAAGCATTAAAAGTTTAAGAGGAGGGATTTTTAAGTAAGTTCCTCCTTCAAAATGGTAGCCCCAATCAGAACCAGATATTGAGTGAATGTCACTTTTTTCTTTATATTGGAATAATTCAGCTCCTGCTCCAAAGAAAGGAATAACATAATTTTGATTGGCCATATATCGAGCTGAAATAGAATAAGGAATTAATGAGAATTTAGTGGATTCTTTTGTTACAGTCGAAGATCCAGAGGAAGAAAGATAAGAAAATCCTAAAGACAATAGGAAAAAATGGTTATTTTTCTTGAAAAGAGTTCGAGATAGAGAAAATCCGAAAAGAGAGGCTACATTGCCATAAATTTTATTGTAAGTTTCAGAAGACATGAATTGATTACTATATGTTACATCAATCACCGTATTTCCAAACGAGGGAAAAATGATCTTTTGTTGTTCTGAATTCAATTTTGAAGCCCTTGTTTGTGAGGTTGAAGTCTGGTAATCAAGCTGGTTAGGTTGAGGATTATTGAAGAAGACATCAAGGCCATCAGAAGTCGGTTTTGTTTCAAAAGAAATATTGCTATCTTTTAAATAAAAGATAACTTGGACAGTATCTAAATTTATTTTTATAATACGAATTGTGCTAATTGATACAGAATTAACTTCTATATCTTCCGGGAAGGTTGCTTGTTCTACCGGTGAGAATTCGCAGACAATTCGAGAGGGTGATTCAAGTTCAAAAATTTTTGAACTATATTGTCCTTCTAATACAATATGAACTATGAGCTGATTCTCTTTTTTTTCATGATCAATGGATTTAAGTTTTGCCAGTATTTGGGGATTATTATTTGCTTCCTGACATAAGAGCAATTGAAAGGTGAAAGTGGAAAGTAACAAGAACAAAACAATATAATTAAATTTTTTCAATTATTTCCTCCCTTATAACATTATGAATAGTTCAGGTTAAATAGGCTATGTGAACTCATTAGTGAAATATTGATTTTGTTTTATAGCATATAATTCTCTTAATGGCAATAAAATAAAAGATGTTTTTTTGATTCGGTTAATTGACTTTGAACAGGTAAAGTGTTAGTATTTTTGTCAATTTAGGCGTTAAAAAAGGCTAGTCTGTATATGGGTAATATTTTTGTTTTACTGCATTAATGAAAAAAAAGACACATATTGAATTTATAGTTCTTTTTGTTATTTTCCTTCTTTTTGTTTCGTTAAGGATTATAAATCTTTCGGCAGATCCTCCTAATAACTTAAGCACCAGTAGCTGTGGGGAGTTTGGTGATCCAGGTAATTATGCTTTAAATGCTAGGAATAAAGTTTTATTTGATCGATGGGAATTAGATGAATTTAATGTTATGTATATTAGTCCAGTTCCCCATGTTTTCACTTACCTTTCATTTCTTTTATTAGGTACAGGTATGTGGCAAATGAACCTGGTGCCTCTTTTTTTTGCCACAGGTATATTTATTATGCTTTATGTTTTGTCGGGAAAATATTTTCCAAATGCGCGATTTCTTTTGCTTTTTTTGCTTACAATTAATTACCCTTTCCTAATTTATAGCAGAATTGCCACTAGAACTATGCCCATGGCATTTTTTGCTTTGGTTGCAGTGTTTTTTTATTTGGAAGGAATAAAGAAACCGAAATATTTCTTCCTGAGCGGACTATTTTTGTGGCTCTCCTTCATGTCAAAAGGAAAAATCGTCTATTTTATCTCAGCAGTTATTCCTTTATCATTTATTTCCACTGTGTTAATAAGGAAAGAATTGCTAAATTTGAAATTGAATCTGAAGAGACTTGGTTTTTTGATTTCTGGAGTTATGATTTTATTTATTCCTTGGTTTTTGTTTATTTATGAACCTAACCGGGAATTTTTCACAAAATTTAGTATGTTAAATTACATTATCATGATTCCTCGAACACTTCACCAGGCGGCTGTAAATTGGTTTCTTCGACCTTACTTTTTTTTTCATTGGAGTAATTTGATTTTATGCGGAGTGCTTTTTGTTTATTTTTTGTACCTATTGGTTTATTTATTCAGGAATGAAAGAAGGGAGAAAAGTAATTATCTTCTTCATTTGGAAATCATATGCGCTTGGTGGATTATTATAGGATTGTTCATTAATTCTGTTATAAATTATCGTCCAATCCGCCATTATATCGAACTTACAATTCCAATTTTAATATTATCCACTCTAATTATGTCGAAAGTTATAGGGAAATCCAAGAAAATAATCTATCAGGCTAATATTTCCTCAAAAGCATTTCCTTTTCTATTCCTAATTATTTGGGTCAGCTTGACGTCTTTCACAGGAAGACTATTTACCGCATCGGAAATAAAAAATAATCTTGGAAATGTCATTATTAGAATGACGGTTATTTCAATTGTTGTCTTCTTCTCTTTTTTATTAATTTATTTTCTTTTGCACCGCAAGAAGATTACGGTTAATAAAAAAATTGTTGTCTTTTTTATAATCATTTTAATTGGAACATATTCTATCCAAAACTTTAAAGAATATTTCAATTGGATCAGGAACGCCACTTATAATCTTAGAATAATCTCTAAGGATTTAGGAAAAGCTTTTCCCGGTACAGTCTTTTGTGGTCTTCTTGCTCCAAGTATATCTATGGAAAATCGAAATATTGCTTATACTTCTTGGACTAACTTTGCTAACGATGATAGGGATTTCTTGAAAGAAAAGAAAGTAAATTATTTATTTTTAGGAACATTTAACCGAGAACCAGCCTATTACTGGAAGAATTTTCCTGATGAGATGATCCGGGCTAACCTTCTTGCCAAGTACTGGATATGGAGGAGTTGGTTCTTGCTTTACGAACTGGGAGATAAACCTCCGTTATCAACTAAGGGAGTATTTGAAGCCGAAAAAATAGACAGGGAAGTTGGTCTTCCTCTTTTTGATCTTAAAGCCAGCAACAGATTTTCTGTATTTATTGATTCAGGTAAAAAAGGTATTATTGGGAAGGAAAACATTTCTTCAGAAAAAAAGCAATTGATGGATTTCCTTATTTATTTAAAGCTGAAGCAAATAGAGAAAAACGGTCCTTTATTGGGAGTTAGAATTATAAAGGATGGAAAGATCGTCTATAATAAAATACTCGGTGTTGAGGAAGAAAAAAGCTTTGTTGAATACTGGCCTATTTCCTTTAAATATTTTTTTCCGGAAAAAGGAGAATATATTTTAGAATTATGGTCTTTCGGGAACCTTTCTTTTTATCTTGATAAAATTGTATTTGAGCCAATAAGATAAATTTTGAATTATCATCTATTTTTATTTATCTGAAGAAATAGAACATTGGAATGTTGATTTAGCCACGCCAAGGGTATGGTATGCTTCAGATACAGAAGCTAAACCGATAACTATAGATTCAATTTTCTTATTAGTTAGGTAACTGAAAGCTTCTTCAGGAGAAATCCTGCCACCGGCTAAAACCTTTTTGGCAATAATATAATAATCGGTTTTTTGAATTAAGTTTTCGCAAGTTTCTTTTGATGGTCTCATCATAAATCCTTTTTTATTAAAAGGGGCCATGATGGGGATATTAATGTCCCATTCTATTAGCTTAGGAAGAAGAGTGCCGAAGTTATGAGTGGCTAATATAGGTTGAACTCCATATCTATCGATTATTAAATTTTGATATATGTCAATTATGTTCTTGTTATTAGAGCTTAAAGCCAAGTCGGTAATTTGGCCATGAAGAACTACTCCAGTAATCTTAAGTTTTTTAAAACTAACTAATTCGAAGTCGATTAGCTCAACGAGCAAAGTGAGCACATCTTTGGAAATAATTCCTTTAATCTTACTTAATGTTCTCATACCAAGTCTCAGTTTCTGGTACAAATCAATTCTCTTTATTCTATTTAAGACTGTTCCTAAAACTCCTTTTTCAGAAGCTTCGCGCGCATATTCATAAGCATTAGGAATCAAGGGGATAAGAGATATGTCTCTTTTATTGGTAGAGAAATCATCCAATGCAGAAAGAAATGTTTCGTTATTGGTACAGGTGATAGTTCTGATGCCCATGTTGTAGGCAGATTCAAGAACAGGAGTAATATTTTCTTTACGACTAAAATGCTCAAGGAAGTGAAGTGCTTGGTTTCGAGAAATGTAACTCACTCCCTCAAAAGGATTGGTCCCAAGAATAATTTTATCAAACTTTTTCATCACTTAATTTCTTCTAAATATACCTGTTCTTTTAAATCAGATGAGCGATATATTCCTTCAATGATTCTTTGAACTTCTAAGCCTTCTTTCCAGGATACAACTGGTCTTTGTCGGTTCAAACAACACTCGATGAAATTTAAATCTTCGGCATAATAACCTTCACCTCCAAGATCGAATTCAGCAGTTTTGTTTAAGTCTATTTTATGAATTGTTGTCCATCCTTTCCTGAATTCATCGGTTGGGGAATACAAGTACAATTTAATATAATCATCAGTGATTTCCATAAGGCCTTTTTCTCCCTCGAGAACTATATTTACGCTTGAAAGACGATAACCTGGCATACTCCAGGATATATCAAGGCTTCCAATTAATCCATTGGAGAATTCGAAAAGCATGGTTCCACTATCTTCAACTTTGGAGTAAATATTGATTGTTTTAGCAAAAACATTTTCTATTGGTCCAAGGAGCCAATAAAGAAGAAAAATAATGTGGGAGCCAATATTTATAATTGCTCCTCCACCAGACTTAGATTTTTCGAATAACCATCCTTTCTTTTTTTTGAAAACCATACTGATATATATCGAAGATCGGAGATGATATAATGAGCCAAGGATTTTCTTTTCCAGAATATTTCTTGCTTCTTGAAATAGTGGGATGTGGGCAAAAAGATAGCCTGTTGCATGAACGAAATTGCGATTAGATGTTAGGTGGAAAATTTTTTTAGCAGATTCAAATGAATTGGCTAATGGTTTTTCGCTGAAGATGTCCAAGTTTTTGTAAGCGCATTCTTGAATAACATTTAGATTAGCAAAAGGAGGAGTACAAACAAAGACTGCATCCATTTCTACTTCTTCTAACATTTTGTTCAGATTGGAATAAAAAGGAGCATTTAAACCTGTATTCTTAACATATTTGGAGAGCTGTTTATTTATATCAGCTAATGCAACTAATTCTGCTTGAGGTATCACGTTAACTAAAGCTGTGTGTAATATTCCCATTTTGCCTAAGCCAATGATCCCCACTCTTAAATTATTTTTCTTCACTTTTTCTTATTTCTTTAAATTATATTACTGTCTTTTTTTGTTATTAGTTCGTTTAAATCATTTTGATTTTCTTGATCTTGATTAAGTTTGAGTAAGTATACGTCATAGATTTGGTGAATTCAAGTTAAAATAACTGTTAAAAAATAATTCTATAGTATGTACCGTTTAAAGAGAATAAGATTATGGACATTTAGCCTGGATTATTCACCAGTCGAGGTTCCCGTAGGGGTTAGGCTGGGTCGGGTCGAGGCACAGGACACGCAGCTGTGGTCTTTCCACCGCAAGTGTGCTTTAACGAAAAAGATGCGCCAAGCGCGGCTC
>CAYTTR010000009.1:0-77285 GCA_964440805.1 uncultured Eubacteriales bacterium
ACCCCCGACCCGCTGATTACAAATCAGCTGCTCTACCAACTGAGCTACGCTGGCGTAAGCTCTTCTCCTGAAGTTTTCGAAACTCACCCATTTATAAAATTTAAGGATATGACGATGTGGCGTCTCCCGGAAGTTTTGCCGCTCTAATTGCTTTCTTACCGCCAATAAAAAAAATAAATTTTTTCAACTCGAATACTATATCAAATAAATTTTTTTTGTCAAGCCTGATTTTTTCAAAAAATATCAGATTTTTTCTGCTCTGGAAATATGTCTTTTTTGATTATAGAATCAAACCTATTAAGTGTCAATATTCCTCTGGAACTTCAGATTTCGAATTTATTGACATGGCCGTATCCTATTGGTATGATTTCATTTTATTCCCAAAGGACTTCTAATGATCAACCGGTACACTAAAGAACGCATGGGTTTCATCTGGAGCGATCAGAACCGTTATCAAAAATGGCTGGAAGTGGAGCTGGCTGTCTGTGACGCCTGGTATAAACTGGGAAAAATTCCCCATGAAGCCCTTTTTGAAATAAAGAAGAAGGCTTCTTTTTCTGTAGACCGGATTGAAGAAATCGAGAAAACCGTTAAACATGATGTTATTGCTTTTCTGACCACTGTTTCCGAATATGTGGGAGACCTTTCCCGTTACATCCATCTGGGACTAACCTCTTATGATGTGGTTGATACTGCTTTTTCTCTCTTGCTTAGGGATTCTATTGATGAAATCCTTTCCGTCCTTAAATCATTAAAAAGCACTATTCTCAAAGAAGCCTTAGAACACAAAAAAACTATAATGGTCGGCCGCACCCATGGTGTCCACGCCGAACCTATAACCTTCGGAATTAAACTATTAGTTTGGTATGAAGAAGTAAAAAGAAACATAAAAAGAATCACCCAAGCCAGGGAAAACATAAGCTTTGGCCGAATTGCCGGAGCTGTTGGAACCTACATCCATCTTAATCCGGAAGTAGAGCGTTTGGCCCTAAATGAACTGGGGCTTAAACCAGCTCCGGTATCTACCCAGATTCTTCAGCGAGACAGGCACGCAGAAGTTCTGGCTGCTCTGGCAATAACAGCCAGTTCTTTGGATAAATTTGCCCTGGAAATCAGACACCTTCAGAAAACTGAAACCCTGGAACTGGAAGAACCATTCACCAAGGGACAAAAAGGCTCTTCAGCCATGCCTCACAAAAGAAATCCGGTAAGAACAGAAAGGATTTCCGGCCTGGCCAGAATTGCCCGCTCAAATCTTCAAGCCGCCCTGGAAAATATTCCTCTCTGGCACGAACGGGACATATCTCACTCCTCAACAGAAAGAATCATTTTCCCGGATACTTTCATTCTTCTCGATTTCATTCTGACCGAGACAAACGATATCATTAAAAACTGGCATGTTTATCCAGAAAGAATGAGAAAGAACGTTTATTTAACTCAAGGGCTTGTTTTTTCCCAAAGAGCCCTCCTGAAACTTACTGAAAAGAATTTATCAAGGGAAACAGCCTATGAATTAGTTCAAAAAAACAGTCTGAAAGCCTGGCAGGAAGAAAAAGACTTCAAGGAACTTCTTATTTCTGATCCTGAAATATCCAAGCATCTTTCATCAAAAGAAATAGATGATTGTTTCACCCTTGAACCTTATCTGGCTCAAATCGATTTTATTTTTAATAGGATTTTATCAGATGAAAGTTAGAGTTTTAGTTTCATTCAAAGAAAGCGTCCTAGATCCCCAAGGGCAAACCGTAAAAAATGCTCTTCACTCTCTGGGTTATAATCTCGTCAAGGATGTAAGGCAGGGAAAAGTTTTTGAATTGGAACTTGAAGGCATCTCCGAAGAAGAGGCCCAACGATTAATTCCTGAAATTGCCGATAAGGTCTTAGCCAATCCTATAATCGAAAAATTTCACTGGGAAATTCTTTCCAGCCAAAGCTTTTCCCAACGGACACAAAAGCGGTGAAAACCCAGCTTAAAACCTGCTTCATTATTACCCGGCTCACAAAAAGAAGGACCGGATGAAATTCGGTGTAGTTGTATTTCCCGGTTCCAATTGTGATTATGATACATATCATGTAACTAAAAAAGTTTTCGGTCAGGATACAGTTTTTCTCTGGCATAAAGATCATGACCTGCAAAAAGCGGATTGTTTAATTCTGCCCGGTGGATTTTCTTATGGAGATTATCTCCGTTCAGGGGCTATTGCCAAATTTTCTCCTCTAATGCAAGAAGTCAAGGAATTCGCTCTTAAGGGAGGTTTGGTCCTGGGTATCTGTAACGGATTTCAGGTCCTTCTTGAACTCAACCTTCTTCCAGGAGCCATGATCAGAAACAAAAACCTCAAGTTTCTTTGCCAGCAAGTTCACCTTCATATTGCCAATTCAGTGACCCCATTTACCAACTCGGGGAAAAAAAGCCAGGTATTGAAAATACCCATTGCCCATTATGACGGCAATTATTATGCTCCACCTGAAACCCTGACCGCTTTGAAAAAGAATAATCAAATTGTTTTCCAATATTGTGACTCAGAAGGCCAGCTCACTGAAAAATCCAACGTAAACGGCTCCCTGGAAAACATCGCCGGTTTGATAAACAGAGAAGGAAACGTTTTGGGTATGATACCCCACCCTGAAAGGGCCTCTGAAAATCTTTTGGGAAGTGATGATGGACGAGTGATTTTCGAATCTATTATTAAATATGTAGGTTAAGAAGAAATGAGTCAGACTAATAGGAAAGGAAGGAGCTGAGCTTGATCGACCAAAAGATAATCAAGGACCACAACCTGACAGAAGAAGAATTCCAAAAAATAGTTGAACTTATCGGCCGCGAACCAAACCTGACCGAGCTGGGAATATTTTCTCTTATGTGGTCAGAGCACTGCAGCTATAAAAGCTCCAAGATTCATTTGAAAAAATTCCCAATTTCCGGGGAAAGAGTGATTCAAGGACCGGGAGAGAATGCAGGTATTATCGATATCGGTGAGGGAATGGCGGCTGTTTTTAAAATTGAATCCCACAACCATCCTTCTTTCATAGAGCCCTACCAGGGAGCAGCCACTGGGGTAGGAGGCATTCTGAGGGATATTTTCACCATGGGTGCCCGGCCTATAGCTCTTCTGGATTCTCTGCGCTTCGGTCCTCTTGAAAACCAGAAAAACAAAGTAATTATGGAGGGTGTGGTTTCAGGCATATCAGGTTACGGCAACTCTACCGGTGTACCTACCGTAGGTGGTGAAGTCTACTTTAATAAATGCTATTCCCTGAATCCTTTAGTCAATGTTTTTTGCTTGGGATTGGCCAGAAAAAATAAAATTTTTTATGCCAAGGCTGAAGGTATTGGAAATCCGGTGCTTTATGTAGGCTCTAAAACTGGACGGGATGGAATCCATGGAGCCACCATGGCCTCAGCCGAATTCGACGATGATTTCGAACAAAAACGGCCCAATGTTCAGGTAGGAGATCCATTCAAGGAAAAACTTCTCCTGGAAGCCTGCCTGGAAATCATGGCCAAAGACCTGATTATCGGCATTCAGGATATGGGAGCAGCCGGCCTTACCTGTTCCACCACAGAGATGGCCTCAAAATCCGGGGCTGGAATCGAAATCGATCTTGACCTGGTCCCTCAAAGGGAAGAAGACATGACCCCGCACGAAATCATGTTGTCCGAATCTCAGGAAAGAATGCTTCTGGTGGCTAAGAAAGATAAAGTGGAAGAAATCCAGAAAATCTTCTCTAAATGGGATCTTGATGCAGTAGTAATCGGCAAAGTGGTGGAAGGTGGACAGTTGAAAGTCAAATATAAAAGCCAAGTTGTAGTGGATATTCCCGTGAATGCAGTGGTCAATCTTTGTCCGGTTTACCACCGGGAAGGGAAAGAACCTACAGAGAGAAAAGCTAATGTCCTGACCAAGCTCCCTCCTGCCCCAATCAATCTCGAGCAAGACTTCCTCCGTCTTCTTTCTTCTCCCACCATTGCCTGCAAAGAATGGATCTACAGACAATACGACCATATGGTTCAAATAAATACGGTTTTTCTTCCCGGAGCAGATGCTTCCTTATTACGCTTGAAAGGAAAGAAAAAAGCTATCGCTATATCCCTTGACGGCAATTCCCTTTACTGCCGTCTTGAGCCAAAAAAAGGTGGTAAAATTGCGGTGGCCGAAGCCTGCCGGAATCTGACTTGTGTCGGAGCCTACCCGGTAGGAGTTACCAATTGCCTGAACTTTGGTAATCCCGAGAAACCGGAGGTCATGTGGGAATTCAAAGAAGTTGTGGAAGGAATAGCCGAAGCCTGCCGGGATTTCAATATTCCGATAACCGGCGGGAATGTCAGCTTCTACAACGAAACTGGAGGAAAATCAATTTTCCCTACCCCCGTAGTTGGAGTCGTTGGTCTAATCGATGATATCAAGCTTACGGTTGATCCTGGTTTTAAAGAAGAAGGAGATTTTATCTTTCTTATCGGAAACACCAGGGAAGAATTGGGAGGTTCAGAGTACCTCAAAGAAATTCACAGACAAGAACTGGGGCCAGTTCCGGAAATTGACCTGGAACTGGAAAAGAAAGTTCAGTTGCTTTGTCGACAAGCTATAAATAAAAAGCTTCTAAGGTCTGCCCATGATCTTTCTGAAGGAGGTCTGGCTGTAGCAATTTCAGAGAGCTGCTTCTGGAGTCCCCGGAAACTTGGCTCCACCATTTACCTTGAACCTGATCAACTGGCACATGTTTTTCTCTTCAGTGAAAGCCAATCTCGCCTTCTTGTTTCATTGAAAAAAGAAAAAGACTTTCTGGCTCTTTCGCAAGAAGTTAGAGTTCCCGTCTCCCGGTTGGGTCAAACGGGGGGAAAAATGATTTCCTTTATTCAAGGTGATAAAAGCATTCTCTCTGTGCCAGTGGAACAGGCTTATTTTGCCTGGAAAAATAGCATACCTAATTTATTCAATCTATTGGGAGAAAAGGAATAAATCCCGGAAACAAAGTCTAATGAAGATCAATAAAATAACTAAACGCATTCACACCTGGATCATCACATTTCTCCTAATGTTTTGCCTCTTGCCTTCCTTCATGCAAGGACAGATCAGGATAAAATTTTCTACTGGTATTAATTATCTTTCTCTAAATGAAGTCAATCAAACTCTTGTCGACTGGAAAAAAAGCCTGGAACTCACCACCGCCACGATGCACAATTGGAATTTTACTGGAGGAAAGATAAAGGAACTTCATAAAGCTTTTGAATTTGAGGGAGAATTGTTGGCCGAAGTCTTACCTTTTCTTTCAGTGGGTCTTGGCTCAGGGTACCTTCATGGAGAATCTGAAGAAAAAGATACCTGGGCAACTTTAGACAGGGTTCGGGGAGATATAGTTTTGGGAGAATACATTTATATAAGGCCTACCAAGGCCAGCGGTATTCCTGTAACTTTGAACCTTTATGCTCATCTTCCCTTGACATCAAGGTTAAAACTTTTTCTTAAAGGAGGAGGAGGCTATCTCTGGGCTAAATACATTGAGCAGAATGGATTAAAGCTGGTTTCTGATGAACGCTTCAGCTATTCTGAATCTTATAATACTTCTGGCAGCAGCCCCTTGGTTCAGGCTGGTTTGGGAATGCGCCTGGAGCTTAAACCAAACTTGAGCTTGGTAGTAGAAGGGCAAATCCGGAAAGCTAGAGTTAAAGGATTCACTGGTGAGAATAAAGCTGGAGATGAGGGTACTCTCTATTTCATTGAAGAACTCCAAGAAGAATCTGGCTCTTGGTTGGTTAAACATCTTTTGTCATCCGAGTTTCCAGAAGGAGAAAATATCCGGTCAGTCAAGGATGCTGTGGTTGATTTCAGTGGATTTTCACTTAAACTAGGTTTCATAATAAATTTCTAAGAAGGATGACTATGACTGAAGAAATATTTCGCAGCCCAAAAAAAAGAGGGAAGGTGGTTGTTTTTCTCTCCGGACGCGGCTCTAATTTTTTGGCCATTCATGATGGCATAAAGGAAGGAAGGATTAATGCAGATATAGTCCTTGTTTTCAGCAACAAGAAGGAAGCTAAGGGATTGGAGCTTGCCCGGGAGCAGGGATTGGAGACTTTCTTTCTCGATCCTAAGGAATTTGGTAGTAGGGAAGAATACGACCAGAGAGCCGCAGAAGAAGTAGAAAAGCGAAAAGCAGACCTTATCTGTCTTGCAGGTTACATGAGAATAATCACTCCTCAGTTTTGTCAACGGTTCAAAAACAGAATGATGAACATACACCCTGCCTTATTACCTTCTTTTCCGGGGCTCCATGTCCAGAAAAAGGCCGTGGAATGGGGAGTCCGCTATTCTGGTGCCACTGTTCATTTTGTGACCCCGGAAGTTGATATGGGTCCCATCATTCTCCAGGCAGTTGTGCCGGTAAAACAGGGTGACACGGAAGATAGCTTGAGCCAAAGAATACTCAAGGAAGAACACAAGATTTATCCTGAAGCAGTCAAACTTTATTTCGAAGGAAGAATTGAAGTCAGGGGAAGAAGAGTATTCATCCTTTAAATCACATTTCAGTCTATTCCGTCTATCTGGTCTATTTGGTCTATTTGGTCTATTTGGTCTATTTAGTCTGGATAGGGCAAGACAAGAGAGAAAAGCGAGACGAGCGAGAAAGAGAAGCGTTACTTGCGTTTATTGAGTTACTTGCGTTCTTTGTGAGCGACCGTAGGGAGCGTGGCGATCCCAAATTCGTCCGGGAAGGGAAAAGAGAGGCGTTTCATTCTGCCTTTCCCGGTTTATTAGTAGATTGCCGCGTCACTCGGCTACGCCTCGTTCCTCGCAATGACGGAGCGTCATTTTCATTGCTTGAGTGTGGTAAGCTTGACATGGGGAATTAGCTTGAAAATGACTGCCCTTTAAGGCAGCAATGCTTTAAATGGATAATCAAACAGAGGATCTTCCTTGAAAATATTTGGTAAAACATATATTTTAAATTTCTATCAACTTATAATTACAACGATGAGGATTTAAATGAACGAAGTTGGAAAACAACTGGATTACCTCAAAAAAGGATGTGTGGATATCATTCAGGAAGAAGAATTCAAGTCAAAAATTGAGAATTCTTTGAAAGAAAAGACACCTTTGCGGATTAAGGCAGGATTTGATCCCACTGCTCCTGATATCCATTTAGGTCATACCGTCTTGATCCGTAAAATGAAACACTTTCAGGATTTTGGCCATGATGTAATTTTTCTCATTGGTGATTTCACCGGACTAATCGGAGATCCTTCCGGAAGATCTGCGACAAGGCCGGCTATGACCAGGGAACAAATAAATGAAAACGCCGAAACTTACAAAGAACAGATCTTCAAGATTCTGGATCCAGATAAAACTATAATTGATTTCAACTCCCGCTGGCTGGCAAAATTGACAAGCTTTGATATTATCAATCTGTCTGCCAAGTATACAGTTGCCCGGCTTCTGGAAAGGGATGATTTTTCCAGAAGACTAAAAAACGGCCTTCCCATCTCAGTTCATGAACTTCTTTACCCTTTAATGCAAGCCTATGATTCAGTAGCCCTGAAGGCAGATGTGGAGCTGGGAGGCACTGACCAGAAATTCAACCTGCTGGTAGGAAGAGAGATTCAAAGGGAATTCGGCCAGGAACCTCAGGTAGTAATGACCATGCCTCTTTTAGAAGGACTTAACGGAGTTGAAAAAATGAGCAAGTCACTCCAGAATTATGTGGGAATCACTGAAGCTCCTGAAGAAATGTTCGGTAAATTAATGTCTATTTCCGATGAATTAATGTTCCGTTATTACGAACTTCTGACAGACATACCCCTTTCTCAAATAGAACAATTGAAAGCTGATATTCAAAAGGGAAAGGTTAACCCCCGCGACCTCAAAACCGGGCTGGCCCGGACTATTGTGGCCGATTTCTGGGGAAAGAAAAAAGCCGAGGAAGCCCGGATGGAATTCGACCGGGTGTTCAAACATAAAGAGATCCCTTCAGAAGTAAAAGAAATACCGGTCAGCCAACCGGTATACCCTTTGGTGAATCTATTGGTGGAAGAAAAAATCCTGCCTTCCAGGGGAGAAGCCAAACGGCTGATCCGGCAAGGAGGGATTTACTTAGATGGACAGAGGGTCGATGATATCGACATCAAAATAGAACTTAAGACCAAAAAGGAAACTATTCTCAGGATTGGAAAAAGAAAATTCTTCAAACTGGTTTTTGGGGACGTTCCCCAAAGGGACACCCCTTTCCCTGAAGAAAAACAATAATAGAGTCTGTTCAGTCTATTCAGTTGATTAAATGAAGAGGAGCATGGCGAGCAGGAAGAGTTTATAGCGTTTACTGCGTTTTTTGCGTCAGTAGCATTTATTTACTTTTATCTGGTTTGTTTAGTTTATCCACTCAATCTGGTTTGTCTGGTATAACTTGGTGAAAGAGGCAAGGCTGGCAAAAAAAATGAGACTAAATAAACAAGATAAAAAAGAAAAGAACCGAAAAATCAATAAGGAGGAGGGAAAAACTTTGGTTTTCGGCCGAAAATCTTTTTATATATTTGAGGATAAGCATCCTTTCCTCCAATTAGAAGACAGGTAAGAGGAAGTACTTTTTCTGCCTCTGCCCTCATTTTCCCCGCAATATTCCGGATATCCCACTGAGCTGTAGCGTCTTCCCTGAGGCGTGAGATATGATACAGTTCTCTGGCATTTACCTTTAAAAGAACCCTTCTACGATGAGCATTAGTCAGGATATATGAGGCTCCATTTTCAAGGCACCGATTGAGTTCTTCATAAACCTCATCCGTTTTCCGGATAACTTCGAGAAATTGCTTTTCTTCCCCGATTTCCTTGACGGAAGGAGGCACAATTACTCCAAGCGAGGGATCATATTCCTGAACCGTCAAGGTAGCCATTCTATGCCTTTTAAGCTGGGCAAAGCAGGCTGCTGAGACCACAAGTTCAAAGGTCAGATCTATAAACTCCCATTCCCTAAGAGCCGCATCATAAAACTCCATATGGCGGAAGGCCGTTTTTACGAGATCCATTTTCTCATCACGGCTTATTTTTTTTACCCGATCTAAACACTCTCCATATGACGCCTTTAAGGCAGAAAGAAGAAGAGCTGCCAGTAGTTTTTCATCTCCATCCGGAGTAAAGTCAATCAGGCGGACATCTTCTCGACTTGGATTTTCTCCATGAATTAAATCTTTGGCTTTATTCTTTAAGTCTTCAGGCGTTTGGGCATCAAAATCACTGGCCTCTGTGAAAAGAATAATAGAGGGAGCAACTTCCTTGGCCAATTGATATATATTCCGGTTAAGCTCAGCCAGTTCAATTAGTTTTTTGGCTGCCATTCGTCGGATAAAATATTCCAAATTGCGGGCATTGAGAGTCATCCCCAATTGCCCCAGAGTAGCAAGACAGACAGCATAGCGGGCATCTTCTTTGGCCCAACCTTCCAAAAGAGAATGTTTTTTTGGATTTTCAGCCAAGTCTTTATGGCATTGGAAAATAAAAGGCCTGAGTTTCTTATAAAGCCTGAAATAGAGATCGTTTTGCAGCTTAACCGTCTTTAGGAAAATACTTTCCTTGCCCGCCTTTTTGACTTCTTCCGGCAGGAGAAAATCACCTTGTAAAGTGATGTATCGTTGTGATTTCTCAGTATATGAACCAAGCCTGAATCGCTCGATTTCTTCAATAGCCAACCGGCTGACACCGATTATATCAAAGTTAAATACTGCATGTTCAGCTACTGAATGATGTCCCATTTTGAAAATTATATTCCGGTTGGAACGCCTGGCCCTTTCCACTTCTTCTCTGGCAATTTTTCTTAACCGGTCGACCGGCCGGGGATCCCGGGAAATCCGGGCATAAGCAGCAGAAAGGGTTTCCGGAGTTACATCATCACGTGAAGGAGAATTTTTTTTCAGTTCCTTTAGGACTTGGGCATCAACATTATAACCTGCTAAGATGACTTTCATGGTTCTCTCTACAATAAAAAGAGGCTGAAAAAATGTCAATATAACAACCTGTTCATTAAATATTTATTTTGAGTTAATCACATTATAGAAAAAACTAAATAAATTTTTCCTTGATTTTTTATTTTATTAATCCTATATTGACTATACATTCGATACAATTAGAATGTTTTTATGAATGGAGCGAGAAAAAATCGTCCGAAAATCTCATTTTGTCTGCCAATTTCCGTTCTTTTCTTTAAAGAAGATAATGTTAATTTTTTTATTCTAAAGAAAATCCGTTACAAGGAGGTCCGGCTTGCCCATTTTAATTAAATCAGTTAAAAGCAAAAACCCTATTACTTCTTTTTTCCAAATTACCAGCGGGATTATCTTCATCTTTCTAATCATTTTTTTCCTAACAGCCGCCAGAGTTCCTATCCAAGAAACAACAGTGGAAACATGTTCTGTATGTCATGAGGAAGCAGGACTAAAATTCGCTTCCAATCCCCACTCATCAATTGAAAACTGTTCTCTCTGTCACCCTGGGGAAAAAACTCATTTGGAAGAAGGAGGGGGTTCCAATATTTTTGCCTTTAAAGCTGAAGATATACCTAATCAAAAAACTGAAATATGCCTTCAATGCCACAGTAAAGAAGCGGGCCGATATCAATCAAGTCCTCATGGAAAATCTTCCTATGACTGCCTGACTTGTCACCAGATTCACCAAGAAAACTCCTTTCCATCGCTTCTAAAATCCGAGGAGACAAAAACATGTTCTTCCTGTCACGGGGAAATCTTGTCCCTTTTTCAGCTTAATGAAAAACACCGTCTGCTTGAAGGAATCCTGAGTTGTTCAAGCTGTCACGACCCCCATGGCCCCTCGACCCAGACAATTATGGCCGGATTCAAGCATGAATCATGCCTTAAATGTCACCGGGATAAAGGAGGTCCATATCTTTACGAACATGGGGCCTCCCGTATAGAAGGGTGCACATCTTGTCACGAAGTTCACGGATCACCCAATCAGCATCTTTTGATAACCCAAAGTGTGGCTGATCTATGTTTCAGTTGCCATGGGGCTGCTCCTGCCTGGCATTCCCGCTTTGATTCCTATTCTACCAACTGTACGGTTTGCCATACGGCAATCCATGGCTCCAATCTCAGTAAGATTTTCTTGAAATAGGAGGAAGAGAATGAAACAAACAAAATATATTCCTCTAATAATGATTATCCTCTGGCTGAGCCTGGTTACTCTCGGCTATGCTGAAAACAATGATAAAGATTTCTCCCTGAGCTTCCGCCTTGGATACCGGGCAGTGGATCAAAGTGGAACCCTCCAAAAATACAAAGAAGATATTAATTTAGAAGATGGAATGAGACTTTTTGATTTTACTTTCAAACTGAGCCCCACAAATGAATTGAGCAAGCTATTTGACCGCGTGGATATAAATGTCTTTAACTTCGGAGGAGATCCTTTCGAAGCCTTAACCCTGTCTGTCCAAAAATACAGCACTTATCAAGTCCAATTCAGCCGGAAAAAATCATCCTATTATTACGCCGACCAACATGAAACAGGAGGAGTCATTTACAATCCTCATACCTTTGATTTCAGGAGAATCACCGACAGCGGACTCCTCAAGATTTGGCTTCTTCCTTCGGTTAACTTTTATTTGGATTTCAACCGTTATGACAAAAGCGGCGAGAGTATTACTACCCTGGATATTAACAGGATAGAATTTGAATTTAACCAGCCGATTCAAGAAAAAAGCAAAGAAATTGCCGTTGGATTGAATGCTCAGCCTTTCAAGGAATTCTCGGTCGTACTTGAAGAAAGAATACTTGATTATGAGAACTCCAACAGTCTTTTCCTCCCAGGGTATGCTGACGGCGGCGAAGGAGCCAGGTATCCTTCTTCATTGAACTTTTTCAATCTCAATCAACCATACACCTTGAAAAGTTACAGTCATACCTTGAAAATTTATTCCCAACCAATAAAAAGAATTCTCCTCTCCGGCTCTGCTAAAATAACCGACCAGGATCTTGATTTAACCTACCAGGAATCAGCTGATGGAATTAATTACCTGGGAAAATTTTTTGATTATTCTTTTCCGGGAATGGGCAAATTTCAAAGAAAGATTGGTCTTTATGACCTTGACCTTTCTTTTCTTTTATTTGACCGGCTGGCAATTACCGGCGTAATAAGATACCACGATTTTGAACAAGAAGGAGAAATGACTGTTTCCGGAGAGAAAAAGACCATGGATTTGAACTATGACACTCTCAGCCTGGAAGGAGGAATTCAGTACCGATTTTCATCTGTCATCGGTTTGCTTGCCGGTTATCGAAACGAGACCCGCACTCTTGAGGGAGTAGAAACGGTAGATTACGAAGAAAAAACGGTAAGACAGGGATTGTTTGGAAACATAAAGGTCAGTCCTTCCCGGAAATTTACTCTCAATGCCGATTATCAGTTTGGAACCTATGATCACCCATTTACTCTTGTTTCGCCAGCCGAATTTCACCGCTTCTCTGCCAAGGCCAGATTAAACCAAAAGCTTGTTTCTTTTTCTGCTTCCTATATTTTCACCAAATCAAAGAACGATATTTGGCAAAACGATTGGTCCTCCACCAGGCATAACTTTGCCTTTTCAGGAAGCTATAAGGGTAAGAACATTAATGGTTCGGCCAGCTATTCTTATGTTCTGCAAAAACACCAAGGGAACCGACAGGTAGACTATCCACCCTCTTTTTCCGGACCAGCAGGAACTTTCCTCTGGGAAATCCTCTATGAAGGAAAATCAAATATCCTTAATGGAAACTTATCCGCCAAGATGGCCGAAAACTGGAATATAGGAGGATTATTTAATTATTACACTAATAAGGGTTTCTGGGAAATTTCCCGCCTCTGGCTCAAAGGTTACATTGAATATCTTTTTGAAGAGGGGTTCTTAGCCCAAATAGGGTATCGGTATGTTGATTTCAAAGAGAAAGACTCAGGATTTAATGATTATTCAGCCAATATTCTGGAATTATCCTTTGGCTACCGCTGGGAATAAAAACAGGAGGAGGCTATGAAAAATATACTTAGGATTTTGATGATTACTGTAATATTACCGGGAGCAGTTGTTTTCATTGCCGGAGCCAAAACGGATAATTTTACCGGACTCCTGTCCCTGGTTTCCCATGCTGAAAAGCTCTGGCAAAGTTCAGGCCATGCCGACTCAAAAGCAGAAGCCTTTACCCATTGGGATGAGGAAGGTTCTATTCCCACTTCTTGCGCCAAGTGCCACTCCACACCTGGTTTTCAAGATTTTCTGGATAATGGTGAGGTTAACAGCCCAGCCCCACTGGGCACCACAATAGAATGTGAAGCCTGTCATATAAACAAGGAAACCGGAGCTGTTCGGGAACATACAGCGGTTACTTTTCCCTCTGGAGCGGTAGTAGAGAACCTGGGACCTGAAGCTCTCTGTATGGAATGCCATCAAGGAAGAGCTTCAAAAAAAGATGTTGACATGACTATCGACAGCGCCGGTGTCATTGATCCGGACACCCCTTCTTCTTTGTTAAGGTTTGTCAATATCCACTACTATGCGGCTGCCTCTACCCAGTTGGGAACACTTGTTGAGGGAGGATATGAATATCAAGGAAAATCATATGATGCCCGGTTTTCTCATTTAACCGGCTATAATGCCTGCATAACTTGTCATAATCCTCATTCTCTTGAAGTGGAATTGGGTCCTTGCCATACCTGCCATGAAGGAGTGAAAGACCCCAAGGATATCCGTTATTACGGGTCGTTTGTTGATTATGACGGAGACGGTAATATCACTGAGGGTATGTTTTACGAAATTGAAGACATTAAAAACATCCTTTATCAGGTAATGCAGAGTTATGCCCGGGAAGTGATTAATATTCCTATTGTTTACGATTCTCATACTTATCCTTATTTCTTCACCGATGTAAACGGGAATGGAGAGCCTGATCCCGAAGAGTTGAACTACGGAAACCGGTATACTTCTTTTTCCGCCCGCCTGCTCCGGGCAGCTTATAATTATCAGGTTGCCCAAAAAGATCCCGCGGCTTACGCCCACGGCGGCAAATATATTATCCAGATTCTTTATGATTCAATAGAGGATCTTAACCGTCAGCTGGCTTCTCCCCTTTCTTTAAACGTAGCCAGAGTAGATGAAGGTCATTTCGACGGATCATCTGAAGCCTGGAGACATTGGGATGAAGACGGCGAAGTTCCAAGTTCATGTTCAAAATGCCATAGTGCCGAAGGCCTTGCCTATTTTCTGGAAAATGGAGATTTGGCTTCCCAGGAAATTTCCAATGGAATGTTATGTGCCACTTGTCATACAACCCCTCCTCATGTGAGACGAGTCGGTCAAGTGACCTTTCCTTCCGGCGAAGTAGAAGACATGGGAGACACTTCCAATCTTTGTCTTCAGTGCCATCAAGGACGGGCTTCAAAATATTCCGTGGAGTCAACTATTGCCTCTTCTCCCGGGCCTTACGGGTTTATAAATATCCATTACTTTCCGGCTGCAGCTGTTCTTTTCGGCTCTGAAGTCAAAGGGGGATTTGAGTACGCCGGGAAAATCTACGCCGGCCAGCAAACTTTCCCCAATCATTTAGGCAAATTCGACACTTGTGTTGAATGTCATATGGGAACAAAAAGTGAAGCCAAGCCTTACGACCATCAAGGGAGACTCCACAATGTCCAAACACCTAATCCTGAAGATTGTGTCTACTGCCATGGACAGGATATTTCCCAGCCGTATCCGGGCGCAGATCCGGCTAAATTCAGTTTTGAGGGGATCAGGCCAGCTTCCATTCCCGACTTCGATGGGGATGGAAACCGGAGTGAATCTATTAAAGACGAAATTAAGGGTCTGGAAAAAGAACTATATGCCTGGATACAAAAATATGCTTTGGAAAAACTGGGAGCTCCCATTGTTTACGATTCTCACAACTATCCTTATTTCTTCAATGACCTCAATGCCAATGGCAAAGTCGACCCCGGGGAAAATATTTATCCCAATCAATTTAGGCAATTTAATACCCGGCTTCTCAAAGCAGCCTATAATTTTCAGCTTAGTAAAAAAGAACCCTGCGGATATATTCATAATGCCTGGTATGTGGCTCAGCTCTTGGTGGATTCAATTATCGACTTGGGAGGAGATTCGGCTAAATACTCCTGGCGATAAAGGAAGCATCCTCAAAACCGTGATAACGTGATAAGAGGAAGGGTATGGGATTCGTCCCCCGCTCGATTCCTTAGTGAGGAATCTCGCTCCCATTCGGGCTTCGCTCTCCTCTCCTCCGGAGAGAAACCATGCCCGCTCTGCCCTCATAGGGGATTCCTCATCCCATACCCTTCCTCTTCTTTAATAATACAATCCCTATCACGGAAATAGGGATGCTTGCGGCAATAAATCTTTTTTGACAAAAGGGGGCTCGAATTTTATTATGGTTCCTCTTTATAAAAAAAATATCTGAAGGAGGAATAGCTATGTTTATAGGCAGAGGAAAAAAATCTTTCTTTTTAAGTTTTTTCTTATCATTATTGGTCATTACTCCTCTTCTCTTTTCAATTGAAGAGGTAGCCGGGGTCAAGGATACAAAAAATATCCTGCCTGAAAAAGAGCGGGCCAGAGTCTGGAATGAATGGCTTCGCTGGAGACTTGATAATATAATTCCGGAACTTATGAGGCGGGAAGGGATTGATATGTGGCTGATTATCAATCGTGAATATAATGAAGATCCGGTCTATCTCAGCCTGATGCCCTGGCCGACTATGGCTGCCCGCCGGACTTCCATTTTGATCTTTTTTGACCACGGAGATGAGAAAGGAGTAGAAAGGCTTTCCGGAAGTTACTATGACACTCCTGGGTGGTATAAAACAACCTGGAAAGACAAGACAAAAAAACAGTTTGTAAGTCTTGCCGAAACCATCCGGAAACTAAATCCCCGAAAAATCGGCATCAATGTTTCACCTACATTCAGGTTCGGTGACGGATTGACTGCCAGTCTGAAAGACAAGCTGATAGAGCACCTGGGGCCGGATCTTTCAAAAAGACTGGTTTCAGCAGAAAATCTGTGTCTCGGCTGGCTGGAAACCCGTAGTCCCATGGAAATCAGTGTCTACCGACACATCTGTGGCATCGCTCATGATATCATCGCTGAGTTTTTTTCAAACCAGGTTATCACGCCAGATATCACCACCACTGATGATGTCATCTGGTGGATTCGCCAGAGAATTACAGACCTGGGACTGGATACCTGGTTTCAACCATCTATATCAATCCAGCGTTATGCCACAGAGGCAGAGAAATATAAAGAGAATCCAAAGGTCATCCGGAGGGGAGATCTTCTTCATTGTGATGTAGGCATCAAGTACTTGGGACTTTGTACCGATATGCAATGGCAGGCTTATGTTTGCCGGATTGGAGAAAAGAATGCACCTGAAGGAATAAAACGTGCCTTCGAACGGGCTTTAAAGGTCGGCGAAATCTTTATGGCCGAGTTTAAAGCCGGCCGGACCGGAAATGAAATCACTGATTCAGCCATGGAAAAAGCTGCTGCTGCCGGTTTACGGCCTTTGATTTATTCACATCCCCTGGGTTTACACGGTCACGCAGCCGGAACTTCAATGGATGCCCGGCCTGAGGATAGGGCTCCGGAAGGAATTCGCCTGGAAATGGAATATCCTCTTAATTACAATACCTGCTACGCCATTGAATTCAGCAGCACCTCCAGCATTCCGGAATGGGATGGACAAGACGTCCGGATAGGTTTCGAAGAAGATGCTGTCTTCACTGAAAATGGCTGCCGCTATATTGACGGCCGCCAGAAAAAGATTCTTCTAATAAAGTGAACTCCCAAGGATAAAAAAGATCAAGTTATTACTTTGTCAATATCTTTTTCGCCATAATCGGCAAATTCCTGAGCCAGAGCATATTCGCTTTTCAACATAAGAAAGTGGCTGTGCTCGATCCGGCTGAGATACTCTAAAATAGACCTGCTTTTGCCTTCGGTTTTCCGGGAGAATTCTGCATAAAACCTCTCAGCAGCTTCTTCTGCTTTCATTGCCTGGTTTAATATATCTACTAAGGAAGTATCGGCCTTTAAGTTTATTGAAGGAATTAAGACATCATCTGCTTTTTCCGGAATATCAAGATTTTCCTGAGGATATAATTTTTCCGTCAGTTTTTCCAATATCTGCCTGTGCTTTTCTTCTTCAAAAGCCAGCATCCGGAATTTTTCTTTAAGAAGCGGATTCTGGAGGCGGGATGAAATTTCAGAGTATACTTGGTAGCTGTCAATTTCTGACCGTATTGCCAGCCCGAGGAGTTCAGGCACATCTTTATCTATCATTGATTTGCTCCTTTACAATAAATTGGCTTATCCATCTTTGAAGTTAATTCTAATTACCCAAAAATCAACCTTTCATAACTCCAACCGGAATTACCTTGGCCACCAGACTGCCCAATCCGGCCCGGTGGGATACCTGGACTACTTCATCAACATCCTTATAGGCTCCGGAAGCTTCTTCAGCCACACCTTTCCAGGAAGTAGATTTAAGAGAGATACCTTTATTTTCCAAATCTTTTTTTATTTCTTCTCCTCGAAATTTCCTTAAAGCTTCATGCCGGGACATCAAACGCCCTGCACCATGAGCAGTGGAACCGAAACTGAGTTCTTCAGCTTCTTTTGTGCCGCAGAGAATATAGGAAGCTGTGCCCATGCTTCCGGGAATAATAACGGGTTGTCCAACAGTTCTTAACGTCTCAGGAATTTCTTGGCGGCCGGCACCGAAACTCCTGGTGGCTCCTTTCCGGTGAACACAGAGCCTGAGATTTTTGCCCTCAATCCGGTGAACTTCGAATTTAGCCACATTATGACAAACGTCATAAACCTGATCCATTCCCTTATCTGTTCCCAAAATTTTTTTAAATACATCTCTTACCCAGTGAGCAATCATCTGCCTGTTGGCAAAGGCGTAATTTACTGCAGCACACATGGCTTTATAATATTTTTTCCCCAAATCAGAGTTTATGGGAGCATAGGTAAGCTCCCGGTCAGCTAAATGCTTAGTACCGAAAGTATTCTCCATCTGCCTGATATAGTCGGAAGCTACCTGGTGACCAAGTCCCCGGCTTCCGCAATGGATCATAACCATGATTTGTCCTTTTGAATGGATTCCGAAAACCCCGGCTGTTTTGGAATCAAAGATTTCTTCAACCTGCTGAATTTCCAAGAAATGATTTCCTGCTCCCAGAGTCCCCAACTGGGGCAATCCTCTTTCTTTGGCCCTCCTGGAAACACAGCCGGGATCAGCATCCTTCATCCTTCCATATTCTTCTGTCCTCTCCAGATCTCTCCGAGTGCCAAAGCCATTAGTTACAGTCCATTCTGCTCCCCGGCGCAAAACTTCTTCCAACACTTGAAAGCTGATCTCTTTTGACCTCCCTTTTCCTACTCCGGCAGGAACCTGATTAAAAATTCCATTCATCAAAGCCCCCAGGTTGTCTCTGAGTTCATCAACTTTGTAATCTGTCTTTAACAGCCGGACTCCGCAGTTTATGTCATACCCCACTCCTCCCGGAGAAATCACTCCTTCTTCAATGTCAAAAGCAGCCACACCCCCTATGGGAAATCCATACCCTTGATGTCCATCGGGCATAAGAAAGGAAGCTTTCCTGATACCGGGGAGACAGGCAACATTTACTGCCTGGTGCAGTGTTTTATCCTTCCTCATGCTTTCCAGAAGCTTGGATGAAGCATAGATAAAAGCCGGCACCTTCATCTTGCCTTCTTCCGGGATTTTCCAAACATTTTCTTTAATTTTTTTTATATTCATTTTCTTCTCCTTTAAACATCAACCACAACCTCGATAGAAACAGTTTTGTTACTTTTAATTTTCATTTCATTATAGGTTATGGCTTTTATTTCTCCGGTTATTTCATATTTTTCTTTCCTCTCGTCCCCTTTCAAGATACAATCCAAATAGTGAAGATTTTTTTCTTTTTTTATCCTCAGATTATCCGCTCTTTTAAAAACAAGACCTTTGGTTTCAAAAAGAAAAAGAATTTCCTCCAGAAAACTAACCAGAAGCTGCTCCAAATCCTTGCCTTTCACCTGAACTTTGGGTTCGAGTTTTTCTTCAATCGTGCCCGGATCCCACATCAAAGAACAAAAAGCCAAGGCTGCATTGGAAAAAGCTTCCTCAAGTGAAGCCCCTCTTGCTTGAAACTTAATATCTCCTGTATGCGGAAGGTAACGAAACTTTTTCACTCAGCTTTCTCCCAGTTCCTTTATTTTAACTTTCTGGATAATTTTTCTCTGCAGCTCCTTTAGAGACGGTGATATTTCCACCGGAAAAAGGGGAGGCCGGGAAGATAATGATTTATATCTTTCCTCAAGGAGTTTGAATTCCTCCTGAAAAACTTCTCTTATTCCTGTCAACCGGGGAAGCTCGCCCTTTATTTTTCCTCCCTTCATAACTTCTGAAAGAAGGCATTCGGCACCATCCATCTCTTCCTGCCGAAGCCCGATTACATCCTTTACCAAATTTCCTTTTTTATCTTTGAATCTAAAAATCTGCTTATCTGATGTTAGAATTTTTTTCCCTGGGCTTAACTTTAAAACCGGCTGCCCGTCGTATTTAACCAGCTTATAGGCCATATCAGAATAAGGAGCGTCTGCAGATACTCCCATTTTAGTCCCTACTCCGAATGAATCTATTTCCGCCTTTTCTTTCAAGATTTTCTGAATTTTATATTCATCAAAAGCTCCAGAAGCGAAAATTTGAGTGCCCTTCAGACCTTCCCGGTCTAAAATTTGCCTGGCTCTCCGGCTTAATTGAGCCATGTCCCCACTGTCCAGTCTTATCCCCAGGAGATTATGTCCCCGGCCTTTCATTTGTTTTCCCACCTGAGCCGCTTTACGGCATCCTTCAATAGTATCGTAAGTGTCCACAAGCAAGACCGTGTTTTCAGGAAAAGAACGGGCATAAGCCTGAAATGCCTCCATTTCATTGGGAAAACTGGATATATAAGAATGGGCCATGGTTCCATAAACAGGAATTCCATAAACTTTCCCAGCCATAACGTTACTTGTCCCTATGAACCCCGCTAAGTAGCTGGACCGGGCTGCTTTCATTCCGGCATCTATTCCCTGGCATCTTCTAAGGGAAAAATCAACCAGCTTTCTTCCTTGAGCGGCATAAAAACAGCGGGCTGCCTTGGTTGCCAGCAAAACCTGAACATTAACCGCATTAATAATAAAAGTCTCCACTATTTGAGATTCAATAATGGGAGCAGTCACTTCCATAATCGGCTCATTAGCAAAGAAAATGCGTCCTTCCGGGATAGCCCTGACCTCTCCTGAAAAATACAATTTTTCCAGATAGGAAAGAAAACTTTCTTTAAATAATTTAAGGCCGGCCAAATAATCGAGCTCTTCAGAGGTAAAACTTAGGTTTTCCAGGTAGCGAAGCACATCCTCGAGACCGGCTGAAACAAAATATTTCCGGCCGGGCGGATAATTCCGGATGAAAAGGCTGAAAGTGGCCGGAGCAAACATTTTATTTTCCCAATAGGAAGCAGCCATGGTCAGTTCATAAAGATCGGTTAATAAAGCCTCGTTTTCTCTATCAATCATGATTTATTCCTTCTTTATTAAATAAAGGAGTAGTAACTTTTTATTAATTATTATTCAGATTCCTCCAGAAATCAAATTTCAAATTTTTTTGAATAGGAGAACATCAGGTATGCCCAGAGCGACATTGAGGCGTTATTCTTCTCAAGCTACTCTTCGAGGGAATCCGACTTTGTCGGACGGCGAGGATGCAGTGAGAGAAAGGCGAAAAAGCGCCGAAGTAAAGCAAAGAGCATACCTGATGTTCTCCTGTTCAATGGATTCAACCACACAAAAAGGAAGAAAACCAAATGTTTTAACAAAATGATATTGAGGCGATAGGTTAAATAAATTCTTTCGGATTAGTCAACATTTTTGGTATAATGGACGGCAGAAAAAATGGAGAAGGATTGGGGTCATGAGAACAAAAAAGAGAGCCAATTCATCCCTCTGGGTTATGCTGATATTCTTTTGTCTTGCCGGAATATGCTATCTCTTTCCTCAAGAGTCTAACCAAGACTATGAAAAAATAACCAGTGATGATTGCAGCGGATGCCATGAGAAAAGTAAACATGGAACAGACTTCACACAAGACCTCTCCCATTCTATCCATGAAGGATTTGAATGCTTAGACTGCCATCTCGATAAGAAAACCTTCCCTCATCAAAAAATACCTGATTTCGAATTACCTTGCCATAGCTGCGCTTCCTGTCATGAAGAAGAAGCCCAAACATATAAAATTCACGGATGAGCTTTGGTAGCCGAATGTCAAGATGCGCCGTCTTGTGCAGGCTGTCACGGTGAGCTGGTAAGCCGAGGTCAGACAGATGCTCCGGTATGCACTGACTGCCATGGAGAACACGGCATCTTTTCTCCTAATGATCCCCGCTCACCAGTTTCCAGCATCAGATTGGCTGAAGCCACCTGTGCCCCCTGTCATGAATCCGTCAGGCTCTCGGAAAAGTACGGCCTTCCCCTGGGGCGTTTGGCCTCATTTATAGACAGTTACCACGGCCTGAAAACAAAAGCCGGAGATCAATATGTGGCCAATTGTGCTTCCTGCCACGGAGTTCATAAAATACTGCCCAGTTCTGATCCGGAGTCCACAATCCATCCCGCTAATCTTCAAAAAACTTGCGGCGAGTGTCATTCCGGGATTTCTGCTGAATTGGCCCAATCCCCCATTCACGGCCTGGGAGGTGAAGGCCTCCAGACCAAAGCTGCCAGCATTGTTCAGAATATCTATATTGCCGCCATTATTATTATTATCGGACTAATGGGCATCCATTGGCTTATCGACCTTATCAGGCAGATAATTTTGGTTGCCCGAAAAAAACCTCAGGTCAGGCGGATGAATGCCAATGAACTCTGGCAACATACCCTTCTCATGCTCAGTTTTATTGTCCTGGTTGTCACCGGCTTCTCTCTCAGGTTTGATCAGGCCTGGATTACACGGTTTTTCTTCGGCTGGGAAGGCGGTTTTAAACTGAGAGGAACCATCCACAGAGTGGCTTCGGTTGTTCTCATCGTGACTACTATATGGCACGTTATTTACCTTTTCTCCAGGAGAGGCCGGAGATTTTTTGTCGATATGTGGCCCCGCTTAGGTGATTTCCGCGACTTTATTCAGAAAATCTTGTTTAATCTGGGACTTTCCAAAAAAGAACCCCGGTTCGGGAGATTCAGTTATATCGAGAAAGCTGAGTATTGGGCTCTTATCTGGGGAAATGCAGTGATGATAGTAACCGGAATACTTCTTTGGTTTGACAATTATTTTGTCAGAATTTTCCCCAAAGGAGTGCTTGATGTTTCTTTGGTCATTCATTATTACGAAGCCATTCTGGCTTCTCTTGCCATTTTAATCTGGCATCTGTACTCTACCGTCTTTAATCCCCGCGTCTATCCCATGAATCCTTCATGGCTTACCGGCAAAATGCCGGAAGACATGTTTATTCACGAACACCAAGCAGTCAAAAAAGAAGAGATTTAATTAGCCTGGATTATTCACCAGTCGAGGTTGCCGTAGATACGAGGCACAGGGCACGCAGCTGTGGTCTCTCCACCGCAAGTGTCCTGTAACGAAGTAGATGCGCCAAGCGCGGCTCGCCTGAAGGGTAAAAAAGGCTGGTTTTAGATAAGATTTGATGAAAGGATTTAATGAACTTAATTTCTTTACCTACACCACAATAAAACCTCTTAAGTCATAGGTATTTGTGATATAAAAAGTATCGGCCTTTTTTATGAATGGTTCAGGTTAGTCAAAGAAAATAAAAAATAAAATAAACAAACAAATTATTCTAAAAGACCCCGGCAATCTTCTGACTACAATGTGGACATAAGCCTTTTCTGATGAGGCTTTCTGCCAGGAAGAATCCATTCCTCTTGATTAAAATTTTCCCACACGATGGACAAAGGGTGTCCTCTGATTCTCCCAAAACATTACCGATATAAAGATAGTGAAGACCTTCTTCTTTTCCAATCTCAACCGCTCGCCTTAATCTCTCCATGGGAGTGGGGCGGGAATCCGTAAATTTATAATCGGGATGAAAACGGCTGATATGCCAGGGGATATTGGGATCAACGCCGGCCAGAAACCGGGCTATCTCCCGCAGCTCCTTATCACTGTCGTTCTCTCCTGGGATTATCAAGGTGGTTACCTCAACCCATATATCATTTTTTTTCAAAAAGCTTATACAATCCAAAACCGGCTGTAAGCGGGCCTTACACATTTTTTTATAAAATTCATCTCTAAATGATTTAAGATCCACATTGGCAGCATCCAGCCAGGGCGAAATTTTTTCAACAGCCTCCTGGGTTAGGTAACCGTTAGTGACAAAATTATTTCCCAGGCCTTCTTTTTTTGCCAGCTTGGCTGTCTCATAGGCATACTCAAAAAAAATTGTCGGTTCAGTATAAGTATAAGAAATACTGCTGCAGTCATTGGTTAAGGCTTGCCTGACCACTTCTTCAGGGGAAAGTTTATACCCGGAAAAAACCTTTTCTTTCTGCCGGGAAGCCTGGGATATCTGCCAATTCTGACAAAAAGGGCATTGAAAGTTGCAGCCGATAGTGGCAATGGAAAAGGCTTTAGTGCCGGGAAGAAAGTGATATAAAGGTTTTTTTTCAATCGGATCTACATGGGCTGCTATAACTTCTCCGAAAACATGGGTATAAAGTTTGCCCTCCTTGTTTTCTCTAACCCGGCAAATTCCCCAGTTCCCTGGATTTATTTCACACCTATGAGCACAGAGAAAACAGTTGACCCGGTCTTCATCAAGAGTCTTATAGAGCATGGCTTCTCGAATCATTAAATCACCTCCTAATCCGGATTATTCCGCAGAAGGGCAAAGCTGCCGGAGTATACATTGGGAACAATTGGGATTTTTGGCCTGACAAATCTTCCGGCCGTGGTTGACCAGCATATAGTTAAAGTCCAGCCAGTCTTCTCTGGGAATCAAATTCATCAAATCTTTCTCAATTTTATCGGGATTCTTTTCCCGGCTCAGTCCCAGTCGGCCGGCCAATCTTTTCACATGGGTATCCACCGCAATCCCTTCAGCCTTCCGGAAAACACTGGAGAGAATTATATTGGCTGTTTTACGGGCTACTCCGGGTAATTTCACTAATTTATCCATAGTATCCGGTACTTGACCGGAAAATTCCTTTTCTATAACGGCAGCAGCTTCCTGAATACTTTTGGCTTTATTCCGGTAAAACCCGGTTGGACGGATAATTTTTTCCAGCTCCTCACGGTCTGCCTCGGCTAAATCAGAGGCGGTGGGATATTTTTCAAACAACCGGGGAGTAATTTGGTTAACCTTAGCATCTGTGCATTGAGCCGAAAGGATTGTGGCTACCAGAAGTTGGAGAGGATTTTTATAGTGTAAGGCTGTCCGGCTCTGAGGATATTTTTCCCTAAGAAGACTTATTATCTTTTTTATTCTTTCTTTCTCATTTTTCATTTCTTTCCTCAAAACAAGCATTGTCCTCTGATACATCCACCGGAGAACTCAGAATGAGCTGAGATAAAATCCCTTTCCCAATCCTCCGTCCCCTCACTTTCATCTCCAGGGAAAAAAAGCACCTGGTCATCCTTAGAACCGTAGCGGTAAACAGTAATCCCTTTGCATTTCAATTGATAAGCTCTTAAATAGATATCTTTCACCTGTTCTACCGGGGCTTCATGAGGAAGATTAACTGTCTTGGAGACCGAGTTATCCGTAGATGCTTGAAAAGCAGCTTGTATGCGCAAATGCTGCTCCGGGGAGACATCGAAGGCAGTGACAAAAATCTCCCGGATATCTTCAGGTATTTCTTTGACATTCTGGATAGAACCAAGGCGTCCGGCATAAGCCAAGAAATCCCTGGTATCCAGGCCTCTTTCTTTCATCTTTTTTTCAAAGAGAGGATGCACCTCGAGCAAACGGGTTCCAGAAAGGACTTTCCGCACATAGCTGAGGGCAAACAACGGCTCTATTCCACTGGAGCAATCAGCTATGATGCTTATGGTCCCGGTGGGAGCAATAGTGTTGACTGTGGCATGGCGTAACTTGATTCCTTTTTTGGAATAAACCGACCGCTCGTAGTTTGGAAAAACCCCTCTCTCTTCTGCCAAAGATGCCGACGCTTTTAAGCTCACCTGATGGAAAACTCTCATCAGCCTTGAAGCCATTTCTTCAGCCTTAGGCGAGTTATAAGGGATTCCCATCTTGATTAACATATCGGCAAAACCCATCACTCCCAGGCCAATTTTCCGGTTGCCTTTGGTCATTTTTTCTATTTCAGGCAGCGGATAACGGTTGACTTCAATCACATCATCCAGAAAACGAACTGCCCAGTGAATTGCCTCTTTCAATTCGAGCCAGTCCAGAGCTCCGTTGCTGACAAGTTTGGAAAGGTTCAATGAACCCAAGTTACAGCTTTCATAAGGCAAAAGTGGAACCTCGCCGCATGGATTAGTAGCTTCAATTCTTCCCAGTTCGAGCAGGGGGTGGCGGCGGTTGATTTCATCAAGAAATATCAAGCCCGGATCTCCCGACCTCCAAGCAGCAAAAACAATGAGATCAAAAAGTGAACGGGCTTTAACTTTTCTGACTGTTTCTTTGTTTCTGGGATTAATCAAATCAAATTCCTCATCATTCATTACCGCATCCATAAAAGCATCGGTGACTCCCACAGAAAGATTAAAATTGGGCAGGGTCTCTTTTTCCAATTTGGCCTCAATGAAATCAAAGATATCAGGGTGATCACAACGAAGAATCCCCATATTGGCACCCCGGCGCCGTCCTCCCTGGACAATTACTTGGGTAGCCTGATTAAAAATGCTCATGAAAGACAGCGGACCAGACGCTTTTCCCTTAGTGGTGGAGACGAGATCTCCTTCCGGCCTTAACTGAGAAAAATCGAATCCGCAGCCGCCGCCCGTCTGATGAATAAGGGCCATATTCTTAAGAGCTTCAAAAATGCCGCTCATCGAATCCTCAACCGGAAGAACAAAACAGGCGGACAATTGGCCTAAGGGAGTACCGGCATTCATCAGAGTCGGAGAATTAGGCAAAAATTCCAGGCCGGACATCATCTGAAAAAACTTTTCTTCGACTTCTTCCCGGTTTTTTTTTGACTTGAACTCCAGCTCTGCTTCGCTGACGGTTCGAGCTACCCGGGCGAACAATTCGCCCGGAGTTTCCACCACCCTCTGATTATCATCCTTCAGGAGATACCGTTTATTGAGGACAAAAAGACTGTTCAAGGGGAGTTTAAGGTCGTCTTTCAGACCGTAAGCTGTTTTTAGTTGCCGAATATCGCCTCTCTGCTGGCGGTAAAGTATGTATTTTTTGGCTATAAAAGAATAGCCGGCCTCCATTAAACTTTTTTCCACGATATCCTGGATTTCTTCAACTGAAGGAACGGCTCCCTTGAATTGCTCGGAAATTTTACTCAAACAGCGGGGAAGAACATCAGTCGCAATCTTTATAGCCTTCTCTTCATCCTGAACTATCTCCAAGGAAGCAGCTTTAATGGCTTGGCTGATTTTGGAGGGATCAAACCTTACAATCTGGCCGTCTCTCTTTCTGATTTTTTGCGGCTGCTCTTCATTGGACATATTTACTTCCTCCCTTCCCCTGTTTTATGCCGGGAAAAAGAATCAAACCATTAATTGAAAATCTTAATAGTCTCCCCACCAGTTCTCTTATCTTCTCGCCCACCTATCTTGTTTATCTTGTTTATCTTGTTTATCTTGTTTATTTAGTCTCACTTATCTCGCCAGCCTCGCCTTTTCCAGCCATTTATGTTAGACAAACCAAATAAATCCAACAAACGTTATTAACGCAATGAACTTTTCTTTCCCCTTTAGCTCGACTCCTTTTATTTAGCTGAATTAACCGAATAGACTGAGTAGACTAAATAAACCGAACAACTGAATCAACTGAATAGACTTAACAGACATTCTTTCTTTTAAATTGATTCTGCTTAATTCAAGGACCAATGTGAACAAATTCCTCACCAAAATGAAACTCTTCAACATTGTAATAATCAGGAAACTTTTCCAGGAGGTCCATCTCGGATTTTATTATATAGTAATGGCTTCTTTCTACTCGAGTCAAGTACCGGAAAATCTTATTGCTTTGAACACCAGCCACTTTCTCTGATGCCTTATGATAAAATTCCTCAGCAGATTTCTCTGCTTCCAAGGCTATTTTGAATAAATCTTTCACTGAAGATTGGTCATCAATTTTCGCTTGACCGTAAGCAAGAAAAGATTCCCCAGGCAATTTTAGAGGAGATTCCGGGAACTTCCGGGTAAAAAATCTTTCCAGGAGCTCTTTGTGTTTTTTTTCTTCCATAACAAGGAATTCGATCTTCTTGAGAAGCAGCTGGTTGCGTATGAGCTGCTTCAAATGAGAATAATAATCTGCAGCTTCAACTTCAGATTTAACGGCCATGGAAATAATTTCCTCGGGAGTGAGATTTTTAACTTCTCTATATTCCTTCACAGTTAAATACCTTGGTTTAAAATTCTTCAAATTTTTCACGAGGGGAACCGCAAACAGGGCATTTTGCCGGAGCTTCGCCTTCGACCGTGAAACCGCACACAGAACAAACATTTAATACCGTAATATCAGCATCTTTCCCTTGAGCAGCTGCTTCTTTAGCCTTCTTGTATAATTTTTCATGAACCTTTTCAGCCGCCAGGGCCCAACTTGTTGCGGTTTCCGCTCCTTTTTCTCCTTGCTTACGGGCAACTTCGATATAGACGGGATACATTTCGTTGACCTCAAAACCTTCTCCTTCAATGGCGGTTTCGAGATTCTCTACAGTGCTTTTAATTCCCGAGAGAGTGCGGAGGTGATTGGCGGCATGGATTTGTTCAGCATATGAATTGGCCCGGAAAAGCCTGGCGATGTTCTTGAAATTCTCTTTTTCTGCTTTTTCAGCAAAAGACAGATACCTCATATGAGCCTGACTTTCTCCGGAAAAAGCTTCTTGGAGATTAATTCCGGTCATTTTTTTCATTTCGATCCTCCTTATTTTTGTATCATAAAATCCGAACTTTGATTAACTCAATCAAGGTTAATCAAAGCTGGATCATTTTCTCAATTGCCGTTAAAGCTTTTTCTCTTACTTCCGGGATAACTTCAATGGGATAACGTTCTTCTTCCAAAGCTTTAAGAACACTTAAAAGAGTAATTTTTTTCATATTGGCGCAAAAAGCTGATTCATTGGCCGGAATAAACTCAACCTCAGGATTGATTTTTTTCAGACGGTGAATGATTCCGGTTTCTGTGCCGATTATTACAAATTTTTTACCTGTAGAGGCTGCTTCTTTGACCATTTTCCCGGTGGAAAAAACTTTGTCCGCCAGGTCTATCACTTCAGGCCGGCACTCCGGATGAACCCAAATTTCCGCCCGGGGGTATAATTCTTTTTTCTTTTTTATATCCATGGCCTGAATATTATTATGGACATAACAATAGCCGTCCCAAGGGATCAACTTCTTTTTAGTGTTCCGGGATATATAACCGGCCAAGTTCTTATCTGGGATAAACAGAACCGTTTTATCCGGAACTGATTCCACTACCCTCAAAGCATTGGAAGAAGTACAACAAACGTCGGACTCGGCTTTGACATCAGCAGAAGTGTTGATATAGCAAACAACCGGTTTTTCCGTATAGCGCTTTTTCCACTCTATGAGTTCTTCAGAAGTTATCATATCCGCCATAGGGCAACCGGCGTTTATTTCGGGCAATAAAACAGTTTTCTCAGGAGAAAGCATCTTGGCTGTTTCAGCCATAAAGTGAACTCCACAGAAAACGATGATATCTTCATCCACAGCAGCTGCTCTCTGGCTCAGCTCTAAGGAATCTCCTACAAAATCCGCTACATCCTGGACTTCTCCCCGTTGATAATTGTGGGCCAGAATTAGGGCGTTTTTTTTGTTTTTGAGGTAGTCTATTCTCTTTATTGTTTTATCAACATCCAAGAGACACCTCCTCTTTTAAAAATATGATTTTTATTCTTTGACTTTCTTGATATAGATCTTGTAGACTCCATTCTTTTCTTCCATTTTCAAGCATCCCTGTCCTGTCTGTCTGCACCAGGCCGGGATATCTTCTTTGATTCCTTTATCAGTGGCTATGATTTCCAGTATTTCGCCCACTTTTAATTTCTTGATTATCTCGGATGTTTTAATAACCGGCATAGGACAGAGTAATCCAAAACAATCTAATGTGTGATCAGCTTTAATGGTCATTAACCAGGTTTCCAATCAGATTTATTCAATACTATTTTAAACCCTGACCACTGTTGCTCCACAATGAGGACATTTTTCCTCATCTTTACGTCTGGGTTGATTGCATTCAGGGCATTTTTCCAGTTCAACCTGACAGCTTTTACAAAATTTTTCAAATCCTTCTAAGGGGCCTTCACAATAGGGACAATTAATTTGTTTCTTCCTCTCTCTATCAGCTTCAGGCTTGTCTTTATTATCGCGGCCTTTCTTTTTTTCAAGGTAGTTCTCAATTGCTTTATGAAGGGCATCAGCTCCCAGGTTGGAACAATGCATTTTATTCTTGGGTAAACCTCCCAATTCATCTGCCACTATTCTGTTGGTTATTTTCATGGCTTCATCAAGGTTTCTCCCTTTGGCCATTTCACTGACCATGCTGGAGACAGCAATAGCAGCCCCGCAGCCAAAGGTCTGAAATTTGACATCTTCAATCCTGTCATCTTTGACTTTAATATAGAAAGTCATCATGTCTCCACAAACTGGATTTCCCACCTTTCCTATCCCGTCAGCATTTTCAATTTTTCCTACATTTCGGGGATTTTGAAAATGGTCCATAACTTTTTCACTATATATCATTTCTCCTCCTCCAAGTACTCCGAATACAGAGGCGACATCTGTCTCAGTCTTTCAATAATGGGAGGAAAGACTTCCAGGAGATAATCTATGTCTTCCCTTGTATTTTCCTCCACAAAACTGAACACCAAAGAACCCTGGGCCACAGAATGATCCAGTCCCATGGCCAGAAGAACATGAGAGGCTTTTAGGGCTCGGGAAGTACAGGCTGAGCCGCTGGAAGCTGCGATTCCCTTCATATCGAGATTGAGCAACATAGCCTCTCCTTCAACAAAACGCACACAAAAACTGGCATGGTGAGGAAGCCTTCTTTCAGGATGCCCGGTCAGAATAACATGGTTAACTTTTTTGGGAAGAAGTTTGATCAAACGATCGCGAAGAGGAAGAATATTTGTTTCTCTTTCCTTCATCCTCTGCTGGGCAAGTTCTGCAGCCCGGCCCATCCCAACTATTCCAGCCACATTTTCAGTTCCTGCCCGGAGGCCACTTTCCTGGATTCCTCCATGAATCAAAGGAATTATTCTGGTTCCTTTTTTTATAAAAAGAGCAGCTGCTCCCTTAGAACCATAGAACTGGTGACCAGCCAAACTCATTGCATCAACCTTCAAGTTTCGTACATCAATGGGAATATTTCCAGCAGCTGCTACGGCATCAGAGTGAAAAAGAACTTCCTTCTCCTGACAAACAGCAGCAATTTCTTTTACGGGCTGACTGGTGCCAACTTCACTGTTGGCCGTCATTACCGAAACAAGGATGGTATCAGGAGTAATCATTTTCTCTACATCTTCGGGATCAATCAATCCATGTGAATCACAAGGAACATGACTCAACTTAAATCCCATTTTTTCAAGCTGGAGGCCTGAGTGCAGAACAGATTGATGTTCAATAGAAGAAAGTATAATATGATTACCTTTCTTCCGATTAGCCAAGGCAAGCCCTTTTATGGCCATGTTATTGGACTCAGAGCCGCTGGAAGTAAAATATATCTCTTCGGGCTTGGCTTTTAATAACCTGGCGACTTTTTCCCGGGCCTGTTCTATAGCCTTGTAAGCTTGCTGGCCAAAGGAGTGGAGACTCTGTGGATTACCGAAATGATTATTGAGATAAGGAACCATCGCTTGCCCTACCTCTTCTGAGATAGGTGTAGCAGCGATATGATCGAAATAAATCCTTTTCATTTCTTCCTTTGACCTTATCCTTATCCAGATGATTAAACAGCCACTACTTCTTTAACTTCCGGAATTTCCTTTTTCAGGAGACGCTCAATTCCCATCTTCAGGGTAATCTGGGACATCGGACACCCCCCGCAAGCTCCGGTAAGTCTGACTTTAACCACTCCATCCTTTACTTCCACCAGCTCTACATCTCCTCCATCAGCTTTTAAGCTGGGACGGATTTTAGCCAAAGTCTTTTCTACCTGTTCTCTCATTATTCTGTTCCTCCTAAAAGATAATCCAGGTTAAATAATATCTTATTACTTTTTTATTCCAAACTCCATTAAAACCTGAAGAGTTTTTAACTTGTAATCTCCTTCTATTTCTTATCAATTCTATATGATTACTGTATATTTTAAAGCTTACCCATCTTAAAGTCAACAACAGGGGACTTTCCCCAAAGGGACACCTCTTCCCCAAGACATTTAAATTTTTTTTGTTCCTATCTTTTAATAATAATTGATCGTAAGGATAATAAATCTAATTCTCTTCTGGAAAGGGTGTCCTTTTAGGGAACGCCCTTTAGGGAACGTCCCCTTTACAGTGAAGCCCTCACTTCATTCAAGTTAACCAATAAGGCCAGCTCTTCTTCAAAAAAGAGGGTTTCTTCTCTTTTCATGCCAGTGGATACAACTGCGATCCGGGCTTGAATAAGATCCTCTATAAGCTTTAAATAATCAAGAAAGGCAGAAGGCATTTCATCTATATTTTTTGCTTTTTTCAAGCTGGAACTCCAACCTTTTACTGTTTTATAAACAGGTTTAACTTCCTCAAGTATCCAGCTCTCTGGAGGAAATTCTTTCAGTCTTTCACCTTTGTATTTATATTCTGTACAAACCTGAATTTCCTCAAATCCCTCCATGACATCCGGTTTCATCAAGGCTATCTTTTCAATACCGTTGAGCTGACAAGCATAACTTACTGCCAGAGCATCAAACCAGCCACACCTTCGCGGCCTGCCAGTAGTGGCTCCAAATTCATTTCCGTGTTTTAGAAGTTCCTTGCCTTTGCTTCCATGAATTTCAGTGGGAAAAGGCCCCTCGCCAACTCTGGTAGTGTAGGCTTTAGTTACACCCAGAACTACATCTACCTTATCTGGCCCCACACCCAGACCAGTGCATATTCCTCCTGCCGAAGCGCTGGAAGAAGTCACATAAGGATAAGTTCCATGATCCACATCCAACAAAACACCCTGAGCGCCCTCAAAAAGAACGCTTTTACCTTTTCTTATTTGCTTGTTCAAAAGATACGATGTATCACCGATGAATTTTTTAAGTTTCCGGGAATATTCACAATACTCTTCATATATTTTATCTGCCTCAATTAGAGGTTTTGCGAAGTGAGCCAGGTATATATTTTTTTCCTCGATATTTTTCCATATCTTTTCTTTTAGCAAGGGCAAATTAAGAAGATCCCCCACTCGAATTCCACAACGGCCATACTTATCAACATAGGAAGGTCCAATCCCCCTCAAAGTGGTTCCGATTTTTTTTTCTATCATCCTTTCTTCTTGAAGTTTCTCTAGCTCTTTATGGTAAGGCAGAATTAGGTGAGCCTGGCGGCTAATTATAATATTATGCTCATGGTCTATTCCTCTGGCTTTCAAATCATTTAGTTCAGTTAGAAAGGCTGCTGGATCCACCACCACTCCATTTCCGATCACACAGAGCTTATCCTCATGAAGAATGCCTGATGGTATCAGATGAAGAACAAACTTTTTCCCTTGAAAACAGACAGTATGTCCGGCATTGTGCCCTCCTTGATAACGAGCAACAATATCAAAAGAAGGAGTTAGAAGATCAATTATTTTCCCTTTACCCTCATCACCCCATTGGGTTCCAACTACAGCCAGGTTTGTCATTTCAACTCCTGCTCTTCATTTTTTTCTTCCACCGGAAGGATTCTACCAAATGGCCTTAGGGGAGACAAGCTCAAAAAAGCACTGCTATCTGGAAAGAAAACCGGTCCTCTTCTAAATCTGCATTCAGGTCAGTATTCCAGTCATATTCGAATTTAAGGAAAAGAACTCTGTCAATGGCATAAACTGCGCCCAAAGCCCATCGGTTCTTACTTATATTAGTCCCTTCGCCTGGCAAATCCTCTCCAGCAAATCCCTTTCCATGAAAAGGATCGGTGTAAGTTACTTTCTGATAGCTCAAAACAGGAGTTAGACCTCCCCAATTCAGAGTTGCTTGGACAAAATAACCATCAAGTTCTCCGGTCAAAAATTCTTCTGGATTCTCAATTTTAGCCCCACTATATTCAGCCAAGAGAGAAAAAGAGGAAGTTACCCAGGAAAAATAAAATCCCTGCAGGTGAATCCAGCGCAGATTTCCATCATCATATTTCCCTTGATAACGGGAATAACCGACTTCAAAATTTTCCTCAAGCTGCCAGGTGATTTGTCCACCAATCCCCTTATTGGCATTGTTATCAGCCCACTGCTGCCCCTGACTCAATGTCGATGCTTCGGCCAGGCCATTTCCTGCATAGACTGCATAACGGAGGCCTCCCCATAGGCCTTGGATTCCAATCCCAAGATCACGCCATCGTTCGGGATAAGTGTATTCGAGGTTCAGGGGACGGTGGATAAGAGCTGTTTCATGAGCCCTGAAAAGCTCATTATAAATTCCGAAGGGAACCAAGTACAGCCCTAACCGGAACTCAAACGTTATTGAGGGCTTGAACCTCATCCAGGCCCTATCCAGACTGAAAGAATCGTTCCCTTGCAAATGAAACTCCCCCAGAAAATCCACGTTGGAGGTAATTTCTTCACTAAAAATCATTCCCAAAACAGGCCGGTAAAACTCACCATGAGTATAATCAGTGTCTACTTGTCCCTTTGAATAAGTACAGGAAAGATAAAAAGATGTTTTTCCCGCTAAATTAACTGGAACAATAACAGCCAGTCCCAAACAAAGACTGAACACCTTCTTTTTTAAAGAATTGAAAAATCGAAATCGTCTTCCAAAATATCTTTTTTCCATTGGCTAATATCTTTCTTTTGCTTAACAGCCCGGCTCATTTCATTAATCCCTTTTTTAAGACCCAACCAGATTGCTCCTGCGGCTTTCCCATCCTCAAGGACAATTTTTTTATAAATTCCTCTCTCCCTGTCTTCTCTCTTTATTTCTTCAAAATTATCCCCTTCGGGATTAATAAGACCCAGAGAAGTCAAATCGATTCCCATCACTTTCAGGGTATTGGAGGGTACGGTTCCCCTATACTTTTTCTCTTGACCAGCAATATTGGCAGCTGCTACCTGAGCCTGATCATAGGTTGCCGGAATTATACCATAAGTCACTCCTTGAAACTGAGTTACATCTCCGGCAGCATAGACTTTGGAATGACTGGTCCGGCATAATTCATCAATCACCACTCCCTGGTTAACTTCAAGTCCAGCCTCCTTGGCCAGCCCGGTGTTCGGACGGACTCCGGCTGCCACCAATGCTGTCTCAGTCCTCATTTCCTTCCCCTCTTGAAAACGAATTCCGGAAATTTCCTCTCTTCCAAGCAATTCTTTAGTCATCATACCCACATGAACACTAATCCCCATTTTTTCGATTAAATCTTTAAGGATTTCTCCTCCGCGAGGATCGAGTTGCTTAGGCAGGAGATAGGAGAAATATTCCACAATATCTACTTCGGCCCCCCGGGTTTTAAGAGCCCTGGCAACCTCCAATCCCAAAAGGCCTCCTCCGATTATAATAATCTTTCTCTTCTTATCTACCCTGTCTGTTAAAAAATCAGCATCATCAAGAGTTCTCAGGGACAATACCCCTTGTTTATCCATGCCTTTAAAAGGAGGAAAAAATGGCCTTGCGCCATTGGCCAGAACCAGAATGTCATATTTCTCCTTTTCTCCTCCCCGTGGTTCCACTTCTCTACTTTGAAGAAAAAGTTTCTCCACCGGTTTTTCAAACTTAACAGAGATATTGCGGGACTCAAACCATTGCCCGGAAAAAGGGAACAGTTTCTCGCGGGGAAGTTTCCCCGCCAGATATTCGATAAGATTAGGTCTGGGATAATAATGATACTTCTCCTGGGCAAAGATATCTATAACTGTTTTATCATCCAGCTCCCTTAGTGTTTTGGCCAGAATCACTCCCGCCAGGCCATTGCCTATAATTATTACACGCATGCTATTTTATAAGAAGAGATAAATTTCAGTCTATTTTACGAAAAAATTCTTTTCCCACTCCACACTGAGGACAAACCCAGTCATCGGGAAGTCCTTCAAAGGGAGTTCCCGGTTCTATTCCATTTTCCGGGTCTCCCATTTTTGGATCATAAATATAGCCACAAGCTGTGCATTCCCATTCATCCATTGATTTCTCCTTTCTTTGGTCTCATTTTTAATAACCTTCTAAAACACGGGTTTCATATTCGCTTTCCAGACGGAGCTTATGCGATTTCTCTTGAGCCACCAGGAATTGAAAAAGCCTTTTTATTTCCTCGGATTTTGCCCGCTCGGCCAGATCACTGTAAAGCTCCACTGCTTTCTGCTCTTTCTTGGCAGCAAAGATTAAAATATCCTGAAATTTCATATCCTCTTCAAGTGGTTCTTCCACCAGATAATCGGAAATCTTCATATCATCAACCCTTGGAATTGAACCGGTTTCAAGGATTTTCCTGTCCAGTCCTTGGAGCAATCGCTTGTGATTCATTTCTTCTGACTGAAGATCACTGAGAAGTTCTTTCAATCCCGGAGTCTTGGCTTTTTTTTGAAGCTCACCATATCTGTTTATGGCTTCTTCCTCCCTTTCTATGGCAAATTGAATAACCGAATCGAAATCAGAAAAATCCATTCTCCTTTCTCCTCATAATCATTATTTCTCCCTCCTTCCTCAAAAAAAATAAAGACATCAGAAAGATGAGATTTTTGCATGAATATTATAAATAAAAAAACAGCTATTGTGAAATTTATAATAAAAAACGCTAGAATTTTTTCAATGGAGACATACCATTCTCTCCCAATTTGACGACGGCTTAAAAATTTGATGGAACTCCGGGAATGTTTTTTACCTTGATTTCAGCAGCTGTTTTAATTATTATTTTCATCTACAATGAAAATAAAACACTGGTTAATTCTGATCTCAAGTTGGTTGGTTCCCGGGCTAGGTCATATGGTTCAGAAAAAAACCAACCGGGCCTTAATTTTTTTTGCCTGTATTAGCTTGATGACCTTGATGGGGCTTCTGGCAGGAGGTAGAATCTATTCTTTCCAATTGGAGAATCCTCTGACTATCCTGGCTTTTTTTTCTGATCTGGGCAATGGCCTTTTCTACTTCATATCCCGAAAAATCGGATTGGGACTGGGGGACCTGAAAAGAACTTCTTACGAATTTGGAACAGCTTTCCTGGCTGGAGCAGGACTCCTGAACTATCTCGTCGCTCTCGATGCCCTGGATATCGCTTTAGGGAGAAAAAAGTGATCCTGGAAAGCCATTTCTTTTCTCTTGTTATTTATGCCTTGCTGGTCAGCCTGGTTTTATCCTTGATAAGAAGAAATGACCGGAAAGCAAGGATTAAGCATTTCATCTCTCTTTTCCTCATCATGGTCCTCGGAGCTTTTCTTTTCGGTTGGTTCATGTATTTGTTCTTATAAAGAGTCTTTTAAAAACAGGAACCGCATAATGTCAGCTTTTCGGCCTCATAAAATATGATAGAGCTTTACCACATCTGGAAACAATACCAGAAGCCCCATTGGGCGCTGTCAGATATCACCTTTTCCTTAAACAGAGGAGATTTCTGTTTTATAACCGGTCCCAGCGGGTCGGGAAAGACCACCCTGTTGAAAATCATATACCAGAATATTTTCCCTTCTCAGGGACAAATAATTATCGATGGGAAAAACATTCTTCGAATCCCCAGTCATAAAATATACCAACTGAGGAGGACCATGGGTATTGTTTTCCAGGATTTTCGTCTCCTTTTTCATAAAAAAGTATTTGATAACGTGGCTGTTGTTCTTCAGGTTCTGGGAATACCCAGAAAAGAAATCAGGCGTCGCGTCTTCAATGCACTCAGAATGGTAAATCTCCACCATAAAATGTGGGATTTTCCCTCACAACTTTCCTATGGAGAACAACAGAGAGTAGCCATCGCCCGGGCAGTAGTCAATCATCCAAAAATCATCTTAGCCGACGAACCCACTGGAAATCTGGATCCTGAATTGGCCTTCGAAATTATGAGCTTCTTCAAAGAAATTAATAAACAAGGAGCCACCGTAATTATCTGCACTCATGACCGGGAACTAATCCGACATTTCGGAGAAAAAATTCTCTTTCTCTATAAAGGAAAACTTTTAAGAAAGGAAACACTCTGATTTTTCGACAAATCAAGTACTTTCTCAACGAAACAGCCAACAATCTCTGGCAATTCAGAACAAGGAATATTTTTTCCATGACCATAATTTGTCTTTCTTTTCTTATCCTGGGAATATTTATGTCTCTTTCCAACAATCTCAAGTATACAGCCCAGCAGATTTCCCAGAATATGCAGGCTGTTATTTTTATCCTGAAAGACACTGCTCCAGAAGATATAGATGAAATCGAAAAAGTACTCCGGGAATTATCTGTAGTTGACCATTATCAGTTTGTTAATGAAGAAGAGGCAGTCCAAAGATTCAAGGAAAGATTCCCTTCCCTTCGGGGAATTGTAGACAATCTCAACACAAATCCATTTCCTTCATCCTTTGAAATAACTTTTCGCAAGAAAAATTCATCTTCTGAAGAAATCCTCTCCTCTCTGCACATGATCGAAAAAATGAAAGGAGTGGATGATGTCCAATTTAATCAAGAATGGGTAGAAAGGATGCAGTCATTCAGCCGGTTGGCCAGTGCAGTGGGTTTTTTTCTGGGGGGAATTCTCATTTTAGCTTCATTTTTTATCGTTTCCAACGTAATAAAGTTAAACGTCTACTCACGCCAAGATGAAATAGAAATTCTACGCTTATCAGGAGCCACCAACTTATTTATCAGGACTCCTTTTCTTCTGGAAGGAATTACTCTTGGAGTTCTGGGAGGAATAGTATCTCTTGGGCTGCTTTTCCTGACCATCCAGATACTTCCTCTTTACCTTGGTTCATCCTTCGGCGCCCTGAATGATTTAATCAATTTTCGATTTCTTTCCCTGACCCAATGTCTGGCTTTAATAATATCAGGGGCCTTGATAGGATTTCTGGGTAGCCTCAGTTCTATTTCACGCTTTTTAAAAACATGAAGAAACAAGGACTGAAGATAGTTTTCTGGCAAGAATGTGAGCCTGGCGGAGAGGCTCAGGAATACGGTACTTGGAAAACTGGAGAGAAAACTGGTGAGCTGCTTCTATATCCATTTTATGTCCGGGGGAGATAAAAACAGGTTTGACCTTTTCGCGAGTCCGCAAGCAAATTCCAACCACCTCACCTGAAGAATTTAAGTAATTCGTCCATCCTCCCCTTTTTTCAGGGGGTACTAATTGAGAACTATAAAAAGGCTTTTTGGCACAGCCAATGGTGCTTAAACCGAGGAGTAATCCCAAATGGGAAGCCAAGCCCATTTTCCTGGGATGAGCAATTCCATTACCGTCAACAAATAAAACATCTGGTAAATTTCTTAACTCCTGCAAAGCTTTGCGGCAAGGGGAAAACTCCCTAAAACTCAAGAAGCTGGGAATGTAAGGAATTTTCACCCTATCCATTGAACAGGCGGCTTCCGCTATCTCTAGCTCAGGCACTTTAAGTATGACCACAGCAGCCGTGATGAATCTTCCTGAAATATCATAACCACAATCTACTCCTCCTACATAACGGAGTTCTTTTTCCGACCACTCCGTGAGAAGCCGGGATGCCAAGCGGATTTGAGTTCGAGCTGCCCTTTCAACCTGAAAACCTTCTGTTTTTTTCATTTGAAAATCAAGAGCTCCTTTCAGGAAGGAAAATAAGAACAAGAAAAATTTTTTCTACCTTAATCCATTGACGCATCTGCATTTATATTATATCTTAAAATGCATAAAGATGTCGTCACTCGGCCAGGATTTAAAAAAAGAGAGAGAATTAAGGGGAATCTCTCTTAAAGAAATTGCAGAATCTACCAAAATCAACCTTCGCTTCTTGAAGGCTCTGGAAGAAGATCAGATGAATCTACTTCCAGGAAAATTTTTTACAAGAGGAATAATCCGGGCTTATTCCTCTCACCTTGAACTTGATGTGGAAGAAATTTTGAACCGGTACCAGAAAATCGTTGAGGATGAAGAACAAAAGAAAAAGCAATTAAGAGAAGCAGAAGAAGAGCCCTCTCCTTCCAGGTATGGATTTAGAAAGGCTGTTATCTATTTTTTTCTTGGGCTGGCTATAATTGCCTTCTTTCTTTTTGTCTCCCGAATCTTAAGAAAAAACCCACCTCCCCAGACTACTACAATTCTTTCCCCAGCAGGAGTTGAGAAAACCACTTTTCCCTCCATTAAAAAAGAAACAACACCCCCTCAACCTCAATTTAGTGGACTCATCTTTGAGCTATCTTTTCATCAGGAGACTTGGCTCCAAGTGTATGTTGATGGAGTCTTGAAAATTGACGGAATAAAAATGCCCGGAGAGAAAATCAACTTGGAAGTTGATGAAGAATTTCTGATGCATCTGGGAAACGCCGGAGGACTAACTTATACCATTAATGGAGAGGAAGGAAAGATTTTCGGAAAATCCGGACAGGTAGTTAAAAACATCAGAATTAACCAAGATAATTACACGGAATTCTTAGCCGAAGATGTGTTATCTCCTCAGGCTAATGTCAACTGAAAATTTCTGGGGAATCCGGTTTTACTTCCTCTCTTGTCAAACAGCAAAATATAGTCCAAAATAAAGACCTCTAACATGGAAGATTCAAAGAGAAAAGGGCCCCGCTTAATTGGAGGAATCATTCTACTTCTAGTGCTTTTATTCATAATCATCGAAATTTTCATCCGGGAAACACAGGAATTTTCACCAACTTCTGTAACCAACATCCTGTTGACTACACTTCAGGTAATAGTTCTTTTAATGTTTCTAATTCTCCTTTCCGTATTAGGAAGGAACTTGATCAAGCTTTATTTAGAGAGAAAGCGTAAGGTCATTGGAGCTCAATTTAAAACACGACTGCTGATCTTTTTTATCTCTCTTTCCCTTGTGCCTACCTTGCTTTTATTTCTTTTCGCCAGCGATTTAATAAGCAGGAATATTGAAAGCTGGTTTAAAACCCCAATGGACAAAGTCCTTCAGGATACTAATGATCTGGCTGATGGCTTCTATCGCGATGCAGAGGAAATAACCCTTCATTATGCTCAACAACTCAGCAAGAGTATAAGAAAGGAAAATCTCATCAACCTGGAAAAGCAGCTACCTCTCCAGAAATTTGTCAGGGACAAACTGGTTGAATACAAGCTGGATGAAATCAGTATCTACTTAGGCGAGGAAGAGCTCTTTGCCTATCTTAATCCCAATCTTCCCTACCAATATTACAGAGATTTAAGCCTTAATATTGTTAAACGGGCTCACCTGGGAGAAATGTTTTCCAGTATACTTCCGATGGGACAGGGAGAAATGATTCGCAGAGGAGTTTCTTTTAACATCCCCGGAGCTGGAGATGCCCTGGTGGTCACGGGAAAATACCTTCCTCAGAATTATGCCCAAAAAATCAACAATATCAGCACCTTTGTCCAGAGATACCAGCAACTCAAGATCCAAAAAACACCCTTTAAAACTTTTTACTTGATAACTCTTTTGTTCATAACGCTTCTGATCATCTTTGCAGCTACCTGGATTGCCTTCCATCTAGCCAAAGGAACCACTGTCCCCATAGAAAAGCTTGCCCAGGCTACAAGAGAAGTTTCCCGGGGAAATCTCGATGTTCAGGTGGAAGACCCGGCCTCAGATGAACTGGGAATTCTAATAGAATCCTTTAACCAGATGATAGCCGATCTTAAAGAAAGTCAAAAAAACATTGCCCAGAAAACTTCAGAACTGGAAAACCGTAAAAAATACATCGAAACTGTCCTAGATAATGTTTCAACCGGAGTGATCACCCTGGATGCCAAGGGCCAAATTACTACAATAAATCCCTCAGCCAGGGAGATGCTGGGTCTTTCTTCTCAAAACTTAGTGGGAAAAACCTTTAAGGATATTCTGGATAGAAAGGAATACACTGAAATCGCAGACATCATCCAGAAAGGATTGGAAAAGCATCATAAAATTCCCAACAAAGAAATAAGATTGAACTTAGACAGCCAGAATTTGACCTTCTCTCTTACTATTTCTCCTCTTTCCCTGTCTCAGGAAAAACCTCAAGGCCTAATTGTGGTTATTGACAATCTCACTCAACTTATCAAAGCTCAAAAGATTGCAGCCTGGAAAGAAGTTGCCCAAAGAGTCGCCCACGAAATTAAAAACCCTCTGACTCCCATTCAGCTTTCTGCAGAAAGAATCATAAAAAATCTTCGTAAAAAAGGAACAGACGGAGAAAAAATCATAATCGAAGGGGCCCAGACCATAGTTCAAGAAGCCAGTACCATCAAGTCATTAATTGACGAATTTTCCTCTTTTGCCAGAATGCCTTCAATTCAGCTTCAGTCTGTCAACATTCATGAATTGCTAACTCAGACTCTGGCCTTATTTCAGGGAATTTTTACCGAAGTTGAATTTGAGACTGAATTTTCCCGGGATGTACCTGCTTCAATAAAAATTGACCCTGATCAGATGAAAAGAGTTTTTATTAACTTAATCGATAATGCCATTGAAGCCATGAATAAAAAAGGGAAAATTTGTATTAAAACTTTGTTTGATAAGGAAAATAATCTAACTAAAGTCGAGGTGGCTGACTCAGGCCCGGGTATTTCAGAAACAGACAAAGAGAAACTTTTTCTGCCCCACTTCTCAACCAAAAAGAAAGGTACCGGCCTGGGATTAGCTATTGTTAATCAGGTTATCACTGAACATAATGGAACAATAGAAGTTGTTGACAATAATCCTCAAGGGGCGAAATTTATTATTCAGGTACCTGCATGAATAAAGAAAAAATTTTAGTTATCGACGATGAAGCGGGGATCAGGTCAACTCTGACGGGAATCCTTGAAGACGAAGGATACCCTGTCACTTCGTTGGAAACAGGTGAACAAGGACTTGACCTTCTCCGGAAGGAAAATTTCGACTTAATCCTGCTTGACATATGGCTTCCTGGAATAAGCGGTTTGGAAACCCTGGAAAAGATCAGGGAATTTGAGGAAACCATCCAGATCATCATGATCACTGGCCATGGCTCGGTTGAATCAGCGGTCAAAGCAACCAAGTTGGGAGCTTATGACTTTCTGGAAAAACCACTTTCCCTGGAAAAAGTAGTCCTGACAATAAAAAATGCTCTCCGTCAGAAAAAGCTGGAAGAGGAAAATATTCTTCTCCGGGAGAGAATGAGAGCCAAACATCCTTTGGTTGGCAAAAGTGAGACTATCCAGGAATTAAGAAAAAAAATAGCTGCTGCTGCTCCCAATAAGGCCAGCGTCCTCATTTATGGTGAAAATGGGGCAGGCAAAGAGCTGACCGCTAGATTAATTCATAGAAACAGTACCCGGAAAAACAGGCGTTTTGTTCAAATCAATCCAGCCGCCATTCCTGAGGAATTAATTGAAATTGAGCTATTCGGCCACACCGACGATTATATAGCCAGCACAGGAGTTAACAAGAAAGGGAAGATATATCTGGCAGACCGGGGAACTCTTTTCTTGGACGAAATAAGTGAGTTGAGTCTAAGGATGCAAGCGAAACTCATCCAAGTCCTGGAAGAAGGAAAATTGGAGTCACCTGAAAATTCTGCACCGGATTCTATTGATATCCGGGTAATCGCCACCACTACCAGGAACCTGCGAGAAATGGTAAATCAAAAAAAGTTCCGGGAAGACCTGTTCTTTAAACTCAATGTAATCCCTCTTGTTATCCCTCCCCTCAGAGAAAGAAAAGAAGATATCCCTTTGCTTATCAATTATTTCCTGAAATATTTCTCCATCGAGTTCGGCAAAAAAGAGAAAACAATGAGCAAGGAAGCAATGGAAGCCTTTCTCAACTACTCCTGGCCGGGAAATGTCAGTGAACTCATCAATGTTGTCGAAAGATTCGTAATCATGGTTCAGGAAGACGAAATCCAAGCTTCTCACCTTTCCCTTCTTGTGGAACCCCGAGAAATCCAATTCATAAACGGCATGGAACATGATATCCCCCTGCCAAAAGCAATCAAGGCTTTTGAGAAGTCTTTCATCCAGCGGACTCTTCTCCATAATAAATGGAAGATTTCCAGAGCTGCAGCAGCTCTCCAGGTTGAAAAAAAAGTCCTCGAAAAAAAAATTGAGGATCTTGGAATAAGAATTTCAGGATAAAATTTTCTCCCAACCTCCCCCTATTCAACATTTAAAAAATGCTTATCTGGTTTTTACTTTTATTTACAGTCTTTCCTTTTTTGTGCTATGGTTAAGTTTACAATAGAGGGACAAAATGAAAGGCTCGGCTCTGAGAATAGTCATCAGTTCAGCCCGGAAATTCATCAATATGGGAGCTCTTTCCCGGCTTTGGAATCTGCTCAAAAAGCTTCACTCTGCTGATATCGCCACTGTAATGGACCATTTTACTTCCAGGGAAAAACTCATCCTGTTTAATGTTCTCTTCGATAAAGATAAGAAAAAAGCGGCCGAGGTTTTGAGTGAGCTCGACCCGGGAGATGCCGCCCAGATTCTGAATAATCTTCCTGTCCATCAAATATCCTCTATCCTGCAAATGATTGCTTCTGATGATGTGGCTTCCATCCTCCAGGAGCTGCCTCAGGAAATTCAGGAGGCTGTTCTGGAGAAAATGGAGGATAAGCCCTCTGAAGACGTTAAAGAACTTCTTTTCTATGAAGAAGAAACCGCTGGCCGGATTATGTCCCCTAATTTCTATGCCTTGAACATGAATACCAATGTTTCCGACGCAATTACTGCCGTGCAACTGGAAGGAGATGTGGAATCGGCTTTTTATCTTTATGTAGTAGATGATGAAGGCCATCTCATGGGAGTGGTCTCTTTAAGACAGCTTCTTTTTGCCCGGCCCAACACCAAACTCAAGGACATCATGACCAGCGAGGTTATTTCGGTCACAACTGAAACCGACCAGGAAGATGTGGCCCGGGCAGTGGCAGACTACAACCTGGTAGCCATCCCGGTTGTAGACAAGGAAAACAAGCTGGTCGGAGTGGTCACTGTGGACGATGTCATTGATGTCATCGATCAGGAGGCCACCGAGGATATTTACAAGATGGTTTCACTGGATACTACAGACAGAATTCAAGATAGCCCCTTTTCATCAATCAAAAAGCGTCTTCCCTTTCTTATAATCAGCCTTCTCACCGCTTCACTGGCTCCTTTTGTGGCCAACTATTTCAAAGGCACTCTTGAACAATATGTAACTCTTGCTGTGTTGATGCCTCTGGTTATGGCCCTCGGAGGTATAGCAGGCAATCAAACTATAGCCCTTACAGTGAGAGAAATTGCTATTGGCCAGGTAGAATGGATATCAGCCAGAAAAGCTTTGTTCAAAGAAATTCTGGTTGGTCTGGGAAATGGGATTATCCTGGGAACCATGCTTGGTCTGTCAACCTGGGTCCTGATGAATAATCCCTACCTTGGCTTGATAATAGGGCTGGCCCTCATCATCAACTTGTTCGTTGCCGCCTTTCTGGGAACCCTTATTCCACTTTTTCTAAAACTTATTCACCTCGATCCAGCTTTGGGTTCAGTCAACTTTCTGACCATGTGCACTGATTCCATCGGACTTATTTCATTTCTGGGGTTGGGAACTCTTTTTTTAAAATATTTAAACTAAACCTATGCCTCTGGAGCAATCCGAAGCTCTTATCCTCCGCTCCTTTGATACTGGAGAACAGGATAAAATCGTTATTTTCTTCACCTGTGAACTTGGTTTTCTTCACGGCATTGCCAAAGGAGCTCGAAAATTCAATAACCGCTTTGGCAGCACTCTTGAACCATTTTCTCATGTTCAAATTTTTTATTATGAAAAAGAACACAAGGACCTGGTTACCCTCAATAATGCTGACCTCAAGGAATCTTTTTTCGAACTTCTATCCGATTATCAAACTGCTTGCAATCTCTCTTACCTTGGGGAAATAACAGAAGAATTTTTTCCCCAAAGGCACAAAGAAGAAGTTCTCTTCCGCCTCCTTCTGGCAACGCTTAAAGCCTTGAAAAAAGGAAGTGATCTCAATTTTACTACAGCTTATTTTGAAGCCTGGTTAATGAAAATAACCGGCTTTTGTCCGGATTTTTCTCTTTGCCTTAAGTGCCGGAAAAGAATAAATGGATATTCCTGGCTGGCCAGGAAAAAAGAAGGAGTCTATTGTGCCTTATGTGCTCCGGATAAAAAGACTACGGTCCCTTCTGAAATACTAGAATTCATGAGCTGGATTAAAAAAAATCCGCCTTTTTCTCCAACACTACCGCCTGTAACTTCAGAACAACTGACTCTGATTCGCAAAATTTTTCAAGATATTATTGTTTTCCACCTCGAGAAAACACCCAAAACACTTCATCTTATTCAACTCCCAGAAAATCAATCCTCATTTGGCAAAAAAGATTAATCACACTAAAGATATTCTTTACATCTACTTGCCTTTTCTCTGAAGAAGATTTGTCCGGACTATTCTCTTAAAAGAAGAAGTCCTAGAAGGAAAAATTCCTTCACTAACCCGGCTTACTTCTTCCACAGTAAAAAATGCTTTGGGATTGTACTTTTGAATAATTTTTACCACATCTTGAACATCAGCTCTTCGAAGCACAATATAAACCACATTCACCGGACCGGAGACACCTTCGGCATCAATGCTGGTCACTCCGTAATTCATGTTTCTTAAGACTTCTACCAGTTGACTGGCATCTTTGTTGGTGATTAATCTAATAACTGACATTCCTAAAGCCAGTTTTCTCTCGATCTCCATACCCAGATAACTTCCTAAGGCAAACCCTCCTGCATAAGCCACAAAATACAACATATTATCCATATTCTTCATGATTTGCTGAATAGCCACAATCCAGATAAGAACCTCAAAAAACCCAACCAGCGGGGCCAGCTTCCTGAGTCCCCTGGAAACAAAAACAATGCGGAGGGTTTGAAGGGATACATCCAATATCCGGGCAATAACTATCAGCAAAGGCAATATCACCCATTTAAACATCAATCTTCTCTCGGATTAAATTCAGATTATTAGGTTAATTGAAACCAGTCCAGGAATTCAAGCTTTTTTCAAGAGTCCCCTCTTTTGGAGCCGATTTAGCATATAAAGGAATGGGATGAAGACAAAGCAGTGATATTTTCAAAGCTGGTGGAGCTGAGGGGATTTGAACCCCCGACCTCTTGACTGCCAGTCAAGCACTCTCCCAACTGAGCTACAGCCCCACAGGGAAAAACATATTACCTGACAATCCTTTTTCAGTCAAGAAAAATAAGAAGTTTCAGTGACATAGAGTTAACAATTTATTAAAAAAATGTTAGAATTTGTTTTTGGAAGATAATAAAATGCCTACACCGAAAAAACAACCTCAATCATATAAAAACATTCTATTCTGGATTGCTGCTGGAATAGTCATTATTATACTCTGGAGCCTGCTCCAATCCTCGGGAAGAGCAAAAACAGAAATTAACTTCAGTGTGTTCCTTGATGAAGTTGAGAATAATAAAATATCGGAAGTTACCATAGAGGGAGCTCAAATAACAGGAAAATATACTGACGGAACTTCTTTCAAGAGCACGGCTCCTCCTCAGTATGATGATCTGGTAAAAATTCTCCGTGAGCACAAGGTGGTTATTCAAGTAAAAGATACCTCGCGAAGCCCTTGGTTCTCTTATCTTTTTACCTGGTTTCCCATCATTCTTCTCATCCTTTTCTGGATTTTCTTCATGCGACAAATGCAAGCCGGTGGAAACAAAGCCCTTTCTTTCGGGAAAAGCCGGGCCAAGCTTTTTTCCGGAATACAAAAAAAAGTGACCTTTAAAGATGTGGCTGGAGTTCAAGAAGCAAAAGAAGAGCTCCATGAAATCATTGAATTTTTAAAGAATCCTAAGAAGTTTCAAAAATTAGGCGGCCGCATTCCTAAAGGAGTTATTCTGGTGGGAGCTCCAGGAACAGGAAAAACTCTTTTGGCCAGAGCTGTAGCTGGAGAAGCCAATGTTCCTTTTTTCTCCATTAGTGGTTCTGATTTTGTGGAGATGTTTGTGGGAGTTGGAGCTTCCCGAGTAAGAGACCTCTTTGAGCAAGGCACAAAACAGGCTCCTTGCCTGATCTTCATCGATGAAATCGACGCTGTTGGCAGACAAAGAGGAGCAGGATTAGGTGGTGGCCACGATGAAAGAGAACAAACACTCAACCAGCTTCTGGTGGAAATGGACGGTTTTGATTCAAACGAAGGAATAATTCTTATTGCAGCCACCAACCGGCCGGATATTCTGGACAGCGCTTTATTAAGGCCAGGACGGTTCGACCGTCACATTGTGGTCAACATGCCCGATGTTAAAGGCCGCGAAGAGATACTCCGGGTTCATGCAAGGAAAATTCCCCTTGACAGTGATGTCAATCTTCAGGTTTTAGCCCGCTCTACACCAGGTTTTTCCGGGGCTGACCTGGCTAATCTGGTCAACGAAGCTGCCCTCCTGGCCGCCCGTTTTGGCCAGGAAAACGTCATGATGAAGGATTTCGAAAGCTCCAAAGACAAGGTCCTTATGGGAGTAGAAAGAAAAAGCATGATCATCAGCGAAGAAGAGAAACGCTTCACTGCTTATCATGAAGCCGGACATGCCTTGATAGCAGCCATGATTCCAGAAGCTGATCCTATTCACAAAGTTACCATTATTCCCAGGGGATTAGCACTCGGAGTTACCCAGCAACTTCCCCTTGATGACCGTTATACATATTCCAAGGATTATCTCGAAGCCCAGTTGTCTGTATTGTTAGCCGGCCGGGCGGCTGAAAATTTCTTTCTTAATAAGACAACCACCGGCGCTGCCAATGATTTTGAAAAAGCAACAGAAATCGCCCGAAAAATGGTTTGCCAGTATGGAATGTCAGACCTTGGACCGCTAACCTATGGAGAAAGGGACGACTTGGTCTTCCTGGGCAAAGATTTAGCCATGCATAAAAACTTCAGTGAAAAAACAGCTGAGCTGATTGATGAGGAAGTAAAGAAAATTGTCATGCAAAACTACAATCGCGCCCTGGAGATATTGCAAAACAACAAAAAGAAGCTGGAGGCTGTCGCTTTAAGCTTATTGGATAAAGAAGTCCTTTCTTCCGATGAAATTGAAAAAATTCTGAAAGAAAAACCTGTTAGACGTGCCAGGAAAGCTGCTCCGCGGGACTCAAAAACAAAATCCAGCAAAGCTAAAAAAAATAAAAAAGAAAAGCCTTCTTCCAGAAAAGGGATAATTGCCTGAAATCATGACAAGACCAGGTGCCAAGCTCGAGATTAAAGAAAAAACTTTTATCCTGGGGCAAAAAACCTGGTTGATGGGTGTCCTCAATGTAACTCCGGATTCTTTTTCTGATGGAGGATTTTTCCTGGATAAGGAAAAAGCAGTAAAAAAAGGCCTTGAAATGGAGGCCGAAGGAGCCCAAATTATCGATGTGGGGGGAGAAAGCAGCCGACCTGGCTCAGATCCGGTCTCCCTGGAAGAAGAGTTCCTCAGGGTAATTCCGGTAATTACTGGCCTTAGAGAAAAATCCCAAATTTTTATATCTATAGATACAACCAAAGCTGCTGTGGCTGAACAGGCTCTTGCTGCAGGGGCAGATATAATAAATGATATTAGTGCTGGCCGGTTTGATGAAAATATGTTTTCTTTGGCCGCAGAAAAAAAAGTTCCCATAATACTCATGCACATGCAAGGAAAACCCAAAACCATGCAAAAAAATCCTTCCTATTCCAACTTGACTGCCGAGATAAAAGATTTTTTGGAAGAAAGGATATCCGCTGCTCTTGAGAGCGGCATAGAAAGTGAGCAGATCATCCTAGATCCAGGAATAGGTTTTGGGAAAAATTTATTTCATAATCTTGAAATACTCCGGAAGCTGGAGTTTTTAAATGAGTTCCGCCGCCCTCTCCTGCTGGGAGTTTCCAGAAAATCTTTTATCGGTGAAATCCTTAGCCTTCCCCCGGATAAAAGACTGGAAGGGACTCTCGCCGCCTGTATCATAGGAATCTCCAAGGGAGCCCATATACTTCGAGTCCACGATCTCAAGGAGGTAAAAAAAGCAGTCGAAGTAGCAGAGGCAATCTTATCGTATCCAGAAAAAGATAACCGTTCTCTGGACCCAGAAGAAAAAAAGAGGCTCCATGCTAACTGAAATTATTCACTCCCTAAGAGCCTTTACCCTGGGAGATTTTATCGATATTCTTCTGGTAACCATCATCATCTATTCATTTTTCAGATTAATCAAGGACACCAAAGCTTATCAAATGGCTATTGGCCTGGCTATTGTTGGCCTCTTTTTTATAATCACCCAATGGGGAAAATTATATATTTCCCACTGGCTGATCGAAAACTTCATTACTTATCTAATCATTGCCATTATCGTTCTTTTTCAGGGGGAAATAAGGAGTTTTCTGACGACCATCGGCTCAAGATCTCTGAGAAGACCATATGCCCTCAAAACTTTCAAAGAAAAGCTGGAAGACCTCTACTTAGCTGTAGACTTTCTGTGTTCCAAACAAATCGGCGCTCTTATTGCTATAGAAAAGGATGTCTCCTTGAAAAGCTACATTGACCGGGGAACAAAGGTCGACGGAGCCCTGTCCAAGGATCTTCTGGTTAGCATTTTTTATCCTCATGCACCTCTTCATGACGGGGCTGTAATCATTCAAGGTAATAAAATAGCTGCCGCCGGATGCCTTCTGCCTTTACCCCAAACCCACAAGCTGGGAGAAAATTTCTTGACCCGGACCAGGCATTTAGCAGCCATCGGACTTTCCCAGGAAACGGATGCAGCTGTTATTGTGGTTTCAGAAGAAACCGGCGATATTTCCCTGGCTATTGGCGGAGAACTCAATCAACAGCTTGACAAAGAAGAACTTAAAAACAAATTAACTCAACACTTAAAATAGAACCATGATAAATTTCATAAAAAACCTTTTCTTAAGAAACTGGGGATTGAAACTTTTTTCTTTTCTTCTGGCTTTCATTCTCTGGTTAACTCTGATTCCCGAAGAAAAAACATTCCTGGAAAAAACCATCAGCATACCATTGGAACTCCATAATATTCCACCAAACATCGAACTGGTAGAAAAACCTCCTTCCTCAGTAGATGTCAGAATTAGAGCCCCTCAAAGTATCATTGGACAAATCAGTCCGGCTAATGTCCACCTTGTTCTTGATTTAAGACAGGCTGATGTCCAGCAGAGCGAGTACCCTCTGACAAAGAATATGGTCAGCCTTCCGCCCGGGGTTGAACTCAAGGACATTCATCCCAGTCAAATTTCACTTAAACTGGAACAATCCAAGGAAGTCATGCTGGAAGTCAAACCTAATCTTATAGGAAACCCACCAGAAGGATTTATTCTGGAAAAAGTGGAAGTCATTCCTCCAAAAATTCCCATCAGGGGACCGGAAAGCCGTTTCCAAAAAAATTACAAGGTCAGTACTACTCCTGTTGTTCTCTCTAATATTACCGAGTCCATAGAAAGAGAAGTCACTCCTATTCCTCCCAATCCTGACCTAAGAATAGCTTCGACGAAAACAACGGTTTTAGTCCGGCTTCTCATCAAAAAGGAAGAGAACAACTCTCAACCTTCCTCCAAAATAAGAAAAAAGGGGTCTCTTCCATCTTGAATCCTGCTGCTATTTCAATATAATGAATTCTAAGTAAGAAGATTCAGGTAACATAATGGACAAACTCTTTGGAACTGATGGAATAAGAGCTGTGGCAGGAACTTTTCCCCTTGATTACAATTCTGTTTACGCTCTGGGAAGAGGGCTGGTCAGACTTCTTCAAAAAGAAGGTCTTTCTCCTTTCATCCTTATTGGTAGAGACACCAGAGAATCAGGGATTTGGCTGGAAGAGGCTTTACTTCAAGGAATAGCCGATGAAGGCGGATCCGCTGAATCGGCCGGAGTTATTCCCACCTCAGCTATTTCTCTTTTAACCAAAGATGAATCTTTTTCAGTGGGAGTAGTTATTTCTGCTTCCCATAATCCCTATGAAGATAATGGTATTAAAATATTCTCCGGTAAGGGAATAAAAATTCCATCTTCATGGGAAAAATATCTAGAGGGATACATGCGGAAATTCTCTGGAAAAGGCCAACCCAGAAACATTTTTCCCCCCAACTCTTCCCGGTTTACCCAAAATTACCTAAATTTTCTAAAAAGCCGTTTTTCTCCTGCTCAATCCATAAAACATATGAAAATAGTCTGTGATTGTGCCAACGGCTCTTCCTCAAATTATTCTGCCCGGTTATTTTCCGAACTGGGTTTTGAAGTAATCCCAATCTGTAATAATCCTGATGGAAAAAATATAAACCATCTCTGCGGTTCTCTCCACCCCCAAAAACTTGTCCAAACTGTTCTGGAGAACAAGGCTGATTTAGGAATTGCTTATGACGGGGATGCTGATAGAGCCATCTGGGTAGACGAAACAGGAAAAATTCTCAACGGTGATCATACTTTATATATTTTATCAGGTTATCTAAAAGAAACCAAACGGCTTAAATCAGATTTCATTGTCGCTACTGTCATGAGCAACCTGGGTTTGGAAACTGCTTTGAAGGAAAAAGATTTGAAGCTCTTGCGGACTCAGGTTGGCGACAAATTTGTCCTTGAAGCAATGCTGGAAATCGGAGCTAATCTTGGGGGTGAACGTTCCGGCCATACCATTCTTCTCGATGAATGCCCAACTGGAGACGGCCTGCTCACCAGCCTGAAAATTCTGGAGGCTATGCTTTATTACAATTCTCCCCTGTCCCAGCTTGTTAACAGCTATCTGGAATACCCTCAACTTCTCACAAATATCAAAGCTCAAAGGAGAGTAGATCTCCAAAGCATTCCGGAGTTCAGAAAAGTCTTCCAGGAAATCACCGGTAAACTGGGAAACAATGGACGGCTCCATATCCGTTTCTCCGGAACAGAACCGGTTGTTCGTATCATGATTGAGGGACAGGATTTAAATGAAATCACCAATTATGCCGAACTTATGAAGACAACGCTTGAAAAATATCTGGATAGTTGAAGCAGATAGAAATATGAAATGAATTTCCTTTGACTGAGGAGGAAAAATGAGACTTTCGGTTAATATTGACCATTTTGCTACTCTCCGGGAAGCAAGAAAAAGCAATGAACCTGAGCCGGTTCTGGCAGCCCTTCTTGCTGAACAGGCCGGGGCAGGAGGAATCGTTTGCCATATACGGGAGGATCGTCGTCACATCAAGGAACGGGATCTTCATCTTTTAAGGAAAACTGTAAAAACACAGCTCAACGTGGAAATGGCTGCCACCAAAGAGATGAAGAAAATCGCCTTAGATATAAAACCTGACACTGTCACTCTTGTCCCTGAGAAAGAAAACGAATTGACCACTGAAGGCGGCCTGGACGTTTTGACTCATTTTGAGAATCTGAAATCCCATATCCAAGAACTTCGTCAGGCTGGCATAAGAGTCAGTATATTTGTCGACCCAGATTTAAAACAAGTGGAAGCTTGTCATCAGGCCGGAGTAGATCTGATTGAAATTAACACCTCTGCTTATGCCGAAGCCAAAAGTGAGAAAAGCCGGCAAGAGGCGCTGGAAGTAATTAAAGAAATATCCTGTAAGGGACACAATGTTGGCCTGGAAATTCATGCCGGACACGGTCTTGATTATAGAAATATTTCTCCTTTGGCTGACATCCAGGAAATAACCGGTTTTAGTATAGGTTTTGCTATAGTAGCCCGTTCGGCCATCGTAGGGATAGAGATAGCAGTAAGAGAAATGGTCAACCAGGTGGAGTAATTTAATGGAAGACTTCGGAATCAATTTTGAACGCCTGAAAAAAGATATCTGTGAACTCGGTGAAATAGGCTGCAATCAAGAAGGAGGCATAAGCCGGCCTTCTTTCAGCCGGGCTGACCTTAAAGCCAGAGACTGGTTTAAAAAGAAAATCCAGGAAGCTGGTTTGATTTTAAGGGAAGACGGAGCAGGAAATATTTTCGGCCGGATTGAAGGCAAGGGGAAAACGGTTATGACCGGCTCTCATCTGGATACTGTAGTAAATGGAGGCAAATTTGACGGGTCAGCAGGAGTTCTGGCTGGCTTGGAATGCCTGCGCATAATTAAAGAAGAAAATATCTCCATATCAAAACCTATTGAAGTGGCTTCTTTCACTGATGAAGAGGGAAATCTGACCGGTGATTTCCTGGGAAGCAGAGCTTTCACTGGAACATTAAACAAGGAGCAACTTCAAAATGGCAGAACACAGTTCGGCCTTCCTTTAAGCGAAATCCTGAAAAACACTCCATTTACTCTGGAAAGTATTCTTGAATCCGACAAAGACCGGCCGGAAATTGAAGCCTTTCTGGAACTTCACATTGAACAGGGAGATGTTCTGGAATCAGAAGGAAAATCCATTGGGATTGTCGATCGATTTGCCGGCAAACAAGACTGGGCTTGTGCCTTTATTGGGGAGGCTTCCCATGCAGGAACAACTCCATTTGAGCTGAGGCATGACGCTTTTCTGGGGCTGGCTGATTTAGCCTTAAAAGCCACCCATTACGTAGCGAAAAATCACTATGGGAGCCTGCTTACTGTTGGCCAGGCAAAAACCTTCCCCGGCAACTTTTCAACCATTCCCGGCCGGGTAGAATTCACTCTCGATTTCAGATCCACTTCTCCCGAAAGCCTCCAGCAAATCTCTTCCTATATCCAGGAAACCGCTCATTCCATTGCTCAGACACGGGGTTTGTCTTTTCAATTCAAAATAGTTGATCAGACAGAACCGATGGAAATTCCTTTTTCTATTGCCACCTTACTGGGGAAAAAATGTGACCAACTCGGTTATGAATATATGAGGCTTCCCAGCCGGGCCGGTCATGATGCTCAAATACTGTCTCAGATAACCAAGTCAGGATTAATATTTATTCCTTGCCAGGATGGAATAAGTCATTCTCCGGCAGAAAATATTCTATGGGAGGATCTGGAAAAAGGCTCTACTCTTCTACTAAAATCTCTTCTGCCGCTTGCTTCCTGAATCATTTTGTTCAGAAGCCTTACATATCTTCAGGGTCTGGCTTAAAACGCCGGGCTTCTTTTTTCTGGCTACGCTTTCTTTTTTCCTCGAGCATTTTCAACTGGGCTCTTCTTGATCTCTTTCTTTTCTGTCTTCTTATTTTGGCTATTTTTTTCTGTTCCTCGCTTTTTTTCCCCCGAATCAAGGTTTCAATTTTGTCTACCAGAATTCTTCTGGCCAGAAATCTATTAAGTGCCTGAGAGCGTTCTTCCTGGCATTTTACTTCAATCTGAGTAGGGACGTGCTTGAGATAAACACAGGTTTCTACTTTATTTACTCTTTGCCCCCCCTTCCCGCTTGATCGAACAAACTTTTCCTCAATGTCTTTCTCAAAAACATTCAATTCCTCCATTTTTTTCCGGAGGGCTTTCTCTTTTCTGGGGCTTACTTTAAAAATCAATTCTCAGTACATATATATGTGATGATACTACAGGCAAGGAATGATCCAGAGAGTTTTCTTTTCTTTTTACCCGCCAACAGAAACTGTTCAAATCATTAATGATTATCAAACTGACTTCTTCTTGTTTTCCGAGACTAAAAACTTGCCGCAGTTCTCACAAATATAAATATCATTACTTCCTTCTATGGCGGAACTCATGCTGGTAGCCAGATTTATATTACAACTTTGACATACTCCATCAATAACTTCAGCTACCGCATATCCATAGCGTTCCATAAGCCTGTCGAAGCGGTCGAGAAGGGAAGCATCCAGTTCCATTCTGATTATTCCAGCTTGTTTTTTCAGCTTCTCTTTCTCTCCCTCTGAGGCATTCTTCAAGGCCATTTCGAGTTCTTGGAGCTTCCAGAGGAGACCTGCCCGGTGGATAATTTTATCATCCTGTCGAGGAAGAAAAAGGGTTATTTCAGAAAGGACATCGTGCAGCTCTTTCTGATTACTGGCAGAAAAAAGTCTCTTGCGAAAATCCGGCCTTCTTAGGAACTGGGCTAATCCAGCAAAAAGATGATTAAAAAGTCCCGGAATAGTTGGGTTCCAGATAATCATAATTATCAGATGGACTTTTTTCTTATCAATGGAATCAAAATCTATTCCCTCAGTCGAACGGCCGACAACCACTTGAATATCCTCTCCAGCGTCTACCCTGGCATGGGGGAGAGCCACATGATGTCCAATGGCTGTTGATTCCAATCTTTCCCGGTCACAAAGCCGGGTCAGAAGAAGCTTTTTGTTTTTGATCAATCCCTGGCTGGCTAAGACTTCCAGTAATTCATCAAAAGCCTGGATTTTATCATTTGCCTTAAGATTGTAAATAATTTGGGACGGTTTCAAAAAGTCGGAAAAATGAGAACTACTTAAAAGGTTTCGCTTTTCCATTAACTAATTATTTTAACACAAAATATAGCTGCGATTAAAGAAAATTTTAATTAACCTCTTTTTTTTCTGAACAACCCGAGATACAAAATAGATTGGAGAATTTTCTGTTAGTGCAATATAATAACAAAAGTGGGATAAAAAAGTAGGAGAAAGTTATGGAAGAAATTTTAGCCAAAATTTCTTTAAGCCAATTAGCTCTCATACCGGCTCTTATCTGCCTGATCTTGTTTTTCAGAGCCCTTTTCTCTAAGGGAAACTCTTATTTTCTCAAACCGTTTTTATTGCTTCTTGTATTTTTTGCCCTTTTCATTTTTCTCAATGAGCAAGATTACGGAAAACAGACTCTTCTTGAACTCAAAGAAAAACACTTCCCCAAAAAAATTCTTCCTCTGAACTACACTGTTAACCAAGTTTCTTCTGGAGGATTACAAAAAAAAATATATATTTTCAACGACCCTAGACCCAAAATAACTTTGGTTGCCATGGAAGGGGGGAAGTATTTTGTCATGAAAAAAGTTGATGCTCTCAATGCAGTACTCCGCAAACTAAAACTCCCTCCGGTCAAAGAGGGAGTGGCGGAATTAGCCACTGTTACAGGCTCAACTCTTGATACCGCAAAATTCCGCTGGGAACGTTACAATGGAGGAACATTAACTGTAATCAAGGAACTCTGCCGGGACAAAGATGCTCTTACTTTTTACCATTGCATCACTTCCATCATTGTGGAAAACATTTATTAACCTGTATTATTGGGAAATCAAGATATACGTAACCCATTTCAGAAAACCAATACATATTTCTGACTTGCAAGCCTTTTATTATAAAATAGCTTGAAAATAATGAATCTTGCCTATTGGGTCTGTTCAGATAAATAAAAGAAAAGAGGCGGAATGAGTGAGGAAAGCAACCGGTTATGAAGAAGAGTGTTTTTTTGGCCAAAAGCTTGCTGCCAAAATAAGCAGGACCAAGGCCAAATAAAAACCGCTTATCATCTTGAAGAAAGTCCCCCTATAAAGTATTCTTTTAAAGAGAAGACTCTCACCCGGACGAGGTAGAGGGAGCGGGTCCCATAATAATCCGTATTGCCGGCAAAGACCTTTAATATAAAGAAGATGAATCACCGGAATCCCCTGCTCCATCATTGAAAAAATCATTCCCTTTCGCAGAGAAGCAGTCGGTATGTCCGGCTCAACCAAGCCCGGTTTAATTTCAAGCACGGCCGAGTCTGTTCCCAGATTGGCATAACTCCCCCCGATATTTACAAAAGCCTTAATCCCGTCGGGGTTTTTTGAAAAATAACGGTAAAGCCTCAGCCTTTCTTGAATATTTCTCTTCAGATCAGGCTCCTGGATAAAAGGGATTTCGCTCTTTTTTATTTCTTCCAGGAGAAAAGCCTTTCCTTCTTCACTTATACCCCCCGCCGTATCTTTTTCTCCTCCTAATGAGACCGCCACCGGTTCGAAATCAAAGATTCCGGCTTTTCTCAGACAGGAATAAATTTTCAACCAATTCATTTCCGGGATATTGGCTCCCCACTGCGATGCTCCCAGTGAATATATCGATAAGGGTTTGACTTTCATGGCTTTGGCCGCTGATAAAACCGCTAAAATCAATGAAGGAAAGGAAGCAGAAGCACCTATAACCACTTCGTCCCCGGCTGTCACTCCGGCCCGGTGAAAAAGATAGACCATAAGAGCGGCGAAATTGGGATTGGAGGTTGTTCTTTTTGCCTCCAACTGGCCGAGTGTGGTAGTGATTGAAGAATGCTTGATTCCGATGATTCCGGTTAAATTGGGATCAACCTCTGGTTCCAAAGGAATCTCCTTTATAATCCGGCATTTCTTAACAGACTCCAAGGCTTCAGCCATGGTCAAAGCAGCCAACCGCATTTCTTTGGCCAGTTTTTCCTGTCTCTCCCCAGGAAAAAAATAAACCCAGAAAATAAAAAAAATGCTCAAAACAAAGACAATACTCAGGTGAATTTTTCTTCTGCTGTCTTCTTTACAAGAACAGATGATTCTCCTCCGGAAAACATTAAATTTTCTCATAGAATTATCCCATTCTGAAAAGAAGACGAATCAGGACAAAAGTAATTGAAGAGGCAGAAACCAAGGCGGCAAGGGTAGGAAGAATTTTTTGCCTGGAAAGATTATTAGCCAGAAGTCCTGGAATAATCCAGCCAATGGCCTTGAACTCCGGATCAACCGGAAAATATTTCGGAGCAAACAATGAAAAAAGCACTCCCCAGAAAATTCCAAGAAGAAGGAACATAATGAACCTTCTTTTTCCAAAAAGAATCAGATAATTTTCAAAGAGACGGTAACAAAACAGGCTCAAAAATGATATCACCAAAGTAGCCAGGCACTTCTCTGGCTGGTCAAGATAATAGGCGAAATACACCGGAACAATGAGTCCGCCGGGATATATATTAAAAATCTCCGAGAAAAGAAGAGCCACCAGCAGCCCTGTTATCAGCGTTTCAAGGATCACGTTTTTCTCCTTTTTCTTCCCAGAAATCTACCATCTCTCTTCCCAGGCCACCGATATTCCCCAGTCCAACCAGAATGCCAGCTTCTTTCTCCTTCGAAAAGATGGTTTCAAGGATATGCTGCGCCCTCATGGATTTTAAAACCACCATCTTTCCCTTAAAGAAGGAGGCCGTCTTTCTATGAAACACATTGGCTTGTTTTCCTATTAAATAAATTGATTTAATTTCCGGGAAAAGGTTTTTTCTCAAAGCTTCTATCCATTGATAAGTCCGGTCTCCCCGGTCTGGCCTGAGGCTTAAAAGACCGCTTATTTTTCTGCCTTCACTCCAGCTTGTTTGCTTTATCCGGTCAAAAATAAGGCGGGTTGACTCCGGGTCATTGGCAGCAAAAATACTGACACAAAGCCAGGGTTCAAGAGAAGGGCTAACTTTCAACCACCAGGCCTTCAATGCCCCGAAATCAGGAGAATAGGACATCATTCCCCGCCGGATTACTTCAGACTCGATTCCCAGCAAACCTGTCACAGCCTCTGAGAGCCTGATGTTTTCTTCAAACATGAAGCCAGGGTTGATTTTCTCCCGAAAAAAATTCACTTGATTTACCTCTGGGCTTACCTGTATAAGGTGTGATTTCTTCCGGAAAGCTGCCTCTTTAAAAACAGAATAACATTCCTCCTGAGGAATGACCACGGTGGATTTCCAGGGTATAGCCAGAGAAAGGGAAGAGGCTATTTTCTCCATGGTTTCACCTTGCTGAGGAATATGATCAAGACGGACATTAGTAATCACCAGATAATGAGGCTTAAAAATCTGACATGATTCCATCTGAAGACACTCAGGATGAATGCTCATCAATTCACAGATTGAAGCCTTAGCTCCTGATTGAGAACAATGCTTGAGGAACCTTTTGACCTCCAGTATAGAAGGCAGGCCTCGCCGCTTTATTTCCTCTTCCTTTCCGTCCGGATATATTATAACCGGCTTAGAACCGGTTATTTTGGCCATAGGCGAAAAACCGGCCTCTCTCAGAATAGAAGTAATCATCCTGGTCACAGTGGATTTTCCTCTTGAACCAGTGACTGCAATCCGTAAAGGAATGGAATTCTTCCTGCGGGAAAGAAAATATTTTTCTCCCCAAAGGTAAAGGCAGTATATTCCAATGCCTGTTGATGAAAGCAGTAACTCACTCCAGTACATTAAACCTGGCTCGTGCCCTGAAAATTTAGGCGGTTTAAATCCTTCTCTGAATTAACCCCGATTTAAAAAGGATGAGGGGGCCTCACCGTCTGATCTCCCTCTCCTCTTGTCTTTCTGAGGACCCTCAGCAGTGTTCTGGAGAAAATATTGGCTAAATCACCTCTTTCATACTTTGCTTCCAGCAACCTGGAGAGCAGTTGAAGCATTTGGTTTCTTCCAGCTTCTCCCCACAGGCAAGCTTCATTAACAATCATTAAATGGCCGGTGCCAATTTCTTTTTTTAATAAATCCAGTTTCTGAAAATAACCCCCGGGTGATTCTTCTGCCTGCAATAGAAGACCTATGGCTCCGCTCTTCTCCTTTACTAAATCCAGAATCTCTTTTCCCGGAACTTCTGCGCTTAGAAACACAACCGGTTTCTTTGACTCTCTGAGAAGAATTTTGACTTCAGTTTCACTGCTGTTCTTTATCATCAACAACAGCCCTGCCGAGTTTAAGGCTTTGAGCCATTCTTTTCCTTTTTCGCTTAAGCTGTCTTCATTAAAAATTATACCGGGATTATCAAGGAAAAGAAAACCTATTCCCTGGTCAGCCAAAACTCCGGCCCAGCGGTGATTCTCCTGGAAAAGCTGGATACTATTAAGGCCGGAGATAACCGTAGTTTTGCCCTGACGGACAGAGCCTGAAATACGGTTTGACGAGGTGTAATAGACCAGGCCATCGGTTTTATTCACTTTCTCCTTTCCATCAATGATTTTTTCCAAAAGATCCAGAAAAGCCTTATCAGCAGCCAGTCCCTTGTTTATCTGAAGAAGAGACATCTGGACATCAACAAGGGAGTCTTTGGAATTTCCGTGGTTTTTTACGACATTTTCAAGTGGACTCAGCCGGTAATTCACCAAATCCTGATAACGCAATTGAAAAGTTTCTTCCCTTAAAGGCAGAATAAAATCTCTAACTTCATTTGCCAGAGCCACTGTAGCAGCACAAACAAAATCACCGGTTCTCTTTAGAAGTTCTGGTTGAATCAGATCATATTCATCCCTGCTATGATGATACTTCAAGAAAGAATCCTCGGTGATGGCAAAAAAGGCAGGGACTCCTTTCATTAAGAACGGTGTGTGATCCGAACCTCCTGGGCCTCCCCGGCCGGGAGTAAGATATTCCATTGTTTCCTGAGGTATACTTCCCTCAAGGAAAGCCCAAACTTCTGGAGCATAATACTTTCCTCCAAGGGAAATCTTGCCGCTTCCAATTCCCACCATATCCAGATTGATATTGGTTACAGCTTTTTCCAGAGGAATAGCAGGATTGTCAGCGTAATGCCTTGAACCCAAAAGCCCCTGCTCTTCACCGGCCCATAAAGCAAAAACCACGGTCCTTTTCGGTTTAAAGCCTCTCTGTTTCATCGCCCTGGCCACTTCCATAACCACCGCAGTACCCGAGGCATTGTCATTGGCTCCATTCATCACATCTCCCATGGGAGTGATCCCCAGATGATCCAGGTGAGCTCCGATTATAATGTATTCATCCTTGAGCTTTTTATCCGAGCCGCTGATTTTGGCCAGGACATTTTTGGTTGGACGTTCCGGGTCAAAAACAGACCGCACCGAAATAAAAACTTTAATACCGGTGTTTAAAGATTGGGGCTGCAAATCTTTATTAATCCGGCTGAAGGCTGTTCTCAAGTCGATAGGAAGATCCTTTAAAATAAACTCAACCACCTTGTTTTCAACACTCAAAATAAAGAAATCAGGCTTGTAGATTTCCTTTTCTGTTCTAAACCGGAAATAACGGCTCTGGCTTGAAGGCAGTTGAAACAAAACAACTCCAGCCGCACCCAGTTTCTGAGCAGTTTCTATTTTACTCTTCAGGCTGGATTCTTCTTTAAACTCTTCTCGGAGCTTAGAGGGAGCTCCTTCAGTCAAAAGAACCAGTTTACCTTCAATCTCTATTCCTTCATAGTCATCATATTCTTTATCGGGAGCATGGATGCCGTACCCAACAAAAACGATTTCTCCGACTAAACTGCCGGAGCCGGAATATCTCTGGACTCTCCAGTCTTCTCCATAATAAAAACTCCTTCGTTCCCTGGGAGATATCACTTCAAGAACAACTCCTTCTTGGATATGGCTGTGTTCAATAGTAAAATTCTGAAAATAGATCCCTTCGTCTCCGGCCGGCTCAAGACCCCATTCCTTGAATTTTGAGGCTATATATTCTTCGGCCATGACTGCCCCGGGCTGGCCGCTTTTACGGCCTTCCATCTCATCAGAAGCCAGAACCTTGATATAATTCAAGGCCGCCTGGGGATCAAATTCAGCCTTCTTTTCTTCCCCCGCAAGAGGAGTTATAAGAAGAAATAAGATTAGGAACAGATTAAGGTGTTTTTTCAAAATAACCTCCTACTTTTTTTATACCTGAAATAAGAGACGTTATTATACCTAATCAGGAGAAAGATAAAAAAGAAAATTTATTGCTTGAAAAAAGTTTATGGATAAATAAAGTTAAATTGACTTCAATATAAAATCTATTCCGGCGAAGAATATCGAATTGCCATTATGGACCAGGGAAAAGTTCTTGCCGTAGGGACACTGGAAGAATTGATTCAGATTGTGGGCGAGAAAGACATCACCTATATTTGCGGAGATTTCAAAGCAAATCAGGCTGGAGAAATCCTTGGTTCGATTAAAAAAGAATCCATCCTTTCTCTTCAGGATGGTAAGGCCGTCCTGGCTGTACCTTTGCTGCTGGAAAAATTCTTTAAAACCGGCCTTGTTATCCACGACGTTTCTATCAAGAAACCCAGTCTGGAAAGTGTTTTTCTAAAACTGACCGGAAAGGAACTGAGGGAATGAGAAATCTCTTCCTTCTGATATCAAAAGACCTCAGAAGAAGATGGAAAAACCCGGCCGTAATCATTGGATTCATGTTAATTCCCGTTGTCTTTACTTTTATTTTTGGGGCTGTCTTCGGAAAGGAAGTTGAAAAGAGCTTAACTCAGAAAAATATTTGATTGAGGAAATTGATTCTGAAGAAAAAGTCAGATCTCGTGTTCTTATTATTCCTGAAGGATTTTCTGATAGAGTTAAGACTGGAGAAAAAACAAATCTTACCATAAAAAGGCATCCTGATAGCGATCCTCAATATTCACAAGCTGCTTATTCCCACGTGTTGAAGGCCATCATCAAGACGATCACGGGACTTGTTGGATCAGTTCAATTAGCAGAAGAGAAAGATGAATCTCAGGGTATTGAAGAGATTTTTTTGAGTTACCAGCCGCAACGATTAATCACTCTTCGCTCCGAACTGGCAACTCCCAGAAAAGCCATTCCTTCGGGCTATAACCACACCATCCCGGCTATGACCGTTATGTTCATCCTTTTTACTGTCCTTATGTACGGAGGAATCACCTTGCTTGAAGAAAGAAGACAAGGACAACTTGAACGAATAGTGATCAATCCAATCTCCTTCTCTCTTCTGTTAGCTGGAAAATGGCTGAGCCGATTTCCTCTGGGAATGTTCCAACTAACAGTGCTCTTTCTTGCAGGATACCTTCTTTTCGACTTTAACCTGGGCTCTTCCCTTTTTTCTGTACTGTTGATATCCCTATTTTTCTGTAGGGCCATAGCCGGACTTAGCTTGCTTATGGGAAGCCCTTTTGAAAAAGAAGAGCTTTTAGTGGTTGTCAGTATCCTCTTGGCCAACCTGATGGCCGGATTGGGAGGATGCTGGTGGCCTCTTGAATTAGTTCCACCTGCCATGAAAACCGTGGGCTTATTCTTTCCCACTGGCTGGGCAATGGAAGCTTTTCACAAGTTGATATTCTTTGGAGAATCATTAACTGGAGTAAAGACTCATATCCTGGTCTTAAGCGGATTCGCCTTGGTTTTTCTTACTCTGGCTGTCAAATTTTTCCGCTGGAAAAAATAAAAAGGGGGGACGTTCCCCAAAGGGACACCCCCTCCCCTGGAGCCGGTTCCGGAAACCAGATTAAGTTATCTATGCGATTTTAGATACTTTTAGGCTCATCTGCACCCTTTTGTCCCGCCAGAAACGATTTCCGGTTTTCCCCTGATACAATTTACATTTCCCGGCCATGGTTAAATGGAAAACATTCCCTCAAGTCAACCTTAAAATTTGTTTTGTTTTCATCTCTCACATCTTGGTATAATTAAATTGAATCAAGAGCTAAAGTTAAATAAGGAGAAGCTCCATGAGAAAGTCATTAATGACTATCATAATATGCTTTTTATCCTGGGCCGCCTTCTTGATGACCATCAGTCCCCCTGTCTTCTCCAGGGTTTTCGCTCTTGTGGAAGGAACAGTGACCTCAGTGGACGGAAAGCCAATCCCAAACGCCAGGGTGATTTTTATCTTCAACGAGGACGGAGGAAAAATTGAATTAACAGCGGATAAGAAGGGAAAATGGAGAAAGGCCAATCTTCGCCCGGGAGAATATACCATAGGCTTCATTGCCGATGGATATGAGCCACAGAATTTCAACATCCAGCTTTCTGCCATAAAAAAAAACCCTCCCCTTAATATCCAGTTATCTCCAATTACTGAATCCCCGTTTTTAAAGGCCGATGCTCTTTACCAGGAAAAAAAATATGAAGAAGCCCTGCAGGAGTATAAAAATGTTCTGGAAAAAAACCCTGATCTATACCAGGCCTACGAAAAGATCGGAATCTGTTATCTGAGGATGGAAAATCAGGAAATGGCCATCGACTACTTCATAAAAATGCTCGAATGCGATCCTCAATCCCAGGATGCTCTGATCAACCTCAGCGCCATATATTTTGAACAGGGGCGCCTAGAGGAGGGAATGAAATACTTTAAACAGTTCGATGAATCAAGGCTGACAGATCCTGGAACTTTTTATAACCTCGGGATTCTTCTTTTTAAAAACCATCAGATAGAAATGGCCCTAAACTATCTCCAGAAATGCGTGGCCCTTAACCCAGGTTTTGTTGATGGTTACTATCAACTTGGATTGGCCAATATAAATAAAGGAGACCTGGAAGAAGCCAAGAAGAATTTTGAAAAAGTTATCGAATTGGCTCCTGAATCAGAAAAAGCGGCCCTGGCCAGAACCATACTGGAAAATATCAAAAGGTCCTCTTGAGCAGAAATTAAAGAAAAACACAAACTGCCTCCTTCAGGTTTCGCCCCGTTTTTCCATAATCAATTCTTAACCTTCATTATGGTCGAACTGTGATCTCGAAATCTATGACAGGCCTTTCAACGAATAATTTTCAAACAGGAAAAAATGAGCAGAGGAAGCGAGTATAGAGTAAAAAATAATCCAATATTTTGGATAACATACATAATATTGGATAATAAAAACAAAAAGCGAGACACCGGTTTTTTCTAACTTATTTATATATTTAAATTTAATTTTTTATTTAAATTGGCACAAATATTGCAAAAAATAAAAGACAAACATAATTGGGCAGATGTCAGACAATTCCAAAAATTAGGAGGTGAAAATAAAAGCAGACCATTAAATAAAGAGGTAAATGTTCGGAATCAAGGCTCCTAATGGAGTTCAGATTTCTAGGTGCTGGTAATTAAAAATTACTTCTAAAAACCATGAAGTAATCACGATTCCCGATAATTCGGGAAAAGGGGAAATAAGCAAATGAGAAAAAGCATCGGTTCGATTTTAATTGTATTTTCTCTCTTCTTTATCACTTCTGTTTTCTTATCTGCACAGGCACGAACAGGGACTCTCAAAGTCATTGTTATCGACGACACAGGGAGTGTTGTGCCGGGTGTTTCGCTCACACTTTCAAGTCCTGTTATGATGGGGGAAAAGATACTGGTCACGAATGTATTGGGAGAGGCACTATTCATCAACCTGACTCCGGGAATATACGAACTCAAGTCAAACATTGAAGGATTCCAGGAAAAGATATCCAAGGATGTAGAGATATCTTTAGACAGACAGACCATGCTACAGGTTGAGATAAAACCGGCGGCCATCGAGGAATCCGTGACGGTAATTGCTGTATCTCCTACTGTGGACACCACAAAATCGGTCATTGCCGAACACGTCACTCATCAAACAGTGGAGTCCTTGCCTGTTGCCCGGGATTTTGTCGGCTACCTCCAGCTTGCAGCAGGCGTCAACGTTGTTCCCAACTCCCAGGGAAGGGACACTCCCCAGGATCCGGCCGGAAAAGGTGGCCTCAATTATGCTGACAGAGGCTCCCAGGGTATCGGAGGAAAGAGAGGCTCCCGCGATAACCTTTACTTTATCGACGGCATGAACATAACCGGGTTAGCCTCCCAAAGAGCCGGGATGAGCTTCAACAACGAGGTCATCCAGGAGCAGCAGCTAATGACCTCCGGTGTTCCGGCTGAATACGGAGGTGGAAAGGGTGTTGTCGGCAACATTGTTACTAAATCAGGCGGCAACAGATTCTCAGGCTCGGCAAACTTCTACTTGCAGCCCAAGCAGCTTTATCTTCCCTACGGTGGGAGCGAGCACGATGAGGCTGCAGACCCGACCAAACTCGAGGGGTATAAAGACAACAAATACGACACAGCAGCCACTCTTGGAGGCCCGATTCTGAGTGACAGCGTCTGGTTTTTCCTTTCAGGCCAGATCAGAAACGACGTCAATGAATTCAATCTTTCAGAATCCGCTTCTCCAACAGCGGAGCTGGTGGACTACTCCAACAAGAGAAGAGGTGCCTTTGGAAAGCTCTCCTTCAAGCTCTCTCCCAACGATTCCTTCTCCTTCCTCGGTTTTTTAGATGACTATTCCAGTCTGGGAACAAGAGACCTCAACACCATTAAAGACCGTCAGCCCAAATCCGACTACACTATGTATGTACTCAGCGGTTATTATCAGAGAGTTTTTGGAGAAAACGTCATCGTCGATTTTCGCTATGGACGCTACTACTGGAGCAATATATGGGGTCCAAGGTTCCCGGAAGCCGGCATTCCAGACACCATGTATTTTGTGCCAGGGACCTATCCTCCAATCTACGGCCAACAATTTGGGGGCTATGCTTCAGGAGGCGATTACTGGCAGTCAAGGAATCAGCTCAATACCAATCTCGAGTGGTATCTGGGCAATATGCGGATAAAGGCGGGCGTCCTCTACTCTAACGAATACAGTTCTCGAGACGCTTTCTATCATTATGGAGAAAGCCGCAGTTCTGTCGATCCTGCCCTGCGTGGATGGACCCTTGGACAGCTAATGGATGCCGGAATATGGCCCCTCAGTGAGATGCAACAGAGGCTCCTTCCCTGGCTCAATGACAACTGGGGCCCCACCTCTGCAGCCTACGACCTCAACGGCGATGGAGTATTGACTGAGGAGGAATTGAGGCAGGCCACCTTTACCGATTTGAACGAGAACGGGTTGAACTTCTGGCGAATCATGGACGCCAAAAGGGGGGTCAATAAAGTCCGGGCCCAGCGTTACATCGGTTACCTCATGGATGACTGGAGGATCAACGACTACCTAACTCTCAACGCAGGATTAAGGTTTGAAAAACATGACTACTATGACTCCGAGGGTGAAGTCATCTTGAAGATGCCTGTTCGACTGCTGCCCAGAGCTGGCCTTGTCTGGAACATCGGTGGCCGGGGCACCCAAAAGCTGACCCTCTTCTACGGTCAATTCTCCGACCCCACACCCTTTGGCATGATCCACTTCGGTGGAAATATCTCCGGCCGAATCACCCACGAGCAGATCTGGCTCAATAACGACTGGTACACCTACCGCATCCGCGGCTCCGCTGAATACAGGGATTGCTCCTGGACTCCGGGCACCAGGGACAGTTTCGCCCACGAAGCTTCTCTAACTCATGAGATTGACCTTGGGAACGGACTTGTTCTTTCCAACCAGGTGTATTATCGCGGTGACCGAAATATCATCGAGGATTACGACCTTTATACTTATGTTGATGCTTATAAAAATCATCAGGTCTGGGGACAATACGCTCTAACCTACGAAGATTTCGGCTATGGACCTGATGGTCCGACCGGTCAGGCAAACTACTTCCTCTCCAATCTCATAGGCGCCAAGAGAGACATTTACGGTTATGACTTCGAGCTTTCCAAACGATTTGAAAACGGCTCCTTTATCATCACTCAGTATTCCTTCAAACATGCCCTCGGCAACAGCCAGTCTGACGGAAACGCCGACCTTCAGGGCGACTTCATCGAAATCGATCCCAGGACGCCCTGGATGTGGGGACCGACTCCGGGTACTATTCCTCACAAAATCAAAATCTTCGGCACTTACAGAACTTCCTTTGGCCTGGACATCGGAGCTCTTTTATACTGGAACTCCGGAATGTACTTTACCGAATCCTACAATTTCCTGCCCCTTCGCTATGGAATTTACCTCAACTGGCCGGAGACACCAGACTGGACTGAATTGGTGCAAACAGGGCAAGAGAAAACGCCTGGCTATTACCAGCTCGATCTTAAATTCAACTACGGCCTCAGGCTTTATGGAGGAACTCTTCTCGAACTCTTCTTTGATATCTACAATGTCACTAATAACCAGGCAGCTATCGATATTGCTTATGCCCGTAATGACCCACAATGGGATTACAAAGAGACAACAGAGATTTTACTGCCTATGAGATTCTATGTCGGAGCCAGAATAAGATTTTAAGCTGAAGGTAAAACAAAAAAAGGGGGCTGGCACCTTTCAACGGGTACCAGTCCCTTTTTCATAGTCTGTTCTACTATTATGTTATAATATTAGGTTAAAGTAAGCTGCTTCACAAATACCAGGAAAAAAGCCAGGCTTTAATTCTTATCTTTATAGATCGTCAATGAAGAACGCTCAAAATGCAAAATATCCGCTCCTTGTGACTCGCTGCGAATCTTCTCATAACCTCCCATTATATGGAGGGTAAGAAAATGAAAGCGAAAAATTTGATTTTTCTTGTGACTCTCAGCATTCTTCTATCAGGTCATATTGTTCTAACCCAGGAACCAAGGAAAAAATCCGTGCCGCAGGAAGAAGAAATACCCCGGCCAGCCTATGAAGTCGAGGTCACCGTAACCAACATCGATGTCGTGGTCACAGATAAAAAAGGAAACAGAGTCATTGGTCTCAAACCAGAAAACTTTAAAATCTACGAAGACGGACTGCTCCAGAAGTTGACCAATTTTTATGAAGTCCAGGGAATGGAGGTCTACATTTCATCACCGGATGAGAAGATAGAAAAACAGGTGGTTTCTCCCCAGTCAATAACCAAAAAATCCTCTGAATTCCAGAATAAAATCATCTTCTATTTCGATAACTGGCACCTCCATCCTCTGAACAGGAATTGGAGCATTAAAAAATTGGAATCTTTCATCCGCAACAATTTCTCTCTTGAGCAAGATGTCAATCAGGGCATGATAGCCTTTCTCGATCAAAAACTCGAGATTGTTCAGGATTTCACCTCAAATCCTTACTCACTTCTTCGAGCCCTCACTGCAGTCAAGGAGCGCTCTGGACAGGCTCTTTTGCGTCAAAGGACAAGGGAAGACCTGAGAAAAGAGCTCAACAACATAGTCTCCAACATGCAGCGGGAAAAAAGATTTGAGATCTATGAACGGGCCCTGGGAATAGCAAGAAATTATGTGGAGGCTGAACGGGGAGATCTTCTCTTCTCTCTCAAATCAATAAATGCTTTTCTTGACCATCTGACTGGAATAGAAGGGAAAAAGCTTTTGATCTATGTCAGCGACGGATTGGCTTTAAATCCCAGTGAGGAGATATTCTCCTTTATTGACCAGTCCTTCCCTTTTGGAAGTGCTCGCAATGAAGCTTTAACCTATGATGAAACCAGGCTTTTCAAAAAATTGACAGCAAGATGCAACGCGAATGAAATCTCCCTCTACCCCATCAATGCTGAGGGACTAGAGAGCATGATTCTTTCAGCAGACAAATCCGAAGGATGGAATATCTATTCCCGTGGCTCGGGCATGATGAGAGCAGGATCTCGATACCACAATGACGCCCTTAAGCTAATGGCCAACGATACTGGCGGCATCGCTGTTTTGAACACTAACGACATCGAATCTGGATTGCAGAAAATCGAGAATGACCTCCAGTTTTACTATTCTCTGGGTTATGTTTCCGCCCACAGAGAAGACGGCAGGTATCATTCCATAGAAGTGAAACTTGTGGATGTCGATGAGAAATACAGCATTCGTTTTAGAGAAGGCTACACCCACATCTCTCAGGAGGATAAAATAAGAGAGAGTGTTATCTCACGTCTCTACCTCCAACGCCAGCACAATCCCCTAAACATCACTGTCAAGTTCATGCCCATAGAACCAATGCCGGCTTCTAGTAAACTTCGCCTCACTCTAAAGCTTCTGCTCCCTATAAGTAATCTGACTCTCCTTCCCCAAGAGAATGACTATCGCGGACAGATCAAAGTTTACATCGCCCTAATGGATTCCAAAGGACTGGTATCAGGTTGTCATGAGTTGAACGAACAGATCATAATCCCCACCCAAGACTACCAAATGGCTCTTAAAAGTAGCTATCCTTACCTCGCAGAAATGTATGTAGAACCTGGCCACTACAACATCTCTTTAGCTGTTCAAGATGTCCCTGGTGGTCTGGTAAATTACATCCAGCTTGAAAAAACAATATCTTCATTGGGGACGTTCCCCAAAAGGACACCCCTTCCCCTGAAGCCAGTTCACCCATGCGCAAGCTTTCAAGAATTTTCTTTATCTCCGTGAGGCTATAGTACGGACTCCTTCCAGGAAGTGGTCAATATCTTCATAAGTCACATAAATAGGAGTTGAAACTCTGACCCCGTAGGTTCCTTTTTCATTGCTTCCCACTGTCCGGACCACAATGTTGTATTTTTCCCTGACATAATCAACAATTTTCTCAGGCTCAACTCCGCTTATGGAAAAAGCGGTTAATCCTCCACTCAAGTAGGGATCTTCTGAAGTATGAAGTTTTACTCCCGGAATTTTCTTAAGTTGCTGTTTTAAATAGCCGGCCAATGCTTTTATGCGGCGCTCAATCCTGCTTTTCCCGATTATGTTCTGAAAATCTACCGCCTCGCCAAGGGCCACTGTCAAGGCGTCAGCTCTCTGGCTTAAAGTTTCAAACTTGCGGGCATCAGGATAAGTGTCCCAGCCAGAAGAAGCAATGGTGGGCCATAACTTATCCTGGACATCCTTGCGGATAAAAAGTACACCGATTCCGGTGGGAGCACCCATCCACTTATAGGGACTGGCAGCAAAGAAATCTACTCCCAGGTCTTTCATGTTCAAGTCAAGCATGCCTATGCCATGAGCGCTGTCGGCCAGAACCAGTACTCCTTTGCTGTGAGCCATTTCAGAAAGTTCCTTAAGAGGAGAAATTAATCCCGAAATATAGACCGTATGGCTGATACTGATGATTTTAGTTTTTGGAGTAATTGGTTTCTCAAAGGCTTCCACGAACTCTTTTACACTTTCAGGCGGAAAACCGATTTTGACTTCCTTCATCTTTATCCCATAACGTTCAGCCTTAAGTCTCCAGGGATGGGTTCCTCCGGGATGCTCCATATCGGAAAGCAACACTTCATCACCCGGTTTCATATCCAGGCCGTTAGCCACAAAATTCATCCCTTCGGTTGTATTGCGGGTTAGCACCAATTCTCCAGGTTGACATCCGATAAAATCAGCCGTTTTATTCCTCACCTCATCTTTTTTCCGGGGAAGAAAAGAATAGCAAAGATAAGGATCTTCCACCTGCATCTTAAAGCATTTGATGAGTGAATTGAAAACCGTCTTGGGTATAGGCCCCACTGTTCCATTGTTCATCATCACCACTCCGTCCCGGAAAAGAAAATGCTTGCGGACGGCATCCCAGTAAATTCCATCAGGCGATTCATCCCTTATATATTGCTGGTTAAGAGAAATTATACTTTGGTAGATTCCAGCATTTGCCCTCTCCAAGGCGGCAACAGAAAGGGCAGTTCCAGTAAAAAGATATTTGACAAAATCCCTCCTTGAAAGTCCGGTCATCCGTTCACCTAAATTAAAAAGCCCGGTTGAATTCATTAATCTTCTCCTTAAAATCTAGTTTCTTTAGTTTCTTTAGTTTATTTGGTAGTTTATTTGGTTTATTTGGTTTATTTGGTTTATTTGGGGTTTTTGGTGTGCCTATTGCCGAATCAATCGGATTTAAGGGTGCCCCCAAAGTAACTCTTCCTTTAGAATTTATTTTCCTAATTCTCTTACTTCCCACTTATCTTTGTTGAATTTATTAAAAGAATGCTCCCTTGAGGGACAGAAATATCATTGGCAATAACCTGACACTTAGCTTTGAGCAAGAAAAAAACCTGCCTTTCCACTCCAGAAAGTCCTTCATAATTCCCTTGGCCTTTACTGATAACAAGGTCGGCTAAAAAGAAAAGATCTCGGAAAGAATCATGACACAGGTTAAGAATGGTTCCGGGCGCATCTACCCCTGAAGAAACAATCCGGCATTCTTTATCCAAGCCCGCAGCCACAGCATCTTCTTTTACCGCATCATTAATTACAGGTTTCTCCCTGACTGCATAAACAATCGGTTTTTCAAGCTCCTCAATTAGAATCCGGTCAAATACAGTTTCTCCTGCATTATCAGCTAAATAGAGGATTTCTTTGGCGTTTTTAACTGCTCGCCTGAATTCTGAATAATGATTAAGGGCAAATGGTTGAGAAAGAATCTGCTCAACATCTTTTTCCATATCAAACTCGCTGTTGGCTCCAAAATCAATAACATTTCCGGCTATGGCTACTCTAATCGCTGTCAAGAGAGGATCATCGGCTTCTTTCACTTTTTCCTTCAGATATGGATAAAGCTCTAATGCTTTTCGGGTACAACTTTTTTTTATTTCTTGGTACGGATCAGAAACCCTACTTACTTCAGAGATAACCTTGTATACCTCCCGTCCGATTTCTGCCGGGGTGGCTTCAAAAGAAATCCCGGGAAGGGAAGAGCAGACAGCATCCAGAATCTCCTTTATTTTTTTCTCATCACTGGTAAGCAGTCGGGCAGTTTTTAAAGTCTGAGCCAGAAAACAGGAGTAACATTCAAGATAAGTTTTCATCTATCTTATCCTTCCGTTCCATTTTTACAAGGATTCCAAATTCAAACCATCTTCAACCAACCGGCGGTGGCTCAAGAAAACTATGGGAGGAAGATCCTCCGGAGGAAAATAGCGGACTTCGACTGAATCTGAACCCGGCCTTGGCCTCCCCTGGGCCTTTACTTCATAACCTATTATGAGCACTCTTCGGTAAGTTAAAGAATCCTGGGCATAAACTCCGATCAAGCGATTGATTTTTCCCCGGAGACCGGTTTCCTCTTCCAGTTCTCTGAGACAGGCTTCTTCAGGGGTTTCATCAATTTCCATAAAACCTGAAGGCAGACCCCATTCGCCTTTTCCAGGCTCCACTCCCCTTTTCACTAACAGCACTTCTCCTTTACTATTTCTTACAAAAGCAGCAGCACAGGGGAGAGGATTGTCATAAGCAATCCAGCCACAGGAAGAACATACTTTACGTTGCCTATTCTCTATTACTTTCTCAATTAATCTGGTTCCACACAAAGGACAAATGTTAAAATAAGACCGAAACATGGTTTTGATAATACATCAGATAACAAATTCTCTCAACAGGAAATAATAAGGGGCAGGAAAACAGGCGACTTAATATCCCAAATTGAACACAATTTCTCCTTTCTGAAAAAGCCGGAACATGTCATCGGCAATCTTCTTTATTTTCAAGCTATCTTCAAGCTGAAGAACCCAGCGTGAGGGAATAGCTCTGTCTCCCAGAAGTGTACCGAGAATGGCCCCGGTTAAGCAACCCACAGTGTCACTGTCTCCTGAATGATTAACTGCAGCCAGCACACCATCTTTGTAACTATCTTGGAAAACAAGCGAACAAAATATAGCCAAAGCCAGAGCGTCCTCTCCAACCCAGCCTTTTCCAATAAATTCAATGGCTTCCAAAATCTGGCCTCCCCTCTGGCTGAGATCGACTGCTCGTTCAACTTTATTGGTGGTTTCTTTGTTCCCTTCATAAGTCATGAGCCGCGCCAGGCATTCTTTTATTGAATCCTCCAGCGATTGTTCTTCCACCAGCCTGGCAATCAATTCAGCCAGAAAGCCTGCCGGAAGATAACCCGATGGATGGCCATGAGTCAAAGCAGCATATTCGGCTCCTTCGCGGAAAGCCATCTCCGAAGGAAAAGCCAATCCCACGGGAGCTGTTCTCATCACTCCTCCACTACCTTTGCTTTCTGTTACTGGAAACTCAATCGAGCCCATCACTCCATTCTTCAAGGCCAAAAGACAAGTGGAGCCAGGAAACCTATTCTGTGATTTTTGTTCCTGACTTTTTAGCCATTCCTGGTAATTTTTATAAATTATCGAAGAAAAACTACAATGTCCAGATCTCTGATAGTTTTGAAACGCTTGGATGCAGCCTTTGGCTGTGGCCAATGACAACTGAGTATCATCAGTGAAAGCTCCTCTATGAAATACTCCCCAGAAATCATAATCAGATATTCCTTCTTCTCCATAACGCTGTTTGATTTCCGGAAGAGATAGAAATTCAACCGGTGCTCCCAGAGCATCTCCTACAGCCAAACCCAGCAAGCATCCCCGGTATTTTCCCCTGAGTGATTCTTCTTTTATCATCTATCCCCTCCTCTTTAAGATTCACTTCTTTAGTCGAAGAAATCAGCAAAATTTGGGGAAAAACCGCTACCTTTTTTTTGAGCGATATGGATGTAAGCTATTCCCAGAAATAACCGGAACATTCGGACTGAAATGAATCCTGCCTCTCCCAGAGTTAATTTCAGCTCCCTCGCTGGGATAAACCGGGGAATGGTATAGGAGAGATAAGCATAACCGGATTTTGATCCGGAAAGAGCCGACCCAGCCAGCCGGACTACCACTCTGGCATAAAAATGAAGAAGCCGACGTATTATTCTCAAGCGGGGCTGGCTTGTCTCCAGGTTTATAAAATTTCCTCCCGGCTTTAAAACTCTCCAAAACTCTCTAAAATAAGGAAGAAGGGCCTGGCTGTTAAGACCAAGGTTACGGGTGGCAAAAGAGATGGTCACCACATCAATTGTTTCATCATTGAAAGGAAGAAACCGAACATCTGACTGGATGAAAGAGATTTCCCTGTTTTCAATCTTTTTTTTCCTGGCTTCAAGAAGCATGGAAAAACAGAAATCAAGGGAAATAATTTTTATATTTCCCCGGGCAAATCGATCAAGGTTCCTGGCCATCTCGCCGGTTCCGGTACATATATCAAGCCAGACATCTCCTTCTGTTTGGGAAGCTATCCGGGCTGCTCTTTTTCTCCACTTTATATCCAATCCGCAAGTCAAAAGATGATTAACCAGCTCATAAGTCTCAACAACTTCACTGAATATCTTTTGAACACCTTTTTTCATCAGCCTTTCCTTCTTTAGTCAAATCCTTTTTTATAATCCCACTTCAGTGAATGATTCTATTTGTAATTTTAAATGAGTACTTCATGTTTCATTTTTTTCAGGAATAGTTCTAACATTAACCTTTTTTTAAACCCTGGGAAAAAAAAGATATTCCATTTAAAAGACAAACTATTTTATTCGCCACTACAAAAAATAGCAATCTTTCTCCCTTTCCAAAATCATTACACCTCTTGCCTCAAGCTTGTTTGTAAGGTAAATTAAACTCAAACCTTAATTATAGGAGATAACAATGGACCGGCTGAATATTCTATTTATAACTTCAGAAGCTTCCCCTTACGCTAAAACAGGAGGATTGGCTGATGTCAGCGAAGCTTTGCCCAAGGCACTAACTAAATTGGGGCATAAGGTGAAGGTAATCATGCCTCTTTACCGGCAAGTAATGGAGGGAAATTTTAATCTTAAACCGGTAAACATAAGCTATTCTGTTCCTGTAGGAAGAAAAGAAATTGAGGCCAAGGTCTTCAAGGACCAGGTGGATAAAAATTTGACTTTTTACTTCATCAAGAGAGATGAATTTTTTGACCGGAGCCGTCTTTACGGTACCGCTGACGGCGATTACCTCGACAATGCAGAACGTTTTATCTTTTTTTCCCGGAGCGTCTTGGGACTGGCCGAAGCCTCGAATATTACTCCTCATATAATCCATGCCAATGACTGGCAGAGTGCCTTAGTTCCGGTTTTTCTGAGAAAACTCTTCCGCAACGCCTCGCTTTTTCAAAAAACAAAATCTGTCTTCACCATCCACAATCTGGCTTATCAAGGTGTTTTCCCTCAAGAGACCATGGCCTTTACAGGTTTATCAGAAGAGCTTTTCTCCATAAATGGGCTCGAATTCTATGGAAAAGTTAATTTTATCAAAGGAGGAATCGTTTTCTCCGATGCAGTAACCACAGTCAGCCGCAAGTATGCTGAAGAAATTCAAACTTCGGAATACGGGCACGGTATGGAAGGAGTACTGAAAGAAAAAGCTGCCCGTCTTTTCGGAGTCCTTAACGGAGTCGACTATTCCCAGTGGAATCCGGAAACAGACTCCCTCCTGCCGGCCAACTACAGGGCTGAAGACCTCTCCGGCAAGGCTAAGTGTAAAAGTGAGCTTAAAAAAGCTTTCGGGCTGAAGGATTCAGATTCAATCCCCCTTATTGGAATGATTTCCAGGCTGGCCGGGCAAAAAGGATTTGATATTCTGGTGGATGCCTTAAAAAAGCTTAAAAAGGAAAACTTCCAGTTTGTTCTTTTGGGACAGGGAGAAGCCCATTATGAGAATCTTCTCAGCCGCATGGCTGAAAACAACCCTGAAAAATGGGCTGTTAAAATCGCCTTTGATAACAAACTGGCTCATCTAATTGAAGCTGGCTCTGATATGTTTCTTATGCCTTCACACTATGAGCCTTGTGGTCTGAATCAAATGTACAGTCTGAAATATGGCACTATCCCCATCGTCCGGGCTACCGGAGGGCTCAATGACACCATTTCAGAAATCGATCCTGAGCAAGGGAAAGGAAATGGTTTCAAGTTCAAGGACTACTCAGCTTCTGCCCTCTCCCAGGCCATATTGAAAGCCCTCCGCTTCTTTAAGGATAAATCGCTCTGGCATAAGCTAATCAAAAACGCCATGAAAGAAGATTTTTCCTGGGAGAGATCAGCCGGACAATATGAAGAAATTTACAGACAGTTACTCGCTTGAACTGTGGTTAATGAATAACTGAACTGGCTTAATTCCTGTTAACAGCTCTAAAAAAACAGAGATTAGGGGCCTTCTGCTTCCCTTAGATAACGGGCAGCATCCTCAGGAACAGTGGGATTTATATAAAAGCCACTCCCCCACTCAAATCCTGCTATGCGAGTCAGCCGGGGAATTATTTCAATATGCCAATGATAATCATATTTAAGGGTCGTCCACTGTTCTTTCAACTTAGGTGCTGCTTCCGGATTGGGTGAAGTATTGACAATGTAGTTATAAGGAGGATCATTTAAAATTTTTTTCAACCGGAAGAGAATATCTTTGAGAAGAGGAGCAAGGTGGTCCAGGTCCTCATCACTGGCTTCGATAAAAGAATGATTGTGCTGAAGAGGAGCAATGAAAATCTCAAAAGGAAAACGGGAGGCAAAGGGAGTAAAAGAAATAAATTTTTCATTTTTTAGAATCAAGCGGTTTGATGAATCTACCTCCTGTTCGATAATGTCGCAAATCAAGCATCTTTCTTTATACTCAAAATGCTGCTTGGAAGAATTTAATTTAGTATGAACATTCCTGGGAACAACAGGAGTGGCGATTAGCTGGGAATGGGGATGGGCTAAGGATGCTCCGGCCCGTTTTCCGTGGTTTTT
>CAYTTR010000010.1:0-23952 GCA_964440805.1 uncultured Eubacteriales bacterium
GCTGCGTGTCCTGTGCCTCGTATCTACGGCGACCTCGACTCGTGAATAATCCAGGCCAGTTGACTTTTTCCGGTGGAGAAATAAAATGACTTGGTTTATAATTGTAAAGATTTTTTAAACCCGGATTATTCAGGTTAACCGGAGTTAAAAATAATGGCAGAAAATAACCAACTCAAGAAAACATTGAATTTACCTCAAACCAATTTTTCTATGAAGGCCAAGCTTCCCGTGAAAGAACCGGAAATTATGGTTAAATGGATGGAAATAAAACTGTACGACAAGATTCTGGAAGCCAGGAAGAGTGCTCCGGTTTTTGTTCTTCACGATGGTCCGCCTTATGCCAATGGAAATATTCATCTGGGTACAGCTCTCAACAAGATCCTTAAGGATTTCATTATTAAAACCAAGAGCCTGCAGGGCTACAGGGCTCCCTATTTACCTGGATGGGATTGTCATGGACTTCCCATTGAAATCAAAGTCGATCAACAACTGGGAGAAAAGAAAAAAAAATTGTCTCAACTTAAGATAAGGGAAGAATGCCGGAAATATGCCGAAAAATATGTGGTTATCCAGAGAGAACAATTCCGGCGCTTGGGAGTCTTTGGAGAGTGGGACAAACCCTATCTGACCATGGATCCGGTTTATGAAGGAGATATTCTGAGATTCCTGGCTGCTTTTTTTCGCAGGCAAAACATTTATAAAGGTAAAAAGCCTGTTTATTGGTGCCTTCACTGCCAAACCGCTCTGGCTGAAGCCGAGATTGAATACAAGCCACATACTTCTCCTTCGGTATATGTTAAGTTTCCCTTGATTTCTGATCTATCGAGGAAGTATCCAGAGCTTAAAGGAAGAAAAATTGATGTTCTAATCTGGACAACTACTCCCTGGACCCTTCCAGCCAACTTAGCTTTAGCCTGCCATCCGGATTATGAATATTCGATCTTTGAAGCCGATGGAGAAACATATATTGTAGCCAAGCGGCTAATTCCTTTGTTGACAGAAGAAATTGGTTGGAAAAAAACCCGTGTTTTAGTGACTTTCCAGGGAAAAGAATTGGAAGGATTAAAAGCAAAACATTCTTTTTATGATCGGGAATCGGTTTTTGTTCTGGCTGATTATGTTACTCTTGATCAGGGAACCGGTTGTGTTCATACAGCTCCGGGACACGGTCATGAAGATTATGCTACCGGAGTCAAATATGGTCTTGAAATTTACACTCCAGTTGATGCTAAGGGGAAATTCACGTCTCAGGTGGAGAAATATGCAGGCTTGAATGTTTTTCAGGCCAATCGAATCATCACCGAAGACATGAAAAAAGAAGGAGTTTTACTTAAAGAGGAAAATTTTACCCATTCTTACCCACATTGTTGGCGTTGTAAAAATCCTGTAATTTTCCGTGCTACTGCCCAGTGGTTTATTTCCATGGACACTGATAAATTGCGTGACAGAGTGTTGGAAGAAGTAAAAAAAGTAAAATGGATTCCTTCGTGGGGAGAAGAACGGATTGCCAACATGATTGAAGCCAGGCCGGACTGGTGCATCTCCCGCCAGAGGACCTGGGGAGTTCCCATTCCGGCTTTTTTCTGTCAGAAATGCGGAACTATTCTGGCTGATGAGAAGGTGACTTTGTATGTAGCTGATATTTTTTCCAAAAAAGGGTCTAATTCCTGGTTCACAAAAGAACCAATCGAGCTTCTTCCCCCAGGAACAAAGTGTTCCCAATGCAATTCTCAGGAATTCAGCAAAGAAAACAATATACTTGATGTCTGGTTTGAATCCGGAGCCAGCCACAGCGTTCTGGGAAAAAGAGAGGATCTTCCCTGGCCGGCTGATATTTACATAGAAGGCCATGACCAGTACCGGGGATGGTTTAATAGCTCCTTGGTGGTCGGGGTGGCTGTCAAAGGAGCCTCACCTTACCGGATGTGTATTACTCATGGTTTTGTCCTTGATGAGGAAGGTAGAGCCATGTCAAAATCCATGGGTAATTATATCGAACCCTCCCAGATAATCGAACGGAACGGAGCTGAAATTCTTCGTCTTTGGGCTGCTATGCTTAATTATAAGGAGGATGCCCGATTTGGCCAGGAAACACTACAGAGACTAATAGAAGCTTACCGGAAAATCCGAAACACCTGGCGTTTTTTACTGGGGAATCTTTACGATTTTTCCCCTGATGAGGAAATTCCGCCCATTGAAGAAATGGAACCTCTGGACAGGTGGATTTTGGAACAGAATGCCAGAGTAGGAACAAAAGTCTTACAAGCCTATGAAAATTATGAATATCATGTGGTTTTTCGCTCTTTATTCAACTTTTTCACAGTGGATTTGAGTGCTTTTTACTTAGATGTTTGTAAAGACCGCCTCTATTGCTCGGGGAAGAAATCAAAACAGCGTAAATCAGCTCAAACTGCTATTTTTTATTTATTAAAAAACACCCTAATTCTCATGGCTCCCATCCTCCCTTTTACCACCGAAGAAGCCTGGGAATCAATGCCTGTATTTGAAGGAAAAAGTGAATCTGTTCATTTGCAGGTTTTTCCTGATTTTAAGGATTATCGTATGGAAAAGGAAGAGGCATCTCATTGGGATAAGCTTTTAGAAGTCAGGGAAAAAGTCCTCAAGACACTGGAAGAAGCCCGCGAAAATAAACAAATTGGGAATTCTCTGGAAGCAGAAGTTATTCTGATTATCCCCCCGCAGGAAGATGAATTTTTTCAGAAGTATCAAAGCCTTTTGGCCGAACTTTTTATAACCTCTAAGGTTTCCTTACAAAGAGGAAAAGAAAGTCATTTCGAAGTAAAAGTCGTTGAGGCTTCTGGAGAAAAATGCCAGCGATGCTGGAATTTTTCAACTTATGTAGGTAAAAACTCCCGCTATCCGAATCTATGCCCAAGATGCGAAGAGGTAGTCAGCGGAATGGATTCATGAGGAAAGATATAAATTATTACCTGTTGATAATCATTTTATTTGGAATAGACCAGCTGACCAAAATTCTTATTAAGACAAAAATTCCCCTTTATTCAAAAATTGAAGTGATTCCTGGTTTTTTTAATCTCTCCCATATTCATAACAGGGGAGCTATTTTCGGTTTTTTTTCACAAGTAGATAATTCAGCCGTTCAGATTCTGTTAGCCCTGGGTTCATTTATTGCTTTAGGATTTGTGATCTATTATTTCCTCCACACCCCAGCCTCGTCCACTTGGATGAAAACCGCTTTGTCTCTTATCCTGGCTGGAGCTCTGGGGAACCTGTTTGACAGGATCTGGCGAGGTTACGTTATTGATTTCCTGGATTTCTATATCCAACGCTGGCATTGGCCGAATTTCAATGTGGCAGATTCATGTATAACAGTAGGAGCCCTGCTTCTTTTTTTTACTATTTTTGTCGGGGGAGGTGAGTAATGTGGCCTGTACTTGTTAAAATAGGTTCTGTTTCTATTCATACTTACGGTTTTATGATGGCTTTAGGGGTGGCTTTGGCTCTCTGGTTTGTTTATGTCCAGGCAAAAAAAACAGGGCTTCAGGCTTCAAAGCTGGTGGATATGGCTTTTTATACCATAATCGTTTCCTTGGTGGGAGCCAAAGTAGTTCTTTTTCTGGGAAATATCTCTTATTATACCCGCTATCCTTCAGAACTGTTGAGCTTAGCCCGTTCCGGTGGAGTTTTTCAAGGAGGGCTTTTTTTCGGAGTAATATTTGCCCTCTGGTATCTCAGAAAACATCGTCTTCCTACTTGGAAGGTAGGAGACCTTGCTGGACCGGCTATAGCTTTAGGCCATGGTTTTGGGCGTCTTGGCTGCTTCAGTGCCGGCTGTTGTTATGGCCGTGAATGCAGTTTGCCGTGGGGATTAGAATTTCATAATCAGTATTCCCATAATCTCACTGGAATTCCCTTGAATACCGCGCTTCATCCAGTCCAGCTTTATGAGTCTCTGCTGAATTTTACTAACTTTTTATTATTAGCTATCATTCTTAAAAAAAAGAAATTTGACGGCCAGGTTTTTTCTTTATACATTATAAATTATTCTATTATCCGCTTTTTTGTAGAATTTTACAGAGGCGATCATTCGGAAGATCTCTTCCTGATAAACAATCCTTCTCCTTATTTATCTCTTTCCTATCCTCAGCTTTTCTGCCTGGTAGGATTGCTGGCAGGTTTAACTCTTTACTTCATTCTGAAAAAAAGACAAAGTGCCTGAAAAAATTTTCATTGTTTCGCCTGAGGAAAGACATTTCCGGCTTGACCGTTTCTTGAGCCTCCATTTTAGTGATGTTAGCCGCTCCAAGCTTAAGACGTCCATTCTTCAGGGGGAAGTACTGGTCAATGGAAAGCTACAAAAACCAGGTTATCTCCTCAAAGAAGGAGACCGGGTTAATGTTAACTGGAAACCGCAGCCCGAAGATAATATTCATCCTGTCAAGATTCCTTTGAAAATCATTTATAGTGACAACCACATAGTGGTAGTGGAAAAACCTTCGGGATTAGTTGTCCACCCGGGGGGAAAAGGAAGCAAAATCACCCTTGTTCACGGTTTGCTCTATTATTTTCCTGATATTGCCCGCCTGGGGCCGGCTGACCGTCCAGGTTTAGTGCACAGGCTTGATAAAGAAACCTCAGGGCTAATAGTCATTGCCAGGACTGAAAAAGCTTACCTGTCCTTGCAACAGCAATTCAAGGACAGAATGGTTGGGAAAAATTATTTTGGTCTTGTCTGGGGAAATGTTTCGGCTGACTCAGGTGCAATTGCCGTGCCTATAGGACGTCATGTCCGTCATGGTCTCCGGATTTCTGTTAAAACCAGGAAGCCAAGGCAGGCTTTAACCTTGTACAAAGTTGAACAGCGATTCCAGAAATTTACCTTGCTGTCCATAAAACCAATAACAGGCCGGACACACCAGATCCGGGTTCATTTAGCCGCTTCTGGATTCCCGGTGGTGGGAGACAGCCGTTACGGCAGACGAAAACAAGATGCTGGTTGCCCGCGTCTTTTTCTTCATGCACATAGACTTGTTTTTAGCCATCCAGTCACCGGTAAAACTGAGGAATTTCAATCTCCCCTTCCTGAAGAACTGGTAGAGTTTTTGCAAAACATTAAAAAGAAATTAGCTTGAGTCGGATTGAGCATTTGTTGTATTATAACTTTTGCCCTCTGCTTAACTTCTTATATTCTCAGGTTCAAGTTAGGCTGAAGGGCTGATTCCCAAAATTCCAAAAACGATATTGCTATTGAGGGAGGCAAAAGAATGAAAAATTATACTGTGGACAAGCTGAGGAATGTGGCCCTCATTGGACATGGTTCTTCTGGAAAAACTACTTTAACTGCGGCTTTTTTGTTTCAAGCGGGAGCTACCAACCGCTTGACCAAAGTAGATAAGGGGAACACCATTACCGACTATGACCCGGATGAAATTGAAAGGAAGATCTCCATTCAATCTGCAGTCTGCCATTTTGAATGGAATGGACATAAGGTGAACCTTATTGATTGCCCTGGATACACTAACTTTCTTTGGGACACCAGGGCCAGTCTCAGGTCTGTGGATTCGGCTGGAGTTGTAGTTTGTGGAGTAGCTGGAGTAGAAGTGGGAACAGAAAAAGTCTGGCAAATGATTGAAGAACTGGAAATACCTCGCCTTATTATCATCAATAAGATTGATCGCGAAAATGCTAATTATGAGCGAACCTTAGAGTCCATTCAACAATCTTTTGGGAGGGAAGCTGTCCCGGTTCAATTGCCAATTGGAGAGGAAAAAAGCTTTTCTGGTGTGGTGGACTTAATCTCCAAAAAGGCCTATCTATTTGAAAAGGATGAGTCCGGAGGATTAAAAGAGGAAGCTATTCCTGATGATATGAAAGAATTAGCTGATAAAAAACATGAAGAATTAATAGAAATGGTAGCTGAATCGGATGAAGCTCTAATGGAAAAATACTTTGATCAGGGTTCACTTTCCCAGGAAGATTTAATTACTGGAATTAAAAACAGCATCCAGAAAAAAGAATTTTATCCTGTTTTTGTAGTTTCAGCTTTGTTTAATATGGGAATCCAGCCTATTCTTGATGGCTTAGTTAGTTTCCTTCCTTCCCCGGATCAAAGAGAAGCAATCATGACTGAAAATGGCCAGGTGATACCTTCACTGAAAGAGCCATTTACGGCTCTTGTTTTCAAGACTTTTTCTGATCCCTACACAGGAAGGATTTCTCTCATACGTGTCTTCTCGGGAAAATTAAAGGCTGATTCAATCATACAGAATTCAACCAAAGGTTTGGATGAAAAAGTCAGTGGTCTTTTTTTTCTTCAGGGAAAAGAACAGGCGCCGGTTACTGAGGTTGTGGCTGGTAATATAGTAGGTACAGCCAAACTTAAAGCAACTTCCACCGGGGACTCCCTTTGTCTAAAGGGAGCTTCCATTAAATTTAATCCCATCAAATTTCCTGAGCCTTCCATCTCCTTTGCCATTGCTCCCAAAACAAGATCGGACGAGGATAGAATTTCCCAGGCTATCCATCGAATTACGGAGGAAGATCCAACTGTCCGGATCGAAAGAGACCCGGAAACAAACGAGCTAATCATATCCGGCAATGGACAACTTCATGTAGAAATCATTACTGACCGCTTGAAAAAGAGGTATAATGTCAATGTCGATCTCAAGCCCCCAAAGATACCCTATAAAGAAACTATCAAGGGAATGGCTGATGTCCAGGGTAAATATAAAAAACAAACAGGAGGAAGGGGACAATACGGAGACGTCAAAATCAAGATGGAGCCTAAGCCCAGGGGAGAAGATTTTGAATTTGAAGATAAAATTTTCGGCGGTGCCATTCCAAAGAACTATATTCCTTCCATAGAAAAAGGTATTCAGGAAGCCAGGAAAAAGGGAGTACTTTCAGGCTACCCGGTTGTTGATTTCAAGGTCATACTTTACGATGGCTCTTACCACGAAGTGGATTCCTCGGATATTGCTTTTAAGATTGCTGCCTCCATGGCTTTTAAAAAGGCCATGAAGGCTGCCAAGCCTACTGTCTTAGAGCCTATCATGAACGTTGAAGTTTATACTCCTGAAGCATATATGGGTGATATAATGGGAACCCTCAATGGCCGAAGAGGAAAAGTTCTGGGAATGGAACAGAAAGGACGTCTTCAGCTCATCAAGGCGCAGGTACCAATGGCTGAGATGCTTGATTTTGAACCCTCATTGACTTCAATAACTGGAGGACGTGGGTCTTTTATCATGGAATTCAGTCACTATGAAGAAGTACCTCAACATTTGCAGTCAAAAATTATAGACGAGGCTGTCCGGGAAAGGCGCATAAAACCTGAAGAAGAAAAATAAAATTCTGGCTAAGAGAAGTTTTAGATTTTCTTTGCTTGATAAATATTTTGGGACAGAAACTATTCAAGAGGTGGTATTGAAGCGAGCTTTAAAGCCTGTCTCGTTAAGAATTAAGGTAGCCTGAACTTTTTCAATCAGCCCCGCCTGGTTTGTGCGGGTGAAGTTAATAAAAATCTGCCTGCTTTTTTTCAATTGATAAGATTCTTCATCCTTTTTATTTATTAAATCATTTAAAAGACTGGTTAGTCCGGATACTGCCTTATCGACTGAGAAGGAATTCATCCAAGGGTCTTCTTCTTTTAACGGCCCGAAAGGTTTATACAAACCATCGGCAGGAGGAAGTTCAATTGAAAAAGGTTTAATAGAGGTATGTATTTTTCGGCTGGAAACAATCAGTTTATCTTCAATGTAAAAAGAGATTTTCTGTTCAATTGTTTTTTCAGGAAGACCAGTGTCATTGTTAATAGCCAGACGGGAATCAAAATCTATCTTGAATGAGAACTTTTTGGTGACGATAATTTCTCCTGATTTCAGTTCTAAGGAATACTCATAAACACCCGGTTTCTGAAAAAATCCTTTTAGACTTAGCGTAAAGGTGTTAAAACCTTTATGAAAAAGCCCTGCTTTTAGTATTTCTTCCTGGTGAAATATTTTGTAGTAAGCAGGGCTTGAAATTTCCATGTAAACAACCGATTCTAAAGGAGGTGATGTTTGTTCTGTGGTTTTTTTCTCTATTAATGACATCTCAAATATTAAGGGATATTTATCTTTCCAAAGCGATAAATATTTTTGTAGCGAGTAAAAACTATGTTCATCCAGGAATTCATATCTATGGGCAAAGCCGCCGTAAATTTCGAAGAATTCAGACAACCAACGGCATTCCTCTTGTTTTTTCTCTACTTTGCTGGCAATAAAAGCAAGAAGGCCTGTCGCAATTGGCTTTTCATTGTCAGGTAAAGAGTCTAAATTTTCTTTAAGGAAAGAGAGTGCTTCTTGGAAATTATTTCTTGAAATTAAAGCAGAAGTAGTTTCTCTCCAATCAGCTTGGACAATGGAAGCACTCAGGAAAAAGAAAAGAAAAATTACACTTAAATATTTGCGGGAACATTTCCAAAACCATCGATATTTTCCTGGATTGTTCATAACATTTCAAAATTCAGGAAAAATACTAATTTATCATCGGGAAATCCATCTGGGAGCCTGGGAAAAGGCTGGCTGATGGTTATAGAGGAAAGGGCGGATTTTTCAAATGATTCTACCTGGCTGGAATTGACTATTTCCAGGGAGAGAATTTCTCCTTTTTTATTCATGGTGACTGCTATTTTAACCGAACCATTTTGCTCTCTTTCTCTAAAAGAAGAAAGAAACCAGTTGTTTTGAATCCGGTTGACCACCGATTCAGCCCAGGGAACAATATTAATTCCGGAAGTTGTGATCATAATTGTTGGAGAAGCTTTGTTTAAGGAACTTTCCCTTTTAGCTTTCCTGTCTTTTCCTTGAAAGGGGGAATGGTTATAAAGATATTGACGAAAGTCGGGTTTCACATTTCCGGTTGAATCAGACAAATAACTTTCTTTGCGGTCAGCAGTCAGGGAAAGAGAGAAATTTTCTTTAATTTTATTTCTTTTTTCGAGATCAGTTAAAGGGGCAAGCTTAAACAGTGGAGGAAAATGAGATGAGGCTGCTGATTGCTCCAAAGCTTCTTTTTCCAATTTCCCTCCCCCAGCAATCTGTGAGCCAGGAATATATGCTTTAGCCCGGGGTAAAGGCAGTGAGGAAATTGTAAGTTCTGGTTGATAAAAATCATCATACACTTCTGGAACAGTCAGAGGGGGAGCAATAACAACCTTTCTAATTTCTTTATCATAAAAAATCATTTTTACAGGAGGAAAGAAAAGAATCAAGCTATAAATAATCAGAATGTGGATGATAATTGACAAGGTAAAACAAAATATGCGTCTTCTTTTCTCTTCCTTATTCCGGTTTTTTAAAAAATTAACCATTTATGCTTGTTAAATTGATATTCCTCTTTCTTTTTAATTATAATACAAATCTCTCATTCATCATAAATTTCACTGATGAACAATTGGTTGCTTTTTAAATCCAATTTATATTGGACGAAAAGAAATTGAGTCAATCAATTTCGATGAAAAAGGAGGATTGAAAATGAACAGAAAAATATTCAGACTTCCTTTAAAGGCGATTGTTTTCTTTTTGGTAGTTTTTTCTTTTCTCTATCCTGAAGAACTGGAAACACCAGCAGAAAAAGTTAGATACACTGCTTATACACAATATGAAGAGCTTTCCCGTTTTCTGAGTACTATAGATCAAGTGTCTCCTCAAATGAATGTTGGAATTGTGGGCAGGACTTTGAGGACCAGAAGATATCCTGACAGAGATTTCTATCTCTGTATTATTACTGAAGAAGGAGCGGCTTCTCCAGAAGAACTTAACAGGATGAAGCCTACTTTTTTAATTGTGTCCTCCCAGCACGGTAATGAGCAGTCAGCCAAAGAAGCAGCCCTCTGGTTGATAAGGGATCTAACGACAGGAGAGCTTAAACCACTGTTAAAAAAAATAAACTTTCTGATAATTCCTCAGGCAAATCCCTATGGTAATTTTTTTGACCAGAGGAGAAATGAACAAGACCTTGATCTCAATCGTGACCATGTAAAACTGGAGTCTCCTGAAGTTGAAACCATTCACAGAATCTTTCGTCAATGGATGCCGGAAATAACCATGGATGTTCATGAGAAAGGAGATGATTATTACCGGGTTTCAATCGGATGTGTTTCCAATGTTAACATTCACCAGAACCTTCAGAACTTTTCCCGGAATATCATTCTCAAAGAAGTGGAAAAGGAGCTTCAAGAAAAAAAGATTACTTTTCATGAATATCTGATTACACAGCCCATGGGAATAGATTCTTCAGCCGGAGTTTCTTACCGAAATGAAGATTCCAGAGAAAGAGAAATGATGAAGCGTTACAGCACCACCGATCTAAACGACGGGCGAAACAGTCTGGGAATTTATGAAACTTTGAGTTTTATCCAGGAAGGGGCTTCCCGTCATGATATCGAGACCTTGGCTGAAAGGACCAGGTGGCAGTATTGGGGTATCCGGAGTTTTTCAGAAAGTATTGCCCGTCATGCCGACGAAATCAGGAATATGGTCAGAAGTTTCAGGAAAGATTTGGTGGAGAAAGCCAAAATATATACTGCAGATAACCTTGTACATCTCCGGATGGAGTATGTTAGAGATTCTACTCAACCAACCTTAGATATCAAAAAATTTGTTCGATCTGAACCTCCTATAAGGGGGATACTTAAAAATGATAAAAAAGCGGGGGAGCCTCTTACTGCAGACGATATTGCCCCTTATCCTTTTCCTTCTTACTCCAAAGTGGAAGAAGAAGTGGTTAGAAATTGGTTTTCCCTGGTAAAACCCACCTTAAGTATTTCCCGTCCATTGGGCTATATTATTCCAGCATCCCATTTTAAGGTGGTGGAAATATTGCTCAGGCACGGAATACAAGTTGGAGTCTTTACCAAGGATTCCAGAATCGATGTTGAGGCTTACCAGATCAACGAGATTAAACCCGCTGAATACGATTATCTTCCTCCTGAAAAAATCGAAGTTGTGAATTACACCATGGAAGCTATTGTTAAAAAGGGAGATTATTATATTCCCTGTGCTCAAGAAGCGGCCAATCTTATTCCCTGCCTTCTTGAGCCACAATCACAATATGGTTTGATTCGTTACTGGAATTTACAATTAGTCCCTGAGAAGGGAGATATTTTTCCTTTTTACCGGGTCACCCGGGTCCAGGAACTACCCTGGATTCCTTTTAAGAACTGGAGGATAAGGCTTCCTTGACCTTGGCTCCAATATCAGCCGGGCTTTTAGCCACAAAAACTCCAGCAGCGGTTAAGACATCCATTTTTTCCTTAGCTGTTCCTTTTCCTCCGGCAATAATAGCTCCGGCGTGACCCATGCGTCTTCCCGGAGGAGCTGTTTGCCCGGCAATGAAACTGACTACAGGTTTGGGAAACTCTTTTTTTATATATTCGGCTGCTTCTTCTTCAGCAGTTCCTCCGATTTCTCCGATTAGAATAACTGCCTTGGTCTCATTGTCATCTTTGAACATTTTTAAAAGATCAATATATTTCAAGCCCACTACAGGGTCTCCTCCGATTCCGATAGCAGTGGACTGGCCGTAACCCTGATCAGAAACCTGCTGGACTGCTTCGTAAGTGAGTGTTCCGGAGCGAGAAATGATACCTACGGCGCCTGGGGTATGAATATGACCGGGCATAATGCCTATTTTACATTTGCCTGGAGAGATAATACCGGGAGTATTGGGGCCAATAAGATGACAGGATTTATCTTTTAGAAACTGTTTGACCTTGATCATATCAAAAGTGGGAATCCCTTCTGTAATACAAACTACAAGTTTTACTCCTGAATCAACAGCTTCCATGATGGCGTCGGCAGCAAACAGAGGAGGTACGAAAATGGCAGCTGCATTGGCTCCTTCCTTTTCCACAGACTCGGATACGGTGTTAAAAACAGGAACTCCCAGATGGGTTATTCCTCCTTTTCCGGGTGTGACACCGGCCACAACCTTGGTCCCGTATTCCTGCATTTTTTGAGCATGAAAAGTTCCTTCACTTCCTGTGATTCCCTGAACCACTACCCGGGTCGTTTTATCTATGAGAATGCTCATTTTTGGCTCCTTTCTTATTTGACAAGAGATACTACCTTTTCGGCTGCCTCTTTCATGCTGGCAGCAGGATAGAAATTCAGGCCTGATTCCTTGAGAATATTCTTTCCCTGTTCAACATTTGTTCCTTCCAGCCGGACTACCATAGGAACATTAAGTCCGATTTCCTTGGCGGCCCTGACAATGCCATTGGCAACCATATCGCAACGGACAATTCCTCCGAAGATATTTATTAAAGCTGCTTTGACATCTTTGTCGGAGACCAGGGTTTGGAAAGCATTTTGCACTGCTTCTTCGGAAACACCGCCTCCCACATCAAGAAAATTGGCCGGCATTCCTCCGTAATATTTGATGATATCCATGGTGGCCATTGCCAAACCAGCACCATTGACCATACAGCCAACATTCCCATCGAGTTTGATGTAGTTTAGATCATACTTGGAAGCTTCTACTTCCAGAGGTTCTTCCTCTTCAATATCCCTCATTTTCTCAATATCAGGATGACGGACAAGAGCGTTATCATCGAAATTCATTTTGGCATCCAGGGCCAGGACGTTTCCTTGCTTGGTAACCAGAAGGGGGTTGATTTCAGCCAACGAAGCATCTGTTGATTGAAAAGCTTTATATAGTCCCAGAATGAATTTCACTGCCTGCTTGAAGGTATCTCCTTTTAAACTTAGTTTGAAAGCCAATCGCCTTGCTTGAAAAGGCTGGAATCCGACTGAAGGATTGATATATTCTTTGAAGATTAGTTCAGGGGTTTCGGCAGCCACTTTTTCGATCTCTACTCCTCCCTCAGAGGAAGCCATAACTACAGGAGATTCCTTGGCTCTGTCAATTACTATACCGATGTAGAGTTCTTTATCGATTTCTAATGCTTCTTCTACTAGAATTCTCCGGACCAGTTTGCCTTCAGTGCCGGTTTGATGGGTTACCAACTTCATCCCAATCATTTTTGAAGCTAAATTTTTGGCCTCCTCCGCATTTTGAGCCAGCTTTATACCGCCCCCTTTGCCTCGGCCGCCGGCGTGAACCTGGGCCTTGAGAACAACAGTGGATCCTATTTCATGAGCTATTTGGTAAGCTTTCTCAGGAGTTTCGGCCACATCTCCACGGGGAATTTGGACACCAAACCGGCTGAGAATACTTTTTGCTTGGTATTCATGGATTTTCATGGTTTTATCCTTTCATCAATTGTTTTCAAACTATTTTCCTTTGGCAGTCAAGCCGTCAATAACAAATAAAAATAAGATTGCCCCAGTAACATCTACATCCAAAATATTCAATTTCCCTAAAAACTATGGATAAATTATTTCTCCTTTTTCCCGGCTAACATAGACCGAAAATCCAGAGAATTAGTCTGTCTTTTTGCTGTACTTCTTTTTACCTTCTTCGTAAAGATCTCCACCGTACATGTCGTTGATAACGATGCAGGGAAAATCCTTTACTTTCACCCTTCGTATAGCCTCAGGTCCAAGCTCGGGATAAGCAATGACTTCGGAGTCAATAATACTCTTTGAAATCAATGCTCCAGCTCCTCCAACTGCGGCACAGTAAATTCCTTTGTATTTCTTTAGAGCTTGTTTGACTTCTTCGTTTCTGGAACCTTTTCCAATTGTCCCTTTTAAACCCAAGGCATATAGAGTGGGCGCATAGGAATCCATCCGGTAACTGGTTGTAGGGCCGGCAGAACCAATTGGTTTTCCAGGTCTGGCGGGAGTGGGGCCAACATAGTAAATGAATTGACCTTTAACCTCAACCGGAAGTTGCTTTCCTTCTTTGATCAGTTCGATCAATTTTTTATGGGCCGAATCTCTGCCTGTTAAAAGGAAACCTGAAATGTAAAGCCTGTCGCCGGCTCTGAGTTTTTCAATTAATTCGTCGGAAACGGGTGTTTCTATATGGTATTCAGCCATGGTTCAGAGTGAAAGAATTTTAATTACTGAACGGACGGCCTCTTCTGAGTTGCGGATCATTTCTTCTTCTTCTTGGATCAACTCAATTTCAATAATTTCTTCAACTCCATTTGCTCCGAGTTTTATGGGTACACCAAAATACAGGTCAGTAATTCCGTACTCACCTTCAAGATAAGCAGCACAAGGGAGGATTTTCTTTTTGTCTCTGATAATCGATTCCACCATCTCGGTTACAGCCAAAGAAGGAGCATAGTAGGCGCTTCCCGTTTTTAAGTACTTTACAATTTCTCCACCGCCCTTGCGGGTTCTTTCCACAATAGCATCGATTTTATCTTGGGGAAGGAAGTGAGTGAGGGGAATTCCGGAAATGGAAGTATACCTGGCAATTGGGACCATGGTATCGCCATGCCCTCCCAGAACCAGAGCCTGAATATTCTCAACGGAAACATCAAGTTCCATGGAAATAAAGGTCCGGTAACGGGTTGTGTCGAGAATTCCTGCCATCCCCACTACTCTGTTTTTGGGAAAGCCGCTGACTTTGTAGGCAGTGTAAGCCATGGCATCAAGAGGATTAGAGACAACAATAATAATGGCCTCAGGAGAATATTTGATTACCTGCTCGGTAACGGGCTTGACAATTTTGAAGTTGGCGTCAACCAGGTCATCTCTGCTCATTCCCGGAGTCCGGGGTTTACCGGCGGTGATAACTACAATGTCAGAATCCTTGGTGTCCTCATAGGAATTAGTCCCGGTTACACGACAGTCGTATTTTCCGACTGGACCGCCTTGAGACATGTCCAGTCCTTTGCCTATGGGCATATCTTCAATGATGTCAAGCAAAACAACATCAGCCAATTCGTTTTCTGCAATTTTAAAGGCAGTAACTTCTCCCACATGTCCGGCTCCAATAACACTTACTTTTTTTCTCATGATTAACCTCCTTGTTAATTATAAAATTTTCCTTTTTATCCAAATAGACCGGAAAAGACCTTTCATCTCATATAAGGCTTTTTCGGTTTTATCCACACTTGATATAGCTGGGATCATGTCTGTCCTGTATAAGATTTCCACCTTTCTTCCAAGGAGTTATCCTGAATGGTTTGCATGAGATATTCTGTGTATTCTTCTCCTGTGGCTCCGGTATCGCGACCAGTGATTTGAAGTTTCTTTTCGTAGTTTCCACATACATCCAAGGCCATTTCCAGTTTTTTGGCCCTCTCCGGATAACCAATGTGATTAATAAGCATGGCTGCTGCCCGGATCATGCTGCAAGGATCAGCATACTTTGCCCGGCCTTCTTTGACCATACGGGGAGCAGATCCGTGAATAGCTTCAAACATGGAATAGCGTTTGCCGATGTTGGCGCTTCCTGCTGTTCCCACTCCGCCTTGAAATTCAGCTGCTTCATCTGTCAATATATCTCCGTACAGATTGGGTAGAACAAGCACATCGAATTGAGTTCTACGCTTAGAGTCAACCAGCTTGGCTGTCATAATATCAATATACCAATCATCCACCTCAATTTCCGGGTACTCTTTGGCAATGTTGTAGCCGATCTCCAAGAATTTACCGTCAGTGGTTTTTATCACATTGGCTTTAGTGACAATGGTCACTCTTTTTCTTTTATTCTTGCGGGCATAATCAAAGGCAAGCCGGATTATTCTTTCGGCACCTTGAGAAGTAATCACTTTAAAGTCCATGGCTAAGTCAGAGGTGACGTTTATTCCTTGACTACCCATGATATAGGCACCTTCGGTATTTTCCCGGAAGAAAAACCAGTCGATTCCTTCTCTGGGAACACGAACTGGGCGGACATTGGCGAAAAGATCTAAATAGCGCCTCATGGAAACATTACAGCTTTCAATATTAGGCCAGGGGTCTCCTCTTCTGGGAGTAGTGGTTGGGCCCTTCAAGGTGACATGACATTTCTTGATTTCTGCCAGTACATCGTCAGGAATGGATTTGTTCTGAGCAGCCCGGTTTTCAATGGTTAATCCTTCTATGTCCCTGATTTCCACTTTGCCGGACTGAGTTTCTTCTTGAAGAAGAAACTCGAGGATACGGCGGGCATGGGTGGCGATATAAGGACCGATGCCGTCTCCTCCGATGATCCCGATAGTGATAGGTTTGACCTTGGCATAATCAACCCAGTCTACGGGCTTCTTCAGCTCTTCAACTCTTTTGAGTTGTTCCGCAACAATCTGGCCGAAATAATCTTTGGCTTTGTCGATGGCCTTGTAATCCATATTTTTTATTCCCTCCTAAATATGATTTTTATTTAAGGATACTCATCTTATAATTTTTTGCTTTTAAAATCAATATAATAAAGCAATAGAAGTTTATTCGGTTTTTTTGGTTTCTTTAGTTTCTTTGGTTAGCCTGGACTATTCATGAAAAAGACCGATACTTTTTATATCACAAATACTATCTATGACTTAAGAGGTTTTATTACGGCGCAGGTATGGAAAAGCACCAAAATTTTGACAAATGAAAGGAAAAATTTTATACAAGTTATTAACAATAGCATGTTATGAGCAATAATTAGCAAAAATAATGGAGATGAAAATGCTGGAATTATACGAGAAACAGGTAAAAGAAAGGAAAGAAAAAGGCATTCCTCCTCTTCCTCTGAATCCTGAGCTTACTCGGGAAATTTGTCGCCTTTTGGAGCAACCTCCACAAGAAAAAGAAGAATATTTGTTGAATTTATTGAAATACCGGGTTTCTCCAGGAGTTGATCCGGCTGCCAAAGTCAAGGCTGAATGGCTGGCTGCTATTGCCAAGGGAGAAAAAAAGTCTTTAGTGGTTTCGGCCAAAGAGGCTGTTTTTCTCCTGGGGACAATGCTGGGTGGTTATAATGTTGAGCCACTCATAGATTTGCTGAAAGATCCAATTTTACTGGAAGAAGCAGCTAATGCCTTAAAAAAAATTATTCTTGTCTACGGAGCTTATCAGCAAATAAAGGAAATAGCTGAAAAAAATTCCCAGGCCAAAAAGGTCATCCAATCATGGGCAGATGGGGAGTGGTTTCACTCGAAGCCTCCTTTACCTGATAGATTGGAGGGCAAGGTTTTCAAAGTGGATGGTGAAATCAATACTGATGACCTATCTCCTGCCAGACATGCTTGGAGTCGTCCGGATATACCGCTTCATGCCTTGTCTATGGGTGAAACCCGTTTTCAGGGAGGGATTGAGACCATTCATGAGTTTAGAAAAGATGGCTTTAAAGTGTTTTTTGTAGGAGATGTAGTGGGGACTGGTTCGTCCCGGAAATCAGCTACCAATTCCCTCATGTGGCATATTGGAGAAGATATCCCTTTTGTTCCCAATAAACGTAGAGGGGGCGTGGTTATAGGTGGTTTAATTGCTCCTATTTTTTTCAACACAGTTGAGGATTCAGGGGGATTGCCCATTGTTTGTGATGTTACCAAGATTAAAACAGGTGACCTCATTACAATTGATTTTAAAAGCGGAAAAATTTTAAAAGAAGATGGTCAGGAGTTGAGCCGGTTCAAATTGAAACCACCTACTCTTAATGATGAATTCCGGGCAGGGGGACGTTTGAATCTTATTATAGGAAGAACTCTAGCAGAAAAGGCCAGGCAAGACCTAAAAATGACAAAACCCGAGTTTTTCACTAAAGTCAAATGGCCGGAGCAAAAGAAAGATCAAGGCTTCACGCTGGCCCAGAAAATTGTAGGCCAAGCCTGCGGAGTGAAAGGAGTTCTCCCGGGGATTTCCTGTGAACCAAAAATGACTACCGTAGGTTCACAGGACACAACCGGCCCTATGACTGCAGATGAGCTTAAAGAGCTGGCCTGTCTTGAATTTCAATCAGGCCTTTTCATGCAGTCATTTTGCCATACAGCAGCTTATCCAAAATTAGCTGATGTGAAAATGCATAAGTCACTGTCTCAATTCATAATTGAACGAAAAGGAGTGTCTCTTAAGCCGGGAGATGGAGTGATTCATTCCTGGTTAAACCGTCTTCTGATTCCGGATACCATGGGCACAGCCGGTGATTCACACACTCGGTTCCCTATAGGATTGAGCTTTCCCGCTGGTTCCGGCTTGGTGGCTTTTGCTGGAGCTTTGGGATTCATGCCTCTTGACATGCCTGAGTCGGTTCTGGTCCGATTTAAAGGAAAATTAAAAACCGGTTTAACTTTGAGGGATGTGGTAAACGCTATTCCATATTTTGCCATTAAAGAGGGATTACTGACAGTGACTAAAGAAGGAAAAAAAAATATTTTCAACGGCCGTCTTATCGAAATGGAAGGATTACCCAACCTGACGGTTGAACAGGCTTTTGAGCTGACCGATGCCACGGCTGAGCGCTCAGCCGCAGGAGGAACCATTGATTTATCCTTGGAAAGCGTTGAAAGTTATTTAAAAAGCAATATTGCTTTAATGGAAAAAATGATTAATGACGGCTACCGGGACTCCGATACACTTAAAAGACGCATTGAAGAATGCCAGAAATGGCTGAATAATCCTTCTCTTTTACAACGGGATGAGAAGGCGGAATATGAAGCAATTATTGAGATTAACCTCGATGAAATCAAGGAACCGATTGTTGCTTGTCCAAATGATCCCGATGATGTTAAACTTCTCTCTCAGGTATCCGGAGATAAGATAGAGGAAGTATTCATTGGTTCCTGTATGACCAACATCGGTCATTTCAGGGCAGCCGGCAAGATATTCCAAGATGAAGGTTATTTAAATACCCGCATCTGGTTGACTCCGCCAACAAAAATGGATCGGGCTCAGTTAATAAGGGAAGGATACTATTCGATTTACTCCGAAGTTGGAGCCAGGATAGAAATTCCGGGTTGTTCCTTATGTATGGGCAACCAGGCAAGAGTCAGACCCGGAGCCACCATAATTTCTACCTCAACCAGAAATTTCGACAACCGGATGGGGGACGGAGCCAGAGTTTACCTGGGTTCAGCGGAGCTGGCTTCTGTCTCAGCTCTTGAAGGAAATCTGCCAACACCGGAAAAATATTTTGAAGTGATGGAAAAGAAGGTTCTGTCCCACAAGAATGAAATTTACCGCTATCTCCAGTTTGACAGAATGGCTGAAACTTCTCTGGATTATTTCTAAAGAAAAATTATTTCCACCAAGATAATCTTGCTTATAATCATCGATTTTGGTAGCCTTAAAGAAGCTGTAAGGAGGTCATTATGGAGGAAAAAATAGGTCAAATAACCCATTATTTTTCCAAGATTGGAGTCGGCGTTCTTCAAATCACTAATGGAGAAATTAAAGTAGGAGACACTATCCATATCAAAGGTCATACCACTGAGCTCTATCAGAAAGTTCAATCCATGCAGGTCGAGCATAATCCGGTAGAGTTAGCCCGAGCAGGAGATGAAGTAGGGTTAAAAGTTGAGGGGCCGGTTAGAGAAAATGATACAGTTTATAAAATTACCGGGGAAGAAGAATAAATAAAAAACTCTCATTTAATAAATCAGGAAGGGATTAGTCTTGAGTGGAAAAAAGAAAACTATAAGTAAATTGGAAAAGGAATTAAACGACTGGAAAAATAGTCTTTATAAGAAAAAAATATCTCAAGTTCAGGGTGAAAAAAAAGTTTTTACCACTGTCTCAGGAAAGGATATAAAAGAGCTCTACACTCCTCTTGATATTCAAAACTTGGATTACCTGCAAGACTTGGGTTTTCCGGGTGAATTTCCTTTTACCCGGGGAATACATCCTACCATGTACAGGGGCCGGCTCTGGACCATGCGCCAGTTTTCCGGATTTGGTACTGCCGAAGATACCAACAAACGCTACAAATATCTTCTTTCCCACGGACAGACAGGATTAAGTGTAGCTTTTCATCTGCCTACATTAATGGGAATAGATTCAGATCATCCGCTGGCCAAAGGTGAGATTGGCACGTGTGGAGTAGCAGTTGATTCCTTAGCCGATATGGAAATTCTTTTTGACGGCATTCCTTTGGATAAAGTATCAACATCAATGACCATAAATCCACCAGCCGCTCTCCTTTGGGCCATGTATATTGCTGTTGGAGAAAAACAGGGAGTTCCTCCGGAAAAGCTTTCCGGTACTATTCAGAATGATATTCTCAAAGAATATATTGCCCAGAAAACATTCGTTTTTCCTCCTAAACCATCAATGAAGCTAATAGTTGACACTTTCGAATATGGAGCCAAGAAAGTGCCGCGCTGGAACACCGTTTCCATATCTGGTTATCATATCAGGGAAGCCGGCTCTACTGCCGCCCAAGAACTGGCTTTTACCCTTCGTGATGGAATTGAATATGTGGAGTGGGCCAGAGCCAGGGGGCTTAAAGTCGATGATTTCGCTCCCCGCCTTTCTTTCTTTTTTAATGCTCATAATGATCTTTTTGAAGAAGTCGCTAAGTACAGAGCAGCCCGCAGTCTCTGGGCGGAAATAATGAGGAATAGATTTCAGGCCAAGAATCCTCGTTCCTGGTGGCTGAGATTTCATACTCAAACATCCGGCGTTTCTCTTATGGCCCAGCAGCCATACAATAATGTAATCAGAGTAGCTATCCAGGCGTTGGCTGCGGTTTTAGGAGGAACTCAATCTCTTCATACTAATTCCTTAGATGAAACCTATGCCTTGCCCTCTGAGCAGGCAGTGACTATAGCCCTTAGAACCCAACAAGTTATTGCCCATGAAAGCGGTGTAGCCAACACAATTGATCCCTTAGCCGGTTCCTATTTTGTGGAAAAACTTACAGAAGAAATGAAAGCAGAGGCAGAAGATTATATCAGGAAAATTGATGATATGGGAGGAATGGTCAAAGCCATTGAAATGGGATTTCCCCAGCAGGAAATCATGAACAGTGCCTATGACTATCAGAAGGCTGTGGATAAAAAAGAAAAAATTATTGTGGGAGTCAATGCTTTCCAGATGAAGCATAAACCTATTCCTCTTTTAGAAATTGATGATTCAGTGGCTGAGCAGCAGCTTGAAAGATTGAAAAATGTCAGAAAGACCAGAAATTCTTCGAAAGTAAAGGAAACACTTAAGAATTTAAAGAAAGCTGCCCAGGATGATCTCAATTTGATGCCTTATATTATTCAGAGTGTTAAAAGTTATGCTACCCTGGGCGAAATTATGGATGCCTTAAAAGAAGTATATGGAGAATATCGTGAACCAGCCACTTATTGACAAAAGAAAAAACTTTTCAATTGGAACTGAAGAAGATAAGGAAGAAGGAGGCCACTATGGCTGAGAAAAAATTACGGGTGCTTATTGCTAAACCAGGTCTTGATGGGCATGACCGGGGAGCCAAAGTCATTTGCAGAGCCCTCAGAGATGCTGGAATGGAGGTTATCTATACAGGCTTAAGAAGAACTCCTGAAGAAATAGTTAATACCGCTGTCCAGGAAGATGTTGATCTTATCGGATTAAGTATTCTCTCCGGGGCTCATCATGTTCTTTTTCCCAGGGTAATGTCTCTGCTTAAAGAAATAGACGCTTCAGATATTAAGGTAATGGCAGGAGGCATAATTCCGGAAAAGGATGTTCCTTTTCTTAAAGAAATCGGCATCAAGGAAATTTTTCTTCCCGGCTCTTCTACTGATGATATTGTTGACTGGATTAAGAAAAATATCCCAGGCAGGTAAACCAAGAGCAATGTTTTACTTGACATTGTTTTTTTATTTATGGTAATCAAAATTAATAATAATGGAGAAAAAAAGGATATCTTTAATCATCATCCCTCATGGCCAAGGAAAACAGCGTATTATTTCCTTTTCTAAGAGAAAAATAAGATTTTTTAGGGGATTAGGATTATTTTTTATTTTAGTTCTGTCTGTTTTCCTGGTGGATTACTTTACCATGAATGTAACCAGAGAAAAATATCAGGAACTTTTAGAAGAAAATAAACAGTACAAACAAACATTGATTTCTTATCAGGATTCTATTACCCGGTTGAAATCAACTGTTGATACTTTTGAACAATATGCTAAAAAACTCAATATCATGGCTGGATTGAAATCCACGGATATAATGGAAGCCAGCCCCGGAGTAGGTAGTGGAACCGAAGAACAGGGTCAAGTCTCTCTTCCTTCTTCGCCTCCACAGGATTTGAACTTACAAAGAATAGAATCTTTAAAGCAAAAGGCTGAAGGAATTGAGAAAAACCTGAACATCTTAGCCTCTCATTTCGAGGAACAAGCCTTGAAGCTTTCAGCCACTCCGACCATTTGGCCCACTAAAGGCTGGGTTACTTCTCCATATGGATGGAGGGATGATCCTTTTACCGGGAAAAGGACTTTTCATTGGGGAATTGATATTGCCACTCATTATGGAAACCCGGTGGCAGCCACAGCAGATGGAGTAGTGATTCAGACCAAATTAGAAAAAATTGGCGGTAACACCATCAAAATAAGCCATCGGGGGGGATATACCACCATCTACTGCCACTTAAGTAAATTTCTGGTCAAACCTGGTCAGAAGGTAAAACGGGGAGAGACCATCGGCCTGGTGGGGAGCACTGGAAAAGCCTTGGGGCCTCATGTTCATTACGAGATAAAACGTGATGGAAAATCCCTTAATCCCTACTATTACATCCTCGAAGAATAAAATTTGTTGACTGATTTGGTTTCTTATGTTTCTCTAGTTTCTTAAGTTTGTTTTGTTGGTTTCACCCTGAATGTTAACCAAAAAAGGTTGATTCCGGTTTTATCTTTTGTCCCAGAGAGAATGAGTAAGCACTCATAGGCTTTTTATTTTGCGGCTGGAGGGAAGTTATCAGGAAAATGCTTCCTCCACCGCAGCAAATCTGGATTCCTGCTTTATCTGCTTTGAGGATCAATCCGGCTTGTTTATCCGAACTGGTTTTTTCTGGAAGAGCCCGGCCGGAAAGAATTTTCAGTCTCTTACCTTGAAAGTATGTATAAGCTGAAGGCCAAGGTGTGAAAGCCCGGACTTTTCGTTCAATTGCTGTCGCCTCCTGGTTCCAGTCTATCAAACCTTCTTCTTTGTCTATCTTGGGAGCATAGGTAGCCTGGGAATGATCTTGTTTCTGGGGAGTAATTTCATCGAGATGAGACAGCGTATTTACAAGAAGTTCGGCTCCCTTTTCAGCCAGTCGCATTTCTAATTCTCCTGCTGTTTCATAAGGGAGGACGGCTACTCCCATCCGAGTAAGAATATCTCCTTCGTCCATTTTTTCATTCAATCTGATTATAGTAACGCCTGTTATTTCTTCTCCTTTTAGAATGGCTCTGGCAACAGGAGCTGCTCCTCGGTAGTGGGGGAGGAGGGAAAAATGTACATTGAAAAATCCATGAGGAGGAACTTCGAGCAGCTTAGAGGGAATGATTTGGCCATAAGCCACAACCACACAGACATCAGGGTTCAGGGAGGAAATAACGGACAGTGCATTTGGATCTTTTCTTATACTCTGAGGTTGATAAACCTGGATATTCCTATCCAGAGCGAATCGTTTAACAGGACATGAGGTGAGTTTTTTTCCTCTTCCGGAGGGCCTGTCAGGCTGACAGATAATTAAGGGAATCTGGTGACCATATTTCAGTAACTTTTCAAGGGAAGGAAGGGCACAAGCTGGACTACCCAGAAAAACGATTTTCATTATCAATCAATTCTTTTTTTAGTTTTTTCCTTAACAAGGACCGTTTTAAAGGAGATAGATGATCGATAAAAAGAATACCATTCAGATGATCAATTTCATGACAAAAAACTCTGGCCAAAAGGCCTTCTGCTTCAATAATTTTTTCCTGACCTTGCAAATTTAATCCCTTAAGAATTACCCGGAAGGGCCGGTTTACTTTTTCCTGAACTCCTGGTACCGAAAGGCAGGCTTCCTCCGAAACATCTTCTCCGTCTTTATCCAAAATAACGGGATTTATCAAAATGAAAAGCTGGTTTTTCTTTTCTCCAGCTGTCAGGTCAACAGTAATTAACCGTAAGCCTCGGTTGACCTGGGGGGCAGCCAAGCCGATTCCGGGTACGG
>CAYTTR010000010.1:23962-77071 GCA_964440805.1 uncultured Eubacteriales bacterium
TATACATTGTTTCCACCATCTTCCGGGCCAGTTCTACGATTTCCCGGTTTATATCCTTAATTTCCCGGGAGGGTTTGTGAAGTGCGAGTTGCCCGTACTTGATAATTTGCAGTTTTTCCATAATTGAAACATATTTTAGTCCAAGAAACAAATATATTCAAATGGATTGGCTGATTCAGTCTGTTCAGTCTGTTTAGTCTATTCCGTCTGTTTAGTCTATTCCGTCTGTTTAGTCTGTTCCGTCTGTTTAGTCTATCTGGTTTGTCTGGTATAAATGGATGAAAAAGGCGATGTGGGCGAGATAACTGAAACTAGATAAACAAGATAAACCAGATAAACAAGATAGAGGAGCGAGTCGGACAAAATGCATCTGCAGGGAAGGACATATGAACATTTTTCATTTTTTTTTATTCTCAAGAAGTATTTTTATTTTTCTTAAAAAGAATAAAACGGTTTCTCTCTAAAGTCTGAAGGAAAAGGGCTAACCGGTCGTAGACTGGATCGATTTTCTCCTGAAATCGCTGTTGAAGACATTCTCCGATTTCACGGACAGTCTTTTTCCCGTCACATAGTCCCCAAACTTCGCTCCCTATCCGGTCAAGTTTTATCCGGTAATATGGATTTTTCATCCTGGGAAGTAGATGTTTGACCAGCAGGGGATTTTTAAATTTGTTTTTCAGAAGTATTATCTGTCCCTCTTTATTTTCCCACTTCGTTTTCCGTTCGGGGATCAGGTCAAGTAGATTTACAGGAGAAGAGCTGAACTTAGTCACTTTTTTCTTGAAAATTATTTTTTATCTGGTTAATTTACCATTATTCTTGGTTTTTACCGTATTCACCTGACGCAATCATTTTCTTGTAGGGAAAATAAATTAGAATGAAAGCGAGAACAAAGAATATAATCAAGGCTAACCAGGGATTATTCAAGGATTCGGGAAGCTTGACTTTTGCTCCTTGAAGAGCAGCTGTAATTATTCCCATAAGAGCCTGGCCGGCAATAAGCCCTGAAGCCAGAAGAAGACCTATATTCCCCAGAATTTCCCTGCCTTTCTCAGTGGGTTTTCTCTTTTGAGCCCTTCTATCCAATATATATTTAAGGATTCCACCAAAAAAGATGCAGGCGGTTGATCTGAAAGGAAGATACATTCCTACTGCAATAAGCATAGGAGAGGGAGAGCCGATAAGAATGAGGACAATGGAAAGAAGCATTCCTGCGATAACCAAGGGCCAGGCCATTTCTCCTCCCACAATTCCTTTGGCCATAGTAGCCATTAATCCAGCCTGAGGAGCGGGAAGGATTTCTCCTCCAATTCCTCCGGCTACATTATTCTGGAGAAGTTGAAGAGAAAAGGTTAGAGTCAGGGCTGCAGCGGCCACTCCAATCATGCCTCCAATCTGCATTTTCCAGGGAGTACCTCCCAGAATATGTCCTACTTTCCAATCTTGGATCATATCTCCAGCAACTCCTGCTACACAACAAACAACAGCAGCCACTCCCAGAACAGCAGCTATACCCTCCATGCCTCTCTGTCCGAGAAGAACCATCATCAAAGCAGCAATTAGAAGAGTGGTCAAGGTCAAACCGGAAATAGGATTGGAAGAGGACCCAATAATACCCACCAGATAACCGGCTACAGCGGCAAAAAGGAGTCCCATGACTATCATAACCAGAGCGGCTACAAGTGATGTGCCAAAACTATGGGTAAAGACATTATAGAGAAATATCATGGGAATAATAAGGGCCCCAATAGCCATCACCACTGTGGGGAAAGGAATGTCTTTATCAGTCCTGATGGTTGTATCTGAACCTTCTATTTGAGCTTTTTTAACATCACCTATAGAGCGGCCGATTCCTGCTGCTAAGCTTTTTCTCATTCTAAATAGAGTATAGAAAGCCCCAACCAGCATGGCCCCGACTGCAATGGGTTTGACCTGGGAATTGTAGGCAGAGATAGCGATTTCAGTCCAAGAGCCGAGTTCTTGAGAAACAATGTTTTTTAGTTCACCTGAGATAAAAAGAAGGATAGGCATTAAGAAGAGCCAGCCCAGAACCCCTCCAGAAAATGTGAGAGCGGCCAGTTTGGGACCGATAATGAATCCTACTCCGGTCAAAGCGGCATTGGCGGCAGGGGATTCAATGAACATGCGACCTTCCACCGGAGGAGATTTATAAATTTCTGTGTTATCAGAATTAAGATAGGTTATTCGACTTAGTCCAGGTATTTTAAATACACTTCGAACATAAGGCCGGATGAGTCTTATACCGTTATCACTGGAGAAAAATTCGATGAAACCTCCGAGTCCCATAGCCCAGAACATATAGGCTGCATGAGAGCCTGCTTTCTGGCCGGTTTTCACCATTTCAGCACAAGCCACACTTTCCGGAAAGGGAAGATCTGTGTCTTCAACCAGTGTTCGCCGGACAAGGATAATAAGAAAAACGCCGAGGATTCCACCAACAAGCATTAATAGAGATGATTTAACTACATCGAACTGGGTCCAAACTCCGGTCATAAGGAAAGCCGGAATGGTAAAAATGGCTCCAGCAGCCAAAGCTTCTCCCACGGCTCCAGTAGTTCTGGCCAGGTTTTCTTCTAAAATTGTTCCCTTGAAAGGCCTGAGGATAGCCATGGAAATTACTGCAGCCGGGAAAGTGGCAGCTACGGTCATTCCGGCCATTAATCCTAAGTAAGCATTAGCAGCACCCAGAATTACAGCCATGATTATTCCCAGAAAGATTGCTCTGAAAGAAATTTCTTTCATGGATTGTTCGGGTGAAACATAGGGTTTGAATGATGGCTGGTTCATTGATTCCTCCTCAAGAAGGTTTCTACATTTTTTTTGCATAATATTATTCCTGCCTTCAAAAATCAAGGGATTTATTTATTTCTTGGGGAAAGAATGTCCCTTTGGAGAGCGCCTCTTTTTTTTATTTGCTTGTAACCAGAAATTATGTTAAAAAACATCTGGAATAAAAGAAGATTAGAAATGGGTCTTGTGTCCTGGATAAAAAGAAAAATATTTTGTGATCTGGCTATTGACCTGGGAACTGCCAACACTCTGGTTTTTCTCAAGGGAAAAGGAGTTATAGTTCAGGAACCTTCCATTGTTGTTGTCAACAGGCTAACCGGCAAAGTAGAAGCTGTAGGAAAAAGAGCTAAAGACATGCTGGGCAAAACTCCTGAAAATATTCTGACCATTAAACCCATGAGAGATGGGGTCATAGCTGACTTTGAAATAGCAGAGAAAATGTTGGATTATTTCATAAAAAAAGCTACTAACAACAGGGGTTTTTTACTTCGGCCCAGAATCGTCATCGGTATTCCCACCGGCATAACCCAGGTAGAAAGAAGAGCAGTAAAAGATGTGGCTCTCAGATCCAAAGCATCCGAAGTTTATTTAGTGGAGCAACCCATGTCTGCTTCAGTGGGAGCGGATTTGCCCATTTCAGAACCAACCGGCAATATGGTTGTTGATATCGGCGGCGGAACCACGGATATTGCTGTCATTTCCTTAAATGGGATTGTCTTTAATCATTCTATCAGAGTTGCTGGGAATGAAATGGACGAGGCGATCATTCAGTACATAAAAAAGAAATACAATTTATTAATAGGAGAAAAAACCTCTGAAAGCGTGAAGATACAAATCGGTTCTGCTTATCCTCTCGATGAACCAATGACTATTGAAATCAAGGGAAGAGATTTAAGAGAAGGGATTCCAAAGACCATAGTTATTGATGATCAAGAAGTCAGAGAAGCCATGGAAGATATAATTTCTTCCATTGTTGATGCTATAAGAATAGCCTTGGAAAAAACTCCTCCCGAACTTTCGGCAGATATTATTGACCGGGGGATTATTATCACCGGAGGAGGAGCTCTTCTAAAAAACCTGGATAAAAGAATTCGGGAAGAAACGCAGCTTCCTGTCTTTATTACAGAGGATCCCTTAACCACTGTTGTTCTTGGGGCAGGCAAGATGCTGGAAGATTTGGATCTTCTGAAGAAGATTTCACTTATATAAACTGAAGTCTATGTCCTTGTTCCATCGGAATAAAAACCTTATCATATTTGCTATCATTATTCTAGTTCAGATGACACTGCTTTCTCTTCAATTACCCAGGGGACAAAAGCCAAGTTATCTGGAAAGAACCTTTTTTTCTTTTCTCTCTCCTTTACAAAAGGGAGTTAATTCTTTTTTCTGGAGCGTTTCTCAGTTATGGGAGGGATATATTCACCTAAGAGATGTTAAAAAAGAAAATGAAGATTTAAAAAAGGAAATATTCAAGCTGAAAGAGGAAAATGTTTTATTGCGGCAATCATTAAAAGAATATGAAAATGTGGCCAAAATGAGATCTCTTTTAAAGATGATAGAAGAAGACATTCTTTCAGCCAGGGTCATTGGACTGGATCCCAGTAATTATTTCAAGTCTATCACCATCAACCGGGGCCGAAAAGATGGAATTCAAGAAAACATGGCCGTCTTAGATCCACGTGGATTTTTGGTAGGACGGACCATCCTCCCCATATCCAGGGGAGAGGCTCGAGTTCATCTGATAACTGATCTCTCTTTTGCTGCCAGTGTGGAGACGGAAAAAAAAGAAATAGCAGGGATTCTTTCCGGCGACGGGAAAGGTGGTTGTTATTTAAAATATATTTTGGGGACAGAAAAAGACATATCCGAAGGAGATAAACTAATAACCACTGGATACGAAGGAATTTTTCCACCTGGAATCATGGTAGGAGTAATTGTTTCTGTTGTGCCGGGAGACACTCTTTTCAAAGAAATCAAGGTTAATCCCTTTTTTGATTTCCGTTACTTGGATCATGTTGCTGTAATCAGGCAGAATGCCAAAAATATTTTTAGCCAATGAAAGACATCTTAAAAGCAGGCCTTGCCCTCCTGGGAGCTTTTCTGTTTTATTCTTTCTTTTCAAAAGTGTCTTTATCCTTGGTTTTATCTTTGAACCTGTTCAGCCTGGTGGTAATTTATTTTGCCATGAAAAAAGGGGAAATCTTCGGCTCTTTTTTGGGGGCTCTGGCCGGGCTGATCTTGGATTCGATGTCTTCAGGAATATTCGGAATCTCTGGCATTGCCAAAACTATTACTGGCTTTTTGGCTGGTTATTTTTCCAGAAAAATACATGTTTTTCCTGTTCACCGTAATTTTCTTTTTCTGTTATGCTTAATGAGTATAGAACTGGGAATTTGGTTTTTTCTCTATGCCTACATTCTGGCTGAACCGGTATCTGCTGGAATGGAAGTTCTTTTTCTTCAGCCATTAGTTTCAGCAGGAACTGGGGCAGTTTTATTTACTCTAATACCCCAGATTACAAAAAGGCTTGGCTTCAGTGAAAATAAATAACCGGATTTATGAAGACCTGTCCACCATTCATTCCAGAGTGAAAAGAGTTCAGGGTATATTTGTGGTCCTGATTATTTTTATTCTCCTTTTGTTCTGGAAAGTCCAAATTCTTGACTTCCAAAAATACTGGAAAAAGTCTGAGTTAAACCGACTCCGGGAAATTATTGTTTCTCCTCAACGTGGTTTGATTATTGAAAGAAATGGAGTGATTCTTGCCAAGAACAGGGCTTCTTTTAAAGTTTCTATGATCAGGGAAAACTGTTCAGATCTTGAGGACTCATATGAGAGAGTTGCAGAAGTTTTAAATTTGGATATTGAGGTGCTCAAGGAAAGAATAGAAAAATACAGCACTATTCCAAAATTCCAGCCTCTGGTGATAAAAGATAATTTATCCATAGAAGAAGTTTCTCGCATAGAAAGCCGGCAACTGGAATTTCCGGAGTTACTCATAGAGTCAGAGCCTAAAAGGGATTATCCTTTTAAAACCTTTGCTTCCCATGTTATGGGATATCTTCAAGAAATTTCTTTTGAAGACTTGTCATCCGGGAGATTAATGGACAAGAGGGCAGGGGATTTGGTTGGAATGACCGGTATTGAAAGACAGTATGAAGCAGAGCTGAATGGAACTTCTGGGTTGGTGGTAGAAGTGGTAGACAGTCTTGGAAGAAGAGTGGAAGAAGTTTTCCAGCGTAAGCCCGTCCGGGGAAATACCGTCAGGTTGACTTTGGATTTCGATCTTCAAAAAAGAGCCGAAGAGCTGCTTGCCGGGAAAGAAGGAGCAGTGATCGTGATGGATCCCAGAAACGGTGATATATTGGCCTTGGCTAGCTTCCCTTCTTATGACCCGAATAAGTTCATCACCCGTTTTTCTCCTGATGAATGGCAGAAATTTATTCGGAGTTCTGACTTTCCTCTCGAAAACCGGGCAATCCGTGGCCTTTATTCTCCGGGGTCGATTTTTAAGATTGTCATGGCTTTAGCTGGTCTTGATGCATTGGAAATCTCAGAAAATTCGGTCTTTTACTGTAGTGGAACAACCATAATTTATGGTCATCCTTTTTCTTGCTGGTATAAGACTGGTCATGGAAGTCTTAACTTAATAGATGCTATCCAGCATTCCTGTAATATTTATTTTTATCAGCTGGGAAAGAGAATAAATATTGATAAAATAGCTTTTTATGCCCGGAGCCTTGGGCTGGGTACACGAACAGGAATAGATATTCCAGGTGAAAAAGAGGGGTTGGTTCCTGATACAGATTGGAAAAAAAGAATCAAGGGAGAATCATGGTATCCTGGTGAAACCATTTCTGTCTCTATAGGTCAAGGGCCTCTTCTGGTTACTCCTTTACAGGTTGCTGTCTTGACATCAGTGCTGGCCAATAGAGGCGAAAAGATGACTCCTCATTTACTCCTGGAAGTTGAAGACAAAGAGAGTAATAACCATTCTGTTTCCAGCTCCATTTCTCTTCCTTTCTGGAAAGAGAAAAAGATTCTTTTTGATAAAGTCATTAGTGGGATGTGGAAATCAGTCAATGAAGGGGGGACGGGGAGAGGGGCTAATGTGCCTGGGTTCAATGTTTGTGGCAAAACAGGTTCCACCCAGTTAGTGAGTAGAAAAACTCAGGATGAAATGGGCAGGGAATTTAAAACGCATTCCTGGTTCAGTGGATTTGCCCCGCGGGAAAATCCAGAAATTGTGGTTACTGTCCTGGTTGAATACGGAGGAATGGGGGGAGCAACAGCAGCCCCTTTAGCTAAAGAATTGTTTTCCCTCTACAAGAAAAAATATGATTGACAGAGAATTAATCCGCCATCTTGACTGGGCTTTGATTGGACTTCTTTTATTAATTTCCCTGGGGGGAGTTTTGTTTATTTATAGCAGTTCTCATTATATTCCAGGAAATTTTCATGTAAGGCAAATTATTTGGATATTAATAAGTCTGATTGCTATGATTTGCTTTCTATTTCTGGACTATCATAATCTGACTGATTTTTCTTTTCTTGCCTACTGGTTATTAGTGGCAGTTCTGGCTGGGATTCTTCTCTTTGGAGAGTTAACAGCCGGGACTAAAAGCTGGATTAATTTACCGTTTTTTCAGGTTCAGCCTTCTGAACTTATGAAGATTGTTATGATACTCTTTTTGGGCCGCTATTTTTCTGGATATAGAAGAGAAAAAATTTCCTGGCCCGATTTCCTGGTTACAGGAAGCCTGGTGATGATTCCTTTTTCCCTGGTCACCGTCCAGCCTGATCTAGGAACAGCTCTGAGTTTATTGCCAGCTTTCCTGGGAGCTCTTCTCTTGGCCGGGCTCAATAAAAAAATATTTATATTTTCTTTGATTTTACTTATTCTTTTCGGATCCCTTGGATGGAGCTTTTTGCTCCATGACTACCAGAAGGACCGCTTGATTACTCTGATTAACCCCCAAAGTGATCCTCTGGGGGCAGGTTATCAATTGAATCAGTCCAAGATTGCCATTGGTTCAGGTGGATTGTTGGGAAAAGGTTTCATGAAAGGAACTCAGAGCCAGCTTAGATTCCTGCCGGCCCGTCATACTGATTTTATTTTTTCTGTAATTGGAGAAGAAATTGGATTTGTGGGAGCATCAGTTTTTATCATTATTTATGCATTCTTTCTTTTTAGAATATTCATGACATCCTTTCTTTCAAGGGATAGACTTGGAGTTTATTTAGTATTTATGGTTGCCATGATGCTAACCTGCCAGTTTCTTGTCAATATTCTGATGACCATTGGTTTATTTCCAGTTACAGGCATTCCTCTTCCCTTGGTTAGTTATGGAGGTTCATCGCTTTTGTCAAATTATTTAGCTGTTTCTCTTGTCCTCAATGTCAGAATGAGGAGATTTGTCAATATTTAATGTTTTTATCTGATTAAAAAGGTTCTCTAATAAAAAATGAAGAAAATCGATTTTAACAGGATTGAACCTCTATTATGGCAAGTAGAAAAACCTGCCAGGTACATCGGGGGAGAGTGGCATGAGATTAAGAAGAATCCTTCTTGCATGGATATAAAAATAGCTTTAGTTTTTCCTGATGTTTATGAAGTAGGTATGTCATATTTAGGTCAGAAAATATTGTACGACCTTCTTAACGGAGAACCCGGTATTTTAGCGGAAAGGGTTTTCACTCCTTGGCCTGATTTTGAAAAAGCATTAAGAAGAAAGAAAATCCCCCTCTATTCCTTGGAGAATAAAATCCCCCTTTTTGAATTTGATATGGTTGGCTTTTCTCTAATGTATGAGCTAAATTATACAAACATTTTAACTGTTCTTGAACTTGGCCAGATTCCTCTGACCAATAGAGAACGGAGTATCGTGGATCCTTTGGTAATAGGTGGCGGGCCAGCCGCCTTCAACCCTGAACCGGTGGCTGATTTTTTTGATTTTTTCTTTATTGGTGACGGAGAAGAGGGTTTTAAGGATATAGTTAACACCTATATGAAGATAAAAGGCAATGGTCTTAGCCGGGAAAAGCTATTACAGGAATTTATGTCATTAAAAGGGATTTATGTCCCATCCTCCTATGAAGTGATGATCCAGAAAAAAAGCTCCTTGACCTATGTCGAGCCAAAAGGCAGAATTCTCCGAAGAATTCAGAAAAGGCAATATTACCCTTTTCATGAAGCGCCCACCCCGGAAAAATTTATTGTTCCCCATATTCAGGCTGTTTTCGACAGGGCTTCTGTCGAGGTAACCAGGGGTTGTCCTCAAAGGTGCCGCTTTTGTCAGGCGGCAAGCATTTATTTTCCTCATCGAGTGAAAAAACCAGATTTTGTCAGCCAAAAGCTTCTTAGGATTCTTCATTACTCAGGCTATGATGATGCTTCCCTGTCAGCTCTTTCAGTGTCAGATTATCCTTATCTTGATTCAGTCATAAAGAACTTGATGAAGGAATGTGAGGAAAAAAAAATTGCCCTTTCTCTTCCTTCTCTTCGCCCCAGAGGATTAACTTCTGATATGGCTGACACCATTCTTAGAGTAAGAAAAACCGGCTTCACTCTTGTTCCTGAGGCTGGGACAGAAAGGCTGAGAGCAGTAATTAATAAAGATTTTAAAGATGAAGATATTAGACAAGCCTGTCGGAATGCTTTTTCCAGAGGATGGCAATTGATAAAACTTTATTTCATGGTAGGCTTGCCTACAGAGACCGAAGAAGATTTGTTGGGAATTGTCAGATTAATCCAAGAAATAATTAGTATCGGTTATAAGGAATTAAAGAAATCCCCTCAGATAAACCTATCGGTTTCCTCATTTATTCCCAAACCACATACTCCATTTCAGTGGTTAGCCATGGAAAATGAGGAGTCATTAAGAAAGAAACAAAGTTATTTAAAGTGGAGATTAAAAAAATACCGTTTTATTAAATTCAAATTTCATCCAGTGAAGAATTCCCTGCTGGAAGCGGTTTTCTCCAGGGGAGATCGAAATCTTTCTTCAGTCCTCCTGGAAGCCTGGAAAAGGGGAGCGAGATTTGACAGTTGGGCTGACCATTTTAATCCCCGAATATGGGAAGAAACTTTCAAGGATTTGCAGATTGATAACCAGAAATATCTTAGATCCATTGACAGAGAAGAAAAACTACCCTGGGATCATGTCGAGACAGGATTGAAAAAATCATTTTTGCTATCTGAGCTGGATAAGTCTAGGCAAGGAATCCGCACTCCTTCCTGTCTTGAGCAGGACTGTCGGAGGTGCCGCGGCTGCACTTTAGCCTCAAGGATGGAAAAACAATTCGGAGAAGAAATTCCCATGAAGGTTCCTTCTATAGTAACTAAAGAGAAAAAACAGGAAAAAACTTTCCGCTATCGACTCTTTTATTCCAAGTCAGGACCTGCTGTTTATATTTCCCACAGAGATTTTAATCATAACCTTCAAAGGATTATTCGGAGAACCGGATTCATGCCCGATTTTACCGGAGGATTTCATCCCAAAATGAGAATGACGTTTCTTCCGGCTCTTCCCCTGGGAATGGAAGGCAGGCAGGAAGTAGTGGAAATATATGCAAGCCGGCTCTGGGAAGAAAGTGAGTTTTTGGAGAAGATGAATTCTTTTACTTCTCCCGGTATTAGATTTTTCGGCTTCAAGCAACAAGCCCGAAGCAGTCCAAATCTTCAAGATGATATAAAGGGATTTCTTTATTCTCTGAATATAGATCATGCTTCAATAAGCCGGAGATTGAGAGAAACAGCCAAAGAGAAAGCCGGAAAAAGATCTCGGTCTAATTTGTCAAAATTCATATCTGATGCGGTAAACCTTTATTCATTAAAAAATAAAGATCCAAGACTGGAGGAAATTGTTTATTCTCCAAATGCTAAGAAAATTTTCCTGAATATAATATGGAACCAGCAGAATCCTCTAAGGCCTCAAGATGTTTTACAAGAAATGCTGGGAATCGACAATATTATTTATGCCATGGTCAGGGAAAAAGTCTTTTGGCTCTCTAAAATTGACATCCTTTGATTAATTAAGTATAAAACAGATTAACAAAAAATCTGAAATTTAATGAGGAGGAGAACGTGATTGATTTCAGTTTAGCTGACGAACAAAAAGCACTTCAGGAGATGGCCAGAGAGTTTGCCCAGAAAGAAATGAAGCCAAATGTGGCTAAATATGACCGGGGAGATGAATTTCCCCAGGCTATTATGGAAAAAGCTTTTGAGATTGGTTTCATTACCTGCGAGATTCCCGCCCAGTATGGAGGAGGGGGGCTAAGTCATTTGGATACAGTGATTATCAGTGAGGAATTAGCCTGGGCTTGTGCCGGAATGTATACAACCATAATGGCCAGTTCATTGGCCTTTACTCCGATTATTCTTTTTGGGACAGAGGAACAAAAATCGAAACATCTCACTCCTTGTACTGAAAAATTAAGCTTTGCCTCATTTTGTTTGACTGAGAGGGAAGCCGGATCAGATGCAGGTTCTCTCAAGACTAAAGCAGTCAAAGACGGCAATGAATATATCATTAACGGTTCAAAATGCTTTATAACCAATGGTGGTATTGCCAGCCTTTATGTCATATTTGCCCTGACTGACCCGGAAAAGGGAGCCAGGGGTATGAGTGCTTTTATTGTTCCCAGGGATACAAAGGGTATTGTTATCGGTAAAGAAGAAGATAAAATGGGACACAGGGCTTCCAATACGGTTGAGCTCTTTTTTGAAGATGTCAGGATTCCAGCTGAAAATATGTTGGCCAAAGAAGGCATGGGATTTATTATTGCCATGAGAACGCTGGATCATACCCGAGCACCAGTAGGAGCAGCTGGAGTTGGAGTGGCCAGGGCTGCTCTGGAATATGCTGTTGAATATGCTAAAACCAGAGAGCAATTCGGGAAACCTATTGCTCTTTTTCAGAACACATCTTTCAAGATTGCCCAGATGGCGACAGAAATTAATGCCGCCCGCCATCTTGTATGGCATGCAGCCTGGCTTATGGACCAGGGGAAACCCTGTGGCAAAGAATCAGCCATGGCCAAATTGTACGGCTCTGATGTGGCTATGAAAGTAACTACCGAAGCTCTTCAGATATTTGGAGGTTATGGTTATATGAAAGATTATCCCATGGAAAAGTTGATGAGAGACGCCAAACTCCTTCAGATTTATGAAGGAACAAATGAAATCCAGCGCTTAGTTATTTCAAGAGAAGTAGTCGGTCCCATAAAAAAATAAAATTAGACACAATAAACCAAAAATGGTGAATAGTAAATAGTGAATTGTTAATAGGGTGAGCTGTGAACAGACGGAATAGACAAAATAGACTTTTTTTTATATTATCTACGTAAATCAACCCATTCTTCAATGAATTTCTGGGTTTTCTTTTTGTCTTTCTCCTGAAGCAAAGATTCAAAAATTGCTTTCAAATGGGGATAAGGAAGAGTTCCGATTATCATCCTGTTGTTGATGATCATGGTTGGAGTGGACCTTATGCCGTAGGCATAATCTTCTGAAGTTTTTTCATATTCTCTGCCTGTATCAATTATCTTTTGAACAAGTTCATGAATTTCTGGGTCGGTTAAAGCGGCTTCAACTCCATATTTTTGAGCTAATTTAAGACGCCATTCCGGATCTCTGGCTTTTTTGAAATTATCAAAGATTTCGTCATGAATTCTATTGAAATTTTCTGGATCAGATGCAGCTATGTAAGAAAGGTCGCAAGAGCTGGGATGTAAATCTTTTTCCACTACTTGATTACACTTGGCTTCAAGGGGGAAAAACTGAAAAGCAATATTTATTTTTCCCTTATATTCTTTCTTTAATCGGTCAAGCTGCTGGTAAAGAAACAGGCAATCCGGGCAGAGAAAATCAGCATATTCAATAACTCTAATTGGAGCGTCTTCGAATTTTTCTGTAGCTCTGGCAATCCAGAAAGGGGAGATGAAGCTGGGATTGCTGACTTCAGTCAAACTGTAATATTCTTTAACAATTTTGGTGGCTACCCCACCTAATTGGGCCTTTTGTTTGGTTTCATAGAACAAATGAAAGCCATAGGCTCCGCTCGTTGTAATTATGGCAAAAACAAAAATATGCTTGAAGGAGGGCTGAAAAAAAGATTTAAAGAATGGGGGTTTTTTACTCTTTGTTGTGTTTATGTGATATTTCCAGAATAAAAAAAAGATTAATAAGGAAAAAATGTAGTATCCAGCGCAAAGAAGACAGAGGCTGTTTAAAAAAAACAGAGAATATGCAAGTAATCCAAGAGCTCCCAGGCTGTTTATAAAAGAAATGAATCTGTTAGTTTTTTCAAAAGAAGGAGATGGAAAAAGAATTCCCATGATAAACAAAGCCCCTACTATCAAGCCGAAATAACCAATAGGAATTCCTGCAAGATGGGAAATAGGGGAAAAGGCGGAACCATCACAGTTTAAAAAAGCACTTATATCACAGAAAGAGCCCTTAAAAATGGATTCGGGGAAATTAGCCTGGTAAAAGTGCTGAAGGGTAAGGATTGAGAATATAATCATCCCCGTCCCTGATAGAAAAATCAATCCGCGCTGATATCCCTTTTCAGAGGAGGGAAGTTTATTCATAAAAAATTCCGGAGATGGGACTTGGGGCTGTTGAAAAAATTAGTTTGTTGATGGAGAATAGTCTCCTTTATCAGGAGATAATTCAAGTCCATTTCTTCGGGGAGAAAAGGTGGATTATTATTCCTCGGTAAAGTATTCAGGTATAATCCCTAAAACTTCGATACCTGCACCCTTAGCAATATCGATAAGCTCGATAACCCGGCTGTAAGGGAGTTTTGCATCAGCTCTGATAAAGATAGTTTTATCAGAACGAGCCTGGTAAATGGTTCTTAAACGGTCCTGGAGCATGTTTAGTTCAATTTCTTCCTGGTTGATCATAACGCTCAGATCTTTTTTTAAGGTTAAAACGATGAGTCCTTGAGGAGTGGCGCTGGTATCAGCGGTGGTCTCAGGTAGCTTGACATCGATCCCTTTCTGGACCATGGGAGTGATCACCATGAAGATGATGAGCAAAACGAGTAATACGTCGCATAAAGGAACGACATTGGGTTCAGCTCTGGGCATTATTTCCTCCTTGTTTTCATCATCTTGGATTATTATTTTATGATAAATCTTTTTTCATTGTCAATGTCAAAGTTGATTTTTTTCCAGATAGGATTTATATTGGCAATGATGAAGGAGGGATCATGAAAGATTTAAAGGTCGAAGTAACAGAGATCAAGCAACGCTGTGGTGCTAAGCATAAAAAGGGTGATTGTTTCTTTATCAGGGGCGAAGGGACCATCGAAATTCCGGGAAATAAAAAGGTCTGTCTTTATGCTCTAAACAGCTTGTTTCCATTTCTCACTGCCAAGCAGCGTGAAGATGAACTACCCCACGATGACTGGATTGCCGAGACAGAAACTCTTTGCTGTCCCGATCCCCTTGGAGTGGTCTTTAAAATCACCACTCTGTAAAAACAATAGATGATTCATCGTGATTTCTTGAAAGAAAACAGGATAAAGCGGGCATCATAAATAATAATAACCGCCAAAATAATCAAAACAATAGTGACCAAAGTAAGAAGATAGCTCCCTGCTTTAAGGAAATTCCAGCCTTGATAAAGAAGAGCTCCAATGGTAGTAAGTAACATGAAATAAGCAGGATAGAGGGTAAACTGCTTAGGACGGTTTTTACTGACCAAATAAGAAGTTACTACGATCAAGGCTAAAGCAGCTACCAGCTGGTTTGAAGCTCCAAATACCGGCCAAATCGCTTTATAACCTTCAGTGGCTCCTAATGCCGCAGCAAAGATCAGGATTACTGATGAGGCCAACCATCTGTTCTGAAAAATTTTCTTTTCCTTTCCCAGAAGTTCTGAGAAGATGAATCGTCCGAGGCGGGTTCCAGTGTCCAGGGTGGTCAGAACAAAGGCGTTAAGCATAACCATGCCTATAAATGCGCCTAAAGTAAGAGATAATCCGGGAATAGCAGAAATGAATTTTCCATAACCAGTGGCAAAAGCTTTTATGGGATCTCCGGTCGATGTCATTAAGAATTGAAAACCAAGAGGATTTTCTGAAGCTGAAGGATCCCAAATTAAGGCTCCGGCAGCAATAAAAATAACCAATCCTGCCAAGGCGGCTTCGGTCAGCATGGCTCCAAAGCCAATAGCTTTTCCAGAGCTTTCATCAGGAAGCTGTTTGGCAGTAGTCCCTCCAGCAACTACGGAATGAAATCCCGAAATAGCGCCACAGGCTATAATAACAAAAAGCATGGGCCAGAGTGTTCCTCCTTCGTTTGAAAAGGAAGTGAAAGCTGGAGCATTTAGAGTGGGATTGGATAAAATCAAGCCTGAAAATCCCAGGCCTAATCCAAGAAAGAGAATCCAGGTGCTGATATAATCTCTTGGCTGTAGAAGAAACCAAACAGGCAAGGTGGAAGCAAAAAGACTATAGATGATTAAAACGAGGAACCAGAAGGTCTGAGAAGAAATTCCCAGAATTTGGAGAGGAAGAATAATAGGGAAAAGTTCGCCTAAATAAATCAAGAAAAAAAGACAGAATAAGGCGGCAATTGTTCCAACAATGACATTTATACCTTTCCTGTAAATTAGCCAGCCAAAGATCATGGCCATTAAAATAAGGCCAAAGGTGGGAATAACAATTTCCGGCTGTGAAACAAGAGTTTGAGATGCAACCACTGCAAAGACAGCTATGACCAGGGCTAAGGCAAGCCAGAGAAAGACAGAAAAAATTATTTTAGCTCTCCGGCCCAATGTTTTTTGGGAAATGTCTGCCAGAGAAGTGCCGTCATTCTGGACCGAGGTCATTAAAGATGTAAAATCATGGACAGCTCCCAGGAATACACTTCCTAAGGAAATCCAAACAAGAGCTCCCAGCCAGCCAAAGTAAAGCACTCCCAGTAGAGGTCCAAGGATTGGCCCTGCTCCGGCGATGGAAGAGAAATGATGCCCGAAAAGAAGTGCCTTTTTGGCCGGAGAATAATCAATCCCGTCATTAATCCGTCGGGCAGGAGTGAGGCGGTCGGGATCTATTCCCATGATTCTTTTCTCGATAAAGCTTCCGTAAATTTTATAGCTCAGAAAAAGCCAGCTAATTAACAATATGGCCAGCGGTAAGGCATTCATTTTTTTATCTCACCTTGATTATTTTTTGGTCATCCGGAAGAGATAAAGACAGAGGAGAGTGAAAACAGTTAAGGCAATGAAATCTCCTCCATATCCAGGCCAAACAAGTCCGATTCCTTCGGGCTTGGCTTTGGCTACAAAAGCATAGAGAGCAATGAGAACACCAGCTATTCCTTCTCCGGCAATAAAGCCTGAACCAAGAAGAATCCCTTTTTCTTTTCTTGAAGCTCTAACTTCTTCATTCTTGGCCCGGTTCTCCACTAATTGTCTCAAGAATCCTCCTATAAAGATGGGAGTCATAGTGGATAATGGAAGATAGATTCCTACAGCAAATGGAAGAGAGGGAATCTTGATCAGTTCGGCTACCACAGCGAAAGCTCCTCCAATAAGAACCAAAGCCCATGGCAGGTCACCGCCAAGGACTCCCTCAATAACTGTTTTCATCAGAACGGCTTGAGGAGCAGGGAGAGCTTCGGAACCAAAAGTGAAAGATTTTCCCAGAAGCCAAACAGCTCCGGCAATAGCAAAAGCTGATGAAATAACGCCTATCAGCTCACTGCTTTGTTGTCTCTTTGGAGTGGCGCCAATTATATAGCCTGCTTTTAAGTCCTGTGAAATATCTCCAGCGATGGAAGATCCCACGCAAACAACCGTTCCCACTGTTAAGGCAGTGGCCATTCCCAGCATGTCAGTCCATCCGAGGAAAAAGAAGACCAGACTGGTCCCCAACAAGGTGACAATGGTCATCCCTGATGTTGGATTGGAGGAAACACCCACCATGCCCACAATGCGGGAAGAAACAGTTACGAAACAAAAAGCAAAAATCACTATGCAAACTGAAGCGATGAGACGGATGGTGGTGGTTGTATGAACTCCCAGGATTTGGGGGGAAAGGATAAGAATGGCTATCACAGTCATGATTCCTATAAAAAGCACAGTGATTGGGAGGTCTTTTTCTGTCCGTTTTTTTTCGACCTGCATTCCATGTCTTTTGAGATTAATTTCCTGGATTCCGATTTTCAATGATTGGAACATAGTGGGAAGTGATTTAGCTACTGTGATTAGTCCTCCTACAGCCACAGCCCCGGCACCTATATAGCGGATATATCTATTCCAGATATCATAGGCTGACATCTGAGCTATGGACAGGTTTTTTTCCGGGAAAATAGGCAATGGCAGGTATTCACCGAAGTAAGCAATGAGGGGGATGATTCCGAGCCATGAAAGCATTCCGCCAGCGACCATGATGCCAGCGATTCTTGGCCCCAGAATAAAACCTACTCCCAGAAGGGCTGGAGTAGGTTCCATTCCCAGTTCTGCTTTCTTGAGCACTGGTATTTTCAGGGCAATCTTTTCAGACCAAAGTTGAAAAAAACCGACTAAACTTTTCAGGACTGCTCCTATTCCCAATCCAAGGAATACATTTTTTGCTCGAGCCCCTCCTTCATCGGCAGCGATTAACACCTGAGCGGCAGCTGTACCTTCCGGGTAGGGGAGAACTCCATGTTCCCTGACAATTAAGAACCGACGGAGGGGAATCATGAACAATACTCCCAACACTCCTCCCAGCATGGCCAGGATGCCTATTTTGAATATGCCCGGATTGAATCCCCAGAGAAAAAGAGCCGGAATGGTGAAAATAATCCCTGAAGCTAAAGAAGAACTGGCTGAGCCAGTAGTTTGAGCAATGTTGCAGTCGAGGATGGTACTTTTTCCAATAAGGGGAGTGAGAGCCCGGAAAACTCCCACTGAAATGACAGCCAAAGGAATGGCCGTAGATATAGTCAAACCAACTCTCAAACCTAAGTAAGCATTGGCTGAGCCGAAAATCATTCCAAATAATGCACCCAGCACAACAGCTTTAATAGTGATATCTTTCATAGGAGTTTGGTTGGGAACATAGGGAAGGTGGGTATTTAATGACTTTTTACCCTTGTTGTTGTCAGTTTTCATCCTTAATCCTCCCTTTTATGAGCAAGATTTTTTCAATTGTTTTTTCCCAAGTTATCTTGGAAATATAATCAAGAGCATTTTGTCCCATTTTCTCAGCTTTCTCCTGTTGAGCAGCCAATAAATCTATTTTTTCGGCTATTTTTCCAGGATCTGGATCGGTTATGAATCCTGTCAAGGAATCTTGAACAAGTTCGGCTGGACCTCCACTATCAAAGGTGGTAATAACTGGTTTGCCGCATGAAAATGCCTCTCCGGTAACAAATCCATAATCTTCCTGGTAGGGAGCAAAAAATACTGCTCGACAGCAGGCAAAGTGCTTTATTAAAGTATTCTCATCAGTTCTTCCCAGAAAAATTATTCTTTTTTCCAGTTGATTATTCCGGACAAGCTGTTTTAATTTTAATTCATCTGGACCTTCTCCAATTATAACTGCTTTGATATCTTTATTTCGGGTTTGGATGAAAGCCTGGATGAGAAGATGAATCCTTTTCAATGGTTGCAGTCTTGAAACGGTTAAAATATAGTTCTTATATGACTCCCGGAAATATTTTCTTTGAGGAGGAGGAGGGTAGAGGACAGAGGAGGGAATGTTTCCCCACTTTCTTAGCCTTTGTTGTACTGTTTTTGACTGAGCAAACACCTTGCTGACATTGTGTTTAAGTAAGTAGGAATCAATCAGATGAAAAAAACTTCTTCTTATGGATTCCTTGATTTTACCCTTCCAACTTAATTGGGGAAAGAGTGTTCCCCACAAATCATAGTATTCTCTCAAACGATGATTCAACCAACAGACATGAAGTGAGTGTTTAACGGCATAACTGGGAAATCGCAAAGAAATCACCTGGTGGATTTTTCTTCCCAATCCGTCTTCTTCAACATCTGTAAACCGGGTGGCCAGATAAGCCCTGAATTGTTTTCCGAATCTGTTTTGAGGAGTTAAGACGAGATCGGCTTCACATCCATAATCCCGCAAAGCCTGGACGATATTTCTGGCAATGGTTAAATGACCACCTTCCACAAAGGGAACATCCGAAGTAACCACGGCCACCCGGATTTTTTGGAGCATGGCCTTTTATTTAGCTCCTTAACTGGAATTTTTTCCATTGTACCTGAGTTAAAAAGGAAAATCGAGAGATTTTCAGGATTAATATTTTTTTCCCCTTTATAGAGCTATAATTATCACCTTTTATAGAAAATAAGACTGTGGGAGAGCCTATGCCATAATAAAATCTCTTAAGTTATAGGTAGTATTTATGATATAAAAAGTATCGGCCTTTTTTATGAATAGTTAAGATAAGTTGAGGACTGTCAGGCGGAGTTACGCAACCGCCTACAAGGTTTAGGAGGGAATGGCGTATAAAATCCGACGGGAGCGATAACATCCCCCAATGCTCTGTTCAGCATTTTGTTTTTTGGCATCATGGTTTTAGAAATGCTTATGCTGTTAACTTTTTTTGTTTTTAGAAGTATTAATTTGTTATAATAATCTTTTCTAAAAAGGAGGATATTAAGTGCCAAAAATCAAACTGGAAGATGAGCTATATGTATTGACTCCAAATGAACCTGGTATCCTTGGCCGGGTCCTCGGTACTCTGGCCAACTCTGCTCTGAACCTTAAAGCCCTATGTGCTTTCAGTCAAGACAACCGGGGCGTTTTCCAGATAATTTCTTCAGATAATAAAAAAGCCATGAAGTGCTTGAAAGCCTTGGGTTATGAGGTTTATCTCAGGCCGGTTGTGACCATAGTTATAGATGACAGAATTGGTGCTGGGGCTGAGATAGGAGCTTTGCTAGGCAATGCAGCCATTGATATAAAATTTTGTTACGGCTCTTCCGTTGGCTCCGGCAAAGCTCTTCTGGTAATTCATACAGATAACGATAAAAAAGCTCTCCAGACTCTTAAATAGAGCCAGGATATTTTCGTGGTTTTGTCAGGACAAAAGCAGTTTCCTCATCCCTTTATTATATTATAGTTTTGGAGTATCCCGTTAACAATTCTCAAGAAATGAAGTGATAATAAATCAGAATTATCAGTTAGGAAAAAACAACAAGTTGCGGGCAAAGTTTTTTGTTGATTATGCTTGACAAAGCTTGAAATTTTTATAATTATTGTTATTAACAAAGCGATTCATCAATGTATTCTCACATTTAAGTAATGAAAGGAGGAAGAATGTTAAATAAGAAAACAGTTTTCATCTCAATCGGGCTAATTCTGCTGCTTGCTTTAGGTAGTTACGCAGAGACAAAGAAATTAAAACAAATAGGAAATTATACATTTGTTCGGATAAAAGGAGATGTGCCTACTGAAGAAGTGATGAAGATTCTCCTGGAAAGGTATGCCGGTGATATCAAGTACGGATTCGATCTGGCAGGTTACGGGGATCTTTATCTTACCTTTATCGAACAACTGAGGTCAGCTTCTTTTGAAAAAACAGAATTAGCCATTGGGGAACATATGATGTGGATGCTCTTCAGGTCTAAGGGAAAAGTAAAAGTAGTCAAAGATCTTGAATGGGCTGGAAAGCAACCGCTTCCTATTTTTTCTTTCACTGTGATCAAGGATTACAATCATTACGAATTTATTATGCCTGCTCCTTGTGGAAACATAGCCTTGAGAAGAGTAGAAAAAATAATCCCGGATGCTATTTGTGACATCAAGGTTGATCCGGTAAAAGCCAATATCAATGATCCAATTTCAGTGGATATGAGTGGGACTGAACATGCCAAATCCATGGAGATAGATGTTATTAGTCCTGATGGAACCAAAGTTACCACTAAAACTCTTTCTCCTGATTCTCCCAAATGGCAGACCAGGTTTACTGAACCAGGTGAGTATACTTTTCAGGCGAGAGCTATTAACCCTGAAGGAAAAGTTTCTACTAATGCTTGCGAAGCCAGGACTTATATCAATTTTCCACCAATTTGCCAATTATGGACATCCTGTCTTCCCTGCAAAGATTATGTAGGAAGACCGATTACCATTGATGCCAACCAATCTACTGATCCTGACGGAGAAGTGGTCAAGGCTGATTTCGAGATTACCGATGAAGCAGGAAACAGAGTAGATACTTACAGCGATTCAGAAAAGCCGTTTACGTGGGAAAAGATTTTTATCAAAGCAGGTGTTTACACTATTACTGGAATTGTAACGGATGATTTCGGAGCGGTTTCAGATCCAGCAAAAATTGAGGTTGAAGTTACTGAGAAACGCTCGTTTTTCCTTGTTGAAGGAGGCCCCTTGTTTGCCAGAGGAAGTGCCGGACCTTATGTAGCTGGACGTGTAGGTATGCTCTATAAAATTGTTCCTGGAACTCTGGATTTTGTAATTTCTGGAGGAGGCAGCCTGGCTCTGAAAGGTGAACCATGGAAATCCTTCTTTATGGCTAATGTTTTAATGAACGTCCATACTGGACCAGCCTTTTTTGGAGCAGGAGCCGGTTTTTCAACCAGGGTGAGGGAGGAAAGAAGTTCCGATTTCGAACTGGTGGGTAACGTTGGTCTGGATGTATTTAATAACTTCACCAATGCCGGTTCTATTTTCTTTGAAGCCAGGTCTCCTGTGGGAGAAGGACGTTCATTTTCTAAGCATTACAAATTAATGCTTGGTTTCCGCTACATTTTCTAAAGTTAGAAAGACTGAAGTTAAAGAGGCCGGAGTACTAAGTACCCCGGCCTCTTTTTTTTAAATTATTTAATCTTAATTTCTATTTTTATTATTAAAACCATTAGCTTAAGAGATCATTAAATAAGCTAATTTTTCATATCGGTCTTGTCTCCCACAATAGATGAAACTTTAAATTGCCAATCTTTGCTCTTCCTGGTCTGCCTTGAGATTAGCACATCGTTTGTCTAACGCATCGCTTCTCTATGAGAAGACACGTTACGTCATCTCAAGGAATGAGGCGAAGCCGAGTGACGTGTCGATCTATGTGTTATCCGGAAGGAAAGAGGGTAGCGCTGCTAACTGTCATTTTAAGTCTATATTTAGATGGCTGCGCTCCCTTCGGTCGCTCGCCATTAAAAAAAGTATTTTCTAAGTAATTCCCTGGATATATGGGGAGAGATGAGGCTTAATCAAATATTTTTCCCAGTTTAGATATTTCTTCGTTGTAGTACTTGCGGAAAAGAATTTCCCATTCCCGGCTGCCTTCTTTTATACCTTTTTTTTGAGACTGGATTTTCTCGATAGCTTTGTTTTCTATATTTTCATAAAGTTTTAACTCGTTCTCAATACTCCTGACGATAGTTAGGCGTATTTCATTCGGTTCATCAAGAAATTCCACTTGATCATTTTCAAAGAGAACATTCAATATCTCACGGGAGAGGTAATTGATTTTTTCTCTGGACAGCCGGATGCTCACAGGACAATATTCCTTTCTTTGGCTAATTTTGTTTTAATCATGCGAAACAGTGTCTGATATTCTATATTTTCCTGGCGGATTTTTTCTATGTGCTTATTGAGGATTTCTCTTACTTCCTGGTCGAGTTTATCTTCCTTTTGAAATTCTTCATAAATAAGGTTGGCCACATCCTCCACAAGTTTTAGTTTGTTGTCGGAAATAATTTTTTCTTCTTTTATTAGGTTACGAATAATACTGAAAGCCAAGTGGTCAATCTGGTACTTATTTAACCGCATAACCTGAATAAGATACACCAGATGGCTATAAAATTCAAGAATTGTGGGGGCAGAAATTTTCAGCCGAAAACTACTTGTTCTTAGCAGAAAAATAAAGGCTGTAAACAAAGCCGCCAAGACAGATAGCAAAAGAAAAGATCATGAACACCAGCGACTCAGTTTTCATTTTTTTTTATCCTTAAATTTTTAGTAATAGTTTTATTCAGGATTATAAAAACAACCAGAGCTAAAATCCATTGAAAAAGCACTGTTCCTACAGATGAGCTTGAAAAAACATTTAACCAATTTTGGGGATCTGAAGAGTAACTCTGCCAGAACCACCACACCAGCATGGCCAGGAACTGGAGAGGCAGGAATACAATAATCAGGATATCAAACCATTTACCCAGCTTTATTTTCACATCAGGCGAGGAAATGACTGATCGGCGAAATCTTTTGGGACCAAATTTAATAACAGTGAAGGTGAAGAAAAAGCCACTTACCATAAGTCCCAATCCCCAGACCCAGTCTTGGTTGTTAAAAAATCCCATGCTTAAGGCAGAGGGTAATCCAAGAAGAAAACCAGAGGAGGTAACCAGAAAAATAGCTTTTTTCCTGGCTAATCCTCCATCCATGAGAATCCGGGTGACCAGTTCCAGCATGGAAATAAGGGAGGAAAAAGCAGCAAAAGAAAGGGCTAAGAAAAAAAGGGCCAGGAAAAAAGAACCAGCCGGTATGTTAGAAAATAGATTGGGAATCCAGATGAAGGTGAGTCCTTGATTGTCCGTCTGCATCACTTCCAAAGCTCTTGTGTGTGACATTTCTTGAGAAGCAAAGTAAGAGAAGACTGTGGGGATTACCGCTACAGCTGCCAATAATGAGGCGACATAGTCTCCAAAACCAAGGGTGGCTGAGGTGAGAAGAGGATTTTCTCTTTTATGCGAATAGACGGCATAGGTCAGTAACAATCCCCATCCTGCTCCTGATGACCAGGCAGATTGACTTAAAGCATTAAGCCATATCTTATAGTCAGCCAATTTTGCTAAATTCGGAGAAAAAATGTAGTCCAGGCCTATGGAAGAATTGGGAAGGGTTATGGCCCGGATTCCGGCAACAATAAGAAGAAAAAAAAGAGAAGGGATAAGGATTTTATTAGCTCGCTCTATGCCTTTAACCACTCCAGCATAGATTATGGTTCCACCCAAAACCATAGCGACAAGATGAAAAAACACCGGTTCCCAGGACGATGTGAATTCTTTCCAGAAGTGAAGAGAATTCCTGTTTATAAGGTTTTGGAAAACGGTGGAAAAAAAGTATTTCAAACACCAGCCAGCAACAACAGAATAATAGAACATGATTGCTGTAGTGACAAAAGCCACAAAAGCTCCCATCCAGGCGTAGTTTTTTCCCAGTAACTCAGCAAAAGAGCCTATCAATCCTTTTCGCGTTTTCTTTCCCATGGATACTTCGATTGTTAATAAAGGAATTGACCATAGAAATAAAAAAAGAAGCCAGGCAAGAATGAAAGCTCCTCCTCCTTCTTGAGCCACGATTCTGGGGAAGCGCCAGATATTACCTGTTCCAACAGCCATCCCAAGCCCAGCGAATATAATTCCCCAACGCGAGGCGAAAATTTCAGGTTTATTCATGTTTAATTTCCTTGTTGGGATTGTTTCCTTTCTGGTTTATGACCAGAAAAGGGTGGAGAGTGTTTTGTTTCGCTTGCTTTCTGGCCAGAGCAATTAATTTTCCCTCATGGGAGAAGAGCCTGATAATATTATCTTTTTGGGAAACACTCGCCTGTTCAAATAAAAGCTTATTCTCTTGATAGTCTTCTACATTTGAAACCAGATCCATAGTTATTTTATTTCCATGTCTGATGAGCTTTTCTCCTTTTTTATTCAGAATAATCTTGGGAAAACGAGTTAGAATATTTTCCAGTGGAATAACGAAAGAAGAAAGTAGACCATTTCGGAATAGTTTGTCAATTTCCTGAAGATCAAAGCTGTCCTTAAGGGAAAATTCTCCTATGCATTTCCGGACCAGTTTTGTAAGATGAGCCCTGCAACCAATTTTATTTCCCAAGTCATTGGCAAGTGAGCGAATGTATGTTCCAGAGGAGCAAGAGACTTCAAATTCAAGGTTGGGAGCTTCATGGTTTTTCAATTTGAAATGATGAATTATAACCTGAACAGGCTTTCTCTCGAAGCTTTTTTTTTGTCTGGCCAATTTGTAAAAGGGCCGGCCATGAATTTTCTTTGCTGAAAAAGGTGGAGGAATTTGTTGGATTTTTCCTGTAAATGAGCTCATGGTTGATATAAGATCATCCCGGCTTGGAAGATCGATGGAAATTTCTGAGGTTGGTTTTCCTGTGGAATCGTAAGTATCGGTAGAAAAGCCAAGCCGGATCTTTCCTTCATATGTTTTATTCATTTTGGAAAAAAAAGGAAAGAGTCTGGTAGCTTTACCCACACCAATTATAAGAAGTCCAGTGGCCATAGGATCCAAAGTCCCAAAATGTCCTACCTTCTGAATTCCCAATATAGAACGAATTTTCAGCACCACATCATGCGATGTTATCAGCTCAGGTTTTTGAACCAGGATAATTCCGTCCATTACTTAACCAGGTTATGATGCTTTTTCCGGACTGCTTTGCTTTGAAAGAAACAGAGAATTGATAATTCGAGGAATTTCTTCAGTAAGATTCGTAAATCTCCCTTTTACAGTGAAACCGGCAGCATGAACATGCCCTCCCCCTCCGAAATGTTCAGCAATGGCAGCAGCATTGGCTTCTCCTTTTGATCTTACACTGATCCGGAAAACATTAGCCCGGATTTCTTTAAAAAAAAGCACAACTTGGACTCCAATAATGGAACGGGCCAGGGAAGTAATATCCTCGGTGTCAATCTCATTTTGATTAAGTATAGCTAAATCTTTCTGAAACAGGCTAATTAAAGCAATTTTTCCATTTTCTTTTAGCTGCAAAGTGGACAAGACTTTTCCTAAAAGTTTAATTTTTTCTAAAGGATTATTATTAAAAAGAAACTGCGAAACAGAAATCGGGTCGGCTCCCTTTTTTACCAAATTGGAACAGACTTCAAAAGAGCTGGCTTTGGTGTTGGAAAACTGAAACGAACCTGTATCCGAGACTATGGCACAGTAGAGATTATTGGCTATTTCTGGAGTAAATTCGATATGGAGCTTTACAGCCAGATCATAAACCAGCTCAGCCACAGCTGAGGCTTCGGGGTCAACCCAATTGATATCGGCGTAATAATCATTTGAATGATGATGATCAATATTAATTTTAAAATAATTATCCAAAGTTCGGTGCCCTGAGCGGCTTACATTGGCACATTCCAGTAAAATAACACAATCATAATAATTCGGGGGAATTTCTCCTATTTTGATAACATCCATATAGGGGAATTGGTTAAAAGGAGCCGGAGTTCTATCATAATTAATGATATCAGCTTTTTTTCCTAATTGACGAATAATAAAATAGAGAGCCAGCCCGGTACAAAGTGAATCACCATCCGGCCTTAAATGGGAAGTAATAACAATTTTTTGACATTCAAAAATTTTTTTCCGAGTGACTTCAATCGGTCTTTCCGTCATTTTTTAATTGCTCGATGATCCGGTCAATTCTCTCTCTGTCCGAAAAAACAGGATCAAGACGAAAAATAAGCATGGGATTATACTTTAATTGAACCTTGGAAGCAATAGCTTTTCTAAAAAAACCAGCTTTTACATTGAGTCTTCTAATAATTTCATGCTCTTTCTGGTGCTGGAAAATACTGAGATAGATTTCTGCTGTTTTTAAATCTTTACTGACAAATACATGAGTTATGGTTATGAAATTCTCTTTTTGATCCTGGAAGAAGGATAGAAAAAGGTTGGCTAATTCCTCTTTTAATAAAGCAGCCACTCTTTTTTGCCTGATTGATTCGTTAGTTCGTTTCAAATGGATATCCCTCTTAAATTAAATCAGGTGAGTTTTATCAGATAAAATGAATGTCTTTCTCGAAGATCTCCCCTTCAACAACCTGTTCTATATCCAGAGCTATATTATTGAGCATTTTTTCAACAAGGTTTTTGCTGTTGTTTAGAGTAACAAAGCCGATTTTTATCCTCTGCCATTTATCATGATGGTCGAGTTCAGCGAAAGCCACATTGTATCTTTTCCCAATCCTGTCTTTAATTATATTCATAGTTTTTCTCTTTTCTTTCAGAGAGTGGGAGTAGGGGATATGAATGCCCAATTCCATAAGTCCGATAACCATTTTGCTGATGGATTAAGTTTCTTTTTCTATGGAAAAAGCTTCGATTATATCACCTTCCTGGATGTCTTTGAATTTATCCAGGCCAATGCCACATTCATATTCTTTCTTAGCTTCGGTAACATTTTCTTTTAGGTGTTTTAAAGAAGAAATCCTTCCTGTATAGATAACTTTTCCGTTTCTTATTACCCTGGCTCTTGCATTACGGGAAATCTTACCATCGGTTACTAAGCAACCGGCAATTACCCCAACCCGGGAAATGGTGAAAATTTTTCTGACATCAGCCCTTCCTAAATAGACTTCTTTTTCTTCAGGTTCGAATAGGCCTGTTAAGGCTTTCTTTATATCATCTATTAACTGATAGATGACTTTGTAGAGTCTGATTTCAACCTGTTCTTCCTTGGCCAGTTCTTCTATTTTACTGCTGTACTTAGTGTTGTATCCTATGATTATGGCATTGGAAGAAGAAGCCAGAATAACATCGGATTCAGTAATTTGTCCTGTAGCCGCATGAACAATTTTTATATTGATTTCATTGGAACCAAGGTTAGGCAGAAGGTCGGTTAGAGTATCAACTGAGCCTTGAACATCAGCCTTAACAACAAGCGAAAGTTCTTTTTTTTCTTTTTCTTCCATCTGCTTGAATAGCTGATCAAGGGTCAATCGGTCTGGTTTTTCCGGCTCTTCTTTGTGAATTTTGGATTTCCGGTATTTAATGATTCTGTCTGCTTCATCAGGATTGGAAACAGCCTGAAAAAAGTCCCCGGCAGAGGGGACTTCACAGAATCCTAAAACTTCTGCAGGCATGGAAGGTTCAACCTTTTTCAGAGGCTTGCCTTTTTCATCAAAAACGGCTTTTACCTTTCCAGAACAATATCCGGAGACGAAAGGTTCTCCACCGGTCAGGGTTCCTAATTGGATAATAACAGTTCCAATTGGTCCTTTTCTTGGGTCAAGCTTAGCTTCCAAAACAACTCCCTGGGCTTTTACCCTTGGATTTGATTTTATTTCCATCACTTCACTTAAAAGAAGAATCATATCCAGGAGTTCATTTATATTTTTTCCTTCCTTGGCTGAAATCTCAACACAGATGGTATCTCCACCCCATTCTTCAATCAGAAGGCCTTCTTTGGAAAGTTGTTGTTTGACTCTCTCTGGATCAGCTTCAGGCTTGTCTATTTTATTAATAGCTACCAGGACAGGAACTCCGGCAGCTTTGGCATGGCTGATGGCTTCTTTTGTCTGAGGCATAACTCCATCTTCGGCAGCCACCACCAAGATAATTATGTCGGTGACCCTAGCTCCCCTGGACCTGAGTTTGGTGAAAGCTTCGTGTCCGGGTGTGTCAATGAAAGTCAGGTAACGGCTTTTATGCTGGATGCGATAAGCTCCGATGTGCTGAGTAATCCCTCCCCATTCACGGCCAATGATGTTAGATTTTCTTATAGTATCAAGAAGAGTAGTTTTACCATGATCGACATGACCCATGATGGTAACAACAGGGGGCCTGAACTCCAGATTATTTTCATCTTCCATGGTTTTCCGGTGGATTTCTTCTTCAATGGAAATAATTTTTAATTCCTTTCCAATAATTTTGGAGAGCGGTTCCACCAAGGAGTCAATGATAATATCGTTAATGTTGACTATGAATCCCTCTTTTTCCAATCTTTCCAGGATATCTTTTCCCTTATAATTTAACTTTTCACAGAATTCTTTCAGAGTAGTGCCCTCCCGTATAGATAATTCGGGAGCAGTTTTTTGCTCTGTTTGAGTCTGTTTTTCAGATGCAGAAGATTTAACTTTTTTCTTTTCCTTAGTCATCTGTCCATTACTCTTTCTTAATTTTTATCATCCAGCCAACAAGTTTAGAGGCTAAGCGGACGTTTGCCCCTTTTTTTCCTATGGCTAAAGAATATTGATCCTGGGAGACCACGGCCTGTAGAATTTTTTCCGGTTTGTCATAAATGTAAACCCTGGAGACTCTGGCTGGACTCAAAGCGGATTTAGCATAGTCTAAGGGATTTTCAGACCATTTTATCACATCAATTTTTTCTCCGTTCAATTCCTTGCTTATAGCCAAAATACGGTTTCCTGCCACTCCGATACAAGCTCCTATAGGATCAACATCCTTATCCTGTGAAATAACCGCCACTTTGGCTCTCTCTCCGGGTTGACGAACAATATCTTTAATTAGTATGGTTTTGTTTGATATTTCCGGTATTTCCAGCTCTAAAAGTTTTTCCAGGAATTTCTGGTTAGTCCGTGAAATAAATACCTGGGGACCGTGGTTTTCCTTGAAAACATGGGTGATAACACCCTTGACTCTATCACCCCGGCGGAATTCTTCGTTAGGCAGTTTTTCCCTGTGAGGCAGAATTACATCTGTTTTATTGACTTCAATTATCATGTTCTTATTTGATTCCAATCGCCGCAGAACCCCGGTAACGATTTCACCCAGGCGCGGAGCAAACTCGGCATAAACTTTTTCCTGTTCTGCACTACGTACTTTTTGAAATATAACTTGTTTGGCTGCCTGGGCGGCAATTCTTCCCAGGGTTTCCGAAGGCAAATCGATTTCGATGTAATTCCCAAAAGATGCAGAGGCATCGATTTTTTTTGCCTCATTAAGTGCAATTTCTGTAGCTGGATCTTCCACTTTTTCCTTGATTCGTTTGACTGTAAAAACTCTGAGTTCTCCATTTTCAGGATGAAAGTGAATATGGATTTTTTCGTTGTTTTTGAAATATTTTGTAGAAGCCACTCGTAATGAATCAGAGATAGCATTGACGATAACTTGAGTATCAACTCCTCTTTCCTTGCTGAGTTGTATAATATTATTCCACACATTTACCTTCATCTCGGGCCTCTAAATGACAATACCAAATAGATGAATTATCGATGAATTATAACTTAATTAAGAGAAGATATCAAACCTGTTACATTAGAAGAGGAGCGAATACTAAGCTTACTACAGCCATAAGCTTTATTAAAATATTCAAGGAGGGTCCAGCTGTATCTTTTAAGGGATCTCCTACTGTATCTCCGATTACGGCAGCTGCATGAGTTTCCGTTCCTTTTCCTCCTAAGTTGCCATCTTCAATCCATTTCTTGGCATTGTCCCATAATGCTCCAGCATTAGCCATGAAAATTCCAAGGAGTACACCGGTGGCAGTAGCTCCGGCCAGAAATCCTCCTAAGGCTTCAGCCCCCATGACAAAGCCTATAGCAAGGGGAGCAATAATAGCCAGAACTCCGGGCATAATCATTTCTTTTAAAGCGCTGCGGGTAACAAGATCGATGCACCGGTCTGAATCCGGCCTGGAAGTTCCTTCCATTAATCCCTTGATTTCTCTGAATTGCCGGCGGATTTCTTGAACCATTCCATCGGCAGCCCGGCCCACAGCTTTTAAGGTTAGAGCGGAAATGGCGAAAGGCATCAATGAACCGACCAGGAGACCAATTACGGTTTTTACATTAGTCAGGCTTATGTAAGAAAGACCAGTTGTTTTCTGGAAGGCAGAAAAAAGAGCTAGAGCGGTTAAAGCAGCAGACCCGATAGCGAAACCCTTACCGATGGCTGCTGTGGTATTTCCCAGAGAGTCAAGTTTGTCGGTGATCTTCCGGATTTGAGGCCCGGCTTTAGACATCTCGGCAATACCCCCTGCATTATCAGCAATAGGTCCATAAGCATCAGTGGACATGACAATGCCTACTGTGGCCAGCATACCCACTGCAGAAATAGCGATTCCATAAAGTTGACTAAAGTGATGGGAAACAAAAATTGCCAGCCCTATGGTTAAAAGAGGAAGGATAGTACTCTCAAATCCAATAGCTATTCCGGTGATTAAAGATGGGGCACTGCCCTGCTGGGCTGTTCTGGCAACACGGCGGACAGGGGGGCCTGAAGTAAAATACTCGCTTTCCAGTCCAATCAGAACACCTGCCAGGACACCAGCCAGGACGCACCAGAAAACATTTGTTTCAGGAAGGAGAATTTTAATGCCAAAATAGGCTCCCAGGATAAAAATTATTCCACTGAAGTAAGTGGCATTTCTCAAGGCAGACTGTGGACTTAATTTCTTGAGAATATCTATTGAGAAAACTCCGATTCCTGAACTTAAAAGTCCCCAGGTGATGAGGAGCAAGGGAAGGCTCATGTAGTTCAGAGAAGGGAAGAGAGAGGCACCAATAGCAATAGAAGCCACTACTGAGCCTACATAGGATTCAAACAGATCAGCTCCCATACCCGCTGTATCTCCCACATTGTCTCCTACATTGTCAGCGATAACTCCGGGATTTCGCGGATCATCCTCAGGAATGCCTGCTTCTACTTTTCCTACCAGATCTGCTCCTACATCAGCGCTCTTGGTATATATTCCTCCTCCAACCCTGGCAAAGAGAGCCACTGAGCTGGCTCCCATGGCAAAGCCGTTTATAATAAGAGGATCCTTGGTAAAAAAATAAAAAAGACCTATTCCTGCTACTCCTAAAGAGGCCACTGAAAGCCCCATTACAGCGCCTCCTCTTAAAGCGGTGGAGAGAGCTAAAGGAGCACCTCCGCTTATAGCTGCCTGGGTAGTGCGGACTGCAGAGCGAGTTGATCCTTTCATCCCAATAAAACCAGCCAGCATGGAACTGCTTGCTCCAGCTAAGAAAGCTAAGGCAGTAAAAAAGGAAAATAAAAACCAGAGAACAACAAAAACCGCTATGACGAAGAAGAAGATATAAGTGTATTCTCTTCTCAGAAAAATCATGGCTCCTGAATGAATAGCCTCGGCAATCTCATTCATTCTGTCAGTTCCGGAAGGTTGCTGCTTGATTAGAATATAGATTACTATGGCAATTCCAAGACCGAGAAAACCGAGAACAAAAAAATATGGGACTGCATCAATTAAATTTATCATCAGTGTCTCTTTCTCCAGGAATAAATTCAGTGTATAGCACAATACTTTGAAAATTTCAATTGGAAAACTTTTTTTATATGAAACAGATGAGAACAAAAGGAGATAACTGCCGTCATTAGAATTGATTACAGGAAAAGGAGGGAAAAGATTGGCTGTCTTTTCACGCAAGAAGTTTAAAGACTTTCCTCTCCTTCTAATCTCTGGTAAAGATGCTTATAAAATAGCAGTAGAGGATGAGGCAACAGCTTTTTTCATGAGAACAGTCTTTTCCTGTCCTGGAGAAAAAACATCCATCAGATCGAAGAAATATTTGGATATCAAAAGAAAAACTCCTGTCTGGAGGATAGAGCTCTTGGAAAAAGATTCAACAGGAAAAGCAATTCCTTGCCCTGAATGGGCCAATATCCTTTCGATAGAAGTTGATGCTCTCAGTGGAAAAGTACTAAAAAGGAGTTTTTATAAAAATATTTCAGAAAAGGAATATATGGAAAAAGCCTTTTTCCTTAAATCAAAACTCTGCCTCTAAGACTATAGGGGCCACAGGCTGATATTTTTACTTTTACAAAGGGGTTGGAAATTTTATGTTGAGAAGTAAAATTGACAACTTGAAATGCTTCATTCCTCCCAGAAAATACTTGATTATCTTTTTTACTAACTCCGGATAAAATCACTTCCATAGTCTTTCCAATCAATAATCGATTATTATTTAGCTGAATATTTTTTTGAAGAGACTGAAGTTCGATAAGACGTTTTTTTTTGAGCTCCTGGGGTACATCATCTTCCATACCGGCGGCTTTGGTTCTCGGCCTAGGGGAATAGTGAAATGAAAAAATATTGGTGAAACCGACTGATTTTACAAGAGATAGAGTATCCTCAAAGTCTTCTTCGCTTTCTCCGGGAAAGCCCACTATGATGTCCGTGCTCATGCTTATATCGGGCATAAGCTGTTTCAAATTGCTTGCTATTTCCAGATAATCTTCCCGGTTGTAACCGCGGTTCATTCTTTCAAGAATTCTGTTTGAACCGGATTGAACAGGAAGATGAAGCTGGCGGCATACTTTATTTAGGGTATATATAGCCTTAGCAATCCGGGGACTGAAATTCTTTGGGTGTGAAGTGATGAAACGAATCCAGCGAATTTCTGAAATATCATTGACTTTTTCTAGAAGATTAACAAAATCAGCTCCGCTTCCCGGGTCGCGGTAGGAGTTAACATTCTGGCCTAAAAGTTGGATTTCTTTATAGCCCTGCTGAGCTAATTTTCCAATTTCATCAAGAATAAAATCCATGGGCCTGCTTTTCTCTCTTCCCCGTACAAAAGGAACAATACAGTAAGAGCAGAAGTTGTTACATCCTTCCATAATGGTTACATAAGCACTGAACCTGTTTTTTCTAAGAGTTGTATCTGGACATATTTCCTGCCACCTCCGGCGGCGTTCGGTGGCAGCCTTTTTTTCCTTGGGAACAGCAGAAATGATTTCCAGGAGACGAGAGTAATTATCCGGTCCGATAACAAAATCTATTCCTTTGTTTTCTTTCAAAAAGTAAGAACGGTAGAGCTGAGCTACACAGCCGGTTACTCCCAGCAGAAATTTTTTCTTTTTTTTGAGATCACTTAATCTTCCCAAAAGAGAAAACAGCTTGTCTTCCGATTTCTTTCTAACCGCACAGGTGTTGACAAGAACTAAATCACTTGCCTCTATTGAAGAACAATTCTCAAGGCCCGCTTTTTGCAGCAACCCGGCCAGCCTTTCCGAGTCATTCTCATTCATCTGGCAGCCGAAAGTATGAATGTAAAACCTCCTTAGGTGATGATTTTGATTATCCATTTTTTCTTTCATTCCATTAAAATTAAATATAGCACAGAAGATTAAAGAACCGAAGTAAGGTGAAGAGTATATTTGATGCTCTTTTTCCTAAAAAAATATTATAAAGGCTGGAAAAACAGAGAAGTATTTACTTGGTCCGTTCGAGATGATGAAAAAGCATTTCCCTGGCGTTTTTGAGAGAGGTTTCGGTTATCCGGCTTCCAACGGTCAGGCGGGCGATTTCTTTCACTCTCTCTTCCAGGTCAAGTTTCTTAACAATGGTAAAGGTTCTTCCCTTGGAAATTGTTTTATCGATCTTGTAGTGATGGGAAGCAGATGAAGCGATTTGAGGGAGATGAGTAATACAGATAACCTGATGCCTTTCTGCCAGCTCTTTTAATTTTTGGGATACAGATTCAGCTGTCCGTCCGCCTATCCCGGCATCTATTTCATCGAAAATTAAGGTCTTTCCTCTTTCTTCCTCTTCACCCACAACTTTTAGAGCCAGCATAAGCCTGGAAAGCTCACCACCGGAAGCAATTTTACGAAGAGGTTTAGCTTCTTCACCGGGATTAGGACTAATGAGAAACTCGATTTCATCAATGCCTTTTTCCGGTATTTTCATTTCTTCAAGATTCAGTTGTTCCGTTTTAATATCAATCATAAATCTGGCTTTTTTCATCCCTAAATTCTGTACTTCTTTTTCTATTTCCCGGGATAGCTGGTGAGAGAACTTTCTTCTTTTTTGGGATAAAATTTCAGCTTTGTCTCTAAAATAAGAGAAATGCTCTTCAATTTCTCTGGTTAATTCTTGAAGTTTCAGTTGGCTGGAACTCAGCCAACGGTACTCATCCTCAGCTTTTTTTAAAGACTCAAGAATATCCGAAATAGAATCACCGTACTTTCTTTTCAAGTTTTCAAGCTGATTTAATCTTTTCTCCATTGCATCCAGCTTTTCCGGTGAAGCCGAGTGATTTTCCCTATACTGGATTAAAAACCTGGAAAATTCTTTAACCGATATACTGAATTCCTCCACCAGTTGTCTGAAATCTTTAAAACTTGAGTCAAATTTCTCCAAGGATTGCAATCTTGATTTTAATTTAGCCAACAGGGAAGTCAGAGATATCTCTTCACTGTCGGTCAGAACCAAAGTTTCTTCCACCAGTTGTTGGATTTGTTCAGCATGGCGAAGAATTTCCCTTTCTGTGCAAAGTTCTTCTTCTTCTCCCGGAACGAGCTGGGCTTTTTTGATTTCATTTATCTGGAACTCCAGAAAATCAAGCTTCCGTTCCCGTTCCTTTTCCTTTTCTTCAAGCTCTGCCTTCTCTCTGATAAGTTGTTTTAGTTTCCGGGCATTTTGTTGGACTTCACCTCTGAGTGGAATTAAACCCGCAGCTTCATCAAGGTAATCGAGCTGATAACTTTTTTCTCTTAGAAAAACATGGTCATTCTGACCGAAAATATCGATCAGATTTTCGCTTATCTCCTTGATTTTTTTTATAGGAACAATCACTCCATTCAAATAAGCTTTTCCCTGGCTTTCCGAAGAAACTATTCTTTGGATAAAAATATTATCTTCCTCATTGTCGCTAAGTGTTTTATTTTTTCTAAGAGGAGGAGTGAAAACGGCTTCAGCCGCCAGTTCTTTCTCGCCGGAACGAATTTTGTCGGTTTCTCCCTTTTCACCCAAGGCTAAACGTATCCCATCTATAATTATAGATTTGCCAACTCCAGTTTCTCCAGTGAGTAAGGTCAAACCTTTTTGGAAATCAAGGCAGATATCTTCGATAGTGGCTAGATTCCGGATACGGAGAAAATTTAGCATGCCGGTCGTTAATCGCCTGTAATTTTTATGGGGACAAGGGCCTTCTCCATGTTAATCCTTCCGTAGCCAATATACTCATCTTTGCCTGGGTATTCCTGCTTGTTTATGTCATCTGAGGTGTATCTAATTACATTCATGATGTCTTGCGGGGTCATCCAGGGCTTGATAGCTTTTATAAGAGCAGCCAGTCCGGCCACATGAGGAACGGCCATGGATGTACCAAAACCGAATCCATAAGGGAGAGCGCCTTCGCCCCAGTACCAAAGAGGAACACAACTGAGAATCCTCTCACCTGGAGCAGTCACATCCACTTCCGGTCCGAAATTGGACCAGAGGCTTCTCTGGTCATTGTAGTCAGAAGAAGCAACAGCTAAGCAGTAAGAATCATAAGCAGCAGGATAGAGAACAGAATCAGCCTCATTTCCCGCAGCTGCTACTATAACCACCTTTTTTTCAACAGCATATCGAAGTCCTTCCTCGAGTGCCTGGCTGGGCTGGTCACCTCCCAAGCTGAAATTTATGACAGAAGCTCCGTTATCTACAGCATAGCGAATAGCCTCAATCATCCAGGAATAATATCCTTCTCCCTGGGCATCCATAACTTTTAAGGGAAGTATAGTACAATTCCAGGAAACTCCTGCTATCCCTTCATTGTTGTTGGTTTCGGCTGCTGCTATGCCGGCTACATGGGTACCGTGTCCCTGGTCATCTGTAGGATCACTGTCATCATTGACAAAGTCATAGCCTGAAGAGTGAATTTTGTTCATGAGGTCAGGATGATTAAAATCGATCCCGGTATCAATTATGGCAATAACAACACTTGGGTCTCCTTTGGTTTCTTCCCAAGACTCGGTTGCTTTTATATCGGCCCGGGATTTTCCGCTGGGAGAGCCGGGGATCCCAATTTCCTGTCCTTTATTATAAAGAGAATACTGGTATTGGAAAAAGGGATCATTTGGTGTAACAGCGATATAAGCTTTATAATCCGGTTCTGCATAGGCAACATCCGGATTCTGGTTAAGAATATAAACCATTTCCTTAACCGAACTTGAAGCAGTAATCTTTGCCCGGTAGATGTTTAAAACAGGAATCCTTTTAATCTGGCTCAGGTTGTAGGCAGATAGAACACTTATATGAAATTCTTGATCAAGAGCGGGTTTGAATTTGACCAGAATATAATCTGGAGACCAGGCAGGGCCGCGAGATTTAAAAGGGAGGCCTTCGTTCAAGCTGGGAAAATCAGCTTCTAGGGAATAAATGGGAGGATTTTTTTCTGTTGGCTTTCTGGTTTGCTTGAAATTGAGACTGAAAAGAAGGACAAAACACAGCCATATTAGAAAGACTTTTCTTGCCTGTCTATTCATGATTGTCTCCTTTAGAAATAATACAGAGTCCGGATGGCCAGGCCTGTATCCACCTTATCTTTATGAGGGAAAATGGAAATTTCCACTGAAGCTTTAAAAGAAGGATAAAGATGGAAATCAGCTCCGAGTGAGACAAGCAGTTTTCCCTTGGCTTTAATTTCTTTTTTTTCGCTTCCGGTCAACTTCTCTATTGATTCATCCATAGAAAAATTTCCCCATAATGGAGAATAAGCCAGAAAAACGTAAGGTGAAAGACCTTCTATTCCATGGTACTTAAACCAAGGACCCAGCCGGGCATCCATCCATATAGGTTTTCCTTCCACCGTTCCGCTGACAGCCAATCCAGGAACTTCCCATTGATTTTTCTTGCTTAAATTGGCCAGAAAAATTCCTTTTAATCCGGTTTCAACATCCCCCATAGTGGAGAATGATTGGCTGATTTTTCCGCCTAAAACAACGCCGCTTAAGTTTCCGGTTTCCAGTGCTACAGATACAGGGAGTTGACGAAAGATCAGAGAATCGTAATTACTTAGAGCATAACCAAATAAGGGTGCGAGGATAAGTCCATTTTTAAAATGGAAATTGATTTCTGCTGTAAACAGGTAAGATTTCAAGGATGAATTTTGGGAGTTTTCCTCTGAGGTGATGCTGCGGTTGAAGTGGGAAAATGCGAACCCGGTGGATAAGGATATATTCTCAAATAAATCGCTGTCCATTCCAGCTGAAAGAGAAGAGATAAAAAATAAAATACCCATTAAAGCTCCCACCAAAGACTTTCTATGCATTTTTCTCATTAAGACCTCCAACTTTGCCTTGATTCAGGCCTTTTGGCCAAAAATTTATCCACTTTTCTGGGATTCGATCTTTTTTATCAGCTCTTGAGCATCATCAGCATACTTGCTGTTGGGATAGTCAGAAACCAGTTTTGTTAGATAGGGAAGAGCCTGTTCATTGTTTTTTCCCTTGTAATAAGAATCACCTAAATAGTAATAGACTTTATCCATCTCCGAAAAATTTGGATAATCAGAGATAATTTCAAGCAGCCTGCTTATAGCTGCTTTTAAGGCTCCCATTTTGTAGTAGAGTTCAGCTATGGACAGATAATGTTGACCTAGACGTTCTTCACAGTCTTTTATTTTTTCCTCAGCCATCTCGGCTTCTTCGCTTAGGGGATAATTGGTGACAACTTTTTTAAATTCCTCTAAGGCTTGTTTGGTTTTCGTTTGATCTCTTCCAGGCTTTAAAACTTTTTCATAGTAGGTCATAGCGATTTGATACTGGGCATAGGCAGCTGATGGGCTGTAAGGATAAAGAGAGATAAATTCTCTGTATTCAGAGGCAGCTATTATCATACTTCCTTCATCTCCCTGATTGAAGTAAGAATCAGCTATAGCCAGTTTAGCTCGTTGGGCATAAAAGCTCTTGGGGAAAGAATCAATCACCTGTCTGAGATAAAGCCGGGCTTTTTCCGGATCTTTTTTCAGATGCTGTTCTCCCATTTTAAAAAGAGCCTCATCGGAAGAAGCAATTTCAGGGTCTATCACAGTCTCTTCCTTGCGGCATTCAGAAGAAACAAACAGAAGAATAACTGTAATAGTTAGAAGTATCCATATTTTTTTCATATCTTTTCCCTCATGTTCTGAATTTCTATTTCCGGTGAATAGATTTGCTGAATCCAATGCCATTGGGCCCGAAGTCCTGATTCCAGGGAGAAATGAGGTTTATAGGAAAGCTCGGACCTGGCTTTTTCTATTGAAGCCAGGGTATGAGGAACATCTCCCTCTTGTCTGGATTCTTTCTGGATATTCAGGTTTTTTCCGGTGACCTTTTCAATTATTCTTAAAACATCGTTGAGTTTTTTCTGTTCCCCTCCTCCAACATTGTAGATTTCACCAGGAATTCCCTGATAGAAAGCAGCTACGTTGGCGTCCACAATGTCGGAAATATAGGTGAAATCTCTGGTTTGATTGCCGTCTCCGTAAATCTGGATTGGTTCATCTAACCAGGCAGCCTTGAGGAATTTGTGAAAAGCCATGTCGGGCCGCTGCCGTGGTCCGTAGACTGTAAAAAACCGGAGAGAAACACAGGGAAGCCTGTAATTTTTGTAATAAAGAAGGCAGAGATGTTCAGCGGCCAGTTTGGTCACTCCATATGGGGAGTAAGGCAAGCAGGGGCTGGTTTCTTTCATGGGGAGTTCAGGACAGCTCCCGTAAACTGAAGAAGAAGAGGCATAGATAAATTTTTTAAGGGTTGCTTTTTTGGCTGCTTCCAGTAATTTCTGGGTGGCATCTATATTATCCCGGGTGTATCCGGTGAAGCTTTCTCCCCAGCTTGAGCGAACTCCGGCCTGAGCTGCCAAGTGAAAAACGGCTTGGGTTTCTTTTAGAATTAAGGTAAGATTCAGTTTATTGATATCTCCTTCTATAAAATCAAAGTTTTTGTTGTTTCCGAGGATATTAATATTATTTTCTTTTATTTTCCGGGAATAAAAATCATTAAATGAATCGATTCCAATAACTTTATGTTCTTGGATAACAAGTCTTTCACATAGATGGGAACCGATAAATCCGGCAGCTCCGGTTACCACAAGTTTCATAATTTCTTAATACTCCTGGCTATCTCTATAAATCTTGATAAAGCTTTCTCAGGCTCTTTTTCTTTGAAAATTCCTGAGCCCACCACAAATATGTTTGCACCGTCTGAGATAAGCTCTTCAAAATTACTTAGCTTTACCCCGCCATCGATTTCAATGGGGACATCCAGTTTTTGTCCTTTTATCCAGCTTTTTAAGCGGGAAATTTTCTGGTGGCAGAAAGAAATGAATTCCTGACCACCCCAACCCGGATTAACGGTCATTAGTAAAACAAAGTCAATTTCTTCAATAACTTCCGTTATCAAATGAATAGGAGTTCCCGGATTAAGAGCTAAACCAGCTCTCTTACCATATTCTTTGATAAGGGAAATGTTTTTATGGAGATGTGCTTCTCCTTCCACATGAACAGAAATCCAGTCGGCTCCAGCCTCACTGAATAGAGTAATGAAATGTCTGGGATTATCGACCATCAAATGAACATCCAGAGGAAGAGATGTTTTTTGCTTAAGAGAAGCTACCAAGTCCGGGCCGAAAGTCAAGTTGGGAACAAAATGCCCATCCATGATATCTATGTGAAGAGCATCAGCTCCCGCTTTTTCCGCCAATTCAACCGCGCTGGCAATATCAGCAAAGTCGGCTGATAAAATGGAGGGAACTATTTGAATCATTATTTACTGACCTCCAAGGTAATCAAATTACGTTTTTGCACTCTATATCCCTGAGGAGGGAATTGTTTTATGATAATACCGGATTCAAGGCCCGGGTAATAAACTTGACGGATGTCCCCAACTCGGAACTCCATTTCTCTCAGCCATCTTGTAACTCTATCTGCTTTTTTACCCAGGAGATCCGGCATGAGATACCTTTTTTCCTTGGCTCCTTGACTAACCAGAAGGCTGATATAACTGTCCCTGGGTACTTCATCCCCTGGAAGAGGGGATTGGGCTATGATTCTTCCGGCTGAGTACTTTGATGTATGGACATGAGAAACTTTTCCTTTTCTTAACCAGAATTCTTCAAGATATTTACCAATAGGTTGAAAATTTTTTCCCACCAAGGAGGGAACTTCAACTTTTTCCTTTCCGGCACTGAGAATTACCTTCACCCCCTTGAAAAGCTTTATCTTTGATTCCGGAGGAGGTTCCTGAAAAATAATTTTACCTTTTTCCCATTTCTGGTCAATTTGGGAACCGCTCTGGATTACTGAAAACTTCTTTTCAACCGCAATTTCTTTAGCCTCATCAAGAGTTAATCCTGTTAAATCAGGAATTTTTGCCATCTCTCCCTGGATGGTGATTTGATAAGAAATAACCGCACTCAAAAAGAAGAGATTAAGGAAAATGAGGCTGTAAAATATCCATTTCCATGTTTTTTCGGTTATAAACGGCATTTGGAAGCTTCAACTTAAAGTTAATCTATACCATAGATTAAATACCAAGTAAATATGTAAAAGGTTGCCGAGGCGTGTCCTGAATAGTACCGGCTTTTTTTAAAAACTAAGAGCAGAAGGTTGCTGAGGTATTACCTTTTAACTATAATGGACGGGAAATCAAGGAGGTCCTGATGAAAAGAATTGCCGATTTCAGGAGTGATACGGTCACTCGCCCCACAGAAAAAATGAGAAAATCCATGGCTGAGGCAGTGGTGGGTGATGATGTCCTGGGAGATGATCCAACAGTTAAAGAATTGGAATCTTTGGCTGCTGAAATAATGGGAAAAGAAGCGGCTCTCTTCGTCCCCTCAGGAACAATGGGCAACTCAATTGCAGTTAAGGTATGGTCAAGGGAGATGGAAGAGGCCATAGTCGAGTACCGCTCTCATATTTATAATATGGAATCAACTCATATGGCCTTTATAGCCAGGGTTCTCCCCCGTCCTCTTGCTTCTATAAGGGGAGAGATGTCTCCTGAAGATGTGGAAAGTAACATTCGTCGAGCATCTGTTAATACGCCTCAGACATCATTAATCTGTATTGAGAATTCTCATAACAACTGGAGTGGAGCTGTCATATCATTAAAAAATTTTAAGTCCTCACGCCAAATAGCTGACCGCCACGGATTAAAGATTCATCTGGATGGGGCCCGCATTTTTAATGCCAGCCATGCTTCTGGTGTGCCGGTTAAAGAATATGCTTCTTTAGTGGATTCACTCATGTTTTGTCTCTCCAAGGGACTTTCTGCCCCTGTAGGTTCAATGTTAGCTGGTTCAGAAGCTTTTATAGATGAAGCCCGCCGGGTGAGAAAAGCTCTGGGAGGGGGAATGAGGCAAGTGGGAATCCTGGCTGCGGCCGGGATTGTGGCTTTAACGGAAATGGTGGACCGCTTGAAAGAAGACAATGATAGAGCCAAAAGACTTGCCGCCTCTATGGCCGGTCTTCCCGGAATCGAAATTGAGCCGTCTTTAATAGAAACGAACATAATCATTTTTCAATTCAATCACCCCCGAATGAGCAAGCAGGAATTTCTGGCCAAGCTTAAGGAAAAGGGAGTCTTGGCGCTTCCGATTGCCAACGGCATCAGGTTCGTCACCCATAAAGATGTTAATGACGATGATGTCAATTTGGCTGTATCGGCCTTCAAGGAGATTCTCGCCTGAAAGACTGATTGTTTTTCTATATCTGGTTAACCTTATTTTGATTCAAGATGGGAAGCCACCACTTGAGCTACATCCAGGACGGAAATGTTTTCTTTTTCCTTGTCTTTCAGTCCATCTGAAAGCATGGTCTGGCAAAAAGGGCAAGAAGTGCAGACAGTCTGAGGTTGTTTTTTGAGAATTTGTTCAGTTCTCCGGTGGTTTATTCTGGTTCCCTGAGTTTCTTCTGTCCACATGAGGCCGCCCCCGGCTCCGCAGCAGAAACTGTGTTCTCTGTTATCTTCGAGCTCTACCAACTTAGCAGATAAAGCTTGAGAGAGGATAGTGCGCGGTGGATTGAGAAGACCGTTATGGCGTCCCAAATAGCAGGAGTCATGATAGGTAAATATTTCCTTATCAACAGGCTTTATTTTAAGACGGCCTTCCCGGTACAACCGGGCAATAAAATCTGTATGATGAATGATTTCCATTTTTTTAAGGCTGTTTTTTTCTTCAACTGAAAGATCCGGAAGAAGATCTACCAGGAGGGGATATTCATTTTTAAAGGTGTTGAAACCGTGAGGACAGAAAGTGATTAATTTTTTAATCCCGTATTTTTTAAACAATTGAATGTTTTCCTGGGCCATCATTTGGAAAAGATATTCATTGCCCAGTCTTTTAACGGAATCACCGCAGCATTTTTCCTCTTTTCCCAGGACAGCGAAATCTATTTTTGCCGCAGTTAGGATTTCAACCATGGCCAGAGTAATCTTTTTTCCTTGTTCATCAAAGGACCCGGCACAGCCCACCCAGAAAAGATATTCAGCCTCAGGGTGTTCTTTTAAGGTTTTGATATTAAGATCCTCCATCCAATCGGCTCTTTCGGCAAAACCAATTCCCCAGGGATTGCTGTTGGTTTCCATGCTGCGGAAAAAAGGATTGAGCTCCTGGGGAAAGTTTCCTTCCATCAGCACCTGGCTTTGTCTTACGCCGATTATCTTGGAAATGTGTTCTATTTCCACCGGACAGACATGCATACAGGCTCCACAAGTGGTGCAAGCCCAAATTTCCTCCGGTTTATAAGTCTGTTTCATTAATGGAGGAAGGGATTCCCGGTCTTTTTTCAATATCATTGACTTTTGCCGGTACAGGTGTTGTCTCAGGTTGAATATAATCATCTTGGGTGAAAGTGCCTTATCGGTAGAAAAAGCCGGGCAGGCATCCTGACAGCGACCGCATTCCATGCAGGAGAAAGTATCAAGGAAGTCCTTCCAGGTAAAATCCAGTGCTTTTTCCACCCCAAATACTTCACTTTCTTCGATGTTCAGGGATTTAAGTGAATTCATGGCCTTTTCGTTTTTGAAGAACAGGTTAAAGGGACCGGCAAACATATGAAAGTACTTGGAATGGGGGACATAAGCAATAAATCCATAGACAATTAAGAGGTGAAGCCACCAGGAAATTTTAAAATGCGAGGCTGCCAAGGAGGCAGAAATCCCTGCTTTGTTAAGCCAGCCGGCTATAATTCCTCCCAGAAATGCCAGTCTTTCTGTTTCCGGGTGAAGAATTATGGAGAAGGCTTCAAAGTAAAGATAACTTAAGGTAGCTGTAATCAGCAGAATATAGATAATTGCAGAATCTGCAGGAGTGGTGGCATAGGCTTTAGGACGGACAATGAATCTCCTGATTATAAGAAAGGCTACTCCAATGAGGACTAAAAGGGCAAACAGGTCCACCAGGAAGGAAAAGAAAAGGCCGAAGGAAAATTGGCCGAAAAGAAAAAAATCGGGGAAAAATCCCTCAAATGTATGATTGACGGTGGCGGTATCGAAAGTCAAGGCACCGTAGAAGATAAAGACATGCATAATTCCGGTCCAGAAACGTTCATTCTTGAGGGTGCATCTTTGAAGAAAGACTTTTGACAGAGCAGACCACAGTCTGCGGCCGATTTTGTCGATTCTTCTTTCCGGAAGGCCTCGGAAAATGAGTCTTATTTTCAAAGACACTGGCATGATAAAGGCGGTGGCGGTGGCTAAAATTAAAAAAATGAGTAAAATTTGTTCTATCCCTGATAACATCTTTCCTCCTTTTTCTTAAAAGGGTACTGCTAAACCCCAAATAAGCTTATAAAACGTTTTCTTGTTTCTCAAACGGCTTAGTTGGATATCTTTCCAAAAGCTTCCTCCCAGGGTGATTTCTAAAAAATCAAATACCCGGATTCGGCAAATCAAGTCTCCCAAGACGGCTTGGCCGACAGAGAAATAAGCTTCGGATTGGGAGATGAGCTGAAGGCTCATAATAAGAGATTTTGAAAGGATGTAGCCGGCCCGAAGGCCGTATTCCTGCCGGAGTATGTCTCCGGAAAGATCGAGATGGCCCGGCTGATTGGTGTGGTGAAAAAACCAGGTGAAAGCCTCAAGATAGAAATTTTCATATTCTATGGGTATTCCCAGGCCAATGTAGTTCCGGTTAACATAAAAACTTTTTCCATTAAGAATACTCTGGTAGTCGGAATCATGATTGCTGTCATGACCAATAATCATAACCAGATTTTCCAATAGGTTTTGGCGCAGAGAAAAGTGCCAGTCAAATTTTGTTCTCTTTCCTCCATCGTCGTGAGTTACCAGTTGAGCCAGTAATGAGGTGTTTTCAGTAAGAAAGATGATATTTTGAAAACCGAATGTCCATCTATCATCAGGACCGCTTAAATCATTGAAACTGGGAAAGGTACTGGGAAGTTGAAGCTGACCGAAAAATTCTCCATGAACAGTGATTCTTTTTGCTTGAGAAAATGGTTTTTTATCGAGAAACGGCCGGTAAATGAAAATTTTGTAAGAAAAAGCAACCGAAGGAAAAAGGACAAGGAAAATTAGAGAAAGGGAAGTAATTGTTATATGTCTATAATATGAACGGCTTATTATCATGAATTTCTTGTTTCTGGCTTTTTCACCCTTTAATTAATTTTTCCTTAAGAAAAATGATTCTACAAAAATCACAGCTATTTTTAAAGTTAAAATATAGCAGGGGTTCCCCAAAATTTTCGAGCCGGATTGGGCCTGGGGGAGCCCGGTGTATCCTCGTCCTAGCTCCGCGCCCGTAAATTTTTTACTGAATGGACTGAATAGACGGAATAGACCGAACAGACAGAATAGACTGAACAGACTGACAAGCTGATATCATTAAAGTTTAAAAAAAATAAAGTGACGGTTATAATTAATTTAAAGTTAAAAGAAAGGAAGTTGTTATGGAAAAATATGACATCACGGTTATTGGAGCCGGTCCCGGAGGTTATGTGGCTGCAATAAGGGCAGCCCAGCTCGGCAGTAAAGTTTTGCTTACTGAAAAAGAGAAAGTCGGAGGAGTCTGTATGAACTGGGGGTGTATTCCTACCAAATATTTGATCCAAAAAGCAAGAAGTTTCCGGGAGTTAAAATCTAATACAGCCCTGACCGGACCCATAGAAAATATATTTCTTGATTGGAATAAAGTACAGCAAGAAAAAAACTCCATAATTCGCAGGCTTACAAACGGTATTGAGTTTATTTTGAAAAAAAACGGAGTAAATCTCCTGGATGGAAAAGCGCTAATTAAAGACAAAAATAATATTCTGGTAGAAACAAAAGAAGGAGAGCAGCCGGTAGAAACAGAAAAAATTATTCTGGCCACAGGAAGCAGTCCTGCTTCATTACCTTTTTTAAAGACAACCGGCAGGGAAGTCCTGGACAGCAGACATATTCTTGAGCTTAATACAATTCCTCAGAGTCTAATAATAATTGGAGCAGGAGCAATTGGCCTGGAGATGGGCATGATTTTTCATTCCTTAGGAACAGAAGTCACCGTCTTGGAAATTATGCCCGCTATTCTTCCAGGAAGTGAAGAGGCCCTGAGTCGGAGACTGGAAAGGATTCTCAAGAGAAAAGGAATGAACATTCTCACCAGAATGAAAATAAATAAAGTAGAGATAAAAGAAGGAGAAGTGAATATAAAAGGAAATTCTTTAGCCACGGAAAAGGATTTCTCGTTTCAAGCAGAAAAAGTTCTTGTAGCGGCAGGAAGGAAGCCCAATTCAGACATATTCTATTCTGCTTTTCCTTCGGTCAAGCAAGAGAATTCAGGTTTTATTCAGGTTAATTCCAGGATGGAAACTCAAATCCCGGGAATCTATGCTGTGGGAGATGTTGTGGGAGGAAAACTTCTGGCCCATAAAGCTTCCCATGAAGGCATTGTGGCGGCAGAAAATGCCTGCGGTAAGAAAAGAGAAATGTCTTATCGAGCAGTCCCTCTGGCGGTTTTCACTGAACCCGAGTTTGCTTCAGTTGGTCTGACTGAAAGTCAATTAAAAGAACAAGGATTGGATTATAGCCTTGGCTACTTCGGTCTTCAGGCCAATGGCCGAGCTTTAGCCATGGGCGAGACTGATGGGGGAGTAAAAGTCCTTACTGATAAAAATGGCAAAATTCTGGGAGCGCATATTTTATCGCCGCATGCTTCGGAAATAATTATAGAATTAGTGCTGGCAATAGAAAAAGGTTTGAAGGCCAGGGATATTGGTTCTTTAATACATATTCACCCTACTCTTTCCGAATCAGTGATGGAGGCTTCATTGAATGTAGCTAAAGAATCCATTCATGTTCTCAATGAATAATCCGGACAATTCATTCAGATTAATTGACTTGATTATTTATTAAGAATAGAATTTGTTTCTCCATGGAGAAGCCAAAAGTTGTCTTAAAAAAAGGCTGGCATCCAGAGGAAAAAGGGGAGGGATTCTTTTTCCACTGGATTGGAAAAAGGTCTTCTTTCTCCATTGAGAATATTACTTCTGAGGAAAAAAGATATGTCCACTTTACAGCCGGACATTCATTTCCCGAAGAAGGTTTACCCATTATGGAAATCTATCTTCAAGGCAGAAAAATATCAGAGGAAGAAATTGAAGCACCCTTTGCTTCCTATGCTTTCCCTCTGAAAGGACGAGGGAATCTGGAAATAGAATTTGTATTGAATAAAAGTTTTTCTGTTCCCGGTGACAACAGGGATCTTGGAGTGATGATTCGGGATTTAGAAATTATAAGCCAGCCGGAAGAAACCGCTTTTCTTGGCGGCTGGTACGGTGAAGAAAAAGGGGAGTTTTTTCCTTTTAGATGGATGAAGAAAAAATCATGTTTACTGGTTTCAACCGAAGTAGCCAATGAAATGAAATACCTTTCCTTTTATGCTTTCTCCGAATACGGAAATCTATCTCAAAAGTTGAGCTTTTATTGTGGAGGCCGGAAAAAAGTAGAAATTCCACTTCTCCATGGCTGGAATTTTTATAGCCTCGAACTTTTTTCACCCGACCTTTTTTCATCAAACCAAGGGAGAAACAACTGGCTTGAGGTGGAACTTCTTTTAAACAAACTTTTCCCATCATCCTACCACCCAAGGGATGGGAGGGAGCTGGGAGCCCGTTTCAGCCGGCTGGAGTTTCACCAGGATGATAGGCTTCATCAGAATGCATCTTTTTATCACCGGAATGCTGTCCTTAATTACCGGGAGATGATAGAAGGAAAAACTTCACTTTCTTCTTATCCCAAAAATCTGGGAATTGACCTTTATTCAAAATGCAACATCAAGCCTCCTTGTGTCTATTGTCTCTGGCACAGCATGAAGAAACTGGAAGGGGAGTATGTTAAAGAAAATGTTGATGAAAAAACCCTGGAAGGTTACGGGCCGTTTTTTCTATCTGCCCGGACACTGGTTAATTGTTCCTTTGGTGAGCCCCTTCTTCATCCTCGTCTTCCCCAGATTCTGGAATATTGTGCCCGGAACAAGAAATTCCTGGAAATTTCCACCAACGGCCAGGCATTTTCAGAAAGAATTATTAAAACTTTAGCCGGAAAGCCTGTTTTTTTGTATATCTCCCTTGATGCTGCCAGAAAAGAAACCTATTCTAAAATAAGAAACGACAAATGGGATAGTATAATTCCACATTTGCTTCAATTACACCAGGAACGCAAGAAAAATAACAACTTGCCCAAAATATATATGGTTTTTATGCCTATGAAGGTTAACCGGGATGACCTGGAAGAATATTTCCGGCTCTGTCAGCAAATTGAAGCTGATGCCCTGGTTCTGCGTCCTTTACTTTACCTTCATGAGTCGAAAATCGAAGCCCACCGGGGCGGGTATCATTTTGTTTATAAAGACGAACTCCTCTCCAGGGAAGAAATCGAAAAGATTCTGGAAGAATCCAGGATATTCTCCAAGAAATATAAAATCCCTGTTGCCAGCCAATTTGATTTTGGCCGGATTAAGGAACCGGGAGAAGAAGGAATAGCCGAAAGTTTAACCGATTTTCAAAGATCTTAGGAAAATAAAAAAAGAAAATGAAGAATTTTTCTCAGTCGGAAAATGAATCTAATAAAGATGATTTAGGCCTTAAGCAAGGTCCTCTTTGCCGGGAGCCGTGGGAATCTTATTATATCTTGCGCCGGGGAATTCTTCCCTGTTGTTATGGGAATCCCATTATAGCACCCATGTCGGAATGGGAAAAAACCTGGAACTCTCCTCAGCTTCAAGAAATCAGGCTTTATTTAAGCCAGGGCAAGTTAAGTCCTTATTGTTTAGAATCTCTCGGTTGTCCCATTGTCCAGAGAGTATTGGCTGAGAAAAGCAAGGAATTAAAACCAGAACTAAGACGCCCTGCCTGGATGAAGTTTTTAAATAAAATTTCATTTCGACTACCTGGAAAGATATATAAATTATTTAAAAGGTTAATAACTTCAATCCCAGTAAAATAATTTTTATCATATGAACCAGACGAACCAGATAAACTAAAAAACCGAATCAACCGAACAGACTGAACAGACCGAATAGACTTTTTAATTTTAGAATTTATTCAGTGAATATAGCCTAAGGATTTAAGCATCTCCAGGCTCTTTGGATCCAAGTGGATTTCTTTTTTTTCTTCAAGTATTTCTATGGTTTTACTTTGAACTCTTTTAATTAAGTCTCTCAGTTCTTTGTTTGCTTTTTCAGGTGGAAAAAGATTGTTTCTTTCTTGGGGATCAAGCTTCAGGTTGTATAGTTCCATGGATTTTTCTTCAGGTGAAATAATAAAATGCCAGGGATAAAGAAGGCCAGCATACTTGTTTTGAACAGCTTCGGGACGGTAGGTTTCCTGGAAAATAAAGTCATTCTTTTTGGACTTCGATTGAAGGAGATCCCGGCCTTTATAAAATGATGACTTCTTCCACTTCATTATACCACAAACTGTGGGAGCTACATCTAAAAGTGAAGCCAGTTCATTTTTCCGCGCTCCTTTTTCTTGAAGCAGTGGAGAAGAGATTATAAAAGGAATCTTCATGTAGACATCATATAGAAAATGGATGTGTCCAAAGTAGCGGTCACCAAATCGGGTGGTGGTTTCTCCCAGGCCTTCACCGTGGTCTCCTACCAGGATGAAAAGACTTTCTGATACCATATTATTATCTTTAAGCCATGATCTGAGTTCACCGATTTTTGAGTCCATGTACTCCACTTCTCTCCGGTAAAATGTGCGCAGTTCTTCGTCAGTTAGAAAAATTTCAGCCTCTATGAGCATTGTTACTTCTTTTTCCAGGCCGTTGTTTATTAATTTGATAGTCCCTTTATCCCAACCCAGCCAGATTACTTCTTCTTGACGCTCCACCGCTTCCATATCTTCAACTATTATTTGAAAGTTTTCTTCTTGGCTTAAAAACAGTTTATTTATTCTGAAAAGGGATTCTTCTTCCGGATGGGAATTTATTATTTCCAGAAGGATAAGATTTTCTCCCTTTTTAGCCTTAAAAGAGAATGAAATCTTTTCCTTTTTCTGCAGAGAAAACAGCACAGGAGAGCTTCCTGGAGGATAGATTTTCAAATCAGGAGGAATATCAGGTGGTGCATAGGGATCATGAGGATCGGAATAATGAATCCAAAGAAACATTTTCTGGCCTTTATTTTTTTCTATCCATTGAAAAACTCTTCTGTTTATCTCATCAGCATTCAGATACCAGCGTTCGGGAGGAAAACCGTCGAAGTAATCCTTAAAACCATGATTCAACTTGAATCTTGATTTGAGTACACCGAGGGAAACAAAGGCTGACGTGGCATAACCTTTTTCCTTGAAGATTGATGCCAGGGAAATCCATTCTTCTTTTTGTCTAAAAATTTGACCGTTGTTGTAAAGTTCCAGAATATGGGGAGGAAGAGAATAGAAAATGGCTGCGTGAGCCGGAGCAGTGATGGGAATGGGAGAATAAGCTTTTTGAAAAAGGATCCCTTCGCTGGCAAAAGAATCAATAGCCGGGGTTGAGGCCTTACCTTGATGATAGCTGCTTATGTAATCTGCTCTTTGTGTGTCCAGGGTGATAAGAATGATGTTCTTATAGTGATTATCATTTTTTAAACCGCAGGAAACAAGGAAAAGAATTAATGATAAAGTAATGAAAGGTTTCAGTGTTAAATGAGAAGTCATCTAATATAACCAAGAGCTCTTAAACGTTCACGCAAACTCTCGTCCATAGTCACTTCATCCATTTCCTTTTTTTGTTTTTCTGCTTCTTCATATATTTTGGATATTTTTTCCATAAGTTCAAAACACAAATCCCTAAAAGCTATATTTGCAGCCAGGTTGTTTTTTTCTTGAGGATCCTTTTCCAAGTCGTAAAGTTCGATCTTAGAACCTCTAAAATCCCGAGCTACACTTTTAGTATAGGCAGATATGATTTTTTTGTTTAGAATTAATTTAAAATTATCCTGATTAATAGCAACGACGGTTGGAGCAAAGTCGAATTCTCTTAAGGCTAAGTCACAAACGAAAGTTCTTTGTTTTTTCTCTTTTCCTTCTAAGATTGGGATGAGCGACCGCCCGTCAAATTCGTATGAGGGGGTCTTTAAGTTCAGGTAGTCCAGGATAGTTGGGAAAAAATCGGTGATACGTGAGATGTTCTCGATTTGCTGCCCTTTGTATTCATAACCTGGAAATTTGATGATTGAAGCGATTTTTATCCCTTCATCATATAGGCTGTGATCGTGAAGCCATGCCTCATGATCGTAGAACTCTTCTCCGTGGTCGCTGACTAAAATAATCAGAGAATTGTCATACAATTCGAACTCTTTCAGTTTATCCAATATGGGTTGAACGAAAACCGCATCGGTGTATTTGATTTCGCCATCATAGAGTGCTCTGATATTTTGTTCTTCTTCTTCGGTAAAATGGGCGTCAAACCGACCTTTTTCTTTTAATAAGTTTTCCATTCTAACTCGTTTCCATTTGGCACCCTTAGCTAAGAATTCTTTTCCAAGGGGGGAAGGATTGGAATAAGGATCATGAGGTTGGTAAGTATGGAGAAACATGAAGAATCTTTTATCTCTGTTATCCTCAAGCCACAAAGAAGCCATTTCAGCCAAACGTTCAGCCTCATCTACCCGGATGGCTCGATCCCCGCGAAGTTTGATTTCTTGATAGGAATCAAATCCTTTGGAGAATCCGTATGATTCACTAAGATACCCTCCTCCGGTAAAAGCTGCACATATATATCCTTTGGTCCGCAAAATATCGGCCAGGGTTAAAAATTCCGAATCCATTTTTTGCAGGGGAAAATATACTTGATGATGGAAATTATCTAAGGATGTTAGTAGTGATATATGGGCAGGAAGAGTCCAGGATGTTGTACTGTAGCTGTTTTTGAAAAGAACTCCATCTGAAGCAAGAACATCGATTGCCGGGCTTGTGTCTCTCGGGTATCCATAACAGCCGAGATGATCGGGTCTTACAGTATCAAGGGAAATTAGAATGATATTGGTCTGTGCTTCCTCTTCAATCTGATAAATAAGAGGATTCACCCAGACAGGAATTACAGGAGGGGAATTTTGATTTATGTCTTCTGTTCGATACTTTGATGTGTGAAAGGAAAGGTGAACATTTGTTCCTTCGTATGAATTAAGATCTATCTTTCGGTTTATGATATCTTTTTTTTCATCCCAAGTGATAATTTCATCAAAAATAAGATTTTCCTGATTATCTTTGTTTATGATAATTCGAAACCGAAAAGGAATTCTGGAATTTCTCCTCCTAAACTCATTAAGGATTCCATAGCCGAATTCAAGAACAGCATTAGAAGGAATTCTCACCTTCACCTTGTATTCACTTTCTGGAGGAGCAATGAGGGTATTCAAGGAAAATTCATCAAAGGGAATTTTCTTTTTGATGGAATATGGATTGGGACCTGAACCGAAATCATATAAGGGAAACTTATTTTTTAAGCCGTATAAATATTGAATTTCAGGGCTGACCGCTTCTATCTTTTTTTCCGGGATAGAAGAGTGGGTATAATAATTTAATGTAAAAGACTCTTCAGGAGAAGTTGAGTCTTTCCTGGGGGGAGAGGTCAAGAGAATAATGTTTGATGTACCGGACATCTTTACCCGGCCGAGCACAACAGAGCCATTATTTTTCTGGTTCTCTTGGGCAAGCTTTATCTCGATTATATATTCACCCAGGACTGTATTTCTTCTGATCCGGTACCATTTATTTTGAGAAATAATCAATTCTTCTTCATCAGTGTGGTTGAATGAAACCAATACCCGGGGATTATGATCTTTTTTGTCAGGAATAGCAAAGAACAGATCCAGGGTTAGAATTCCTTTAGGAAGCAGTTTTTCAAATTGAAATGAATTCTCCTCATCTAAAATGATTCCTTGTTCAGTTCTGTCAAATCCAGGAAACCTCCTTAAATCCAATGATTCATCTGTTTCCAGCCACTGCCATCCATATTTCCGTTTTTTATCACTCCTCATATACTTTACTTTTCTACTGTTTTCAAGAAGTTCTATTCCTTCCGGGGATTCCGATTCATGGTCCCCCAAGATAGGATAGCTGCTGGAGGCTGCCCATACATCCTGCTCCGGGCTGGAAAGTTCGGGAACATGCATCCATTTTCCGGTTAAATCTTCTTCAACGAAATTGAAATTTTCGATAATGTTTTTTAAAGGGGACTGAATAACACCTTTTTCTGTCAATTCATCAATAAGCCTAAAAACTTTAGAATCTTTCTCTCTTGATGGAATACAGCTCAATCCATTTAAAAATAAGGTGATTAGCAACGTACAACCGATTTTTTTCATCATAATGCTGTTGTCTCCATTTTTTTTATTTTGTTTTTATTTTAGATGCTAAGTTAAGACTTGTCGGAAAGGAAGGAGAAAGAGTAGTTC
>CAYTTR010000011.1:0-66631 GCA_964440805.1 uncultured Eubacteriales bacterium
ACGCCGGCCTGTCACGCCGGAGGTCGCGAGTTCAAGTCTCGTCGGCCCCGCCAGATAAACCATTTATTTCCAGCCATTTCCTGAAATTATTCCTTTCAGCCCCTATGCCATAATTTCAGCGTAAATTAACTAAATTTGTCACATATTTGTCACATGGGGATTTTGTTATCTACCGTGTGTTAGGAGAACAGCATGAATCGTTTTGAAAAGCTGAGTACAAACGCATTGATTCGATTGTACATTGAACTTGAGAATGAAAGAGAACGGTCATATTTTTATAGCTTTAACCCAAGCGGAGGGTGCTACACCGAAGATCAGAAAAAATTCGCCATCGAGAAATCTCAATCTATCGGAGTCAGAGCTACATCCCGGCTCCTTCAGGTTCCGAGAAAGACAATCCAGCGCTGGTTAAGGAAAATAGGAATAACTGTAAAAAGATGTCCAGATTGGGTTTTTGACTGGGCTTATATGAGGAAAAAACGAATGGAACAATGGAAAAGAATAAATTCATATCGCAAATGACGCCACTTAAAAAAGAAAAAATGTCCGAAAAAATACAGGTTTGAGAATCGGCGGGGATCAAAACTTAAACCAGCAGGAAAACTTGATGGAGATATTCTCAAAATATAAGAACATTAAGATGGTAGTATATTATTCAATGCTATGCTTTCGTATTAGGTTGCTTGAGGATTAACTTGACTTGACACTATAGGTAGACAGGTGGTCAAATCAATCAATAAGGAGGTGATGTTATAATCAAATCTATTTCTTCATTTTTTATCTCTTCCATAGATTTGCTGTTCCCGATTATGATTTTTGCTTTAGTATCCATAAATTATTCCTTCATTTAGTAATGACGATGTAGTTCTTTTAAATCTTCTCATTTGATATTCAGGGAATTTATAGAATTTTGGAGTAAATATATAAGAGAAATCTTTAATATGTCTTGCATTTTTCTCTTTTTTAACTTGAGGGCTATTAAAATTTTACTTTTTCTTCACACCACCAGAATAAATGATAAAAAATAATATTGATGGGAAAAATATGAAGTTTTTTATTCTTCAAAAAATGGATAAATACTATCAAAAATAGATCTCTGCTCCGGCCCGAAGGCTGCGGGGAATCTGAAGCTCATTAGCCCAGCGCCATCCTCCTGAAAAAACATACTCGGACAACTCACTGCCGAAATCCATAAGATTAAACAAAGAAAAGAAGATTTTAATCCTGCTTCTATTAACATTAAAAGTATAACTGACCTTAAGACTAATATCAGAAAGATAATCTTCCCTGGGACCTCCTTTTATACCTCTCTCGTCTTCAGCTTGAATAGTTTTATAGGTAAAAACCAGTTGTCCGTAATCATAACATGAATCAAAAAAAGCAAAGGGGTTACCATCCCTGTATTTAAGGCTTACTGCCAGAAAAAGGTTTTTAACGGGAAAAAAGCCGAAATAGAGTTTTCCCACAAAGGCCCTGTCTCCATCCACCCGGCCAAAACCATTTATCCAGGTGTTAGGATTCGCCTGGCTTTCATTGAGGATTCCAATATCATTGGATGAAGGCCCGTTCCCGAATGATGTATACCCCATTCCCATGTGGGCCATGAAGGAGAAAGAAAAAAACCATTTCTCTTCTTCCTGTCCGCTGATATTCAGCAGAAGCTGAGCGTAAAAAGGATTTTCATCAAAATCCTGATTGCTTAGAGTGAAGTCTTTAAATGGATAATCATAAAAATAAAGGTTTTTTCCTCCCCATTGCTCATAAAATCCGTATTCATCTTGATGTTTGATCCAAAAGTTATGACTGATTTCCTTGAAGATACCCTTAAGATTAAAATTAAAATTCTTGCTTAGCGGAGTGGTGAAATTAATAAGAAACCTTTTTTTGAAAGGTATTTTTAGGGCATTATCGCGATAATGAAAGGGTCCGCCCGTATATCCGAAAACACTTCCTTCTTCCCCGGGTGAATATAGTCCATCGGTATTGAGATCATTCCAGACATGAATGATTCCTCCTGGTCTGTTTTGTTCAAGGAATAAATTAACGTTTTCCTTTATTTCAATCGGCATGTACTCAATAGCCAGAAGAAGGTTTGTTTTTCTATTTTCAAAGAGCAGTACTCCCAGGTCAAATCCATTTGCGAGAAAATTAAGATTATTGGAAGGAGATGCGAAATCCAAGCGGGAATACTGGACAAGAAACTTGGAATAAAAAGAAACCTCCGGTATGGGAGAGAGACTGATAATGGCACCCAGCTTACCCTGAAAGTTAGAGTTTTGGAAGGATGTGTTTTTGTCCCAAAGGATGACCTGGTAAGGTTCATTGGAAAAGCTAAGTGGATTAAAATTATGAACATTATCATTTCCCTTCAGGGAAGAATACTTCAGATCAAAGAAAAGCTTTCCCTTCAGAGCTCTCCCAGAAATTAACTGAGTGTCAAGTTGAAGACGGGAAGTAAGGCCTAAGTAATCACCCCAATAATCAAAGGGATAAAGTTCTGCCCCGTCATTGTCCTTGAGATCCTTGGAAAAGTTTAAAGTTACTGGAAATGAATCGTTTTTCTCCAGGATAAAAGAAGTTCTGAAATTGGAGCGATTGGTTTTGAGGTGGGCACTGGAAAACCAGGACCATCTTTCTTTAGCCAAAGTTTCCTGGGGAAGTCTTCCCAGTTCGGCTCCAGTCTTGTCTTTTTTTAAAATGTTCAGAATGGAATCAAGAGAGAGAAAACCTTGCTTTAAGTTTCTCTGATAGCTTGAATGAGCGAGAAAAATATTCCCTTTTTCCTTAAAAATCTGATTAAAAAAATTAAAGTCATTGAAGCAGCGTTCAAGATTGAAATAAGTGAAAGATAGAGTGAAAAAAGAATCAGAAAACGGTTTTTGCCATAAAAAATCAAACAAAGTATTGGAAATAATTTTTCGCCTTGTTGAATAAAGAAGGTTATTCCGGTTTTCAGAGGTGGCATGAGGATTAACAAAAGTAGTTGCCCATGGAACGTAGCCTTTAATGTTGGGCCAAACATTGGAAATTGAGAATCTGATTTCTTCCTTTTGAGGTTTTCTTGTTGTTATGTTTAGGCCATAGTCTTGGTGGAGGGGCGATTCTCCCCGGAGCTGGTAGTTTTCAGTTGCGAATATTGGAAGAAGCACGGCTGGTGCTCCACTTTCCAAGATTGAATCATTTCTGTGGCCGTTAATAAACCAGTTGAAATGAAGATAAGAATCTCCTTCAAAATAAACGCGAGGAGGATCAATAAATGAGAAGCCATTACTCTCTTCAATCAAAAAAGTTGTTTCGGGAGAAAAGTTTTCCAGGAAAGCCGAGGGAAAATAGCATCCGGGAAGATTTTCAATTAAAAATCGATTGAAAATAAAAGTGGTTAAATCCAGGGGATAAAAAGCAGTCGCCTGGCTAAATCCCTGAATAAAAAAAAGAAAAACAGATAAAAGGACAGCCGAGATTGCTTTTTGTGTTCTACTCAATTGTTGAGCCTGATCCCTAAATATTTGTGCAGGGAAACTCTTTCAAGAGAAAAATTTTTCATTAAAAGAGTTTTTTTATATCAGAGGGATTAAATCAAGTCAATGAAGATATTTCCAGTTATTGAATAAAAGTTATAATCAGGTTAATCTTTATTTTCGATGGATATCTTTTACATAGGAAAGGAATAGGACATGCCCCGTTTAAAGCTGAAAGAATTGGATAATTATCCTTATGAAATGGAAATCTCAGTAAGGCTGACCGACCTTAACTACGGAGGACACCTGGGAAATGATCGCCTTCTTTCTTTGGCCCATGAAGCCCGGGCTGCTTTTTTAAACCATTACGGTCTCTCGGAAACCGATTGTGGGGGAGTATCTTTAACCATGGGAGATGCTGCCATTGTTTTCCGGGCTGAGTCTTTTGCTGGAGATAAACTGAGGTTCGAAGTTGGAGCTGGTGAATGCAGCCGCAGTGGTTTCCGGCTTTTTTACAGAGTTACCCGGGTTTCAGACGGGCATTTGATTTCTCTAATGGAAACGGGGATGGTCGCCTATGATTATAAAAAGAGGAAGGTTATTTCTTTGCCTGAATCAGTTAAAGAAATGCTCTGTGGAATTTAGAAAGTTGTTTTTATAACTCCAGAAAAACAGAGTTTTGACTGTTTTATTTGACAATTTTCCTTACTCTCCCCTATAATTTATATGGAATTCAGTTGAGCAGAGTTGAACGGGGGCGAAATGGATTCGACGGAGACAATGAGACAGAGGTTGCATGCCGAGGTCCCACCAACCTCGAAAAACAGGTGGAACCCAAGAAGTGCAGAAACTCTGCCTGTAGCTGCCTGATAGAAGGCATGCCGTCTCTCCTGTGTTTTCCTGCGGCACTTGAGAGGCGCCGGATAGCAGGATAGCAAGTCAGGTTTGTCTTGAGCCTGGTGAGCGAAACATCATCAAGGCTGGCTTCAGGGTGCCTTGCCTCTTCGGGAGCCTTGAAGTGAGAACAAAGAAGAGGATAAGCATGTAGATGCCTCGAGTCGAAGGCCTTCGGACGCGGGTTCGATTCCCGCCGCCTCCACCATAAAATGAAACCAGTTTTCGGAAGAAATAGTTGAGAAGAAGAAAAACTTATTTAATTGCTTTTGTAATAATCCTGGTTTCAGTTTTCTCTCATTCACAGGAACTTCCTCTATTAAAAGTCTCGGTTAAAGATTACCCGGCTTTCAGCCGGACCATTATTGAATCTTCCTCTCTCTTGAGTGCCTTGGTTGAGAAATCGTCTTCAATGGTTGTAGTCAGGATCCGGCCAGTTTTGGATTATAGAATAATAAGGGAGCCTTTTGAGAGCGATGGAGTTAAATCCATCGGCTGGGCTAAAAGCGAAGATTCATTCATTCTGACCATCCAGACGAACTATACTGATTTTTCTTTACAATCCTATCGCCTTAGCAGTCCTTCTCAACTGATTATTGATCTTATTCAGGAGAAAGAGAAGAAAGTAAATTCTGGACCGAAGCTTGCTCAAAATGAAAATTTGAATGAAGCCTCAATTTCCAGTAGCATTTCTTCTTATGCTCCTGATTCCCCAGGGATAAAAACAATTGTTATTGATCCCGGGCATGGAGGTCTTGAGTCTGGAGCCAGAGGAAAATATGGTGCCTTAGAGAAGGACATAACCTTGGATATCGGTTTAAAACTCAAGGAAATATTTCAAAAGAGCATGGGTCACCGTGTTGTTATGACCAGGGAAGAAGACATTGATGTTCCCTTGGAAAGCAGAGCTGCCAAAGCCAATAATAACAGATCTAATCTTTTCGTCAGTATTCATGTCAATAGTTCCTATCGTAAGGAAGCCTCTGGTTCAGAGACTTTTTTTCTCAGTCTAAATGCTACTGATGAAGAAGCCCGGCGCTTAGCTTATCTTGAAAACAATTCTTCAGAGCTTCAAGCCAAAATCGGAGAGCAGGATGAAGATGATACTCTCAAGATGATTCTCTGGGATATGGCCCAGTCTGCCTACCTGAAACAAAGCAGTCAACTGGCAGAAAGCATCCAAAAACACTTGAATATCCTTTTGGGGACAGCCAACAGGGGAATTAAGCAGGCTCCATTTAAAGTGCTGACCGGAGTAGCCTGTCCTGCTGTTCTGGTAGAAGTGGCCTTTCTTTCCAATCCAGAGGAAGAAAAAAAATTATTAACGGAAGACTTTCAGGAGAAGGTAGCTCAAGCAATTCACCGGGGAATAATGGATTTTCTTAGGAATTAGGGGGATTAAGTAAAAAGAGAACATGAATAGAAAAAAGTGGATAATCCTCACTGTCCTTTCACTGACCCTTATTGTTCTGGCAATCATTTTCTTTAAAAGCGGTATCAGAGAAAAAATCAAGCCCTATGAACCGGAAACATTCCCTGGAGTCAAGCTTTCTCCTGAGGAAAAGGCTGAAGCACAAAAGGTAACTCTTTTTTTTCTTTCAGATAAAGATGCTTTGCTCCATCCTGAGGAGAGAGAGATTCCCATGATTTCTTCCCTGGTACTGGCTGCGAGGAGAACAGTAGAGGAGCTTATTCAGGGTTCCAGAGAAGATTTAGTCAGTCCTTTTCCTCCTCAGACCCAGCTGAGGGAATTTTTTATTACTGATGAAGGAGTTGCTTATGTGGATTTTTCGAAAGATTTCCAGGAGTTCCATCCTTCAGGTTCATCGGCGGAAATGTTAACTGTTTATTCTGTTGTCAATACTCTGACCTATAATTTTAAATCGGTGAAAAAGGTTTTTATATTAATAGAAGGTCGCGAACGCGATACCCTGAGTGGACACATAGATCTGACTCGTCCTCTGGTCCCTCAATATGGCATGATCGCCAGATAGTCTGTTTCTTTAGCCACTTATCCAAAAAATGGGAAGATTAGTTAAAGTAGTTATCATAGGTTATCCCAATGTAGGGAAATCGACTTTATTTAATAGGCTTTTAGAAGAAAAAAGATCTTTAGTCCACCGTCTTCCTGGTATGACACGCGATCAGATCTCATATTTCTGTACCATTAATGATCGGAGTTTTATTCTGGTGGATACTGGAGGCTTTTTTGATTCGGCCAAAGATCCCTTTTCCCTTAAAGTTCGAGAAAAAGCCCGGGAGGCTTCTCAGGATGCTGATGTCTTGATCTTTCTCTGTGACGCCAAACAAGGTCTTTCCTCAGGAGAAGACGAATTATTCCAGTCTTTGCGAAAACTTAATAAATCTCTTCTTGTTGTGGTTAACAAAGTTGATTCACCTAAGCAAGAAGAAAATTTAGCAGAGTTTTATAAATTAGGTGAAATAATTCCCCTCTCTGCCGAGTATAAGTTTAATCTCGATTTTTTAAGAAGTAAACTTTATCATATTCTTCCTGAAGCTCGGCTCAGGGATGAGAAACCTCTCAGGCTTGCTTTGGTTGGCCGGATTAATGTAGGAAAGTCATCTCTTATTAACAGGCTGGCTGGAGTAGAAAGGCTAATCGTCAGTGAAATCCCTGGTACCACCAGGGACAGCACGGACACTCTGGTTCGCCGAAATGGAAGGCTTTTCTGTTTGTTAGATACGGCAGGAATAAGAAAAATGAGTAGAACCAAAGATAGCCGGGAGAAGGCTGGAATCCTTAAAGCGAAAAAGGATATTCAGAGGGCAGATGTAATTTGTCAAGTGCTGGATGCCCAAGAGTTTCCCACCCGTCAGGATACAGCGGTGGCTCATTTGTCTCATGAATCAGGCAAACCCCTTTTAATCGCTTTAAACAAGTGGGATCTGGTCAGCCCGGTTGTTGATTCTACTTTACCATTGAAAAATATTCTTTTCAGCCGCCTTGATTTTATTTCTTATGCTCCGGTGCTTTTTGTTTCTGCCCTGACTGGAAAACGGGTGGTAAAGATTCTGGATACTGCCGTAGATGTCTATAAGCAAGGCTGCCGGAAAATTCCCACTTCCCGCCTTAATGAATTTCTTGGCTGGATAACAGAAACTTGTCCTCCTGTTTCCCGGCGAAAAACCAGGATAAAGATAAAATATATGACTCAGGTTGGAATTCTTCCTCCGACTTTTCTTCTTTTTTCCCACTCGAGGATTTCTCTTTCTCCTGAATATGAAAAATTTTTTCTTAATAAACTGGCAGAGCATTTTGATTTTCGGGGAACTCCTCTACGCCTTTTTTTGAGAAAAGAAAGGCTTGTAAAAAATAAGAAATAATTGCCCTTTTTTCCTGTTTAGTTTAAAATAAAAAAGGTTCCGGAAGATAGAGAACCAAGAGGGAAAAACGGGCTCTCTTCTTCTTGACTTTAAGAGAGCATTCGTTTATAAGTTTTTTTTAAAACTCCATAGAGAAGTGAATCGCTGTAATAAGGAGGTCATGATGCTTCATAAAAAAATACATCCAGTAGTGATCGCAATTTTTATCATTGCTTTCGCTTTTATGACAACTGGATGTCAGAAGCTGAACGTAAACTATCTTAAAGCAAACTACCATTTTTCCAAGGCCAATAACTACTTCAGTGAAAATCAACCTCGCCAAGCCATAGAGGAATATGAGCTGGCCTTAAAGTTCAATCCTGAACTTATTGATGCCTATAGGTTTCTCGGAGAAAGTTATAAACAGTTGTATAAACCCGGACTGGAGACAGAGGGTAATCAGGAGAGAGCCCGAAAGGCTTTGGAAGCCTTACAAAAAGCCTATGAGATTATGCCTAACAACAAGGATGTCATTTATTCATTGGCCGACATGTATGACAAGCTTCGCAATTTTGAAGAGGCAGAGAAACTTTACTTGAGAATTCTTGATATGGAACCGACCAACATGGCCAATTATTATGTGGTAGCGGAATTCTACAAGAGATATGCCGGAGTGAAAGAGGAATTGGGAGAGAAAGCTGAGGAGATGTATTTAAGAAGGATTGAAACGGATCCTGAGAACTCTCAAGGCTATGCTTATCTTGCCCAGTATTATGAAGGAATTAGTCCTGTCCCAGAATTTGATAAAGCCTTCGAATGTCATAATAAGAGAACAAAGTTGAATCCAGACGACAACGAAGCCTGGCTGGCCAAAGGAGTTAACCGCTGGTCTAAAGCTTATCGCCTTCAGGCTGCTTTATCCAGAGAAGAAAGACTGGAGCTTGGTCGGGTAAGCGAGGAATGCTTGAAAAAAGCCAATGAACTGGATCCATCTTATCCAGAACCTTATTCCTGGCTCAGCGTTCTTTACAAGAGTGTTATGGCCAAGCTTATTCCAGAACGGGCCCAGCGATATGAGCAGGAAGCTGACATGTATGTTGAAAGATTCCAAGAAGCCAGAAAACGACAGGCAGAAAGAAAGAAACTTGAGGAAGAGTTAAAAGAAATTAAGTAGAAGATAGATACTATAAGAAATAAAAGAATTTTTTCATTGAACAGAGAGGAGAAATTCCCTGGTTGGTTTTTCAGCCTCAGACTGCTCAGGTCCTGCTTTTGGTAGAAAAAGAAAAAAAGCTGTAGTCATTGTCTACTACAGTTGATGCCTCTGAAGTAACAGAAGGAAAAACTATTTTGTCGCTTTTATAAGATAGAAACCACGGGTATCGGTTTTTTTGGTGAATGATTCAGGATAAATGTTTATTCCTATTAAAGATGAAAATCCTACTCGCTGCTTTCCATTTGTGACCATTACTTTTATTGGGCTTAATACAGTTATATTTTTTTATCAGCTATTTTCCCCAGAAGGGCTTAATTATTTTATCTACCGGATGGGAGCAATTCCCTATGAGTTGACCCATTTCCGGGCAATTCCTCATTTTCCCCGCCTTTTTCCCCCTTTGACTCTTTTAACCTCCATGTTTCTTCATGGAAGCCCGCTTCATCTTTTTGGTAATATGCTCTACCTCTGGATATTCGGGAACAATATCGAGGATTATCTCGGCTTTTTTCGGTTCATTCTTTTTTATATTACCTCCGGACTGGCTGCCAGTCTGACCCATATTATCTTTAATCCAGGGTCCACAGTTCCAATGATTGGAGCCAGCGGTGCTATCGCCGGAGTGCTTGGAGCCTATCTGGTTCTGTTCCCCAATCACCGGGTTTTAACTTTTGTTTTTTTGATTTTTTATATAGATATTATTCCTGTTCCTGCTGCTTTTCTTCTTATACTCTGGTTTATTCTTCAAGTTATGAATGTTGGTCTCGGGGGAGGAGTTGCTTGGTTTGCCCATATTGGCGGGTTTTTGGCCGGAGTTGTTCTGATTAATACACTTCACCGAAGAAAGAAAGCCTGGATAAATTGAACTTTTACTTAAAGAGAAAGATTTTATTAAACTCTTGATATAAATTGTTGATATTAACCGTTCTTAAAAGTTGACAAGTTCATTGAGATTTAGTATTTTATGGCATCGCTACTTTTATATTTAGAAATACCGAGGTTTTAAGAGATGAAAACTTTTATCCCAAAAAAAGAGGAAATTGAAAGGAAGTGGTGGCTGGTTAACGCTGACGGAAAAACTTTGGGTCGATTAGCGACTGAAGTCTCTCTGCTTTTGCGAGGGAAGAAGAAGCCCGGGTATGCTGACTTTCTGGATTGTGGAGATTTCGTTATTATTATAAACGCAGAGAAAATAAAAGTGACGGGGAGAAAGCTGGACCAGAAAAAGTATTTTTCTTATTCTGGATATCCAGGAGGGATTACGGAGAAAACTCTCCGCCAACTGCTTGAAAAAAGTCCTGAAGAAGTGGTTCGAAAAGCAGTCAGGGGAATGATTCCTAAAAATAAGTTGGGCCGCAAGGTTCATAAAAAATTAAAAGTTTATAAAGGGTCCTTCCATCCCCATGAAGCCCAGAAACCCCAGGAATATCAGTTTTAGGAGGGATAGTGAGCTTAATTCAGTATTACGGAACAGGAAAAAGGAAGACCGCTGTAGCTCGTGTTTTTCTTCGTCCCGGTAAAGGGGACATAACTCTTTATGTTAATAAGAAATCTCACCCCTTTTCGGATTACTTCCATTTAGAAAGACAGAGACATGTTATAATCCAACCCCTCCGCCTGACGGATACGGAGAATAAATTTGATGTTTTCGTCAGAATCGATGGAGGTGGTCTTAATTGCCAGACAGAAGCTGTACGTCTGGGGATATCCAGGGCTTTAGTGGAATTTAATAAAGAATTGCGGCCAAAACTCAAGGAAGCTGGTTTCCTCACCAGGGATTCCAGGATTAAAGAACGGAAAAAGTACGGATTGCTGGGAGCCCGAAAGGCACCTCAATACCACAAGCGATAACGGAGGAGTAAGTTGGTATCAGTAACCATGAAGGAACTTTTAGAAGCAGGAGTCCATTTCGGTCATCAGACGAAGCGATGGAATCCCAAGATGAAGGAATTCATCTTTGGCAAAAGAAACGGGATTTATATTATTGATCTTCAAAAAACCATAAAGATTTTCAAGGAAGCCTTGAATTTCATGAGAGACATTTCTGAAAATGGCCAGACGGTTCTTATGGTAGGAACCAAGAAGCAAGCTCAGGATATTATCCGGGAATACGCTACTAAATGCGAAGCTTCTTATGTCGATCAAAGATGGTTGGGGGGATTACTGACTAATTATAGTGTAATTAGGAGAAGCGTTGACAGATTAATTGAGCTCGAGGAAATGAAGGAAGATGGCCGCTGGGATTTGCTTTCCAAGAAAGAGCAATCCAGGACGGAAAAAGTTTTTCGCAAGCTCTCCAAGAACCTGGGCGGCATCAAGAATCTGGATGGGACTCCAGGAGCACTCTTTGTGGTTGATTCCATAAAAGAGGAAATAGCTGTCAATGAGGCCCGTAAGATGGGGATTCCCATTGTGGCTGTTGTGGATACTAATGCTGATCCTGAAAACATAGATTATCCCATTCCGGGTAATGATGATGCTGTTAGAGCCATTGAATTGTTTGTTTCCAAGTCATGTGAAGCAATTATCGAGGGAAAGAAACGGAGAATTGAGAAAGAGCTTCTGGAAGAAAGAAAGGAAATAGAACAGGAAAAAGGAACTGAAGAGGAATCTAAAGAGGCTGAAGTGAGTGATGAAGGAAGTAAAAGGGGGACGGTTGAAGTTAGCGGGGACGAAGAGCCCGGAAGAGAGAAATCCGGACCCCCGGAAATTACTGATTAAATAAGGAGAAAGTCATGGAAATCACAGTAGATTTACTAAAAGAGCTTCGAGAACGTACCGGTATTGGCATGATGGAATGTAAACGGGCTCTCCAGGAAGCCAACGGAGAAATTGAGCAAGCCATCAATATCTTGAGAAAAAGAGGATATGCCCGGGCCAAAGAAAAAATGGGCCGGGAGACATCTGAAGGGTTAGTCGGTGCTTACATTCATATGAATGGGAAGCTGGGAGTTTTAGTAGAGGTCAATTGTGAGTCTGACTTTGTCGCCAGGAATGAAGAATTTCAGAAACTTGTGAAAAATATTGCTATGCATATTGCCGCTTCCAATCCCCAGTATGTTTCATCTGAGGAAATTGAACCTGATGTTCTGGAGGAAGAAAAGAACATCATAAGAGAGCAATTCAAGGATTCAGACAAGCCCTCTCAAATTGTGGAAAAGATTGTGGAGGGGAAACTAAAAAAATTCTATGAGGAAACATGTCTTCTTGATCAACCTTATATAAGAGACGACAAAATTACAGTTGGTCAATTAATTACTTCATATGTTGCCAAATTTAAAGAAAACATACGAGTTAGCCGGTTTGCCCGCTTTGAAATAGGCCAAACATAAACTGGATGATTGAATTGGAGACTCCGGCTTATCAAAGAGTTCTTTTAAAGCTTTCAGGGGAGTCTCTTCTGGGAAAACGTTCTTACGGGATTGATATTAATACTGCCCAATCAATTGCCGAGGAAATCAAAGAACTTCATAATTGCCAGGTTCAAATAGCCATTATGATTGGTGGAGGAAATATCTTCAGGGGAATTCGGGGCACAGAAGAAGGAATGGACAGGGCATCAGCAGATTATATGGGACTTCTGGCCACAATTATAAATGCCATTGCCCTTCAAGATTCCCTTGAAAAAGACGGCTTGTTAACCCGACATGTTTCTGCCATTGAGGTTAAAGCAGTGGCCGAACCTTTTGTGAGAAGAAGGGTCATCCGTCATCTGGAGAAAGGACGGATAGTTATTTTTAGTGCCGGTATCGGAAGTCCTTATTTTACAACAGACACGGCTGCCGCTTTAAGAGCCTTGGAGATTAATGCTGAAGTGATTCTAAAGGCAACCAAGGTTGATGGGGTATATTCTGCCGATCCCGTAAAAGATGAGAAGGCCAGTTTATTCAGGGAAATCAGTTACTTAGATGTCATAAGCAAGGGATTAAAGGTTATGGATTCTACTGCCATATCCCTTTGCAAAGACAACAGGCTTCCCATTATTGTATTTAATTTGAAACAGAGGGGAAACATAAAGGCGGCTGTTTTCGGTAAAAAAGTGGGAACTCTCATTCATTGAGCCTGGAAATCACCTCTCCTTCTGGGGAGTAGTATTTTCATAAAGAGAGGCCGGACAATGGTAAAAGAAACGTTAAGAGAACTTGAAAAAAGGATGAAAACCTCTATTGATCACTTCCGGAGAGATTTAAGTAAACTCCGGACCGGGCGGGCCAATCTGAATATTTTTGAAGACATAAAAATTAATTATTATGGCACCCTTACCCCAGTGAACCAGGTAGCTAACCTGGGTATTCCTGATCCGACTTTGATTACTATTCAACCATATGATCCCTCCACTCTGGAGACAATAGATAAGGCCATCCGGGCAGCTGATCTTGGTTTCAACCCGGTTAATGATGGAAAGATGTTGAAGATACCAGTTCCTCCTCTGGATGAAGATAGACGGAAAGAAATCGCCCGTTATGTAAAAAAATTGCTGGAAGATGAGAAGACAGCTTTAAGGAATATGAGACGGGAAGTCAAAGAAGAAATAGAAGACATGGAAGAACAAAAAAAGATAACCGAGGACGATAAATATTGGGGTTATGAAAAGATTCAAGAAATAATGGATAAGTACACCAAGGAAGCTGAAGAACTGGCCCAACAGAAAGAAAAAGAGATTATGGAATTATAATAGTTAGTCTATTGGGTCTGTTCAGTCTATTTAGTTTATCTCGTTCATTCAGTTTGTTTGGTTTATTTGGTTGAGAAGAAAGACTTAATAAGTGATATGGGCAGGAAAAGTTTATTGCGATTGTCTTGTTTATCTTTTTTTTTATCTCGCTCACCATTTTCAAACCAAACAAACCAGATAAACTAGATAAACCAGACAAACGAGAAAAACAGGCGAGAAAAGCAATAAACTAGACCTCTTCATCTCACCCTCCTCCATTTATTTAACTTAATCAACTGAATGGACAGAAAAGACTGAATAAACTGAACAGACTCATCGTTATTTTCAAACTATCGGTGAAGTTCCGAACTTGGATTTAATAACAGCTCCCCAGCCGATTATGCTAAAGAAAAGGGAAATTAAAGCTCCCAGAATAGGAATAATGGTGAGGAAACCGAAAAGCAGGAATCCCAGTACAATCTGAAGAATCATACTCGGCTGCTTGGAGCCAAAAGCTCTAGCCAGAGCTTCTCCTAAGAAACAAAAAATAACCACCCGGCTGAATATTTTAAGGGCGAGGCCTATGAAAATCAGGGCTATAAGAAGGGGGATTCCGATGAGAATGAGCGAGATGAGAGCAGAAAATAAAACCAGGCCCGAAAAGATGATAATAGACAGAAGGCCAATCCCAAATACTCCCCAGAAAGAATCTTTTATCTGACGAGAGGCGAGTGTAACCTGTTTGGGGAAAAGAGCTGCTATAATTAGAGCTAAGATAAACCATATGAAAAGGGAGATGAGTTTAAAGGAAATAAAAAGGGGGATCAGGGAAATTCCAAACAATCCAACAAAACCCTGTTTCAGACTTTCCCAGAGCTCATCGGAAGTTTTAAAGAAGATAGTGTCACCGTCTATGCGGGCACCGGGAGCCCGGTTAAGAGTGCCTCCCAGAGAGACAACATCTCCCTTGACCACAGCCTCAGGCTTTAATTCGATATCGGCTCCGAATCCCAGGATAATATCACCTACTTCTCCACTCACTATCACTGTTCCTCCGAAGGCGACAATACTCTCCCTGACTATTCCTTCTACAACCACATGTCCGCCGAAAGTAATAATGTTTTCTTGAACTTCACCAGGACCAACATGGATATCTCTCTTGAGGAGAACACCTTGAGCTTCAAGTGGAGTGAGAATGCTTAGCAATAAAAATGGAGTTATTAAAAAAATCAAGATTTTCTGTTTCATTATCTTTCTCCAAGAATATATTTTTTCTTTATAACAAGACTGGCAATAACTACCATCGCCAGGGATAAAATACACAAAAATGCCAGTATTTCCGGACTGAAAAAAGAAAGAATAAGTTTTAGACTGGATAATATCCAGATGATGAAATCTCTGGTTAAACCGAGAAAAATCAATATGATTTTGGCTGCCTTTAATAAAAAGAGAATGAAATTTTCAGCAGAATCAAGGATTGACCTGAAGGTATAAGTAAGCATATGGCTGAAAGAGTGTCCGGTGCTAACAAAAAAGATAAAAAGCAAACTTGATATTAGAACAGTCCCGCCTATAAAAGAGAAAATAATTTCCTTGAGAGAAATCCATTTTTTAAAAGCAGTTTGCATAACTTTTTCTGTGAACTCCGGAGGCACTTGCCACTGAGGAAGCGTTTCGGCTGCTTGCTGAAATACCTTTCTTTCTTCAAGTGCTTCCCGGCATTTTTGGCAGCCGGCAATGTGATTTAAGATTGCCTGCTCTTCTTGAGAAGAAAGTTGCTTTTCCAGGTAAAGATAGATTTGATCTATTCCCAGGCAATTCATTATATTTCTCCAACGAGATGGCGCAACATTTCTTTTGCCTGGAAGACCCGGTTTTTAACAGTGCCAAGGGGGAGATCCTTGATTTCAGCAATTTCTTCATAGCTCAATTCGTTGATATGCCTCCAGACAAAAAGTTCTCTAAGTGAAGCCGGCAGTTTTTCCAAGGCAGCTTCGATTTTTTCTCTAATCTCGGTCAGTTCCATGGTCCGGCAAAGGGGTGGATCATCAGCCGGAATTTCTTTTGAAAAAAGATGATTTTCTTCTTGGTCTGTGGAAAAGGCCTTGATTTTTTTTCTTCTCCAGTGGTCGATAATATGATTCCTGGTGATTTTGAAAAGCCAGGTAGAGAATTTGTATTCAGGCTTGTACTGAGAAAGAGCCGTATGAATTTTAAGGAAAACGTCTTGAGTCATATCCAGAGCCAACTCCCTGTTGCCCACCATTCTTCCGATATAATTTAGGAGAGGGGTCTGGTACTTTCTCACTATCATTTCAAACGCTTTTCTTTCTCCCTGTAATGCCTTTTCCACCAAATTATGGTCATTACTTGAAGCGGAATCTCCACGCTTATTCATACGATATTCTCTGGTTTAGGTTTTTATGAAAAAAAATATTATTTCTTGTATTCAATAATTTCTACATCAGAGGAAATGTCTAATTCAAATATTTTTTCTCGAAGTGGGCGATTTGTTTTAATGTTTGTAAAAGTGAATTCAGTCTTATTTCCTGCCCAATCTGTGAATAGAATTTGTCTGACCAGATAGTTTTGGGTGTCTATCCAGAGCCAAATAGATGCATAATCTCCTTCTTCTATGGGCTGAAGTTCCAGGAAAAGAGAATCTGTCTTGTCTTTTTCAGGCTGAACCGGTGAGAAGGCGACAGTATAACGGCTTCCAATTCCAAAATTGCCCGAAAGGAGAGCCAGAACTTCGGCCTGATAATCTTTGTCTTCAGAGGAAAGGTCATATTTAATTAGCTGTTTTTCTCCAAGTATATATTCCCAGAGAAGACTGTCTTTTATGAGATAAATTCTTTCTTCTGGTCCGGAATATTCCCATCTCATCAGGCCAGGTTTTCCGTAAAAAAAACGACCTTTTTCCTTCAAATCCGAGGAAACCGAGGCAGATATATATATCTGTTCGAAGTTGGCCTCAAGAGTAGTTAGAGAACGAAGCTTATTTTCTACACGGCTGGCCATCTCTTTAGCTGATTGAGGCAGTGAAGGTAAAATCAAAAGGAGCCCCAGTGTCATGGTTATTATTATTTTCATTTGCCCAGCATTATAACATAAATACGAGTAAGAATGGCTACTTATCCCACAGGATTTAATCTAATTATTTTTTTTCCTTCTTTCTACTAAAATTCCCGTTATGAAGCCGGCCAGCCCGAGACCTATTCCCCAGGGCAAGGAATAAGGCCAGGCTGGCCATTCGAGAGGAATCAGTCTGGTTTGGGAGAGAAAACCGATAAAAGCAAATCCTCCTCCACAGAGAAGACTAAGCAATCCTGCTAAGGGTCGTTTTTTTTTGGTGAAGAGCATAGCCATACCGGGGATAAATAATCCTTCTGCCATGATTTCAGAGGCCAATCCTAATGATTGAAGAATACTCTGGAGTCGTGTGGCTATCAACAAAGCCATTGTCCCCATAAAAAATGTTGCCCACCGGGCTTTGACCACAATTTTTACTTTATTTTTATTTGGAAGAAACTGTTGAAAAATATCCCTGGTTAGAGAAAGTGCTCCGGTGTTGATGGCTGTATCCATAGTAGACATGATGGCTGCCAGAATAGCCACAAAAACAAGAGGACCTAAAACATTCCCGGCTTGTTCAAGCAGATTGTTGGAAATGATAAGTTTACCCGGAGCTCTTTCAGGAAAAAGGGAAATCAATCCCATGCCCAGAAATAGAATTCCCGTGAAGTAAACTAAAAAGGCTGCTGCCGAAGCCAAAAGACCGGTACGGGCTTTATTAACAGTACGGGCTGATTGAATTCTCTGCCAGGCAATGGGAGAGATGAGCCAGGCCAGGACGAAAGAAAGACAAATAAGAGAATGCCGCGGTAAATCATAAAACAGGTTGAAAAAATCAGGTCCGCCCTTTTCTGTGGCTAAGGATATAATTCCAGAGAAAGAATATTTTCCAAGAAGTAAAGAAAGCGAAACCAGCATTCCGGCCCAAACTAAGAAGAACTGGAGTCCATCGGTAATAACAACCGAAAAAAATCCTCCTGCAATGGAATAAAGAAGGACTATTCCGGTACAGATAAAAAGACCGAGATAATAATTGGTCTCCAGTGTACTGGCAATAAATTTCCCCCCGGCTACCATCTGCGAAGCAGCTAAAAGCACCATATACCAGACTATAAGGATTGATGTAATATGCCTGACCTTTTTTCCATAGCGCATTTCAACAAGTTCCGGTAAAGAAACCACAGAAAGCATTCGAATACGCCGGACCAGAAAAAAAGCAAAAATAAGTACAGTCAAGATGGAAGGAAGCCCCATAATCCAGAAAGAGCTGACTCCAACCGAATAAGCTTCTTCAGTTGCAACTAAGGTAGAAGTGGCTCCAATCCAGGATGAGGCCAAAGAAAAAAATACAAATGTTGCCGGAAGAGAACGGTTGGCCAGAAAAAAGTCCTCAATTGTGTTAAGTCTTTTTCGGAAACTCAATCCGGCAAGGCAGAGAAAAAATAGATAAAAAATAAAAAAAAGTGAGTATTTCATTATGAAAAGAATTTATACCAGAAAGTAATTCCCCACTTCAACTGCCCTGAATTATTCATAAAAAAGCCCGGTACTGGATTTGAATCTTTACTATAACAATTGATTTTAATATTATGGGAGCGATGTCTTTTAGAGAAAAGTTACGCTGGGCCTTTATTGGATACTTTGGGCGTTTCCTCCTTTGGTGTTGGGGAAAATCGTTAAGAATGACTGTCATCGGGGAAGAAGCTTACCGCAGACTGAGGAAAGAAGGCAAGCCAGTTATTATGCTTCTTTGGCACGGAAGAATATTTATCGCCCCCTTTTTTTTTCGCAAACAAGGGCTTATGCCTCTTATAAGTCCCAGCCGTGATGGCGAAATTGCCAGCCGGATAATGTCTCTTTGGGGATTCAAGATTCTGCGTGGTTCTGCCTCACATGCTATGGTTGAAGCCTGGAGGCAAATGAAAGAAGAGCTGAATAAAGGAGGTGGAGTAATCATTGTTCCTGACGGACCTCGAGGTCCAAACAGGAAAATGAAGATGGGTGCTGTTAAACTGGCCGGAGAGACATCGGCTTATTTGGTGCCGTTTTCATTTTCCGGGAAAAAGAAAAAAATTTTAACCAGCTGGGATAGTTTTCTCCTAATTTATCCTTTCTCCAAAGCAGTGGCTTTATTTGGGAAACCAGTTAAGGTCCCGGATGGAGCTGATAGGGATATGATGGAAGAGATACGCTGTGAGCTCGAGAAAAGCCTGATGGAGATAGATAAAAAGGCTGATAGATATTTTGCATCCATTTGAAAATAAATATAGTCAAATTATCCATTATATGGTATAAATCTGAAAAAAAAGGAGAATAAATTGAAGGGGAAAATTTCATGTGTTCTAATTTTTGTTTTGAGTTTGGCGGTTTTTATTTCAGCTCAAACTGCGGATGAGTTGATAGCTGAGGGGGACTCTCTTTGCCAGAACATGCAGGATATGGCGACAGCTAAAGAAGCAATGAATAAATACCTGCAAGCTCTTAATCAACTTGAGTCCAAGTATGAAGCATTATGGAGGATGTCCCGCATTTTGTATTACATTGGAAGTCATAGTCAGGACAAAAAAGACCAGCAAACTCTTTTTTCTCAGGGAATTTATTATGGGAAAAAAGCAGTGGAGGCAGGGTTAGAAAGACCAGAAGGACATTACTGGCTGGGAGTTAATTATGGCAAATATGGAGAGGTCAAGGGGGTTTTAAAAAGCCTTTCCTTGGTGAAACCGATCAAGGAAGAAATGAATAAAGTGATTGAACTTGACCGGGGATTTGAGGGTGGTGGAGCAGATAAGGTTCTGGGACGCGTTTATTTCAAGCTTCCTGGGTTTGCTGGAGGGAATAAAGAGAAATCCCTTGAGCATCTTTTAAAAGCCAAGGAATTCGATCCCGATGACCCCTTAGCACGTCTTTATCTTGCTGATACTTATCTAGCCCTGAATGAAGTGGATAAAGCTAAGGAAGAACTTGAATTCATTCTCAGCTTAGAGGATGATCCTAGATGGGTTTCAGATATCCTGACATGTAAGGAAGAAGCCCGCAATCTTCTCAAAGATAAAAAGTTTAAAAAATAATAAGATTTATTTCTATTTTGCCTGGATGTCTGAAAAAATTTCAGCTTCGAAGATTTCGATCTGAGCTCCTTTTTTCCATTCATCCTCTCCAAGGCCAGCCTTGAGGCAGCCGTGGCAAAGATAGGTTTCCAGATTCCATTTCCATTCCAGGGGCACTTGGGGTAGAAGCAGTCCTTTATGAAGACCCTTGGAGACGATAATCCCGTGTTTTCCTATTTTAATTTCTGAGATGTCTTTAATTTGGCGGGGAAGGCTGAGAGCTGAGATTTCAATCGAGATTTCCGGCAGCTCTTCCACTGTCAGCCTGGGAAAACGGAAGTCCTGAGTAGCTGCTGCTACGGCTGACTCAGCCACTGTTTCATAAAGTGGCTTGATGGGAAGTGGGAAGCCAATACAACCTCTGAGTTCATTATTCTTTTTCAGGGTGACAAAGGCCCCCCGGAATTTTCTGAGTTCTTGATCTTCCGGTTCAAGCTGAAGATGTTTTCCTTTCTTTAGAAAGGCTTCAATTGACTGGCGGGCCAGATCAAGTAAAAATTTTTTTTGAGAGGAATTCAGTGGTTTTTCCATTCTTTTCCTCGGTACCAGATTGAATGCTGCTGATAGGATAGAGAAAAAAGTCTCTATCAAAATCAATAATATGAGATTGAATGTTGATCTTTTCTTTATTATGGCTAATTTGAACAAGAACAAGGCCGGTTGCTGCAGGGGTAAAAATTTTATTTTTTTTTAAAGAATTCATCCGGAAAGAATAAAAACCCAGGAGTTTCTCTCCAAAATAACTGGCAGTTTGGATGAAATTTTTTTCTGAGGAAAAGAACCCTTCTTGAGAAGGAATCCCTTTTTCCACGATATAGCTGGGGCCTCTTTTGTGTCCGAGAAGATATCCATCCGGATTTTCAGGCCAGGAGAAAAGGATTAAAGCTTTAAGGTATTCCAAAAAATCCCGGGTAAGATAAACATCCATATGCAAAAATTATATCAGAATAATATTTAAAAAAACAGTTTTTAAGATTAACCGAAGTTCCTCAAAATTTTAGAGTCAGGTCGAGCCTGGGAGGGTATGGCATATCTTCATCCTCGCCCTCCTGTTTCTTTAACTCTTCAATTTATTTAAAAAACCATCTTTGCTTGCTTTGATTGAAAATTTGAGAAAACTACAGTTTTTATTTTAGATAAGACCTATAAGCGGGGCCAGCAGACCGATGACGGTAAAAATTATTATTATTCCTCCCATGTTTAACCATATTCCGTGTTTGAGCATTGTCGGCAGGGGTACCATGCCTGAGCCGAAAATGATGGCGTTGGGAGGAGTGGCTACCGGTAAAAGAAAGGCAAAACTACAGCCTAAGGCGCTTCCGATAACCGGAGGCAAGGGATTGATGCCCCCGGCTTCGGAGACAGCGATTACTATCGGGATAATCATGTTGGCTGAGGCAGTATTGGAAGTTACCTCTGTAAGAAAGACACTGAAGGCAATAGAGACCAAGGTGATAAAATAAAGACTTACTGAATCTCCAGGAGAAATGAAGAACCGGCCAATGGATTCTGCCAGGCCGGTTTTAAACATCTGAGTTCCAAGGGACAAACCTCCTCCGAAAAGAAGTAAAGTTCCCCAATCTATATCCAAGGCTTCTTTTAAACTAAGAGTGAATTTTCCTCTTTTAAGATCAACAGGTAAAAGAAAAAGAAAGCCGGCTCCGATTAAAGCAGCCGATGATTCGGGTAGGTGGTTTTGAAACCAGAGGAATAAAGGTGAAGATTTTCCTCCGATTAAAGCGAGCAACCCAGGGAGAACCCACAAAGTGACTGTGACTGAAAAGGCAATCAGAACATTTATCTGGGGCCGGCTAAATCCTTTTTTAAGAGCCAAAGCTGGATCTTTAAATGAAACGGGGATCACGGCGGCGCTTTTTTTTAATTTAAGATTCATAACGAAAAAAAGATAAACAAACATTGGTATAAGGACCATAAAACCAAGCATCATCCATTGGAAAAAAGTCATCCGGTAATTCATCAAATTTTCCATCATCCCAATAGCAATAAGATTAGGAGGGCTTCCAATGGGAGTCCCGATTCCTCCAACTGAGGCGGAGTAAGCAATCATCAACAATAGAATATGTTTAAAAGAATGATTTTCCGTCGCCAAGGAAGATCTTTTTATCCCGGTCAAGACACCCAGGACAATGGGAAACATCATGGCGGTGGTAGCTGTGTTACTGATACAGAGTGAAAGAGCGGCAGATGTAAAACCAAGAATACCAAGGATACGAGTTTTGTTACCAGCGATGTTTTTTCTGGAAAGAAGAGATAAAGCCAGTTTCCGGTCGAGCCCATGCACGCTCATGGCCTTGGCCAAAATAAAACTTCCCAGAAAAAGCATGATAATGGGGTGGGCGAGGGGAGCAAAGGCTTCCACAGGAGAAGCTATTTTAAAAAATATGAGCAGGACAGGAATCAGAAGGGCAGTAATAGGGATGGGAATACATTCGGTTATCCACCAGATGACAACCAGGCTAAAAATAGCCAAAAGAGAGTGAGCTGCTGGATTTTCTTTCAATAAGGATGAATAATAGACGAGCAAAAAAACAGCTGGTCCAAGGAAAAAACCTATTTTTTTTCGTTTTTCCATTCTTTAGGCGGATGGGAAGATGAATCTTTTTTCCGGGCTTTAAGATACAGGCTGTAGCCTTTATGAAAAATTAATATTTTATCAAGACGGGATATCAGCCAAATAAAAGGATAAAGCAAAGAATACAATTGGAAAGCTTTCCCTTTTTCTCTGAATTCATGATCGCTCATTGGCCGGATGTGGCCATCCCTGAGTCCAGGAGATTCCTTTTGACCTAAGAATTTAATGTAGACGGCATTAATTAAAAGCTCTATAAATTCGGAGAACAGGCGGGAAAAATGCCTGTGTTTTTCAACTCTAAAACCTGCTTCTTCGAGCATCTGTTTTAATGTTTTGAGGCTGTAACCCTCCCGTATGTGGCCGTAATCCTCGAGTTTAATCCCGAATAGAGGCCGCAGCCGGTGGAGAAGGAAAAAGCGTCCTGTATGGGGAACGGTTAGAAAAAGTTCTCCCTTGGGTTTTAGAAGATATTTTATCTCTTGAAGGCAGTGGAGGTCGTCATCAACATGCTCGAGAAAATCCAGGCTGATTATTTTATCAAAGCAGCCAGTTTTAAAAGGAAGTTTCCTCGGGCCGGTTTGGATAAGACCTCTTTTTAAAAGAGGCACAGATGATTTAAGATTAGGAAAATCAAGGTCAGCATGAATCCACAGACCCCCTTTTTGTTTAAGAAAATAACTGAGTAATCCCTGGGCACATCCCAGGTCAAGAACAATATCGTTTTCATCGATTTTGATTTCTTCAGAGAGAATCCTGAGTTTATCCTTTTTTTTTATTGACCGCCGGAAGAGTTGCAACTGCCAGGAATCTTCATCCATTTGGAAAAAGTATATGTATTTTCAGGAAAAAAGACAAGAAAGAGATAGAGCGAAGTCTCTATTCATTCTTCTTGACTGTGGTTAAGGATAATCTTATTATGAGAACAAATGAAATTTTCTGTTGTAATCGTTGGTCCGCTGGAAACAAATTGCTATCTGGTTTATTGTCCAGAAACAAGAGAGTGTATAGTCATTGATCCGGGAGCAGACCCAGAAAAAATCTTTGCTGAAATTGGAGCCAAAAAGCTTAGGCCCGTCATCATGCTGAATACCCATGGTCATGTGGACCATATTGGGGCCAACAAGGAGATTAAGGATAAATATAATATTCCTCTGTTAATTCATGCTGCTGATCAGGTTTTATTAAAGGAATCTCACCGGGTTGAGCTGGCTTTCTTTCTGGGAGCAAAAGAATCACCCCCGGTTGATGCCTTTCTTGAAGAAGGACAAGAAATCAAGGCAGGGAATTTTTCGTTAAGAGTTCTTCATACTCCCGGGCATTCTCTGGGAAGTGTGGTTTTTCTGGGCGATGGAGTTCTTTTTTCCGGGGACACGCTGTTCAACGGAGGTGTAGGCCGGACCGATCTTCCAGGAGGCAATTGGGAATATCTGGAAAATTCCATAAAAACAAAAATACTCACCTTGCCAGATGATATTTTAGTTCTCCCTGGCCATGGGCCTCAAACTACGGTAGGAAAAGAAAAGGACGATAATCCTTTCATCCAATGATATCTACTTCATCTCCTTCATCCTGGGAGGAAGTATTAAAAGCTTTCCTGGATTATTTGGCGGTTGAAAAAGGCTTATCGCCGAATACGATTCTTTCATATTCTCAGGACTTGAAAAAATTATTTCTATTTCTTCAACAAAAGAAATTGACCTGGAAATCTGCCGGAGAGGAAAACTTGATTCAATTTCTTCACAGCCTGAGCCGTTCCGGTCTTTCTCCCCGTTCCCAGGCCCGATGTCTATCTTCTGTGAAATCTTTCTATAGATTTATTTTGCTGGACGGAATGATCAAGCACAATCCTACTGATAACCTATCTGCGCCCCGCATCTGGCTGACCCTTCCCAAGTTTCTCTCTCTGGATGAAGTGGAAAAGCTTCTCGGTCAGCCGGATACTAATAAGCTTTACGGCAAGCGGGATCAAGCTATACTGGAACTTCTTTATGCCACTGGTCTAAGAGTTTCAGAGCTGGTGGGATTAAGAGTTAATAGTGTCAATCGGGAAGAAGGGTTCTTGATTTGCCGGGGAAAAGGCGGAAAAGAAAGACTTATTCCTGTGGGGAAATCAGCCTTGCAGGCAGTTTCAAACTACATGGAGCAAGAACGCCCGTTTTTAACTAAAGAAAACAAAACCGAAGCTCTTTTCCTTTCTTCAAGAGGAAAGGCCATGAGCCGCCAGGCCTGCTGGAAGATAATAAAGAAATACAGCCTTAAAGCCGGTCTGGATCAAGATTTGAGCCCTCATGTCCTTCGTCACTCTTTTGCCACTCATCTTTTGGAAAGAGGGGCAGATCTTCGCTCGGTTCAACTTATGCTGGGACACAGCCAGATTACCACTACTCAGATTTATACTCATGTAAGCCGGAAGCGGCTCCGCCGAGTTTACGACAAGTACCATCCCCGGGCTTAAAGTACTTCCTTATTTTTTTCGGAAGCATCTCTAATTCCGTGATATAGATTGTTTAGATAAAAAAGAGGAAGGGTATGGGATGAGGAATCCACTATGAGGGCTGAGCGGGCATGGTTCCTCTCCGGAGGAGAGGAGAGCGAAGCCCGAATGGGAGCGAGATTCCTCGCCGGGGAATCGAGCGGGTGACGAATCCCATACCCTTCCTCTTATCACGGCTTTAGAGATGCTTACATTTTTTTCCATTTTATTGACAGTAATTTTTCGTTGTGCTAAGGTAACTTATTCGTTTATTAAATGAACTATTAAGTTCAATAATTAAACTAAAGGGTTTAATCAAATGAAAAATGATAAGCGCCTTCAGAGAAAACAAATGAGGTATGAACAGAATAAATCATTTATTCTTCAGGCTGCAGAGGAAGTCTTTGTCCGGGAAGGCTATACTCAGGCAACGATGGACGATATTGCGGCCGAGGCTCAATTCTCAAAAGCAACTATTTACCGGTATTTCCAGAGCAAAAAAGAACTTTTTTTAGAAATAATTATAAGCACTTTGAATGAACTCCAGCAGGAGCTGGAAATAATTCTCGCTAAGGATCTTACGGCTGAAAATAAGCTTAAAGAAATCATTTCAGCCATCAGTCTTTACTCTTACCGGAAAAAAAACATTTCCCGGGTTTTTTTTATGGAAAAAATTATGTTTCAAAAATATCACCAGATACTTTCTCAAGACAAACATCCTCAATTACCGCCGAAGTTGAGAGAAGTTTTAAGAAAAATGTCCATAATCGTCCGGGAATGCCTAAGAGAAGGGATAGCCGGCGGTGAGTTCCGTCGGATTGATATGGAAGATGCTGCCTTTGTTCTAGGAGGAATGATCAGGGGATTTATATTTAGTGGACCTTTTAAAGAGAAAAGTTATTCGGTCGAAGAGGCTACAGAATTAATACACAGTATATTCCTTCGTGGAATTAGGAATAAAAAAAATGATTAGATATTAAATTATGAGGGAGTGAGATTATGCGGAAAAATGTGATGATAATCCTTACGGCAGCGGCCCTTTGGTTCTCCCCTTTTAGCTCTTATTCTCAAGAATCTTTGGTTTTAACTCTGGAAAAATCCTTAGAGATTGCCCTTTCACAAAGTCCCTCTTACTTAGCTGCTGCAGAAAGGGAAGATGCGGCTGAAGCCCAGGTCAGAGAAGCTGCCGCTGCTTTTTTCCCTTCCTTTAATGCTCAAGGACTTCATACTTTAGATGAGAAAGTTATGGAACTCGAATTTCCTTCTTTTATTCCGGGTGAGCCACCTCAAAAAGTTGAAGTTGATTTTACCAGAGATTATCAGTTCAGTCTTTCCTTGAACCTTCCTCTTTTCACCGGAGGAAAATTAACGGCCGGATATAAACAGGCAAAATATAATTTGAAATCCACCCGAGAATCAGTTCGACAATCAAGACAAGACACAGTTTATCAAGTCAATCAGGCCTTTTATGGATATCTTTTGGCACAGGAATTTTTCCGTGTAGCCGAGGAGGCCGTGAATCTGGCCGAAAAACACCACCAGAATGTTAAAAATCTCTATGAAGTTGGAATGGCCTCTAAATTCGATCTTCTGCGCTCCGAAGTACAAGTGGCCAATTTGAAACCTCAGTTAATAAAGGCCAAGAATAACCTCGAAGTTGCCGAAATTGGTTTGAAAACCGTTCTCGGATTGGAAATGGACCAAATGATAGAGGTGGAAGGGAAGCTTTATTATGAACCATATCATCCTGATTTAGAAAAATGTATCCAAGAGGCCATGTCGGCCCGCCCGGAACTGCTGCAGATAAGATATCAGAGGCAAGTTGCCCAGCAGATGGTTAAAATTGCCCAGGCTTCACGTTTTCCCACTATAGCTATTTCCGGTAATTATAATTACTGGGCTGATAAATTTAATTTCAAAGAGGACAACTGGTCCAGTTACTATGCAGTAAATCTGGTGATGACCATTCCTTTATTCAATGGATTTTCTACTTCGGCCCGGGTGGCCCAGTCCAAATCAATGTTGAGAGAGATGGAATTGACCGAAAAAGGTTTAAAAGATATAGTCGCTTTTGAAATAAATCAAGCTCTTCTTAATCTCAAAGAGGCAGAAGAATCAATTCAATCCCAGGAAAAAAATGTAGAACAAGCAGCCGAGAGTCTGCGGATTGCTGAGCTGAATTATGCCGAAGGGCTGGTTGCTTACTTAGATGTAAATTCAGCGCAGGCTGCCTTGTCTCAAGCCAAGACATATTATTCCCAGGCTCTATATGATTATGTAATGGCCAAGGCTGCTCTTGAAAAGGCTATGGGCATTGGTTGGGAGGAACAGTGAGAAAAATGCATCGGAATTACCATAGTTCGTGGAGGCATTTTATGAAAAAGATAATACTTATTTTGACTGTGATTTTTTCGTTGAGCCTTTATTCTTGCCGGTCTCAAACGGAAGACAAGATTGAAGAACCTCAAGCTACAGGAGTCACTCCGGTAAAAATTTTTCAAGTCAAAAAAGAAAGAATATCAGAAAAATTTCTCTTTACCGGAATACTTGAAGCCTGGAGACAGGTTAACGTTACTTCTGAGGTTGGAGGGAAGATAGCCCGTATCTATGTTGATGAAGGCCAGGTGGTTAAAGAAGGCCAGCTCCTGGCTGAATTGGAAACAGAGACGCTTCGGCTTCAAATTAAACAGGCAGAAGCGGGATTGGCAGTAGCTAAGTCAAACTTAAAGGATGCCAAAAGGAACCTGGGAAGAATGGAGCGTCTATGGGAAGAAAAGGCTGTTTCTGAGCAACAGTATGAAAAAGTTAAATTGGCTTATGAAGCGGCCGAGGCCCAATTCAGGCAAGCTCAGGCTTCCCTGAACCTGGTTCGATATAATCTAAATGTTTCCTCGATGAAAGCTCCTTTCCCGGGAGTGATAGCCTCCAAAAACGCGCAGGAAGGAGATGTGATTAATCCCATGATGGGAGCCTTTTCGCCTTCCTCAGGAGTTGTTACTTTGATGGATCTATCCCGGATAAAAATAAAACTCGAAGTTTCGCCAAAGGATGTCCAGAGAATTGAACAAAATCAGAATGCGTTTCTATTTATAAATTTTCTTCCCGGACAGGAATTTAAAGGCCGGGTAGCCACTGTCAGCCAGGTGGCTGATCCTCAGAGTAAAAAATTTTCCATTGAAGTCTGGGTGGAAAACTCCCGGTTATTGCTTAAGCCAAATACTTTTGGTGAGGTGGTGATCGAAGTGGATTCTCACCCTGATGCTTTAGTTGTTCCCCAGAAGGCAGTTTTAGAAGAAAATTATGTCTTTGTAGTGGAGAATGGTATAGCCAAAAGAAAAAAAGTTAATTTAGGCCTTAAAAATCAAGAACTGGTTGAAGTAACAAGCGGACTGGAAGAAGGAGAAAAGGTGGTTATTGAGGGAAATTATGGTCTTGTAGAAGGGGCACCCGTTGCGATTAAGGGAGATGTCTGATGAAAATTCCAGAATTTTCTGTCCAGCGAAAAGTAACAACGGCCATGCTGGCTATGATCCTGGTGGTCCTGGGGCTTATATCCTTTTCTCGCTTGGGATTGGACTTTTTTCCTGATATCGAGTTTCCCACTGTTTCAGTTATAACCTCCTATCAGGGTGCATCTTCAGAAGATATTGAAAATACCATCACTCGTCCATTAGAACAGATTATAAACACAGTTACTAATGTCAAAAAAGTAAACTCCATCACTTCAGAGGGAGTTTCGGTTATTATGGTGGAGTTGGAATGGGGCGCGAACCTTGATTTTGCCGCCCAGGACATCAGAGACCAGATGAGCCGGTTCAGAGGGTACTTACCCGAGGAGGCAGAAGATCCTTTGGTGATTAAATTCAACATCTCTCAAATTCCTATAATTTTCTTTGGAATTACTGCTGATATGCCGCCCTACAAGCTTAAAGATTTAATAGAAGACGAAGTGGCCCGCCGCTTGGAAAGAATTGAAGGAGTGGCTTCGGCTCAAACCTTTGCTATGGATGTCAGGGAAATTCTGGTGGATATTGACAGGGCTGCGCTGGAATCCTATAACCTCTCCCTTGAGCAGATCAATCTGGCCTTAAGAATGGAAAATCTCAATCTTCCTGGAGGCAGGATTGTAGAAAGACATTCTGAATTTCTGGTTCGTACAGTTGGGGAATTTACTACACTGGGTGATATAAGAGAGACTGTAATAGGCCTGACTCAGACAGGGAAACCTATTTATGTCAGGGATGTAGCCAGTGTCCGTGAAACTCTGAAAGAAAGCCGCTATACAGCCCGAATTCAGGGAGAAAAGGGTGTTTTCCTTATAATCAGCAAGCGTTCAGGGGCTAATACGGTGATAACCACAAACGCTATTAAAAAAGAATTAGAAGAGATAAAAAAGACACTTCCATCCGGGGTGAAGTTTTACATAGCAATGGACCAGGGGGATATGATCCAGATGGTTATAAACCGCACCGGAAACAATGCTCTGGTGGGCGGAATCCTGGCCATGCTATTTATTCTGGTCTTCCTTCGCAACTGGCGTCCAACTCTTACCATTTTTCTGGCAATTCCTCTTTCTGTCATTGCTACGTTTATCGCCTTTTATGTAGCTGGCTACACTATTAACTTGTTGACTCTTAGTGGATTGGCCCTGGGTATAGGTATGCTGGTGGATAATGCAGTAGTGGTCATTGAAAACATCTTTCGTCATGTCGAAGAAGGAGATCCGCGGGACCAGGCTGCTAAGGCCGGTGCTTCAGAGGTGGGTATGGCTATCACCGCCTCCACTCTGACTACTATTGCTGTGTTTTTCCCTATGGTCTTCGCTTCCGGTATAACAGGAAGGCTTACCAGGGGATTAGCCCTGGCTATTGCCTTTTCTCTATTAGCCTCGTTGTTTGTGGCCTTGACCATAGTTCCGATGGTTGCTTCGCTTCTGTTTAAAGCTAACAAAAAAGTAAAAACCGCTTCTATAGATTCAGTAAAAAGAACCCAGATATTACGTCATTTTTACAAGAAAACCTTGGAAAAAGCTATGGAAAAAAGGCGTTGGGTTCTTAGTGGGGCGGTGTTGGTTTTCTTTTTATCTGTGGCCATTATCCCATTTCTGGGGACAGAGTTTATGCCATCCATGGATCAATCAATGGTAATACTTTCGGTTAAGCTTCCAGCGGGAAGTTCCCTGGAAGAAACAGACAGGGTAGTCAGGATGGTTGAGGATATCTTAACCGATGAACCGGCTGTAGAAATAATTACTGCTCAGGCAGGTACCCAAGCAGAAGAAGATCCTGCCGAGGCTGCCGGGGGTATAAATCCAACGGGAACTCATGAGGGAATTCTTTGGGCCGGCCTTGTCGAAAAAGATAAGAGAAAACTGACCGATAAAGAATTAATTGAAAAAATTCGAGTCAAACTGCCCAGGCTCAGGGATGTAAAATTTGAAGTTGTTGACCTTAACCAAATGTTCATGGGAGGAGCTCAGAGCCCGGTGGAAATTAAGCTTTTTGGTAAAGAACTGGAAGTGCTCAGGGAATTGGCGGATTCCATTGTCAACCGGATCCAGGATGTAGAAGGGCTGAGGGATCTCTCCCACTCTCTGTCTGAGGCCAAGCCGGAATATCATATTTTTGTTAACCGGGAACAGGCTTCCCGCATGGGATTGAAAATCAGCCAAGTCGCTGGAGCTGTGCAGGGAGCAGCTTTGGGAACTGTGGCCACCAGATTAAGAAAAGGAAATGAGGAATTAGACATCAGGGTTCGTTTGCAGGAAAAGTACCGTAACACCCTGGAAGATATCCAAAAGATACCCATTCTAACTCCCCTGAATCAGGTTATCCACCTGGAACAGGTAGCCAGGATTGTCCCTGGAGAAGGTCCTATAAGGATTTTGCGGGAAAATCAAGCCCGGGTAGTAAATGTGACTGCCAATATTTCCGGTCGTGACCTGGGAAGTGTGGTCAGTGATATTAAGAAAAGACTTTCCGGCCTGGAAGAATCACTTCCTCAAGGCTATTTCATGGAATTTGGTGGAGAATACGAAGAAATGCAGGAGGCCTTTCTAATCATGGCAGGAGCTTTCCTGTTGGCTTCTCTCCTTGTCTACATGATAATGGCTTCTCAATTCGAGTCTTTTCTTCACCCCTTTATCATTATGTTCACTATTCCACTAGCCCTGATTGGAGTAGTAGCTGCTCTTTTAATCACTGGAAAACCAATGAATCTGCCTGTTCTGATTGGATTCGTAATGTTGGGAGGAATTGCAGTTAACAATGGCATTGTTATGGTTGATTATATAAATCAATTAAGAAAAAAGGGAATGGCTACCATGGATGCAATCCTGGATGGAAGTGCGGTCCGGCTTCGTCCTGTTTTGATCACTGCTTTGACCACTATTTTGGGAATGATGCCCATGGCTTTGTCTACCTCGGAAGGAGCTGCCATGAGAGCACCCATGGCCATTACGGTGATGGGCGGACTGGTGGCTACAACTTTACTGACTTTGTTTATTATACCCTTAGTTTACAGTTTGATTGCCAGGGTGAAATTAGCTTGAAAGTAAAAAAAATAAGTCTATTCGGTCTATTCTGTCTATTCAGTTAATTAGGTTTGTTCAGTTTATCTAGTTCATCTGGTTTGTCTGGTATAGCCAGGTGAAAAAGGCAAGGAAGGAGATAAAGTTTAGACTAAATATACAAGATAAACGAGACAAACGAGATAAACAACATAGATGAGCGAGACGAGCGAGAAACGCGAGAAAAACGAAGAAATATTTATCACCATGCAGGAATCACTGCTGTTTTTGAGCCTGGTACCTGAGAAAGGCTCCGATATTTCCGTATCGGCTGAGAAGAGAAGGCGGATTGATATGTTTTACCAGGCAGCTTTTATCCATAGCCGATTCCACCGCTTCATCAACCACATCCACTAAAGGTTGAGTTTTTACTTGACAGCCAGGACATATTTCTTCGTCGGCGTAAAGAAAACCGCATTGGCTGCACTTTCGGCCTTCACTGGAGAAATGACGAGTGATTAAGAGAGTATGAACTTCACCCAGATTAAGGCTCTGGAGAGTATCCCTTAGGCCGGAGATAGCTCTTCCTCCTTTTTTAAGTTCTGAAATTAGGTTTTCTACCAGCTCCTTTTCTTCCTGTTCTCTTAGTTCTTTTTCCAGTCTGAGAGATTCTTTGATTACTTTCTCAGGAGAGTCGCTGGGGTTAAGTTTGAGATTCCCTTTATGTTTTTCTTTAAGATAGGGATGCAGATGACTGATGAAATCCTGAAGATATTCTTCCTTGCAGCCGAGGAAAAACCAGTCAAAGTGGTTCTCTTTGAAAAGATTAAAAGTTTTTTGGGCACAAGCTTTAAAATAGTCATGGAGGTGAGTTTCGATATGACGCTCAATGCGTTTTGACTCATATCCCTCCCAGCCACCTTCTCTAACTTTGGCTGGGACATTTCCCGTTATTTCCGCCAGAAGAGAGAAATCATTCATGAAAATACTGTATATTTTTGCCTCTTTCCGGTCGAGAACCAGATCACATATTCTTTTGTGCTCGTCGAGAATTGCTGAGAGAGGGCGAACATAGGGATTTCTGTCAAAGACCACTCTTGAACGGGGAGGATCCGGAAGTTCCAATTCCTGCCAATAATTTTCACCTGAACAAGAAAAAAGAGCAAGGCCATGACAATTAAGAGAATCCAGGTTTCGCCTAAAATAGCGTTTGATTTTTTCCAAATCATTTTGCAGGGACTCTTTTTTTTCTTTGGCAAGAGATAGCTGTTCTATTTGATTTTTTGACTTGTTTATAAGATTTTTCAATCTAAGTTGTATTTCTTTTTTTTGTTGATTACTTTTGTCAGTGTCTAAATAAAAGGATGTAGTGAAGAAATCTTTGCTCTTAAAAGTTGATAAAGCCTCGATTTGATTTCGGCGCAGGAATTTCATCATACCTCCTTAAATAGAAATGTTTATCGATTTCTTTTAAGTGGATTCACGCGGCGATCTCGGGTATGAAGTAAACACGTGTTTATAAAGATAGGAAAGGAAAGCTGAATTGTCAAGTAGATAGAGAACCCATCCTTTACTTCCTTGAGGATTCGGGTTTATAATATAAATCCATTCAGAGAAAACAGGTGCGGAAGTGGCGGAATAGGTAGACGCGTAAGCCTCAGGAGTTTATGGCCTGTAACGGCCGTGTGGGTTCGAGTCCCACCTTCCGCACCAAAAAAGAGAGGAGGGAGTCTTTCAGTTTTTCTCCCTTATAAATACGTTTAGTCAACTTGGCCTGAGTTTTCATCTTATATTCATAAAAAATAATAATTTTCCCGCCAAATAAACTAAAAAAGAACAAATAAAGTATATTGACCTGGACTATTCATAAAAAAGGCCGATACCTTTTATATAACAAATACTATGTATGACTTAAAAGATTTTCTCTCGGCGTAGGTAAAGAAAGTGAGGTTAGTAAATTTTACCATTAAATCTTATCTAAAATTCTTACCTAAAATCGGCTTTTTTACCCTTTGGGCGAGCCGGTCTTGCCGCACCTGCTTCATTACAGGGCACTTGCCGGTGGAGAGACTACAGCTGCGTACCCTGTGCCTCGCCCCGACCCAGCCGAACCCCTACGGCAACCTCCACTCGTGAATAATCCAGATTAACCAGATAAACTGGATTAAATTGATTTTCTACATACAAATTGTGATAAATTGGCTGTTTTTATGCCGATATTCAAGAATAATGTCAGAATAAAGACAATTGTCTTCTGAAGAGTTCTATGACTGTTGAAAACTTCACTAAGACACTGTTTTTTGATTGGCACAATATTTGCTGTATAATAATAAAAGAAGACATATATTATAGAGGAGTAAGAGAGTGAAGTTAAAGACGGTAAGTTTATGTTTGTTTTTGTCTTTGTTAATGGTTAACAATGGAACCTCCATGAAAAATGATTCCCTTTCTGAACGTTACAGAAAGTGGCTTGAAGAAGAGGTGGTTTATATTATTTCTCCTGTAGAAAGAGAAGTATTTCTTAAACTGAAAACAGACAGAGAAAGGGATCTATTTATAGATGCTTTCTGGAAACAGCGGGATCCCACCCCGGCTACTCCTGATAATGAATTCAAGAACGAACATTTTCGTCGCATAAACTATGCCAATCATTTTTTTGGAAGAGGAACTCCCAAGCCAGGATGGAGAACCGACCGGGGCCGGGTCTATATTATTCTGGGGGAACCAAATGATGTTCAAAGATTCGAGGGTAAAGCTCAGGTTTATCCCACGGAAATTTGGTTTTACCAGGGTAAGACAAACGTTGGCCTTCCTCCTGGTTTTCACTTGGTTTTTTTCCAGCAGGGAGGCATTGGAGAATACAGGCTTTACAGTCCCCTTAATGATGGTCCTCAGGCTCTTTTGACTTCTTACTGGGGAGATCCTATGGATTATCAGGCTGCTTATGAAAATCTAAGGGAGTTTGAGCCGGATCTGGCAGAAGTTTCGCTCAATCTAATTCCGGGAGAAAGATCTACTGTAGGAGGAAGACCATCAATGTCTTCTGATTTGTTGATTCAGAGGGTCGAGACCACTCCCATAAGAGAAATTGAAGAGAAATATGCCAGGAAGTTCCTTGAATACAAGGATATCGTTGAGGTAGAGTATTCAACTAACTATATTGATTCTGAATCTTTAATAAAAATCTTGCAAAGTCCTTCCGGGATGACTTTTATTCACTATGCCATCGAGCCTGAACGTCTTTCCGTTAATCAATATGAAGATAAATATTACACTACTTTGAAGGTGAATGGATCGGTTACCAACTCTGAAGGAAAGGCCATTTATCAATTTGAAAGAGAAATTAACCTTGAGTTTAACAAAGAGCAGATGTCTCAAATAAGTAGACGTCCTTTGAGCATACGGGATATGTTCCCTTTGATTCCCGGCGAATACAGTCTTTCCATACTTCTTAAGAACGAAGTTTCCAAGGAATTTACTTCTTTGGAAAAGAATATTTACATTCCCGAAGAAGAGACGGATATTCAAATATCACCACTTATTCTGGCTTATAACTCAGAGATTAAGCCTGTACCGGATAGACGTCTTAGACCGTTCCAAATTGGTGTTCATAATCTTTATATCCAAGCAAACCGTGTTTTCCTCAATAGCGATACTCTGCATATAGCTTTTCAACTGTTTGGGCTGACACAGGAGTTAAGAGAAAGGGGAGTAGTTGGTTTCGACTTCTTCAAAGGGGAAGAAAAATACCGGAGCATTCAGAGGAACTTAAAAGAATTACCTGTCTCAGGAGGAATAGTGGAAAGCTTTTCTCTTCAAGATTTTATCCCGGCTCACTACCGCATCAAGGTTTCACTTCTGAATGGAGAAAGGGAGCTTGTTTTCGAAAATGAGCAGTTTGTTATAACTCACTTGGAAAATATTGCCCGGCCTTGGATATACTCCAAGCTTCTTCCTGCAGAACAGGATCCGGTTTATTCTTACACACTGGGAGCTCAGTATTTTTTATCGGGCCAAATGGACAAAGCCAGGAAAAAATTAGAAAAAGCTTATGAAAGTAATCCCGGTTCGGTAGAAAATGCCGTAACTCTCTCCCGCCTTTACATGGAGTTGAATGAGTACAAAAAAATAGAACCCCTTTTAAGTTTCTTTTTTGACAAGGATGAAGCTCCTCCTTACGAAGCCTATTTCATTCTGGGAAAAGCCAGGCAAATCCTGGGAAGGTTTGGCGAGGCCATTGATGTTTTCGATAAAGCAATTGAAAGGTTTGGATTGAATTCAAATTTATTGAATGCAGTGGGAGAGTGTTATTTCTCTCTGGGCAAAGTGAAAGAAGCGGCAGTTGCCTGGCAAAGATCATTGGAGTTGAATCCGAATCAACCTGAAATAAAAAGAAAGCTGGAAGAGGCTAAGGAGAAATAATTATGTCTATGGTTTTAAAGAAAAATAAATTGTTAAGTTATATCATCACAATGGCATTGATTTTCCCTATGTTTATAGTTTCCAGTTGGTTTTCGGCCTGCCATTACTACAAATTGGAGAAAAAGCTGGGGCCGGATGATGCTGAATTTCTTTCTAAAGTCCGCTACATTATTACAAAAAAGGAGCAGAGGTTATTTCTTGATCTTCCTGAAGAAAAACGGGAGGAGTTTAAAGAAGAGTTTTGGAAACGCCGTGATCCCGATCCTTCCACAGAAGAAAATGAGTTCAAAATGGAATACTTCAACCGCATTGAGCGGGCTAATGAACTTTTTATAAGCGAGGGAAAACCGGGTTGGTTGACCGACCGGGGGCGCATTTTCATTCTATTCGGTCCTCCGCATGAGAGATTAACTTATCCTATGGGTTATGGCTCTTCCGGCCGTTGTCAGGAAATTTGGTACTATGGAAACTTCCCGGTAGTTTTTTTGGATGAATATTGTTCAGGAAGCTATCGATTGGTTACCTATGACCTTAGTTCCTTAAGAAGTTTAAATTTACAGTATATGCATGAACTGGGTTTAGCTCAAGCCAGACTTCAGCAGACAATAAGGGGAGACAGCCGGATATTCAACTTTCAGTGGAAGGTTGAAAAAAAGCAGGTAGCTGAAAACCGTCTGGAAGGTAAAGTGACAGTGGAAATTCCTTATACGGTTCTCTGGTTTAAAGAAATAAACGGTAAGCTTGCTACTGAGATTACTCTCCAGTTGGAAATTTTCTCTGGCAGCGATAATAAACTCTGGGAATTTGAGCAATCTTACCAGATTGAGGCCGATGAGGAGCAATTGAAAACCATGAAAGGAGAGTCTTACCTTATAGAAATTCCTTTCTCTCTTGAAGAAGAACTGGATGAACTTATTGACGGAAAAGGTAAAATATTTGCCACCTTGACCAATATCACCAGCGAGGAATCCTTGAAGAAAGTCATGGATTTTAAGATATAAAAGGTACCGGGCTTTAATATAAATAATCCAGGTTAGAAGCTGAAGCGAAGTCCCAGCCTCAGTGAACGGACTCCGTAAATGTTGGAAACATTTCCATATTGTGAATCATATTCGTATACAGGTGGTGATTGGTAAGCCCAGAGAAAACCAGCGGGATTCTGGTATAGGTTTATTCCTTTTCGTCCACCTACATTGAAGATGTCCAGGTAGAAGTTGAGCTTGCTTTCCTGTCCCACTGGAAAGCTTTTTTCCAGCCTGATATCGAGATTAGTATAAGGAGAATTGCGGCGGGAACCAGCGGGTTCGGCATTTACGGAAACATAAGCCTGCTGGACATTCATTTCAGGTGGAAAATAAACTCTTTCCAAGGTCCTTGTCCAAGGTGAGCCGGAATGATGCTGGAAGTAAGCACTGAAAATGAAGTCAAAGGGAAGGATAAAAGAGCCCATGAGCTTAGCCTGAAATGGCCGGTCAAAATAAAGCGGTCCGTAGGCGTTAATCAAAGTGTTGGGATTATTAAACATAGCCGATTTACCTTCGGTGGCGCTGTAGCCGGCATCGGTATTTCCTTTGAAGGAACTGTAAAGGACAGAGCCCTTGAGCTGCCATTTTTTAGACATCCGTTTGTCAAAAGTCATGATAAATGCCCAGTATTTCCTTTCCGCTTCCGGAGGATTCGTTCCCATCCAGGCGGGAACCGGGCGGTCCTGACGGAGGCCGTAAACAGTCATCTGCTGGTCGTCTTCGGTGCCGAATTGACCGTCATATCCTGGCTCGGTAAAGGTATATGGCAGCCATATCAGGCCTTCCTCGTCAGTTGCAGTGTGGTCATAACCGTTGTGGATATCAATATCTTCAATAATATTTTTATTGATCTTGTAGATAAACTCAAAACTTAGTTTGAAATCTCTAAACAATTCCCGCTCTATTCCCACCAGGAACTCATCTACGTAGGGAGGTTTGAGATCTTCCACATAATTGGTGTAATCAGGGTCCTGAATGGGATAGGAGATTAACTGATAGTCGTCTGTGGGAGGAAGATCCATAAGCATGTTGCCGTTGAGATCGTACCAATAATAATTAATTGAACCAGCTCCAAAGATCTGGGAAGCGTTATATTTTGCTGTCCATAATGGTTCATAGTATCGGGAAAACGAAGCTTTAATGGCTGTTTTTCCGTCGCCGGAAAGATCATATGTCAATCCGATTCGAGGTGAAAGGGTGATGAATTCCACTACTTTTTTATATGAAGTAGTCAGCTCATCGAAGGGAGAGATTGGTCCAATTTCTTCATGCCATTTGTTGATCAAAGCTTCCAGAAGGTCATTTGCTTCAAGTCCGGAAGCAGCTAAAGGAGGTCCGTAGTTGTAACGAAGTTCAGGACGGAGTTGTTGAGGTTCATACTGGAAGGAGTAGTCAAAGCGAAGACCTAAATTAACAGTCAATCTTCCTGTATCAAGACTGTTCTGAACATATCCAGAATAGCGGCGGATATGGTCCTGAATATCCCATATTCCTTTTAGTGGCGGGCAGTAATTAATTTGTAACCTTCCTATTTTGTTAGAAGGGGAATAATAGTAGGGATTTCCTTCAGCATAATTCCACCAGTAGGAATAATATGGATTCTCCCGGTACCAGTCATGGTGACTCTCGGATTGTTCAAATTCGGCGCCTGCTTTGAGCTCATGGCTGGCACCAAAGAGGTTGTCAGCAAAATGAGTGATGGAGGCCGAGGCTAGCATTTTTTTTCGAATATCCTCGTTGTCGTAAAAGAGCCTTCCCCAATAAACACTTTCGGAGCGGTCATAGTAAGTGTATTCTCCTTCTGTTCCAGGTTGGTGATTAAGAGGGAAATAACGGTGAACATAAGTTCCCCTTGCCTCAACAAAGGTATTTTGGTTGATAATCCAGTTGACCCGGTGGGTGGTTGAGTAGTTGTTTTCATGGTTCCAGACATCAACTACATCTACCGAATAAGAGGAGCCGATTCTATTGGTATAATAAGGTTCATAAATGTGGTTATAATGGAACATTCCCATGTATTTTATCTGATCTGTTAGTTGTAAGGTGAGTTTAGCGAATCCCATCCATTCCTGGTGTTCATGATCATAATGAGAGCTATCCATTCCCAAGGCAGCCATCCTTTTCTCTGGCCTGTAAGGATTATCTTTTTGCCAGGCAAGTCTCCGGCCGCTGAGATAAAACCATGCCCGGTCAGTAAGAATAGGCCCGCCAAAGTTAAGAGAAGCGTCATAATATCCCGAATATTTTTCAGGTTTATCAACCTCAAGGGCAACAATGTCTTCCTGCGTAATTAAGTCTTTGGCCAGACTGTCATTGGTGTAATAAAAGATGGCCCCGCCAGAAAAATTGTTTCCCCCGCTCTTGGTGACTATATTGATAAAGGCAGAATCAGACTGTCCTACTTCCGCGGGAAGGGCACCTGCGCTAAACTCAATCTCTTCGTAAATATCAACATTAATATTGGCCACAGAGTAAAAAGTGGCGGGATCATTCATAGACACTCCGTCCAAAGCATAAAGGGTGCTTCGAACCGTTCCTCCCAGGATAGAGGATGTTCGGCGGTAATCGGCTCCATCGGGAATGGCTCCTGGGATTGAGTTTTGGATGTCGTAGAGATCCCTGTTCATGGGAATGCTGGCTATAAATTCCGAGCTGTAATTGAGGCTGACTTTTGATGAATTAACGTCTATTAACGGGGATTCGGCAATAACTTCTATTTCTTCTTCTATAGCTGAAATTTTCATGGGGACAGATAGAGCTAAGGTGTGTCCGACCTTGACAATCAGGTCCTTCCTGATGACAGTTTTGAAACCTGGCATTTCCACTCTGAGATCGTATTTACCGGGGGAAAGGGCGGGAAAGTGAAAGCGTCCGGTCTCGGAGGTTACATATGTCCTCAGTCCCATGAGTCCTGTGCCAGTCATCATTACTATTGCCCCAGGCAGGGGCTGGTTATTTTCATCAACAACAGTTCCCATTAAAGAGCCGGTTTGCCGGCCTTGTGGGTAACCGAGAGCAATTAATGTGAGAACAAAGGTTGTGATGAGGAAGACTTTCAATCCGTTTTTCATTTTTTTCCTCTAATTTGAATATTTATCCATTAACATTTAACCTGAACTATTCATAAAAAAGGCCGATACCTTTTATACCACAAATACTACCTATTACTTAAGAGGTTTTATTATGGTGTCCGTAAAAAAATTAAGTTCATTAAATCCTTCCATCAAATCTTATTTAAAATCGGCCTTTTTTACCCTTCTGGCGAGCCGCGCTTGCCGCATCTGCTTTGTTACAGGACACCTTTGCGGTGAAGAGATTGCAGCTGCGTATCCTGTGCCTCGCCCCGGCCCAGCCTAACCCCTACGGCAACCTCGACCCGTGAATAATCCAGGTTAATTAATCAGAACTTGCTGGAGAGAGTAGCGGATTTTTTTTTAGCCCAGAGGGCTGCTCCTATGAAACCAGCCTGGTTGCCCAAGGTGCCTTTCTCAATCGAACAGCAGGAATAAGAAGAAGAATAGGCTCGCTTCTTGGTTTCTTTCAAGGTTGGGTCAAGAAGAAGTTTTCCTGCTTTCATCACTCCTCCACCCAGCAGGATTTTTTCAGGATTAAGAAGATTGATAACTATAGAAAGACCAATGCCCAGGTAAGTTCCGGCAATGGAAAAAGCTTTCTCCGCTTCGCGGTCTCCCTGCCCGGCCCTGCAGCAGATATCTTTTGCAGTCAAGTCAGCTGAGGTTCCGGTAAGTCTCCGATAATTCTTGACAATCGTACCTCCAGACACTTCGGTTTCAAGACATCCTTGGCTCCCGCAGTTACACGGTTCACCACCTGGATTAACCGTAATGTGTCCCAGTTCTCCGGCAAATCCACAGGCTCCTTCCCAGAGTTTTCCCCCCAGGATCACTCCGGAGCCTACACCGGTTCCGATAGTAAGTAAAACCATGCTGTCGAGTTTATGGCCGGCTCCAGCCTGATGTTCGCCGTAAGCAGCCATATTGGCATCATTGTGGATAGTGAAAGGTACATCGACAATACTCTTGAGGATAGGCTCAATAGGAAATCTGTTTAATTCCTGGTAATTCGGAGACTGGTGGATCATTTTCTTTTTAATATCAAAAATTCCGGGAAATCCAAAGCCGGCTGAAGCAATGGGCGTGCTTGTTTCTTCTTTAAGAGATTTCAATATGGACTCTATGGATTTCCACAGATCCGGGATGCGTTCAGGGGTAGGAGTGCTGCTTGAAAAAAGGACTTTTCCTCTATTATTAACCAGGCCGTATTTGAGCTCTGTTCCTCCCATGTCGAAGCCAGCGTGGAGTGCCATTTCAGGGCTTTTCTCCTATAGCAGCATAGTTCATGGGGCCATAGAGAAGATCATTGAGTTTATCAAAATTCCGGTTTAGAAAGGAAGAACAATCATCTGCACCAGAAAGATTTTGAAGACGTTCCTCCTCAGGTAGCCCGGAGTAAAGGATTTCTACTTTGATGAAACCTTTGGTCTCCAGAATAAATTTGAGAGTTTGGGGAGGGATGGGTTTGGTGTGTGATAAATCAAGGAGAAAAGTCTGGACCAGAGCAAAAACCGAGGTCGGATTAATGGTTTCCAGAACAATCCGGCTTCCGGAAGATAACTTGAAGTAAGCCTGCTCAATCATTCTGTTTAAATATTCAGGAGAAAGGTGCTCGATAACCTGGGAGGAAAAAATTCCATTAAGAGAATTGTTGGGATAGGTATCAAGCCACTCAAGAAGGTCGGCCTTTTGACATAGGAGTCCCTTTTCTCTGCAGGCATCGACCATCTCTTCATTTATATCTACTCCTTCCGCCTCAATTCCTTTGTCTGCAAGAAGGGCAAGAAATTCTCCTCTTCCGCAACCGAGATCCAGCACTTTCCCCGCCTTGAAATAATCCAGGTAACGGGAGAGCTGGTTTTTAACTTCTTCCTCGCTGCCTCTGTATCTATTCTCGAAAGCAGCGTAAGGCCAGTCCTTAAGAGGTTGCAGGATTTCTTTTACCCGGGAGGGGGAAGGAAGTTTTTTTTTTTCAAGGATTTGGATTAAGGCATCAAGTTTTGCTTTGAGGAGGATGAATTTTTTCATCAGGGTTTCAACATCCTGATATTCTGCGGAAAGCTTGTCCACCCGCCATTCCATACTTTTGAAAATCATGCCAACATGATTGCTTGCCAGTGCATCCCATTCCCTGTCCTTAGCGTCCATAAGAGAGGTCTGAAGCTCGAAAAGTTTACTCAGAGAGTTGAGGAAATTTCCTGACTGCTTAACTTGTGCCTCAAGAGCTTGCTTTGTTTCCTTGATTATCCCGAACATGGCCTGGTTAAATTCGTTCTCCTGTTGAGGTTTTATATGTTTGCGGGAGAAAAGAGAGAAAATTGATTTTTTCCGAGCTTTCTTTTTCCGGGAAAATAAAACTTCGAACTGTTGGATAATCTCCTGAAAGTGCCTTATAGGCAGAATTAGGTTGTTCTCTTCTTTAAGATTTTTTACTTGGGATAAGAAGTTTTTCTCGATTTCCTGACGTTTATAAGTCAGGTTTTCGATGGTTCTTTTCATTTATTGTTTGAAGATTTATTAGATTTTTCTGTCTGTGATTCTTCTTTTTCTTCTTCCTTGGAAGTAATGGATCTCTTGAAATTTTTAATGCCTTCGCCAAGAGATTTCCCCAATTCAGGAATTCGCCGGGCTCCAAAGATGAAAACCAGGATAAGAATAATGATCAGCAACTCGGTGGGGCCTACAGGGCCAAATAAAAACATTTCAACCTCCTTATGGAGAGAATAGTCATTCCATTTAGTTATTCAAAAGTACTGGAGAAACGTCTAAAAGTCAAGATGAAGCGAAAGCATTTCCGTAGTCGAAGCAAAGAAAAAGGTATGGGATAGTACATTCTTTCTATCAAGGAAATAGAAAAGATTCCAGATAAAGCCTTGACTATACTTCTGAAGAGAGGTATTTTCCAGAATTGGTGTTAGATTTATTGGTTCTCTCCCCTTTAGGGTGGGAATACTTGCAGGACTTGAGAGGAACAGGTATATCTTAATTCAATGGTTTTATCCACAAAAAATGGAAGAGAAACGATTCGTTTTGTTTAAATAATTAAAAAAATTATAGAAGGAAAAAATGTGGCCTTCACTTGAGTGGAAAGAAAACAGGCTTGTCCTTATTGACCAGCGGCATTTGCCCTATAAGCAAATCTATGTTGAGTGTCGAAGCCATGAAGATGTTGCTCGGTCGATTGAAAAAATGATTATCCGCGGAGCTCCAGCTATAGGAGTGGCTGCTGCTTATGGCGTTGCCCTGGGTATTGCTTCTGTTGAGAATGAATCGGAGCTTGATTCAGTATTCAGAGATGTCCATGACCGGTTAAGTGTCACCCGGCCAACAGCCAGGAATCTTTTCTGGGCCTTAGAAAGAATGGAAAAAAAATTTAAAGAAAACCGCAATTTTCCTCTTGATGATTTAAAAACAACACTTATAAAGGAAGCCCGAAGCATTGAGAAAGAGGATGTGGAAATGAACCGCAAGATAGGGAAATGGGGGAAAAGCCTGATAAAAGATGGAACTGTTATCCTGACTCATTGCAATGCCGGGGCTCTGGCCACAGCCGGCTATGGAACGGCTCTGGGAGTTATCCGGGCAGCAGTAGAAGAGGGAAAGAGTATCCGGGTATATGCCGATGAAACAAGGCCGGTTCTCCAGGGAGCAAGACTCACCTGTTGGGAATTGATGAGAGATAATATTCCTGTTACCCTGATTACTGATAGCACGGCCGGTTTGCTGATGAAGCAAAAAAAGATATCCTTGGTTATTACAGGTGCAGACCGGATTACCCGGAATGGAGATGTGGCCAACAAAATCGGAACTTATTCTGCAGCTGTTTTAGCCAAAGAAAACAATATTCCTTTCTACGTGGCTGCTCCAACTAATACCATTGATTTCAGTCTTAAAAGGGGGGATGAAATTCCAATTGAACAAAGGGATGCCGATGAGGTGAGAAAAATAGGAGATAAGCTTATAGCTCCCGGAGGAGTCCCGGTGGAGAATCCGGCTTTTGATGTTACTCCGGCTGCTTATGTTACCGCCATTATCAGTCAACATGGGATAGCCCGTCCTCCTTATGAAAAAAACTTATCTGTTTGGGAGTAAGGCAAAAAATGGACAAAATTCTGGGTATTGAAACCTCTTGTGATGAAACTGCAGCTGCCGTTATTACCGAAGATATTAAGGTTTTAAGTAATATGGTTCTTTCCCAGGATAAAATTCATGCTCCTTTCGGAGGGATTGTTCCTGAACTGGCCTCGCGGCAGCATATTCTATCCATAAGCTATGTCGTTGAAGAAGCTTTACAGAGAGCAAAAATTTCTCTAAAAGAAGTAGATGTTTTTTCAGTTACCCAGGGTCCAGGTCTTGTCGGCTCACTCCTGGTAGGATTATCTTTTGCCAAGGCATTCTCTTACTATTTTAATAAACCTCTGATTCCTGTTGATCACCTCCAATCACACATTCAGGCTGCTTTTATTGAAAACAGAGAAATTCCATTTCCATCTCTTGCCCTTTTAGTCTCCGGAGGTCACACTTCACTTTATTTTTTACCATGGAATCTTGAGTACAGGCTGGCCGGAAAAACGAGGGATGATGCAGCAGGTGAAGCTCTGGATAAAGTAGCCAAGTTTCTGGAATTAGGTTATCCAGGGGGACCGGTGATTGAGAAATTAGCATCAGGCGGTGATCCTGAGGCATTTCACTTTTCTCTTCCTAAAATGAGTGATAACAGCCTGGATTTCAGTTTCAGCGGTTTTAAAACAGCAGCCTTGCAGCACATAAAAAAGAGCCGGCTGAAAAAGGAAGATAGACGTTGTGCAGATTTTGTGGCCAGTTTCCAGATGGCGATTGTTCAAGCTCTTATTTCTCAGACAGCCAGGGCTGTAAAAGAACTGAAGCCGCGTTCTCTCATTCTTTGTGGAGGAGTAGCCCGGAACAAGTTACTTAGAAATGAATTTATTTCCTTGGCGGAAAGCCAGGGATTATTGGCAGCCATTCCCTCAGCGGAGTTATGTACTGATAACGCGGCTATGGGAGCTGCCCTGGCTGTTGAGCTTATGAAAGAGGGAAAGGATTGGCCCTCAGGCCTTGATCTCAATGCCTATCCCCGGGTTTAACTTTCTGAAGGAAAATGTTTTTTACTAATTGTCCATGACAGTCTTGCCGCCCGCGTCGGATAAAAATGATTTTTAATTTCTACAGATGCTGATTACTTTTCTCGCTCGTTTCGCCCGCCTTGCTTTTTCCTTCCAAACAAACCGAAAAATCCAGATAAACCAGATAAACGCAATCAACGCAAGTAACGCATTAAACGCATTTCTTCAGGGGAAGGGGTGTCCCTTTGGGGAACGTCCCCCTTTTTCTAATAGGGAAAAATCTTAATAAAATAAGGGAATCTGAGCATGGATTCATTTGATTTTTGATTCAGCTTAAGCTTGATTTCATATAAAAAAAGATTTCCTTTCTTGTAGTAATGTTCCGGCCTTATGACCAGCTCTTCAATTTCTTCGTTTGTTTTTCCTTCAAAAACAGGAAGATCGAAAAAATAAATTTCTGCTTGATAAATCCCTTCCAGAGAACCGAAATTAATCAGGATTTTTTCCAACTCCCTGTTGGAGGCAAAAAGAAAGCGGTAGGACCGGTCTTTATGAAGATAAAATTCAGCTTCTTTTTTAACCACTACATCTTTCCGCAGAGGAAAAAGGTAGAACCCCAGTTCTTTCTGAGGCGAATAGCGGACTACATGAGATGGGTAAAGAGCTTGTTGCGGATATATTACCCAAAGAAAGCAAGCTCCACAGAGTATAAAGAGGCAAAAGGCAGAAAGGTGGCTTTTTTCCAAAGTCAATCTTCCCTTGATCAGGCTGTAGGCTGTTAATATTCCCAGAATTCCCAATAGCCAAATATAATTAGGCCAGTAACCGCTGTTGCCGATTTTAATAAAAGAAGGAAGAAATGTTGGGAGAAAAAAATGGGTGTTGCTCAGAAAAACAAAAAGATCACCCGCCCTGGATGTATGTTCGTGGGTGGTTGGCTGATAGAGAAAGCCAGGCTGAAGAAGGAGAATCAGACTGACAACCACTCCGGACAAGCTTAAAAACCAGAAAAGAAAGGTAAAGGCTTTTTTGCGGTTCCAAAAAAGAAAATAGCCGACTAGAAGCACTCCTACCCAGGAGAAAGGGGCTAACACTCTTCCTTGCGGGCTGTATCCCTGGCGGTGAGTGAAAAAAGCATAATTAAGAAGAAAGGGAAGAGAAATGAATAAAAGACCGAGGAGTTCTTTTCGGGCTTTCTTCCAGGCTTCTATAAGACCTAAAAGAGAGAAGAAAAAAAAGGGTGAATAAAGAAGAAGGCCGTCTCTCTGGTCGAGGAAATAGTCAAGGAAGCTCTCCAATCTCCATCGAAGAGGATATCCCAGCACTGCTTCCCTTAGGGCATTTGCTTTCTCAGGGGAAATAACCCCCTCATAAATACTTATGGGAGAAAATGAGCCGTAAAGGGAATAGATGAAAATGAAGAACCCGGTTATGGAAATAAAAGGAAAGAAAAGAAAAGCTCCTGCCTTAATTCCTAAATTGTGTTTCTTAATCAGTTCGTATAGGCAGATAAAAAGAAGGCATAATAGAATCAGGTTATATTTAAGGCCGAACCAGGGGAAAAGGCCCAACAGAAATCCTGTAAACAGAAGAAGTTTCAGAGAAGGTTTCTGGGGAGAGTTTATTTTCCGGAAGATGAAAATGGAGAATAAAGCTATGGGTACTTCAGGATAAACGTGAATAGAGTAGAATAGTAACGGAGAAGAAAAGGCATAAAAAAACCATAGGATCAAAGCCAATCTTTCCCTCTCCCATTTTTCTTTAGCAAATAAATAGATTTGAACTCCGAGGAGAGCTCCCCATAGGGACAAACTGCTTTTAATGATAAATGTCAGAATTCCCCCGCTGAAGAACTGACTCAGCCAGTACCAGGGGAGCACTAAAATAGAAACTCCGAATAAATTTATGGGGTAGATATAATCACGGCCTTGTTTGCCGGCCCGGGCATACATGCCTAACCTGAAATTAGGCTGTTTTTCCCTGGAATAAAAATGAAAATAATCCTGGTCGGCATAGTTGTTGGCTAAGTTTATGTCTTGATCTTGGAGCAGGCTGTGGCTGGTTAAAAGGTAATAAGGTTCATCACCGGAAAAACTTAAGCCACGGGAGACAAGAAAGGCTGTTGCTAAATTGTAAATGAGGAAAGCAGTCAGAAAAAGAATAAGTATTTTTTTCTTTTTTGATAGATTTTTCCATTTTTCTTTCCATGAGGAGATGGTGACCCGGTTGAAAATTACACCGGAATGGATGAAGTTTAATGAAATGAAGCCGGTCAAAACAACGAAAAAAAGAAAGGCCAGACGAAGATTTAAATCCTGACGGTCAAGATAGAACTTATGGAGTAATGGAGTCAGCAGAAAAAATAGAAAAGGGCAAAAAAGGATCAAATTTTTCCGGAATACAGAATAGGGTTTCTGCTTGGTGAGTTTAATCTCATTTAAGGAAAGAGCTCTCCAGATTATATAGAAAAAAAGAAGAAAGCCAGTGAAAGCAGTAAGCATGAACAGAATATCGGCTCGGAATGAATGAGATGAAATGTTTAAGGAGGGAAGCGACCTGAATGAAGCCAGCCATAAAGATGAAGAGACGGAAGCCCCGAAAAGGACCAAGGCCGGGATTAATATGCTTGCTATCCTCTTCATATTTGTACCTTACGGCAAAAGTTCTTCCTCAGAATAATAATTAGCTGGAATTTATGCAAGAGCGGGGAGAAGGGGAAAAAGCTACTGTACCTTGTGAAGGCTTGTAAAGTGTTGTTTACAAGTTTCATGAAAAATGACAAGAGAGGATCAAATAAAATCATAGTAATTAGGCCTGCCTACAATGCTATAAAAACTCTGAAAAATACTCTTAATGACATTCCCAAGGAATGGGTGAACGAAATAACTTCAAGCAAATTTAATCGTATTATAAGATATCACACAGAAAAACTTTATAATATGATGATAAACAGGAAATTTTCGGAGAGGAGGATAAAAATGCAAATAAACCGTCTGGTTCTGAGCACTTTAGTAGCCCTGATGCTACTTTTTCCTCACGCCTATTCTGAAGATGTTGTTTCTTTGACTCTTGAGGAATGTATAGTCAAGGCCATGGAAAATAATCTTAAGGTAGCGGTAGAAGTCTATAATCCAGAATTGGCGGAGGCCAATCTAAGTCTGGCCAAGGAAATGTTCATGCCCCGTTTTGATCTTAGTTTTGGTTCACGTCATATGGAAGAACCGTCATACTGGTGGCTGCAAGGAGAAGATATGGTAATAGATAAAACAAGTAATTATTCCATGGCCCTGGTTCAAAGGGTTCCCACAGGCGGGAGTCTGACTCTAAGTTTAAACAGCTATCAGACCAAAACCAATCAGAGTTTCCAATTGATTAACCCCCGCTACGGAAGCACTCTTCAGTTCGATTTCAACCAGCCTCTTCTTCGGGATTTCGGTTTTAAAGTCAGCCGGAAGGAAATCATTATAGCTCAAAATAATCTGGATATCAGTTTAAATCAATACAAATCGGTTCTGACGGATATTATTTACAGGGTGCAGGAAGCCTATTGGAATCTTGTTTTTTCGGTGGAAGACCATAAAGTTAAAAAACAATCTTTGGAATTAGCGGAAAAACTGCGGCAAAAGAATAAAAGGGAGGTGGAATTGGGCAAACTGGCTCCTATCGAGCTTCTTAATGCCGAGGCGGTGGTGGCTTCCCGCGAAGCGGAGCTGCTTCAGGCTGAGGCTTTGATTCGGAGAAATCAGGATATACTGAGCAGTATTATGAACCTTGAATCAGGTGAAAAAATTGAATCTTTGAAATTAATTCCTCTTGAGCAACCTGATTTTATAAAAAAGACGGTATCTTTCATGGAAGCAATAGAGACTGCTAAAAATATGAGGCCGGAATTGGCTCGGAAAAGATTAGAAGCTGAAGAGAAAAAGCTTGAAGTGGGGATGACCACCAATTTCTTTATTTTGCAGTACCAGGAGGAGTTAACAGACGCCCGGTCCCAAGAGCTGAGAGCCCTGGTTGATTATAATCTTGCTTGGTCCAAGCTGGAAAAAGCAATGGGGACAAGCCTGAAAGAAAGAAATGTTAAAATAAAACGATTTTCTTCCGGTTTTTGAAATATCTAATTTAAGGCTTGATATAAAAAAATTATCCATTTCTTCTATCTGGAGAAATAAGGGATAAATATGCTAAGATAACGTCAAGATGAAAATCTCGCTGGTAGTGATTACCCTCAATGAGGAGAAAAAACTGGAAGCCTGCCTTCAGAGTGCTAAAAGTGTTGTTTCGGAAATAATTGTGGTTGATGCCGAAAGCAGGGATGCCACAGTGGAAATTGCCAAAAAATACAAAGCCCGGGTGTTTAAAAGGAAATGGACTAATTTTTCCGACCAGAAAAATTTTGCCAACAGCAAAGCAAGATTTCCCTGGATTCTATCCCTTGATGCCGATGAAAGGCTTTCTCCCGAGATTCGCTTAGAGATTAAGACACTTGGTCAGCAAGAAAAAGAGCCTGAATGCAGTGCCATTTCCATGCCCAGGCTGACCTACTATCTGGGAAGATGGATACGTCACTGCGGCTGGTATCCAGATAGAAAAATCAGGTTGTTCAGGAAGGACAAAGCATTCTGGGAAGGAGAATTCGTTCATGAAACACTTGTTGTTGATGGGGAAATAAGAAAGCTAAAGTCTCCTATCCACCACTTTACTTATGAAAATATTCAAGAGCATATGGAGCGCATTAATGCTTTTTCCGGGCTGGGAGCCCAGAAACTCTATGCCCGCCAAAAGAAAACCAGGTGGTATCATCTAACCTTGATTCCATTTTCCAGATTCTTCAAGTCTTACTTCTTGAAGGCAGGATTTCTTGACGGTTTCCCCGGTTTAGTTATTTCAGTTCTTCATGGTTACGCCCTCTTTGCCCGGTATGCCAAATTGCGGGAAATCTGGAAGAAGGGAGAACGGATTGAGCTTTTTCCAGATTGATTTAGGAACTGAATGGAGGGGCGGCCAAAGACAGTCTTTTCTTCTGACCAGGATTTTAAAAGAAAGAGGCTGGCCGGCCTACCTTGTTTGCCAGACAGGCAGTCCTCTTCATTTAAAGGCAGAAAAGGAAGGATTATCCGTTCTTCCAATAAAAGTGAAGAGTGAGTTTTCTCCTGTCTCTGTGGTCCGCCTGTGCTTCTTGATGAAAAAGAAAGGCTGTCTTTTGGCCCATTATCATGATGCTCATGCTGCAGCTGTAGGAAAAGCTGCTTCCTCTCTGGTTAAGGTTCCGTTCCAGGTTCTTTCCCGGAGGGTTGATTTTCCCCTCCGGAAAAACCCGTTATCCAACTGGAAATACAAAAATAAGCTGGATGCAATAATTGCCATCTCCCATGGAGTAAAAAAGGTTTTGATGGAAGGAGGAATCAATCCCGATTTAATTCATGTTATTCCCTCAGGCATAGATTTCTCTTCCTATGAGAACGTCACCTCTTCCGATTATCTCCGGAAAGAACTGTCCTTTAAAGATGATGACTATTTAGTTGGTATTGTGGCCCACTTAGCTGATCACAAAGGCCACCGTTATTTTATTGAAGCTGCCGGGATTTTAAAAAAGAGAGCTCCAAAAATAAAATTAATTATTGTAGGAGAAGGGCCTTTGAAAATTGAATTGACTAAGCAGGTCAAAAAAATCCAAGTAGATGACATGGTATTTTTTCTGGGTTTCAGGGAAGATATTCCTCAGATTCTGGCCTCCCTCGACCTGTTTGTTCTTTCTTCATATTTGGAAGGACTGGGAAGCAGTTTGCTTGATGCCATGGCCAGTCGCTTGCCGGTAGTGGCCACTAAGGTAGGGGGGATTCCGGAGGTAGTCATAGCTGGAGAAACAGGATTATTGGTCCCCAGCCGGAACCCGGAAGCTCTGGCTGAAGCTATTCTCGAACTCTACCGGGACAGGGAGAAAGCTTCCTGCCTGGGAGAAAGGGGATATGAAGTGGTTCAACAAAAATTCTCTGATAAAGCCATGGCCGGCCGGATAATTTCTCTTTATCAGGAATTGGCTTTGAAAAAGGGAATCCCGGTACCGGAGAATATCGAATCAGTTTAGGGGAGGATTTATTTGACTCTGGAAAAAATTGAGCTTTTTCTTCTCAAGCTTCCATATATTCATTACTTTGAAACAAGCCTGGGGAGAGAAAATGAAAAGATATTTATTTTGACCAAAGTCATCTCTCAGGGAGTTGCCGGATACGGAGAGGTTACAGTTTCACCGGTGCCGTATTATTCTTATGAAACCACCAAAACCGCTTGGCATGTTTTGGAGGAGTTTTTGATTCCTCTTGTTTTCCAGGAAAAAATTGAGGATCCGGAAATTTTTTCCTCTAAGGTGAAAAAATATCGAGGTCATTTCATGGCCAAGGCTGGTCTGGAGCTGGCGCTCTGGGATCTAAAAGGTAAAAAAGAAGGGCTTTCTCTTTTTGAAATTTATGGTGGGAAAAACAAAGAAATACCTTCCGGAGTAAGTGTGGGCATTCAAGAAACTCCCGATGAACTTATTCATCGTATTCAAGCCTTTCTGGAGGAAGGTTACCGCCGGGTAAAACTGAAAATAAAACCAGGCTGGGATTTGAATCTCTGCCGGAAAGTAAGAGGGAACTTCCCGGAACTACTTCTCCAGGTGGATGCTAACGGCGCTTACAGTCCCGCTCACCAGGAACACTTGAAAAAATTGGATGAATTCAATCTATTGATGATTGAACAGCCATATCCGCCTTATGATCTCTGGGAACATAGTAAACTTCAGAGACTTCTGAAGACGTCTCTATGTTTGGATGAAAGCATTATTTCCTTGGAATCCACCAGAAGTGCCCTGGAGATGGGAAGCTGCCGGATAATAAACATCAAAGTAGGTCGGGTAGGCGGAATTGTGGAAGCCGTAAAAATTCATAATTACTGCTTAAAGAAGGGAGTTCTGGTTTGGTGCGGCGGAATGCTTGAATCCGGAGTGGGCCGGGCTCATAATATTCACTTGGCCAGTTTGCCCGGCTTTAGTCTTCCGCCTGATCTTTCGGCCAGCAGCAGGTATTTTTCCCAGGATATAATCGATCCTCCCATAGAATTGACTCCTCGCGGCACAATAATGGTACCCAAGGGGCCTGGCATAGGTGTTAATCCCCAGGAAGATAGAATTCGAAAACAAGCTATTTTGCACAAGGAATATAAGCCTTAAAAAATAATGGTTCTCATACAAAAGTTCTTGGGCTGATTTCAAACGCTCTCAACGATTGTTTATCCGGCCCTTTTGACATTTGGCTTAAGAATTCATATATTAAAAACACATACGGCTTGAAATAAAGCAAAGAAGCTGGGAAAGTGCGAAAAGAGTTAATCCTATTGCTTTTCCAGGAGGAAAAGGGTGGCCAGAGAAAAAATTTCCAGTCTTGATACTTTCCTTTCCAGGATGGATGTTGAAATCAATAATAAGGAACGTTTCTGTAAAAGAAAATCTGCTGCCAATCCAGTGATTCATATTGATTATTCTATCTTTCTTGATAGTGAGAACAAGATAAAAGAAAATCTTCTGTCTTTGGCTGAAAAGACCATTAAAGAATTGAATCTCAGGGTATATTTTGTCATGTTAAGCTGGTGGGGACGAGGAGACCAAGCTGAGTGGACCGGCCGTAACCTTTTTGAAAATTTGATGAAATTTCAAAAAAAAGGAATGTGCCGGCTTTTTTTAAGCTACCAGGCTGGTGAAGTCACGCCTTCCAATCTCTACCGATGGTGTCAGAAAAAGAAAATCCCTATCCTCGATGTTGATAATTGCCGCCTGTTGTCAAAAGAAGGAAAAGTTGTTGTCCCGGAAAAAGCACCGGGCAAAGCCGAGAATATGATAAAGGCCTTAAAAATGATTCAGCAAATTGAGGCTGAAGAGAAGACTTCCCCGGAGAAAGTTTTAGTGCTTTTCCTTGACGATGACTATACCCAATTTCATTGGTTGAATTATTTTATGATGTTTGCTCCCTGGGTTTTTTCTTTCATAAAAAAAACAGGAGATACTCAGGTTGATCCTATTCTTAGAAAAGCGAAAAAGATAGGCTTTATTAAAAGCGGAAGCCCTCGGATCATACTTCCCTACGAAATTCAGGACAGAATCGTCCGGGGATTATGGAAACCGCTTGATTATCTTGGAGTTTCTTTAGCCCTTGTTGAACTTGCTTTGTCCCACCAGCGATTTAGCTCTGAAGAAGAAAAAGAAGGCATTGAAGAGCTGATATCGATTTTAAATAAAATAAGAAAAAGTAATCAGGTTTTTTCTCCTAAAAACAGACTGGATTTTTTAGGTAGGAGCCATAATCAAAGATTGGAAAGAATCTGGCGGGAATATATTTACAGGGGCGGCAGGGTTACCCAGCGGCTGGAAGCAATTTTCCGTTATTTAAGCGGAAGGCGTCACTGCCGCTGGCTGCGTGAATTTACTTTTCTTCTTCACGGCGATCAAGGTGCACCTTTAAATACCTGGCTTGAGTTTTCTCCTTTTTCTGGTTACGCTCTGGAGATCGGCTTATTAATGCAGACAGTATGTGATAAAGCTTTCGAGGAATATCAGATTCTTAATATATTGGGGCTGCCTCACTCTCATCAGCGTTCCAAAGAATTGGATATCTGGAATATGCTGGATACAATTCTGTTTGCTTTGGACCTATCCCGTGTTCTTTACAAAGACCTTTCGGTTAAATCTCTTATTAATGTTTACGGCTATCAGCAATATTATCCCATGCTGGACCGGTTCGGCAATGTAACCATTCACACTCCTCATCCCCAGAGATTAAAAATCTACCCGCCTTTAAAATTACTTGACCTTGCCTGAAAAGGGGGACGTTCCCCAAAGGGACACCTCTTTCCCTGAAGAAAAGCGTTGATTGTGTTCATAGTGTTCGTAGCGTTTAATTAAGAGCGGGACAAGCGAGAAAGGCAAGAAAATATAGACAAGACAAACCAGATAAACCAGAAAAACGAGATAAACTAAAATCGGTTTGTTCAGTTAAATAAAAAAAAGGGCGAGAGGAGGGAAAACTATTGGCACCTTGACATAATCATCGATGTTGTAGGTTGGGACAGTTCTGTTGTTATTTGTTTTCCACAGGGAGGGTTTATGTTAGAATAAATTGGATTTTTTCCAACACAGGAAATATGGAATTGAATTTAAGGAAGTAGAACAAAATGCCCAGAAGATGGAAGCCCCATATTTATAAGGAACAACGAGTTGGAGTTTTTGTTGATGTTCAGAATCTCTATTATTCTGCTAAATTTCTCTATCAGACAAAAGTAAATTTTCTTTCTATTCTCAATGAAGCGGTCAGAGAGAGAAGCCTAATCCGGGCCATTGCTTATGTCATCAAAGCGGATGTCAAAGAAGAAGAGAACTTTTTTGAGGCTCTTAAAGGATTCGGTTATGAAGTGAGAGCTAAAGATCTTCAGATATTTTATGGAGGACAAAAAAAGGGTGATTGGGACGTAGGCATAGCCATGGATATGATTGAACTTGCTCCCAAACTGGATGCAGTTGTCCTTGTCAGCGGTGACGGCGATTTTATTCCTCTGATTAAACACGTCAAACATGCCCTCGGCTGTTATGTTGAAGTCATGGCCTTTGGTAAATCCTGCTCACAGAAGTTAAAGGAAGAGGCAGATAACTTTGTGGATATGGATACCGGTTTAGATAAATTTTTAATATAACTTGAAAATGCTTGCCATCACGAGGTGTGAGGCGGAAGCCGAACGATGTGACGTGAAGACCACGTCATTTTCATCCGTCGTGGGTGGTATAAACACAGGGTGGGCGGTTAGCTCAGTTGGGAGAGCGCGGCGTTCGCAACGCCGAGGCCGGGGGTTCAAATCCCCTACCGTCCACCATGATACGTGAGCTTAAGAGGAAGATTCAGTGATGATACAAAGAAGTTTCAAGATAGATGTGAATAACCGGAGGATTTTCACAGGTGAAATTTATTGTTGACTGCATGCTGGGAAAGCTGGCCAAATGGTTGAGGGTTCTGGGATTTGATACTCTCTACTTCTCTCGCATCAAAGACGAAGAGCTTATCCGGTTAGCAGAGGAAAGCCAGCGAATTCTATTAACCAGGGATACAAAGCTCCTGGATAAAAATAGAAAACCGTTTTCCTTATTGATTGTTAGTGAAAAATGGTGGGAGCAACTCCGACAGGTTTTGAAAGAATTCAGTTTGAAGGATAAAATAAAGCCCTATTCCCGTTGTCTTGAGTGTAATACTCCATTGAAGGATTTAAACAGGGAAGATGCCCGGAACCTTGTGTCTCCTTTTATTTATCAGAATTCTGAAGCATTCTCGGTTTGCCCCACTTGCCAAAAGGTTTACTGGAGGGGAACTCATATTAATGATATGGAAGAAAAGCTTGCTGGGATATTTGAGGAGAAAAAAGAAAACAAAACAGGCTAATTAGACTGAATAAATAAAGTGGACTAAATTTACTATATAAACTAACCTGGATTATTCACGAGTTGAGGTTGCCGTAGGGGTTAGGCTGGGTCGGGTCGAGGCACAGGACACGCAGTTGTGGTCCTTCCACCTCCCAAGTGTCCTGTAACGAAGCAGATGCGCCAAGCGCGGCTCGCCCTGAGGGTAAAAAGGGCTGATATTTAGATAAAATATAATAAATAATTAAAAGAAGCTTAAATTCTTTACGTACGCCGAATAAACTTCATTTATGATCTTATTGGTTTATGTTTTAAAAGAGGTATCGGCCTTTTTTATGAATGATTCAGGCTGGGCGTGCTTACTGCATACTCGCCGTCCGACCAAGTCGGATGCCCTCGAATAGCAGTTCGAGAAGGCTGGCGCCTCAATGTCGCTGCGGTCATACCTGATGTTCTTTTCCCTAATAGCTTCAGTCATCCAAACCGGAAGAATATTTAAAGAAAATCTTGTCTATATAGTCTGTTCAGTTAAATAGAAAAAGAAGAGGGGAGAGAAAAACAAGCGGCCCTTCGCAGAAATTGAAAGTGATCATTTTCATCCGTCGTGGGTTGTAAGTTGATTATTGGAAGTTAACTTTCATCGACAGGGGAGGCAGGGAATGTTATTTTAAAAACGGTCCCTTCTTTTTTCTTGACCTTTAAATTACCTTCCAATTGTTGAACGGAATCCTTGACTAACATTAAGCCCAGAGTATTGGGATTTTCCAGGTTGATTCCATCGGGAAGACCAGTTCCACTATCTTCAACAATAAGATTATAGAATCCTTTTTTATCCTTTTCCATCCGGACAATTACTTTACCCGCTTTATTTCCGGGAAAAGCGTGTTTGAGGGCATTGGAAACAAGCTCAGTAAGAATCAAGCCGCAGGGCACAGCCTGGCCAATACTGAAATGGATTTCATCGCTTTCAACTTCAATCTTTATATTTTTGGCTTCATCTAAAAAAAGATGGGCAAGATGATCTGTCAGGTGATGAATGTAAGGGCTAAAATCTATTTGCGAGAGATTACCAGACTGGTATACCCTTTCGTGAACCAAAGCAATGGATTTTATCCGAGAGACTGTTTCTTTAAGTACTTCTTGAGTTTTTTCATCTTTTATAAATCTGGACTGAAGCCGGAGAAGACTGGAAATAAGCTGCATGTTGTTTTTGACTCGGTGATGAATTTCCCGCAGCAATGTTTCTTTTTCTTTGATGGCTGAGTGCAGTTTTTTTTCCAGTTTTTTTCTTTCTTCAATTTCTTGTTCCAGAAGAAACATCTTTGTTTCTAATTTTTTCACCAGGGATTTGTTGGGTAAATTCCGGATGTTATCGTTTTTATGAGGTTTTTTTTCTTCTTTATTCATATTTCTTCCTCATAAATGGATGATTTTTCATTATTATAACATATATATTATAATAAATTAACTTGTTAGGTTGACAATTACAAAGGCAGTTTTTCAAGGAAACTTAACGAATTTTCAGAATAAATAGTGAAGACTATTGACTCCAGGTCTATTTATTTTATATAAATCCGGTGATGGATTTTTATAAGCTTCTTTTCATAGCCAGGCCAAAAAGAGTAATTTCAGTATATCCAGCATACGCAAACAATATATAAACAACTAAAATTATCAAAGGAGGAATGCTTTGAATCTCAAGAAAACGTCATTGGCTGTAAGCCTTTTTATTGTTTTTTCGGTATTGTTCTCTTTTACAGGGACTGTCGATACTCCTCAAGAAAGCACCCAGCCTTATGACCGCCAGATGGCCCTGGACGGTTGTACGGTTATCATTGTGGGTAAAGAAGCCTCTATGGATGGCTCAGTAATGTCCACTCATACCTGTGACTGCGGTGTTTGTGACTGGACCTGGCGTTATGTTCCGGCGGCTGATCATGAGCCTGGGTCAACCCGCAAGATTTATCATATTGATCAATTCCGCAACTGGGATCCCAAAGTCGGCCTTAAATGGGAAAGGTACAAGGATGATTTCAACGGCCTGGAAATTCCACAGGTTCCACATACTTATGCCTACCTTCATGGTATGTTTGGTTATATGAACGACCAGCAGGTGGCGATCGGAGAGTCTACTATCGGCTGCCGGGATAAAATGGAAAATCCTACACCTACAGCCAAATTCGACATCACCATGCTGACTTTGATTGCCATGGAGAGGTCGAAAACAGCCCGCGAAGCCATCAAAATAATGGGAGAGCTGGCTGAAAAGCACGGCTACGGCCACACTGATACCGGGGAAATGCTGGCTGTGTCTGATCCCAATGAGGTCTGGATTTTAGAAATCATGCCGGTAGGTCCGCTATGGACTCCTGAAAGTGGAAAACCAGGATCAGTCTGGTGTGCCCAGAGGGTTCCTGACGACCATGTCAGTGTTTGTCCTAATGAGTCACGCATTGGTGAGATCGATCTTTCCAATCCCGATTATTTCATGGCTTCCCCCAATGTTATTGATTTTGCTGCCGAGCAAGGATTTTATGATCCGGAAAGCGGAGAGCCCTTTAACTGGAAAAAAGCCTATTCTCCCAGCGAGCACTCAGCTTCAAGCAGCAGGGGTTCCAGGGCCAGGCTGTGGCGGTTTTTTGACTTAGTGGCTCCTTCAAAAAAATTCAGTCCGGATACTCCAAATATGGAACTGCCCTTTTCAGTTAAGCCTGATAAAAAGCTCTCTGTTCATGATGTTATGATGCTCACCCGGGATAAATATGAAGGAACTCCCTTTTATACTGCCCGTGGACTGCAAGGGGGGCCCTTTGAAAATCCAAATCACCTTCCGTATGGCTTTTCTCTCGAGGGGAAAAGGTATGATACTCCCAGGATGATTGGAGTTAACCGGGCCGAATATGTAGCTGTCACTCAATGCCGGGATTGGCTTCCTAATCCGGTAGGAGGATTAGTCTGGCTGGCTCTGGGTGCCCAGGATACCTCCTGCTTCATGCCTTTTTATATTGGCATTTCTAAGATACCCCATTCGTTCGAAATCGGAGATCACTGGGTTTTTAACCGGGATTCAGCCCGGTGGGCCTTTGATTATGTTGATTTTCATACCCAAGTTCTTTACTCATTAGCTATCCAGGATGTGCGCGAGGCCCAGGATCGCTACGAAAAATCAGCGGTTGAGAGAACCCCGGTAATCGACGAATTTGCAGCAGAACTCTATAAAAAAGATCCGGAACTGGCAGGAGAGTTTCTGACTGATTACTGCCACAGCAATGCTCGAAAAGTGATCAATGCCTGGTGGGAATTGGGAGATTTCCTGCTGGTAAAATACAATCACCTCTGGATGTATGACACCGAAGCCCGCAAAAGACAGCCTCTGAAATATCCCGACTGGTGGTTAAAGCTTCTGGTGGAATACAATAACCTTAAACCAAGGCCGGAAGAAAAAAAGTAAAAAGCTCAATTGAAATTCCGGGGGCTCCCTTTAAAGGGAGCCCCTATTTTTAAAATAAATAATTATCGTGTAAACCCTCCTAATCTGCTGGAATACCCACCCCAAATTTAAAGAAAAATTAAATTTTTTTCACTCGTTAAAGCAACCTTTCTGTGGCCGTCGGCATCATTAGATATGAAGGACACAAAATGTTAACAGCAACGCTTAATTTCCCGCTTTTTAACCGGGCTGCATTATCCAATTATGATAGAATAGAGCAAAAAGATTGGGAGTGGGAAATGAATTCAGATGGATCAGAAGTTTCCTCATCTAAGGATAATATGCCTCCTCTCGAACAATGGCTCCGGAGGGGAAAAGACGGAGAGAAGGAGGCTCTGGCTTCAATTTATGAGCATTTCAAGGGAAAAGTTTACAGCTTAGCTTACCGTTATACTTATAATACTGCGGCTGCAGAGGATATTCTTCAGGATACTTTCATCAAAGTTTTCGGCCAATTGTCATCGGTTAAAAGCAGCGAAACCTTTACCGGATGGCTCTTCCGGATCGCCATTAATACCAGCCTGAGTTATCTCAGAAAGAACAAAAAACATTTGAAGCAGACCTCCTCTCTCGAAAACATGGTTTTCGAGGCTCAAAGTCCAGAAGACACTACTCATGAGGATATGATGGTTTCATCACTTGAAAAGGCCATGGCAAAACTTCCTCATGGATTGAAAAGTGTTTTTCTGCTTCATGATGTTCAGGGGTTTAAACATGAAGAAGTTGCCCGTATTTTAGGATGCTCGGTGGGAACTTCCAAATCCCAGCTTTTCAAGGCCCGAATGAAGCTCCGGGAGCTTTTAGAAAGCAAGAATATCCTGTAAAGGAGTATGACTATGAAATGCCGGAAAATGAAAAAGATGATGAACGAAATGATAGACGGAACATTGCCTGAAAAAGACAAGCTTAAACTGAGTATTCATCTCAAGCAATGTCCCGATTGCCGTAAACTCTATAATGATCTTAGCAAATTGGTAAAAGCAGCAGATGAACTTCAAGAGCTATCTCCTTCGTCCCAAGTCTGGCTCAATATTCAGGCCGGATTAAGCCAATCTCCTGTGCCGGAAAGAAAAACAAAGGTGAAAAGTAGAGAAAAAACTCCTTCCCTTATCTTTTCGCCGGCTCTACGTTACGGATTAAGTGCCGCCTTGATACTTTTTGCGCTGACAGGATTAGTGGCTGTTTTATGGATGCAGAGGGGAGGAGACAACATGGCGATGTTAACTCCTGATGAAAAATATACTCTAAGCAAACTGGAAGAAGCCGACCGTTATTATCGCAAAGCAATAAAAGCCCTGACCGAAGCAGTGGAAGCCAGGAAGGCTGAAATTGATCCACAGGTTCTGGCCTCCTTGCAGGCAAATCTGGAAATTATTGATTCTTCCATAGAAGCCTGCCGGCAGGCAGTTCTCAATCAACCTCAGAACATAGATGCCCAAAATTACCTTTTGGCTTCCTATAAAGAAAAAGTTGACTTGCTGGACCGCATGTTGACTCTGGAGTCTTCATCCGGAGCAAGCGGACAGAAAGATATAACAATTTAAATATTGAAGGAGTAAAAAATGAGTAACAAAAAAATCGTGAGAACAATTACCACTCTTACCATGATCCTGGTTTTCCTTGGTTTTTATCCTTTTTCGCTTCAGGCAAATGAAAAGTACGAAGAGAAGTTTGAAAAAACGGTTGCCGTTGCTAAAAGTGCCAAGATTTCCTTGAGTAATATTTCAGGCAACATTGTGGTGAAGGCCTGGGATAAGGCTGAAGTTAAAATCTTCGCCCTTAAGACCTGCCGGGAGGACAGCCTTAAAAAGGCTCAGGAAAACGCCGGCCTGGTAACCATTGAAGTTGAGAAGGAAAACGATACTCTGGTTATTAAAACTCAATATCCGAAAATATCGGGTAGGTCCTTGAGTGTTTCCGTAGACTACCAGGTAACCATTCCCAACAAGGCTTCTCTCAAGGTTCGTTCTGTCAGCGGAGACGTTACCTGCAGCCGGGTGGACGGCTTTCTCAAGGTCAATTCAGTCAGCGGCAACCTTAATCTTGAAGGTGCAGGAGAAGGGGCGGATTGTCAATCGGTCAGTGGAGATATTGAAGTAAAAGAAGTTAAAGGCGATGCCAACTTAAAAACGGTCTCGGGTGATATTATCATTGGAAATATTACCGGATCGGTTAAAGCTGAATCAGTCAGCGGCGACATTAAACTGTTTAGTGTGGCCAAGACAAAAATAGTGAATGTTAATACTTTGAGTGGAGATATCGACTTCAACGGAGATGTTGGGGCAGAAGGAAGCTTCACTTTTAAAACCCATAGTGGAAACCTTAATATTACCCTTCCAGCCGAAGCTGCTTTTGAAATGGAAGCTAAAACTTTCAGCGGGAGGATTGACTCGGATTTCGAAATCTCAGTTTCCGGAAAGTTTAACGGGAGAGAAATCCGGGGTACCGTCAACGGAGGCGGAGCGGACTTGACCCTGAAAACTTTCAGTGGAGAAATCTATCTGAAGAGTGGAAAAATCTATCTAAAGAAAAAATAGTATTTCACTTGCTAAAAAATCCCGGCTGAATCCCATTTTATAATTATTTCTTCAATAAGACCGGCCACCCGGTCATTCACTTTATCAAAGTATTTTTTTGCCTGTTCCATATTGAAAGTAGGATATCCTTCACCCTCCCGGTAAAGTCCGATAGAGGAGGCGATCGGTACGGCATAATAGCTGTCTTGCGTAGGATTAGCAGAGGCCATATCTTTTGAGTAACGTTGAGGATGTATATGTTGGGGGTAGATTGCCTGAACATAGGCGGTCTCGTTATTTCCGGCATGCCCTCCGTCTTCGCCAAAAACCTCTTGGGTTATATCATCGCAAAGAGACCACCAATTTACAGTAAGAATCCGGACATGGTAGCGGTTGGATGTTTTTTCAGCAATGCCTTTAAGAAATTGGGTGTTGCCGCCGTGACCGTTTAAAATGATAATATTAAGAAAACCTTGAGCAGCTAGGCTTTCCAGAATGTCTTCAACAAAAGGAGTATAGGATTCCGCCTTGATGGAAACTGCGCCCGGATAAGCCTTCATAGCCGGAGTTACTCCATAATTCAAAGTTGGAGCAATCAAAGCATTTACTTTATTTGCGATTTCCTTGGCCATGGCTTCCGGAGCCAGATTATCTGTTCCATTGGGAATAACTCCGTGTGGTTCCAGAGATCCCACTGGAAGGAGAACAGTGTTGATTTTTTCCGGAACAAGCTCCTGGAACTCCTGCCAGCAAATAAAGTTCATTTCTCTTGTGGTTGGTGATATCTGGGAATCAGCCTTAAGAAGATTGGTCTGGAAAGGAATAAAACAAGCTAAAACCCAAACCCAAATAAATTTTCTCATATCTTTCTCCTTTATTTTTTTTATGAGGAGTCACATCATAAGTGTTATAGATCCAGGTTAAAGTAAAGAATCAAGAAAGCTGATGTGTCGTAAAGGCCGTGCATAATAATAGGAACCCATAGATTTTTCTTAGAAAGAAGATAAGCGGCAGAGAAAGCCAATCCGGCCAATCCGGTTAAAAGAATCCCCGCTTCTCCTTGATAGGTGTGACCGAAGCCGAAAATGACAGAGCTAATCAGGGCAGCTCCAAGCCAGGAAATTTTTTTCTTTTTTCCAGCTTCAGCCAGGCGGTTCAGGTAATAGCCCCGGAAAATCATTTCTTCTCCAAAAGCGGCCAAGGTCCAAACGAGACCCAGGCCTACCAAAAGGGCAGGAAAATTTCCCCTTACCGCATCAAAATTGCTTAGGTCAGGTGGTCTTCCTACCAACTTTATAACAATAGGCTTAAAAATTACCCCAATGAGAAGATGAAGGCCCGCTGTTCCGAAAGCAGCTATTCCCAGAACAGCCAGCCAGTTTCCGGGTTTGCGAAATCCCAGTTCGTTCCAGCTGGAATTCCTTAATTTTAAGGAAAAATTAATTAAAAACCAGATAACCAGAAGGCTTCCCAGAATAAGAAGAGGATTCATGAGTTTAGACCCTTTAATAAGAAGAAAAACAGGAAGGATAGAGATTAATATAATTTCCCCGAAGATCCAGCCCGGTTTTTTTCTGAGGTTTTCGTTCAGCCGGTTCGTTTTTTCATTTTTAAGTGATTCCGGAAAGTCGGCTTTATTTTCATTCGGTTTTAGCATTTTTTTTTAGTAATTCCAATAAATTTTACCGCGGGCAGCCTTTTCTCTTAAAGAAGCAGTCTGTAATTTTCCTTTAATAATCTTTGGTATATACTGGCAATGAAAACATCATGTAGATGACATAAAGTAAATTATTCATTAAATCAAAAAAAATAATATCACAGGAAAAATAAATTTAAAATTTCTATTTCATGAAGGTGCTTCATTTCGTTTTATAATTCGAAACAACTGCCGGGGAATGTTGACCTCCCGGAGAAACTCTGGAATAATATAAACTAATGTTGAGGGCGAAAAATATCTTTTTGCTTGTTATTGCAGCCGTTTTTTTTCTCCCGTCTCTCTGGGCTCAGAGGCCGCGGGCCGGCCTCCATGCCGGATTCAGTCTGGTTCAGCCTGTCCAGAAAAATATCAACCGGGGCTGGAATTCAAGTCTGGGAGTGGATTTTTCTCTTACCAGGAACCTAAGGATTGCTTTTGATTTCGCCTACGGCCGCCACCAGGTGGATTATGATGCAGCCGGGCTATTCGGGGGGACCATGACTTTAACTCCGTTCTGGGCCTCTGTCCAATATTTCTTTCTTCCCGAAATTAAACCGTCACCTTATATTTTCGGCGGAGCCGGATACATTTTCAGCAGCTTCCGGATTGAGGATCTTATTAAACTCCCGGAAGTAGAAGTTTCGCAAAACTTGGAAAACGGGTGGGGAGTCCATGCCGGTCTGGGCCTTGAGATGAAAGTAAGAGGTCAATTTGCTTTTTATCTTGAAGGGCTCTATGCTTTAAGGCAAACAAACTGTGTTACTACTTTGAATGATATGAATCTGGGAATAAGCAAAGAGACTTTTTCCGTTGATTTAAACTCCTGGCAGGTGAGGCTGGGAATCCGTTATTTCTATTAAAGCTTTAATCTATATATCCCAAAGAGCGAAGAACCTTTTTCTCCTGCTCATTAAGAATCATTTTCTGAGGCTTAAAAGATATTTTTTTGGCTCTTTTAATACGTTCTTGCATCAAATTAGAAAGATGGTCTGTCAATTCCGGCTTTTCTTGAGAAATATCTTTCTTCTCAAAAGGATCTTGTTTAAGGTCAAACAGCATAATTTTTTCTTCTCCGCCTGATTCCACTGCAATCAGCTTGTACCTTTCTCCATGGAGAGACCAGGCTAAATTCTGTCCCTGCACTAATTCAGAAAGAATATAACGCTTATTGCTATCTGGGTTGGAAGTTCCTTTTATAATTGGCACAAGGTCTTTGCCTTCAATAGCAAAAGGTAGATCAACCTGATTCCAGATACCGCATAGGCTAAGAATAGTTGGGAAAAGGTCAGCCAGTCCACATAAATTTTCTACACTTTTTCCCTGAGGAAGATAAGTTGGAGAGGAAAGGATCAAGGGAACATGAATAACTTCTTCGTAGAGAGAATGACCGTGTCCCCAGCCCTTATGGTCGTAGAAATCTTCACCGTGGTCGGAAAGAAATACCAGAAGGGTTTTTTCAAAAAGACCGGATTTTTTCAAGTATTCATGAAGACGCCCAAGATGGTGGTCGTGGTAACGAATTTTGGCATCATATTGGGCTACCAAATTTTTTTTCTCTTCTTCGGTAATGGGTTCTCCTTCTTGAAAAGGGAGAAACAGGCCCGCTACTTCCGGATGCATGGTTATTGGTTCTCCATCATTTCTGCTGTTAAAAAGGCGGGAAAATTCTTCCGGGGCTACATAAGGAGCATGTCCTCCTTCATAGTGGAGGTATAGAAAAAATGTCTTATTAGGGTCTTTTTTAATCCATTGGATGGCCTTGTCGGTTATGACGGCGGCATCGGTTGAGGTAAGGGATGATTCGGAGAGAAGGCTGGTGTGGGTGATTTTAAGGAGCGAAAAGGTTAATTCACCGACCAAAGGTAGGCGGTGGGATAATTCCAGGAGATGTCCTAAAACGGTTTTATTTATTTTAATGAATTCTTCTGAAGGAGCTAAAAAGTGATTGAAACCTCTTTTATATCCAAAAGGAGGCGATATATAGGGATTGAAAGATATAGCTGCTGTGCGGTAGCCGAAAGCTTTGAATATTTGAGGAAGAGTTAAAAGATTTTTGGGGAGGGCATCGGTTATGAATTTTACATTATGGCTTGTGGGGAGAAGGGAAGTGAAAAAACTGGGAACTGATTCTTTGGTATGAGAGGAATGGGCTATGGCGTTTTCAAATAAAATACCTTTTTCTGCCACCGAATCCAGATTAGGAGTGGTATCGCGGGAATAACCATAGCAACCGACATGGTCAAAGCGGATGGCGTCCCAGAGCACGATAAGTACATTTAAACTTGGTGAAGTTGAATCTTGCGCCTGGGAAGAAGATAGATTTAAAGAAGGCCGGGATAAATGTTGTTTAGAGATAAATGAAGATAAAAGAAGAATACCCAAAAGGCTGAACAGTACGCCTTGCCAAATTAAAGGACGGGGTGAGGTTTGTTTTTTTCTTTTCTTTATTAGAAAAATTAAGAGACCGGTTCCTGCCACTAATACTAAAGAGTTAATAATTATAGAGATGAAATGGAATAAACCGGCGAATAAGTAAATGTTAATATATCCCTGAATCAAAATCCAAAGAGCAAAGTAGGAGTAGATGAAAAAAAAGTTGCTAAAAGAGGGATTATTTAATTTAGTTCTAAATAGACGGAATATTCCAATTAAAAAACCGGAAACGAAGCCGGCCGCTGCCCAGACAGATAAATGCCATACGGCCATGGGGAAAATATCCTCAAAGGTGAAAATAGAATTGCCCCGGAAAAACTCGATTAGGATGTTTCCCAGAGACATAATGATTCCGGCTAAGGATGCCCCCAGGATAGAAAAAAGCAGTATCAGTGAAAAATCTCTTTTTCTATTCATGTCAATGAGCCCTTAAAGTATTTAAAATCTTTTTTCTAATTTTTTATATCAAATTAATCCCCTTTGAGCAATTCATTAAAAATCTTTTTTTATTGAAAAATATAGTAATATATGACAATATGATCATGAGTATTAATGAAACAAGCAGTTAAAGTTTTTAAGGCTCTTTCTGATCCCACCCGCTTACGTATTATTATGCTTCTTTTAGAGAGAGAAATGTGTGTCTGTGAACTTGTTTTTACCCTGAAAATGGAACAATCAAGAATATCGCATCAGTTAAGGGTTCTCAGGGAAGCTGAGTTGGTAGAGGATTTAAGAGACGGAAAATGGACAAGTTATCGTATTCCCGAAAAAACAAAGAAAAATCTAAGATTAATTTTTACTCGAGTTTTGGGTCAAGACTTTATTAATTCGTCAGAATTTCGGGAAGGCAGGAAAAATCTGGATATTTGCCTGAAAGAAGAAATCAGAAAAAGAAAAATCAATTGATATAAACAACTTTTAGGGAAAGTTTTTAAGTTTCCTTTCTGTTTTGGGACTAAATCAAAAAAAACAAAAGCATGGCTTGACAAAAAGATGGGATTTGTATATGAATAAATGTTCATATATATATGATATCATTTAATGTAAAAAGATAGAGGTGAATTCCGAACTAAACAATATAAAGGATTGGTGGTTAAAGTGAAAGACAGATGGATTTTCCTCATTTTTCTCATCGCTTTTCTGGCTGCTTACTT
>CAYTTR010000012.1:0-63480 GCA_964440805.1 uncultured Eubacteriales bacterium
AGTATTTGTGATATAAAAAGTATCGGCCTTTTTTATGAATAGTTCAGGTTAATTAACAATATTAAATAATACTAAAATGTTTATATCATCACCAGAGATGATAATTGAAGTTAAAATGTCACCCAATGATTCACCCGAAAAGGCGATTGACGGTTTAAGTCTGATGTAATAGAAAAAAAGTGTTATTTAGTTGATTTAGTTTATTTGGTTTGTTTAGTTTGTTTGGTTAAAGAAAAGAGAGCAAAGAGGAGAAAGTTCATGAAAAAAAGTGAGATGGGCGAGATGAGCGAGAGGGGAAGAATTGCATTCGGATAGATTCCTGAATCGAGTCCGGAAGAGGGCCCGGAATAATATTAAAGAAAATGACACCAGAAAAGAATGAAAAAAGGTAGGAAATGACGGGGTTAAGTAAAAATTTAATGAATATTTTAAATGAAATTGAAAAAAAGACCAGCTTTGATGCCCGCTTGTATAGACAATCCACTCTAAAAAGACGGGTAGCCTACCGCATGCGGATGACTCAGACTAAAAATTACAAAGAATACTTTGCTTATCTTATTAAAAATCCGTCCGAATATGATAAATTTCTTGATTCTTTCACCATTAATGTTACCGAATTCTTCCGTGATAGAAGAATTTTCTCAACTCTTAGAATAAAAATCCTGCCTGAACTAATAAATAGAAAATCAGTTAAGGGACATAAAAGAATCCGCATCTGGTCCATCGGCTGTTCAAAAGGACAGGAGCCTTATTCCTTAGCCATCCTTTTCAAGGATGTCCTGAAGAACAGATGGACTGACTTCAGAGTTATAATCCAGGCCACAGACGTTAATGACTCCGTTCTAAAAAAAGCAAAAGCCGGTCTTTATGATAAAGAAGAAATGAAAAATATACCTCGTCCTTATCTGAATGATTATTTCGAAAAAAATGGAGACCGGTTCAAAATCAAAGAAGATATCAGAAAAATGGTTAAATTCAAAAAACATGATATTATTAAAAACAATTCACTGGGAAAATTTGACATTATTTTCTGCCGCAATTTATTTATCTTTTTCGAGATAGAACTTCAGGATAAAATTCTTGAAAAAATTTATGATTCATTAAACAAAGATGGAATACTGGTTTTGGGAAAAGCAGAAAAGGTCAATAATAAAGAATCTTTTCAATGTCTATCCATTCAAGACCATATTTATAAAAAGGTGACTTAAAAAGAAACTATATAAAATAAGGAAACTATAATAATTTAAGGGGTAAAAAATGGCCAGACCAAAAAAAGAGGAATCAATTAGCCCGGAGGAACTTTTTGAACTTTTGGAAAATGATATTATTTCTATAAAAAAACTTGCTACCGATATTGATTTGGTCCGAAAAAATCTTCTTATTAAACACAGGGAAATCAACTCTTTAAATAAATCCTTGCAGGCATCAGAAGAAGAACTAAGATCAATGAATGAGGAATTAGAAGCAACAACAGAAGAATTGAGGGCTTCCAACGAAGAACTTGAGGCTACAAACGAAGAATTAAAATCTACCAATGAAGCCCTTTATGAGACAACCAATGACCTGGAAAACCTGATCAGGGCTATTGACGACATGGTGGTTGTCATTGATCCTCAATTCCATATCCTTAGAGCCAATAAAACAGCCCAGGATTGGCTGGGGACCAAAAAGGAAGAAGATCTCCTGGGAAAAAAATGCTATTACGTTTTTTACAGAAAGAAGAAAATCTGCTCTCAGTGTCCCGTTAAAGAGGCTATCAGGACAAAAAAACCGGTAGTGGAAGAAAAATGGAATGAAGGACTAAAAAGATTTATTTCTACCAGTGTATCTCCGGTGTTGAATGAGGATGGAAGAGTGGTAAAGGTTATTGAGGTAGCCCGCGACATTTCCGACCGCAAACAGACTGAAGAGAAAATAAAGCTCGAAAAAGCTTATTTAGACCGTTTGTTTGAAAGTGCGCAGGAAGCCATTGTTATGACAGATAATAACCATAAAGTTCTGAGAATAAATGATGAATTCATTAGGATGTTCGGATACACCAAGCATGAGGCTGTAGGAAAACCCATAGATGATCTGGTTGCACCTGAAGAACTAATCGATGAAGCTGTGGAATACACGAAAGACGTGATCAAGGGTAAGAGCATCGCTTTCGAAGCCAGGCGCCGGCGCAAGGATGGAACACTCATTGACGTCTCAGCTCTTGGAGCTCCGATCATTGTCAATAACGAGCAGGTTGCCATCTACGCCATATACCGGGATATCACCAAACAGAAGAAGGCTGAGGAAAGCATAAAGAAACGAGCAGCCCAGGCTGCGCTTATTTATAAAATAGGTCAGGAGGTAAGCAGGAAGCTGGAATTAAAGTCTTTGCTTTATGAAGTGGTCACTTCAGTTCGAGACACCTTTAATTATTACAATGTGATGCTGATGCTGGTTGATAAAAAAGGGAAGCGCTTGAACTTACAGGCAATTGTGGGAGGTTATAAGGATGTTTTTCCTAAAAACCTTAGCCGTGCTCTCGGGAAAGGAATGACCGGCTATGCCGCAGCCAGTGGTGTGACTCAAGTCAGCGGGGATGTCAGCAAAAACCGGCACTATGTAAAAGAAGGAGGGGAAAAGACAAACTCAGAAATGTCAGTACCCATTAAGAGCGACAAAAAAGTCATCGGGGTACTCGATATTCAAAGTGATGGATTCAATGCCTTTGATACATCCGATGTAGAGGCCATGGAAACACTCAGCACTCAGATTGCCACCGCCATTGAGAATGCCCGTCTTTACGAACAAGCCCAGAAAGAAATTAAAGAGCGAAAACAGGCGGAGGAAGCTATTCAAAAAGAAGCAGCTAAACTTTCAGCCATGATTTCCGACATGAAGGAAGGAGTGATTTTTGTGGACAGCGATAACCGGATTATAGAAGCCAACAACTATTTTCTCGGTCTTCTCGGGAAAGAGAAACCAGAAATCTTAGGCAAACCTCTCTGGAGCATTAATTTTGACTACCCTGTTAAGAAACTGAAAGAACATATAAAAACTTTTAAGCAACGCCCGAATTCTCCTCTTATTACCCTGCAGAAACCTTTTCGCGGCGTGGAGACCATATTCCGGCTTCAGCCGATTTACCGTAATTCTCAATATGAAGGATTCATAATCAATATCATTGATGTAACAGAACTTGTGGTGGCCAAAAAAGAGGCCTTAGCTGCCACTCAGGCAAAAAGTGAATTCTTAGCCAATGTCAGCCATGAAATCCGCACCCCCATGAACGGAATAATAGGAATGACAGAACTTGCTTTAGCCACCCGCCTTTCCCAAGAGCAGAGGGAACACCTGGAAGCCATTATGGAATCAGCCCAGTCTTTAATGACTGTAATCAATGATATTCTTGATTTTTCCAAAATTGAAGCCCGAAAGATTGAACTGGAAACCATTGATTTCAACCTCCGTGATACTGTCAGTGATTCGGTTTCCTGCCTTTCTCTTCAGGCCCACAAAAAAGGACTGGAACTGGCCTGTGATATTTCACCTGATATAACAGAGGAGGTTAAAGGCGATCCCGGCCGACTGCGGCAGATTCTTATCAATCTGGTCGGAAATGCCATCAAGTTCACAGAAAAAGGAGAAGTCCTGGTTTCAGTGGAACAAAAAACAAAATCAGATAAAGAAGCCTTAATTCATTTTAAAGTAAAGGACACAGGCATAGGTATTCCCAAGCCAAAACACAAGATTATCTTTGAAGCTTTTTCTCAGGTTGACGGCTCCATGACCAGAAAATACGGCGGAACAGGACTCGGCCTGGCGGTCTCTTCCCAACTGGTAAATCTTATGGGAGGCAAAATCTGGGTTGAAAGCCAATTGGGCAAGGGAAGCACTTTTCATTTTACTCTTCCTTTTGCCATCCAGAAAAAAACTTCACCAAAATTTATTCCCACAAAACTTGATGACATAAAAAACCTTTCGGTGCTGGCTGTGGACGATAATGCAACCAACCGGCGCATCCTCCAGCAAATGCTTTTAAACTGGAACATGAAAGCAGTAATTGTAGAATCGGGCGAAGCTGCTCTGTCTGTAATTGAGGAGGCTGCCCGGAAAAATATGGATTTTTCACTTATCCTCATTGATTCTCACATGCCCAAAATGGATGGATTCACTCTTGCTGAGAAACTTAAAAAGAATCCCCGGGTAGCTCAAGCAACTCTGATTATGCTCACTTCAGGGGGCATCCGGGGCGAAGCAGCCCGGTGCCGCCGGATAGGCATAGCCGCCTATCTAACCAAACCAATTAAACAATCAGAGCTTTTTGATGCTATAACCCAATCACTCGGTATTTATTCTCAAAAAAGAGATTCAACCCATCTTATCACCAGGCATTCGCTCAGAGAAGAAAGACGCAAGTTCCGGATTCTGCTGGCTGAAGATAATGCTATCAACCAGAAGGTAGCTGTACGAATGCTTGAAAGGTACGGCTATACGGTTGAAGTGGCTCAAAACGGCGAGGAAGTTTTACAAGCCTTGGAAAATGATAATTACGACCTCATCCTGATGGATGTTCAAATGCCCAGGATGACCGGATTTGAGGCTACAAAAGTCATCAGGAAAAAAGAAAAAGAAACTGGAAAACACATTCCCATTATCGCCATGACCGCCCACGCTATGAGAGGGGACAGAGAGAGATGCTTAGAAAGAGGAATGGATGATTATATAGCCAAGCCTCTCAAACCGGATGAACTGGAAAAAAAGGTCGACTCAATGCTTTCAAAACACAGGAACTTGCAATAAGCATAATTAGCTCGAAAATAACAATAAGTCTGTTCAGCTTAGTCGGTCTGTTAGGTTGATTCATTAAATAGAGGCGGGCAGGAAGAGTTTATTGCGTTAATTGCGTTAATTGCGTTAATTGCGTTTATTGCGTTAATTGCGTTTTTGGGTTTATTTTGACTTTTTCTTTTTTTCTGTTTTCAATTATAATCATTAAGACTTGTATTTTAATTGGTCATAAAAAGTAGAGGAGGTTGCCTTGAAAAAAACAATAGTTCATCTGCTATTCTGTTTTCTGGCGATTACGTTAATACCGCCTTCCGGCTATAGTCAGGATGTGGATAAAATCCGCCAAAAAATGATTGAAGCCCAGGGAGGGGTCAAACTTCTGGAAAGCATTAAGGATTCAACTCTGATTGGGACCATGGAAATGATCCAGATGGGATTAAACGGCTCCGTTACCATGTACCAGAAAGAGCCTAATAAGATGCGAATGGATGCTGAAATTATGGGAATGACCGTTACCCAGGCTTATGACGGAGAAATCGCCTGGATGATCAACCCTCAAACAGGAGCAGCAGAACAGCTTCCCCCCGATGTTACCAGCGAAATTAAAAGACAGGCCATGGGTAATGACACCCTGCTTCATCCGGAAAAATACGGAATTACTTACGCCTATGCGGGAAAAGAAAAAATCGGCGAAAAAGAATACCATGTTCTTGAACAAAATTTTTCTGATGGATTTAAAGCCAGCCTATACATTGACCCGGATACCTATCTGACTTACAAAACCAAGGCCAAAACAATCAATCAAATGGGACTCGAGGTGGAAGCAGAATCGGTTTTTTCAGGATACAAAGAAATTAATGGAACCATGGTCCCTCACCAAATAACAATTTACCAGGACGGCGAAGAGTTCATGATCATGAAAGTAACCGAAGTTAAATACAACAGCGGTCTTGAAAATTCGTTTTTCAAGATGACTTAGATTGAACTTTCTTGAGCTTATAATAATTTAATAAACAATGAAAGCTCTCAGGTTTCTGCTTATTCTGGGAATTTCATTCTATTCCTGTGCGGTTAATCCTGTTACCGGGAAAAAAGAACTGATGCTCATCTCCGAACAAGGAGAAATAGAGCTGGGACAAAGTACAGACCAACAAATCAAGGATCAATTCGGAATTTATGATGATGCGAAATTGAATTCCTATGTCGCCGGAATAGGAGAAAACCTGGTTCCTCATACCCATCGCCCTCATTTGGAATATCATTTCGCGGTCTTGGATACTCCCGTAGTCAATGCCTTTGCAGTCCCGGGAGGATATATATATGTTACCCGGGGGATTTTGGCCCTGTTCAGCTCAGAGGCCGAATTGGCTGCTGTCCTGGGACATGAACTGGGACATGTCAACGCCCGCCACAGTGTTCAAAAACTGAACCAGATAATGATGGTGCAAGTAGGACTGGCGGTGGGAAGTGCTCTGAGTGAAACTTTCCAGAAAATATCAGGGCTGGCCGGTATCGGAATTCAGCTTCTCTTTCTTAAATTCAGCCGGGATGATGAGCGGGAAGCTGACTGGCTGGGTATTGAATATGCCAGAAAAGGGAGCTACAATCCCGAAAAAATGGTGGACTTCTTTCAATCCTTGCAAAAAATGGGCGATCTTTCAGAAGGACAAAGCCTGCCAGGTTTTCTTTCCACCCACCCATTGACATCAGAACGGATTAAAAACGCTCAGAACATGATTCTTCCCGAGGATAATAAGCTCAAGGTACTTCAAAATACTTATCTTGCCCGGCTCGATGGGATGGTTTTCGGGAATGATCCCCGTCAGGGGTATGTAGAAGAAAATGCCTTCTATCATCCACTCATGCTGTTTACTTTCTCTTTTCCCCGGGAATGGAAACTCCAGAACCAGCCTTCCCAGGTTATTTTATCCTCCGGGGACGGAAAAGCTGCCGTGGTTCTTCAAGCTGAAGAAAGTTCTGAATCTCTCCATAATTATGCCCGCAAGGTATCATCCAAGCTGGAAAACATATCCCTTATCCAAGAGAACCACTTAACCATAAATGGGCTTCAGTCCTTCCAACAGCTCCTCGAGCTGACTCAAGAAGAAGCAGAAAAACTCCGTTTGAGAATGTCCTTTATCCGGAAGTCTCCCCACATTTTCACCTTGACTGCCCTTTCTTCAGAGAATGATTTTCCTTCCTATGATTTTCAATTCGGTACCATAATCGGATCTTTTAAAGAGCTCACTGACAAAAAATACCTTAACCGCTCTCCTGAAAGATTAAGACTCATCAAAGCAAACGGCCGGGACAGCCTAAAATCTATTTTTCATAGTAAGAATGTTGACCAAAAGCTCTGGCCTCAACTTGCAGTAATGAATGGATTAGAGCTTAACCAAGTTCCCAAGAAAGACCAGTTGATAAAGATTGTAGTAAATTAAATAGGGGGACGTTCCCTAATCAGATTCTTTAATAACACGGTAAGCGAGTTTCAGAGCCTCAAGACCTTCTTCTCCGGAGACTTTTCCATTTTTACCTTGCTTTATACAACGGAAAAAATTCTGTAATTCTTTCTTCAAGGGCTCTTCTTTTTTGATCTTGAGGCTTTTTACATCAGCTTGTGTTCCGTTTAGGGGAAAAATCTTTACTTCCTGGTCGATATAATCAATTGAATAATAAGAAGTAGTTTCAAAAACACGCAGTTTTCTTACCTTACCCTGGTGAACCCGGCTGGCCGTCAGGTTGGCTACGCAACCAGAATCAAATTCGAGCCTGGCATTGGCAATATCAATTTTATCGGAAAGAACATGGATTCCCGAAGATCTGATAGATTTGACTTCATCTTTTATCAAAGCAAGAATAATGTCCAGGTCGTGGATCATAAGGTCCAAAACCACATCAATATCCAGAGAACGGGCAGAAAACGAGCCCAGCCTCTGAACTTCTATGAATTTCGGTTCGGTAATAAATTTTTCAAGGGCTTCCACTGCCGGATTGAATCTTTCCAGGTGTCCCACCTGAAGGATTGATCCTCTTTTTTTTGTTTCCTCGACCAGTTCTTCTGCCTGCTCTATTGTTTCAGTAATCGGTTTTTCTACCAGAACAGATTTTCCCTTTTGAAGGAGTTTCATGGAAATTTCGAAATGCTCTGAAGTGGGAGTGGCCACAATACCGGCATCTATCTCATCGAGCATTTCTTCATAATTTTTATAATACTGAACGCCATGCCGGTTTCCGATCTGCATGGCCCTTTTAAAATCGATATCAGCTACTCCCCTCAGTTCTGCTTCTTCAAGGTAGGATAGAATCCGGGCATGTTGCATTCCCAGATAACCAACTCCAACAATCCCGACTTTTACCCGTTCCACCTTTTTCCTCCTTTAATCATTAACAACTACTGCTTTGATTGTAATCCCCCGGCTGTTCGCCAGAGCTACGGCTTCTTCCTTCTGGAAAAAAGGAACCTTGACAGCTTCAAAACAGAGTGACCTGGCCCCTGATTCTACCAGGCTCTGGACTGTGCTTAGACCAACAGCCGGCATATCTACCCGGAAATCCTGTTTGCTTCGGCCGGCTTTAATAATCATTATTCCTTCGCCAGCGAGACCGCCCCCTCTTTTTATGACTTCATCCGTTCCTTCAATTCCTTCCACAGCCACTACCATTTTCTCTTTAATGACCACTGTTTGTCCAATATCCAGATCAGCTATCTTTCTTGCCAGGGGAAGGCCAAATTCAAGGTCTTCCTGCTCCCTGAAGGTTAAATCTTCTCTTGTAAAAAGTCCGGGGCTACAGAAGAAATCCTCCAGAAAAAGGCGGGGATCCTCAACGGTAAATCCTTGCTGTTCAAAAAGATTAATAACTTCTCCTATTATAGCGGAAGGTCTTTGATCTTTTAATTTACGGAAAAAGTCACCTGCTTCTTTGCTGAAAGATCTTTTATTATATCCCCAGGCAGGATCTATTTTTCCGGCAAAAAGAACATTCCGCACCCCGGTTTTCTTCAAGAAAGGAGCAACTGAGAAGATTTCATTTAAATCAAACCACTGGAATTCAGAAGCTTTTGCTTCAAGTTTGGGATCAGCTATTCCTCTTACAGCCACTAACAATGGACGAATTCTTTTTTTTAAGGCTTTATCCAGGACATAAAAAGGATAGGCTCCTCCTAAGGCAATTATTCCAAGTCTTCTTCCCATGGTTCCATAGTTCTTTTGGCAATTCCTCTTTTGGAACTTTTGATAAAGCGGACAATCTCATCCCTGTCTTCATCAGGAGGAAATTTTTCCAGGATTTTTTTTAAAGCCTGGGATGTATTCAAATCAGAATAAAAAATAATTTTAAATATCTTTTTTAAATTATTGATACGTTCTTTAGAATAACCCTTTCGTCGGAGGCCAATGGAATTAAGACCGTACAGGCGAAGAGGTCTACTCCCAGCCACCCGGCAGAAGGGACAAACATCTTGAGTTATAACTGAATAACCCCCTACATAAGAAAATTTTCCCAGGCGGCAGAACTGATGAACACCGGAAAAAGCACTGACTGTAGCAAAATCATCCACAGTCACATGGCCAGCTACAGTTGCTCCATTCATAAAGACAACCGAATTGCCAATCCGGCAGTCATGAGCCACATGCGAATAAGCCATAAAGTAGTTATCATCTCCGATAAGAGTCTCCCCTCCCCCTTTTACTGAGCCCCGGTTGATGGTCATAAATTCCCGGAAAACATTTCTATTTCCGATGACTAAGGTTGTTTTTTCTCCCTTGTAAGTGACATCCTGGGGCTCAGTCCCTACAGAAGAAAAAGGAGAAAAGTGACAATCTTCTCCAATTTCTGTCCATCCTGTGATGGAAACATGAGCCTCTATCCTGGTATTTTTTCCGATTGATGCATTTTCTCCCACCTGGGAAAACGGACCAATGAACACTCCGCTTTCCACCCGGGCTTTAGGAGAAACTACTGCTGCCGGGTGAATATCAATTTCATTCCTGCTCATTCCGTTCCTCAAACTCGATGAGTGAGGCGACAACTTCTCCTTCTCCAGCAATTTCTCCATCAACAAAGGCTTTCCCAGCAATATGACAGATTCCGTGCTTCATTTTCAAAATTTCTACTTCCAGCCTCAACTGATCTCCAGGTACTACCGGTTTACGGAAGCGCGTTTTATCAATTTTACTCAATACCAGCAGTTTATTTTCCGGCTCATCAAGAGAATGGTAGACAAGAACTCCTCCTGCCTGGGCAAGAGCTTCAACAATTAAAACTCCGGGCATGATTTTCAGCCGCGGAAAATGGCCCTGGAAAAATGGTTCGTTGGAGGTTACATTCTTCAGGGCAACAATAGCTTTACCCTTTTTCAGCTCGAGAACCCGGTCAACCAGCAGGAAAGGATAACGATGAGGAAGTATTTTTTGAATCTGTTCTATATCGATAAGAAAATTATTACGAAGCTGATTTTGAGACATCGTATCTCTTGATAACTTCCTCAGTGATATCTATCCCGGGATCGGCGTAGATGGCTCCACTGTTACGCAGGTCGAAAATAATATCCATTTCCATGTCCTGACCGATTTTCTCAATAATGGGGATGAGCTCATTCTGCAGCCTGGTAAACAACCGGCTCTGCAACTCCTGCATTTCACGGTAAGAGTCTTCGGCAAACCTTGTTCTTTCGGTACGCTTTTTTTCCAGGTCTGAGCGGAGTTGAATGAGGGCTTCGTTGGACAGAGTCATTCCCTGTGTACTCAATCTTGTTTCCAGTTTCCGGATGTCCTCATCCATCCTGGCTATTTTGTCCTGGTTATCTTTGTTTTTCTGCTCCAACTGGCTGAGGATCCTTTTGCCCTCAATTGATTTTTCAAGAACTTCCATGGAATTAACCACTCCGACCTTGAATCCCTCTTGAGCTATCCCAAAAGAAAACAGCAGGAAGAACAGAACTGCGAACGCAAAGCCTTGACTTGTAGTTCTCCTTAACATCTCAAGCCTCCTTTAAATAATTCCCTATGGGATTAAAATGTCGTCCCTATGGCAAAGCGGAAGGCAAAATTAGAATCATCCGCATATATTTGCCGGTTATTATAAGCGAATATTAATCTAAACGGCACCCTCAGGGCAGGAATAAAAATTCTAAATTCCAAGCCCGCGGAGGAATAAAGATTGTTGATGTTTATTTTCTGCCCGGGTGCATAAGCATTTCCTACATCGTAAAAGAAAATTGTATAGAGAGGACCTGCTACCTGGATGATGTATTCAGCATTAACTACAAGAGATTTCTCCCCACCGAGGTTAGTTCCGCTTTCACCTCTGGGACCGATGGTGTAAATATTGTATCCCCGGATAGACATTTCTCCGCCAAGGAAAAATCTTTCCCAGAAAGGTATTTCAGAGTCACCGATACGTTTGATGAACTGGTATTCTGTGTGAAATCCCAGGACATGATTCTTGAAAAGAGGCTGGTAATGAGTAAACTCAAAGCGCGGCTTGATCAAGCTGATATCCCCTCCAAGAAAAGAACCTGCAAATTTCATTCCAGCTAAATAGAGAGTACCCCGTGTAGGAGTAAGAGGGCTGTCTATCGTCGAGCGGTAAATGGTGGAGGTGATGCTGCTCATATGGTACTTTCCCAAGCCAAACATTGAAGTTGCGGGGTACTGGGGATATCCGCTGTAGTAACCTGAATAATAGGAAGGATCATAGAAATAAAAATCGTCTCCTTCTTCGGGAAGACTGACCTTGATGAAATCAAAGCCGTAGGAAACGTTTGTTCTCCAATATCCCTTGACTCTGGCGGAAAAATTGAGATTAATTCCCCGGGTTTTCTGATTATATAAGCCTGGATAAACCATGAACCGGTCATAAATATTGAATCCCAGAGAGATTGGCCGGTCGAAGATATAAGGTTCGGTGAATCCGAAGTGGTAATTCTTGATTCGTTTTCCGTACTGGAGCATAAGTTCAAGATTTTCTCCAGCTCCCATGAAATTAACGGTGGAATAACTCAAAGCCACAAAGGTCCCGGAGTAGCCGCTGTAGCCGGCAGTAAACTGGATATTATTTCGTTGAAGCTCTTTGACCTTGAGAATTACATCCATTTGATGAGGGTCTTCCTGGGTTGGCCTGATGTCGGGTTCTCCCTCTAACTCAACCAGCCCCAACTGTTTCATCCTCAAAATACTGTCTTTGAAAAGAGCTAAGCTGAAACGATCTCCTTCCCTGAGGAGGAATTCCCTCCTGATTACTTTGTCCTTGGTGTAAGTATTGCCTCTGAATTGAAGCCGGTGGAGATGGACCACCTCTCCTTCATAAATATTGAAGGTGAGATTAACCAGCTTTCTTTTGGGATCAAGATTCTCAACCGGAATCACCTGAGCATAAAGATAGCCGGCATTCCTGTAAATTTCTCCGATATCCTCGACAGCTTCCTCTCTCGTTTTGGTGCTGTATAATTGACCGGATTCAAGATCAATAAGGCTGCGCAAAAACTGAGTGGAAATGACTTTTGCTCCTTCGACTTTGACTTCTCCTGCCTTATAACGGAAGCCGGCCTCAACGGGAATTATTATCTGTTTCATGGTCTGTTTTTTAAAAAATATGGAACGTTTCTTGACCTCCTCTATTCGAGGTTCGCCGATGTTGGCTTCCATATACCCATATTCTTGCAGCTTTTTTTTAATCCCCTGGATATCCTCATTCAGCTTGTTCGGTTTATAGACATCCTTTCCGGTTATCCAGGAAATAAGGCTGTGCCCCTTGTTGTCTTTTAAGGCACCATGAAGATAGCTTTGAGGAAGTTTAGGGCTTCCTGTAAACACAACGTCTCCTACCCGGATTTTAGGACCTTCATCAACATTGAAAACAACCTCAAGCTCATTATTCCCCTTTCTGTTTACAGCCACCTCAACCTTGCTTTCAGCCAGTCCCTTTTCCCTTAGTAAGCTTTCTATTCTCTGTTTTATGCGGTCAATCTTGAATGGATTATAGTAAGAATAAGGCAGAATATATTCATCGTTTTCCTTGAGTTTATCAACGATATCATTTTCTTTGAGCTTTTTCCCCGTTTTGAAAATTATATCCTTGATAACAGGATTTTCTTCTACCACGATCTTGACTACTTTCCCCCTCTCCCCTTCTTCTTCTTCTATTTTAAGGTCGGAAAAAAAGCCAGTGGACCAGAGAACCTTGAAATCTCTTTGGAGAAGCTCCTGGTTGTAATAATCTCCTTCTCTTGAGGAAAGATAGTAGAGAATGGTTTCCCTGGTAACTCTTTCGTTACCGATAATTTCAATCTTTTCCACAATTTCCTGGGCGGATAGAAAGGCTGGAAACAGAAAACCAATAAGAATTGAGATCCATATTACTCTTCTCATTTTATTTTACCTTATAGCATATTTTTTAAAAAATATCCAGAGACAGCAGACTAATTGACTGCTCCCCCACCGGTTGATGACTACCCTCGTTTTATTCATTTCTCCGGATTCTTCTGCTTGAATCATCAATAAAGAAACCTTCCCGGTTATAGATGCCATTGGCCTTAAATTCAGACCCTTTTCATTAGAATTAACTTTATGGAAGGGAAAAAAGTTTCATTTGTCCTTCTTCCATTAGGTATATTTTTTGGCAAAAGCGGGCCACTTTTTCATCATGAGTCACAATTATTGAGGAAAGCCCTCTCCTGATGTGCAAATCCTTAATAAGCTGAAGAATTCTTTTTCCTGTTTTCCAGTCAAGATTGCCGGTCGGCTCATCAGCCAGAAGAAGGCTTGGCTGGTTGATTAATGCCCGGGCAATGGCCACTCTTTGCTGTTCCCCACCGGAAAGCTGGGGAGCTCCCTGGAATGCTCTGTTTTCTAAGGAGACTTCTTTTAAAAGCTTCATTGCCTGTTTCTCTGCTTCTGTTCGATTCAATCCCCGGATTAATAGAGGGAAACAGACATTTTCGAGTGCCGTAAACTCCGGCAGAAGATGGTAAAACTGAAAAATAAATCCAATTTTCTGGTTCCTGATGGAAGCTTTCTCCTCCTCGCTCATTGATATAACATTCTGGCTTTCGAGAAGAATTTTTCCCCGGGAAGGCTTGTCCAGCAAACCAAAAAGATTCAATAGAGTAGTTTTTCCCACTCCCGAAGAACCCATGACAGCAACCAGTTCACCCTGGGACAAGGTGAAATCAATTCCTTCAAATACCCTGAGAATCCCCTGAGGAAGGGGATAATCTTTTCCCAGGCCGTGTGCTTCCAGTATGTTATTCATATTTCAAAGCTACAACGGGATCGATCTTGGAAGCCCTGTGTGATGGAAAGATAGTTGAAAGAAAACTAATGAGAAGGCTCACTCCCACCACCAAAAACAATTCTTCGGGCCGGATGCGAAAAGGAACATAGGAAATCTGGTAAATATCTACTGGAACCCGGATGAGCTTAAAGGTGTTGGCAGCCCAGCACCAGATTGCCCCCAGAGTTACACCAAGAAAAGTTCCCACAACTCCGATCATGGAACCCTGGTAGAAAAAAATTCTTCTGACTTGCTGAAAAGTAGCTCCCATGGCCATCAACACTCCAATGTCCCGTGTTTTTTCCATGACCATCAAGATCAGGGTGGCAATGATATTCAAGGCAGCCACAAAAACAATCAGGGCAATGGTAAAAAACATCAATTTTTTCTCCAGCTTGAGAGCAGAAAAGAGAGCTCTGTTAAGCTCCATCCAGGTAGTAATGTAAGTATCAACCGGCAATAAAGGCTTGATCTTCTGTCCCATCTCCTCGGCTTTAAAAATCCTTTTAATTTTAATCTGGAGGAGGCTGACTTTGTTTTCCAAGCCCATTAATTTTTGGGCCTCTGCCAGATGAAGGAGGGCTGTTGAAGAATCATATTCATAAAGGCCGGTATGAAAAATACCTGCCACTCTGAATTTTTTTGTCTTAGGCAGAGGACCAACAGGAGACAAACGGGCGGCAGCCGTCAGGACGGAAACAACATCGCCAACTCCCGCTCCTATCCGAAAAGCCACATCTCTTCCCAGGAGGATTTCCGGTCTTTTCTCGTCCTCACCGGGAAGAGCACCTCGCTCCAATTCCTGGAGCCAGGGCGATTCTTTTAGCTCCCGTAAAAAATCAATTCCTCTCAAAACAACTCCACTGCTTTTGTAGGGGCCGGTAAGAAGAACTGTGTCATAAACCACAGGAGTAACATGAGTCACCTCTTCCAATTGCTGAATATTATCCATCAGCCGGGAATATTCAGACAGGCTTTCCCCTGAAATATCGGAAACCATCAAGTGCGAGGTAGTTCCGAGAATTTTATCCTGGACATCAGACTGGAATCCCGATATCAGAGCTAAGGCGATAACCAAGGCCATAACTCCGATTGTAATGCCCAGGATGGAGATAAAGGTTATGACTGAAATAAAGGCCTGCTTTCTTCTGGCAGTCAGATATCTCCGGGCCACAAACAATTCATATCTCATGGAATCACTCCATCATTAATCCCTCTGTCTGTCTACTCCTGTTTTGGCCGAAGGAGGGGAAAAAGGATTACTTCCCGGATGGACTGCCGGTTTGTCAATATCATGACCAATCGGTCTATCCCGATTCCCTCTCCTCCGGTAGGGGGAAGGCCATATTCCAAAGCCTCGATGTAATCAATGTCGATCATGTGGGACTCTTCATCCCCTTTGCTCCTTTCTTCCGCCTGCTCTTCAAATCTCTTTTTTTGCTCTTTAGGGTCGGTCAACTCGCTGAAAGCATTCGCCATTTCCATGCCGGCCATTACCAGTTCGAACCTTTCGGCTTCCTCCGGGTTTTCCGGTGAAGACTTGGCCAGAGGAGAAATATCTCTTGGCGGATTGACAATAAATACAGGTTGAATAAGATTAGGCTTAACGTACTTGTCAAAAAGCACATCCAGGGCCTTTCCGTAAGAGAGAGGAACCCTATCCGGGGCAAGAGCAGAAGCCAATTCTCCCACTTCTTTTTCATCGTTCAAACGGGACGGAGAAATTCCACTGAACTCAGCGAGAGTCTCCTTGAACTTCATTCTCTTCCAGGGCCTTTTAAGAGAAATCATATGATCACCGAAAGGAATCTCTTCCTTGCCAAGCACAGCCTTGCATAGTCCGGTGATAAGTTCTTCAGTGAGCTTCATCATGTCGTTGTAATCCTGGTAAGCAGCATAAAATTCCAGCATTGTGAATTCAGGATTATGTTCTGAGGAAATCCCTTCGTTGCGAAAATTCCTGTTGATCTCATAAACCTTTTCCAATCCTCCCACCACCAGTCTTTTGAGATAAAGTTCAGGAGCTATTCTGAGATAGAAGTCAAGGCCCAAAGCATTATGGAAAGTTTTAAATGGCTTGGCCAAGGCTCCACCGGGGATGGGATGCATCATGGGAGTTTCAACCTCAATATAACCTCTTTCATCAAAAAATTTCCTTACAAAAGTTATTACGGCACTTCTTGTTCTGAAAACCCAGGCTGAATCAGGATTAACAATCAAGTCTAAATATCGTTTTCTGTACCTTAGTTCAACATCCTGCAGCCCGTGCCATTTCTCAGGGAGAGGGTGAAGGCATTTAGCCAAAAAGGTGACGGACTCCGCCAGGATAGTCAGTTCGCCGGTTCTTGTTTTAAAAAGATTCCCCTCAACAGCCACAACATCCCCGATATCATAAAGAGAGAACCTCCGGTACTCCTCCTCTCCAATTTTGTCCTGCCTCAGATAGACTTGAAGTTTTCCCCTGCTTTCTGAAAGGTGAAAAAAGGTAGCCCGTCCCATTTTCCTGACTGAGAGCATCCGGCCGGCAGTTACTACATGGAGCTTTTCTTTTTCCAGTTCTTCCGGGGCTAAGCTAAAATAAGACTGAACAATACTTCCTATCGAATGGGTTATTTTCACTCGATGGGGAAAAATGTTCACTCCTTCCCGGGCAAGTTGATTTAATTTTTCATCCCTGATAACTTCCTGTTCGCCTGAGCGGGAGAGTTCAACTTTCTCTTTTCTCTGTTTTTCCTTGGGATTTTTTATTTCCTTCATTCTCTTCTGCCTTATTTAAATTTTTCATCCGGGGAAGGCTTTTTCTAATTGCATCCAGAACCCCGTTTATGAAAACAGCCGACTTTTCTCCGGAAAATTTTTTGGCAATCTCAATGGCCTCATTAATAATTATAGCTGGAGTTATGTGTTTCTCAAAAACAAGTTCAAAAACAGCGATTCTCAATATATTCCGGTCTATGAGAGCCATGCGTTCCAGCTTCCAGTTTTTAGAAACCGATTGAAGAATCCGGTCGAGTTTATCTTTCTGTTCGCTTATTCCTTTAACCAGCCAGGTGCAATAATTTTGGATTTCTGTGGACGGAGAAATGTTTTTCCAGAAATCCTGGAGAACTTTTTCCTCGGAAGAAGGCTCAAATTCCAGTTGATATAAAATCTGAAGGCAACACTCCCGAGCTTTTCGTCTTTTCCCCATTCACATCTTCAGGATTTATGAAAATTTCAACCAAGTTTTGCTGTTTTTACCAGATTAATAGTCTCCACAAGGGAAAAAGCAGCATCATAACCTTTGTTTCCAGCTTTGGAGCCAGCTCTTTCTATCCCCTGTTCAATGGTATCAACAGTGAGAATACCAAAAGAAACCGGCACTCCATCTTCAAGAGAAATCTGAGCCAGTCCTTTGGTTACTTCGGCACTCAAGAAATCGAAATGAGGAGTATCTCCGCGGATTAAAGCGCCCAGGCAGAGAATTCCATCCACTTCTTTTTTCAAGGCAAGTTTCTTGGCTACAAAAGGAACTTCAAATGAGCCGGGAACTTTATAGATAAATACATTTTCTTTCTCGGCTCCAAGCTTGGACAGGGCCTCCAAGGCACCTTCCAGGAGTCTTTCTGATATAAACTGGTTAAACCGGCTGAGAACAATCCCGACTTTCAGTCCTTTAGCCAGCAAGTTACCTTCAAACGACTTCATTTTGCCCTCCTTTAAATTCCCTTGAACTCGGCTTTTCTCTTCTCAAGAAAAGCCTTGGTTCCTTCTTGGCTGTCTTCGGTGCTGCAGGATTTTCCAAAAAATTCTGCTTCCAGAAGCAGTCCATCTTCCAGTGATTTGTCCAGGCCCTGGTTTACAACCCTGATGGAATATTCAAGAGCTAAGGGAGCATTTTTCATCATCTCATTAGCTGTCTCTTTAGCAGCATCCAATAGTTTATCAGCAGGCACAACCTGATCTACCAACCCAATCCTCAGAGCTTCCTGGGCATCAATGATTTTGCCGGTTAGAATAAGCTCCAATGCCTTTCCCTTTCCTACCAATCTGGTTAGTCTTTGAGTACCTCCGAAACCGGGAATTAAGCCTAATTTCACTTCAGGCTGCCCCATCTTGGCTTTTTCCGAGGCGATACGAATATGACAGGCCAGGACCATTTCTGTTCCTCCGCCCAGAGCAAATCCGTTGACAGCAGCTATCACCGGTTTCCTGAGGTTTTCCATAAGCTTGGTCAGCTCCTGGCCTTCCAAGGCATAATCCTTGCCCCGGTTATAATCAAGATTGATCAGCTCGCTGATGTCCGCCCCAGCAATAAAGGCCTTATCCCCGGCACCTGTAAAAATTACAACCTTAACCTCCGGATCTTCATGAAAAGACATAAAGGCTGAATAAAGCTCTTTGATTGTCTGGGCGTTCAGAGCATTAAGTTTATCCGGCCTGTTGACTATGACCCAGCCGATTCCCTCTTCTTTTTTAGTAACTAAATTTTGATATCCCACAGTCCCTCCTTATTCTTCCTGGAATTAAACCAGTTTTTTTTCAAATATCCTGTACTTTTTATAAATTGTTCCTCCCAGGGAAGCTGTAAACCGGTTAATGGCCTCATTGTCTTCCAGTTGCCAGGAAGTCTCGCACCATTCATAACCGTTCCGAATGGCATTTTTTTCCAACTGGGAGTACAAATAATAACTGATTCCCCTCATCCGGTATTCTTTCAAAACACCAAAAACCACTGCCCGCATTCCTTTGATTTTATTACGGTAAGTTAAATATTTAAGAATACTCAAGGGAGTCAGCCTTCCGTTCATATGCTTTAAAATTTCATTATAATTAGGAAGTCCGAAGGCAAAGCCGATGGGTTTTCCCTTGTTCTCAGCAAAAATAACCAAATCAGGGTCGGCGAACTGTTTTAACTTTTTGGCCATATGAAGCATTTCATTCTCAGTCCAGGGAACAAAACCCCAATTGCCTTTCCAGGCATCATTGTAAATAAAGGCAATCCGGCGGGCTTCCTCTTCTACATTTTTCAAATTAACAGTTCTCAAAGTGATGGAAGTTTCTCTTTTTATCTTCTCAATTATAGTCTGGACTTTATCCTTTTCCTTATGCTTTCTGGTCATGAAAAAGGCATAAAGGTCTTTTGCTTTGATTAAGCCACATTTTTCCATTAGTTCCAGATAATAAGAAGGATTATAAGGCATCATGATGACTGGAGGAGAATTGAATCCTTCCAGGAGAAAAGCACACTCGTCGTTCATGGAAAGGTTTACCGGTCCCCTTAGGGTATCCATTCCCTTTTCTCTTCCCCAGCGAGAAACTTCCTCCATGAGAGCAAAGGCAACATCCCTGTCGTTATAGCTTTCATAGAGTCCGAAAAAAACAATTTTCTCCTTGTGAAATTCATTGTGCTGTTCATCGTGTATGGCTGCCACCCGGCCGAAAAGCTTTTCATCTTTATAGGCAAGGAAAAGATCGACTTGGGCCTGTTCAAAAAAGGGATTTTTATTTCTGTTCAATTTCTCCTTCATGTCCATTAAAAGAGGAGGAACCCAGTTGGAATCATTCCGGTAGATTTTCCAGGGAAATAAAATAAATTTTTTCAAATCTTTCTTTGATTCCGCTTTTACTATCCTTATGCTTTCCATTTTTACTCCAGCAAAATTCGTTTTATTGTATCAGATAAAACCCACTTTTGCACGAACAAATTCATACAGAACAAGCATGGATAAAGTTGTCATCAAGACTATAAATATAATAAACTAAACAAGAATGTTTTTTTCGTTGATCAAGGAGGTAATTTTATGCGAAAAAAGACTGATTTTAAAGAGCTCGCTCCTGGACAATTAACCTGGAATCTGAATGAATCAAAAATCCCCTTCGATACATCCGCTGAATGTGAATCCTGTGAAGAAATAATAGGACAAAAACGGGCGCTTAAATCCATTCAAACAGGATTAAACATAAAGAGCCTGGGATATAACATATTTATTACTGGGCTGGTAGGCACTGGCAGAACCACCACTATCAAGAAATACCTCGAGAAAATTAAAACCAAGGAAGAAGTTCCAGACGACATTGTTTATGTTCATAATTTCAAAAAACCCGATGAGCCATCTCTCATTATTCTTCCTGCTGGAAATGGAAGGGAATTCAAAAAAGCCATGGATCAGTTGCTAGGCATGCTCCGCAATAATATTCCTGAACTTCTTCAGAGCAAATATTACAAAGAAAAAAAAGACAGTCTGATTGAAAGCCAGCAAAAAAAACAAAAAGAGATACTTAAAAGTTTTGAAGAGGAAGCGGCCAAAGAAGGTTTCTCGGTAATACAGGTCCAGATGGGGATGTTCGTCAAGCCGGATCTTATTCCCTTGATCGACGGAAAACCGGTTCCCTTCAACAAACTGGAAGCATTGGCCCGGGAAGGCAAATTCCCCAAAGAAAAACTGGATTCACTTAAAAAGAAATATGAAGAGCTAACCGATAAACTTGAAGATGTTTTTGAAAAACTCAAAGCTCTGGAGGAAAAAATCCGGGAACTTCTTAAAGAATGGGATGAAGCGTCGATTACACCCATTATAAAAGGAGCCATCTCAGAAATAAGAAATAAGTTCCGGTTTGAGAAAATCACAAGTTATCTGGACCATATTGAATCTCATCTCATCCAGAACATCAATCTCTTCAAGGCTCAGAAAAAAGAAACTCCGGAAGCTCAACTTGAGGATCCTTTTGTGGCGTTCCGGGTGAACCTGCTCATCGATAACGCCGAACAAGAAGGAGCTCCGGTGGTTATTGAAACAAATCCGAATTACGTCAATTTGTTCGGTGCCGTGGAAGCCTCCATAAGCCGGATGGGCGCTCTTCAGACCGATTTCACCAAGATAAAAGCAGGTTCTTTCCTCAACGCTAATGGCGGGTACTTAGTGATAAACGCCTTAGATGCTCTTATTGAACCGGGTGTTTGGATGACACTCAAAAGGACTCTACGCTACCGGAAGCTGGAAATCCAGAATTATACTCCTTTCTATCTCATATCAACCAGCCGCCTCAAGCCCGAACCGATTGAAACCAATGTCAAGGTGGTTATGATCGGAGACAGCTATATTTACAATCTCCTTTATCACTTGGATGAAGACTTTAAAAAAATCTTTAAGGTTAAAGCTGAATTTGACTCGGATATAGCCAAAACGGATAAGACTGTTACCGAATATGTCAGCTTTATTAAAAAAATAACCGATGATGATAAACTTCTCTCCTTTGACCGCAGCGGCATGGCCGCCATTATAGAACATGGAACACGCTTATCAGGAAGACAGAGAAAAATCTCCACTCGTTTTCACATTATCGCTGATGTTATCAGGGAATCCAGCTACTGGGCCTCCCGGGAAAGACAGAAAGAGGTTAAAAGACAACATGTGAGAAAAGCCATTGATGAACGTTTCGAACGAATTAGTTTGGTTGAAGATAAGATTCAGGAGCTGATTGAAGAAGGATCCCTACTCATTGACACAGAAGGAGGGGTTGTTGGACAAGTGAACGGACTTTCTGTCTATCAATTAGGAGATACCTATTTTGGAAAACCAATCCGAATTACAGCCACCACCTCGGTAGGAAGAGCAGGCGTAATTAATATTGAGAGGGAAGCCGATCTCAGTGGTCGAACCCACAACAAAGGAGTCCTCATTCTGGCCGGCTATCTCAGGGGAAAATACGCCCAGGATAAACCTTTCGCCTTGTCTGCCAGCTTGGCCTTTGAACAGTCTTATTCAGGGGTTGACGGAGACAGTGCTTCCTCGACAGAAGTCTATGCCATCCTGTCCTCTCTTTCCGGACTTTCATTGAGACAGGATATTGCTGTAACCGGCTCACTGAATCAGAAAGGAGAAATCCAGCCTATTGGGGCTGTCAATGAAAAAATAGAAGGCTTCTTTGAAGTCTGCAAAGCCAAAGGTTTCACTGGAAACCAGGGAGTCATTATTCCCCATCAAAACGCCCATAATCTTATGCTGAAAGACGAAATTGTTGAGGCAGTACAAGCTGGAAAGTTCCACATTTTTTCTGTCAATACAATTGACGATGGCATTGAAATACTTACCGGAATCAAAGCAGGCGAAAAAAAAGATGATGGAACTTTCGAGGAGGGAACGGTTAATTATCTGGTTGACCGGGAAATGCAACGGTTAGCCACCAGCTGGAAAGCTTACGCTCAGACTTCTTTAGAGGGAAAAACTAAAGAAGCCAAATAATAAAATTTAGTTCAATCTGGATTATTTAGGAAAAAAACGGGGTACAGTTGTTTTCAATTTTCTTATGCCTCTTGGACCGGTCTGGCTCTGCCGGTTTCCCCGGTTTGCGGGGAGGATTTTTCTTCAACTCTTCCAAGAGAACTCCCACCGCTTTTTCCAAACTGGGATTATCTCCTTTAACAATGAGCTCAGGCCGGTCATAAACTTCAATATCTGGATCTACCCCTATTCCTTCAACTGCCCACTCGCCTTCTGTATTGACAAAACCAAAAGTGGGCACGGCTAAATAACCTCCGTCCATCAAGCCTGGATTTCCGGAGAGTCCCACCAGTCCTCCCCATGTACGTGTCTCGATTAAGAGACCAAGGTTAAGTTTTTTGAAGTAATAAGGAAAGGCATCGCCACCTGAAGAGGAATAATGACTAATCAGCATAACCTTAGGACCGTCATGAGCCATTCCAGGAGTCTGGGACATTTCCAGACCTCGCCGGGCCCAGTAGTTCAAGATATCCCTGTCCAGAAGATCTATCATAACATCCGGAATGAAACCGCCACCATTGTAACGCTCATCAATGATCAAGGCCTCACGGTCGGAAAAGGCGTACATTCCCTTGAACAATTCCCGGGCACCTTCACGGGTTGGCCCAGAATTTACCACCATCGGTATTTTATGTCCGGCCTCCCTTGGTTTTTGATAATAATATTTTATCTTTATTTTTTCAAAAGAATCTACTAAAGACCCACTGCTACTTTAAGTTTCTCTACTTCTCTTTGAGTCAGCCTTCTCCATTCACCTTCTCTTAAATTTCCCAGAGACAGGGGGCCAAATTGAATTCTCTGGAGGTCTTCAACCTCTACTCCAATAATCTGAAAAAGGCGGCGGATCTCTCTTTTCCGGCCTTCATGGATTGCCACCCGCAATAAGGCCCGGCTTCCTCCTTCGCTCAATTTTTTTATCTCAGCAGGAGCTGTTTTCCTGCCGTCCAGAAGAACGCCTTTTCGAATTTTTTTCAGGCCAGCCTCTTGAGGAATACCCCTGATTTTTACCAGGTAAACCTTACGAATCTCGTGCCGGGGATGACTTAACCTGACGGTCAGCTCACCATCATTTGTTAAAAGAAGAAGTCCCCGGCTGTCCTGGTCAAGCCGTCCAACAGGAAAAATTCTATCCTTAATACGGGGAAGAAGGGATAAAACAGTGGGTCTGCCAAATGGGTCTTTGAGAGTGACCAAATAACCTGGAGGCTTGTTCAAAATTAGGTAGATTTTCCGGGGAATAAAATCAACTTTCTTTCCATCAACCTCGATTGTGTCTCTTTCGGGATCAATTTTTGTGCCCAGATTATCAACCATTTTACGGTTGACTGAGATCCGGCCTTGCTGAAGATATCGGTCGGCTTCCCGCCGGGAACATACTCCTGCCTGGGAAAGGAATTTATTCAACCGGATTAACGAAGACATAACCAACCTGGACTATTCATAAAAAAGGCCGATAAAAAAAATATATTAAAAATAGAAATTAAATCCCCCGGAAAGTGTAAAATGACCGAATTTCATTTCTTCACCTTCTATTTCCAACCGGTTGAGATGATAACGGCCTTCGGCCAGGAGAGATAATTTCTTGCCAACATGGAGCTCAATACCTGCTCCCAAGTTGAAGCGGCGCTTCCGGTCCTCATCCACTCCCTGAATATCTGCTCCATAATAACCATAACCGGCAGATAAATAAGGATGAATAAATAACAAAGGAAGAAAATACTTAAAATTCAATCCTAAATGATTTGTATCCACCTGGCGGCCCGACCAATCCGGAAGGCCGTTATTTATCTGAATGTTATGGGAAGCCTGAAAATAATTCAATTCCAGGGAAATCATCATCAACTTCAATCCTACCCTTGCTCCATAAAGAAAAGAAGTATCCCTGTTGAACTCAATATTTTTAAAACCAGGTTTTTGAGAAGAAACTCCTCCTTGGAGTCCCAAAAAAAATCCACTTTGAGCCAGGACATCGCCGGTAAATAGACACAGGCACCCGGCCATAAGCAAAAAAGATATAGTTTTTTTCATGCTTTTCTCCTCATCCAGTCAGCTCTCTTCGAATCCGGGCTTCGTATATTATTCAGACCTCTTTCTGAGATAACCTTGGCTTGGCCAGAATTTCCTGGATCCTTAAGTTGAAAAAATTCTGGACATGAGCCGGCTTTAGAACCAGAGCTGTATCGGCTCCCCTGCCTGTTCCTCCGATAGCAACAGAGGATGTTCCGGTAGAGACAAGACCGGCATCTGCAGCCATTAAAGCTATTTCCACAGCCACTTTTACTCCCTGACCGAAAATCCTGAGAGTAAAGGCCATTATTTCTTCAAGCTGATAAGCCCCCAGTTTTTTTCTAACCGCTCTTCCCACTCCTCCCAGGGCATGCTGGCAGGTAAGAACTTTAACTCCGGCCTTAAGCAGCTTTTCCCGGTTTTCAGGCGAAAGCTCCTGGATATCAGGACCGGTGAAACCTGTGGAATGGGTGATCACAACTACATTCTTGCCTTTAAATATTTCAGCAGCCAGGAAACCTGTTTCTCCCGAGTTAGAAGCCACAATAATATCCTTTAAGCCCAGTTCCTCTGCCCTGCGGGCTGCCACCTCCAGGGTTTGTTTTGTATTTTGAGAACCCGGTCTTTCAAAATACAAGCAGGGTACGATTTTGTAATCATTTCCTTTTTCCCGGATATCAAACATCTTCTACTCCCATAAACGAAGAATTTCTCCTAAATTATACCAATATAAACGTACTTTATCATCCATAAGAGAAATGAAAAATAATATTTATACAACTCTCTGGGGTATATAACTTTTAACTTTGTCTTTCGTATTACTCCTTGTAAAATAAATAGAAGAGTAAGGAAGCAAAATGGCCAGATCGCATGTAGGTGAATCGTTCTTAATGGCTTTCGGTTCGCTCTGGGCCAGCAAACTGCGTTCTTTTCTTACTCTTTTAGGAATAATAATCGGAGTCCTGACTATTGTCGCTGTTGTATCCATTATCCAGGGATTAAACAATTACGTATACGAAAAATTTTCCTTTTATGGAGCTAATGATTTTTCTGTAACCAAGTTTTCTTTTGGAGCCAGAACCTTAGCCGAATTCAGAGAGCAGCTTAAACGAAAGGACCTCAATCTGGAAGACATGAAACTTATCAGACAAAACTGTCGTTCCTGCCAATTAGTAGGAGCCTCGGCCTCAACCTCAAAAACCGTGAAATACAGGGAAAAATCATTGAAAAATGTCAATATAAGCGGGGTCACCTATGTGGATCACCTAATTGGCAGTATTGAAGAACTTCGCTCAGGAAGACATTTGCTTAAGGAGGATGAAGACCATTCCAGGACTGTTTGCATCATAGGCGCAGATGTGGCAGAAAATCTTTTCCCTAATATTGATCCCTTGGGAAAATGGATTAAAGTAGGAAACCGTAATTTTAATATAGTAGGAGCAGCAGAGGCAAAAGGTAAGATTCTGGGGATGAGCCAGGATAATTTTGTCCGCATTCCTATATCTACCTTTCTTAAAATTTACGGTTCCCGGCGCAGCTTGTCTATTAATGTCCATACTTTATCCCAGGAACAAATGGCTCAGGCCCAGGAAGAAATAAGGACGCTGCTAAGGGCCAAAAGGCACCTGTCCTTTAAAGATTCAGACGATTTTTCATTTCAGACATCCGATACATTTATTCAATTTTACAGGTCTGCCACCGCTGGAATTTACTTCGCCATGATAGCCATTTCCTCCATAGCTTTGTTAGTAGGCGGTATCGTGGTCATGAACATTATGTTGGTTTCAGTTACTGAAAGAACAAACGAAATTGGTATTCGCATGGCTGTAGGCGCTAAACGTAAGGATATTCTACTCCAGTTTCTGATTGAATCGGCTGTTCTTTCCACCACAGGAGGAGCCATAGGAATTTTTCTGGGGTTTATCCTGGCCAGAGTAGTCACTCTGACCTCATCCCTCCCCTCCACTATTGAACCAGGTGCTGTGGTTGCCGCCATCCTGGTATCATCATCGGTAGGTCTTTTCTTCGGCTTATACCCGGCCAGCAAAGCATCCAAACTCAATCCTATAGAAGCCTTAAGGTCGGAACAATGAGAGTCACTCTTTTCAAAGAAATTGTTCAAATGGCTCTTGACTCCCTGAAAACTCATAAATTACGCTCTTTTTTAACTCTTTTGGGAATTCTCATCGGAGTAATGACAGTCATCGGAATGGTTTCCATTATCCAGGGGCTGAACAGAACCTTCTTGGCCGAACTGGAATCGGTCGGCTCGGATATAATTATAATCTCAAAAACAGAACCGGGAATTCAGGTAGGACAGCCGTCAGAAGAAATGAGAACCCGCAAGAATCTTACTCTTGAAGATGCCAAGGCTATAGAGGAAGAGTGTTCTTTAGTCAAAGCTGTGGCTGTTGATCTGGTGGCTGATGTCTTTCAGGGAATTCCAATTAAGTACCAAAACATTAAAAGCCAGGATTCAATCATCATCGGAATGAACGAAAAATTCCCGGAGATTCTTTCCGTCTACTTACCTGCAGAAGGTCGGTTCATCACTGAATCCGATGTCATTCACCGGACCAAGGTCTGTGTTCTGGGAGCGGAATTAAAAGAAACCCTTTTTCCTCACACAAATGCTGTGGGCAAAAAAATTCGAATTGGAGCCGAAGAATTTCTGGTTATTGGTGTTCTGGAGAAGAGGGGACAAATGTTCGGACAGAGCCAAGATAATCTGGCCGGCATACCCATAACCACCTTGACGAAGTATTTTCCTTACGATCTAACCAATCTGGAAATAATTGCTACTCCCACTAAGCACGGCTACATTCAGGAGGCCATTGATCAGATTACCAATGTTCTTCGGATAAGAAGGAAGATTCCCGTGGGAAAACCAAACGATTTTGCTGTTTTCACCCAGGATACAATCATTGACCTCTATAACCAGTTGACCGGAGCTGCCTACTTAGTAATGATCGCCATCTCCTCGATCGGATTGCTGGTTGGAGGTATCGGCGTAATGAACATCATGCTGGTCTCGGTTAAAGAAAGAACCCGGGAAATCGGTATCCGGAAGGCAATCGGGGCCCGCTCAGGTGATATACTCAGACAATTCCTTATAGAAGCTATCTTCCTCACCGCCACAGGGGGAACCCTGGGAGTTATCCTGGGTTTTTTGGTGGCTTTTTTAGTCAGAACAGCCACTCCTTTACCAGCCTCGGTCACTTCCTGGTCAGTAGCTCTCGGTCTGGGAGTTTCAGTGGCAGTGGGGCTTTTTTTCGGGATCTTTCCAGCCCAGAAAGCTTCCCGCACCGATCCCATTGTATCGTTACGATACGAGTAAGAGTCAGAACCTTTTCCTAAATTGCCCTCAAATAACCTGGATTATTCACGAGTGGAGGTTGCCGCAGGGGTTAGCTGTTATGTTTCTATAGTTTTTCTAAAATGAAAGCCAAAAATTGCAAACGTAACTGCCAAGTGGAAAAAACGGGGCCGCCTTACCAATGTCCAGAATAGAAGTTTCCAGTAATGGAATCTTTCTTTTCCTTTTATTCCTAAATACCAGATAGATTTATAAAATGCGCTAAGGTTACAAAATTTTAAAGGGATTTTTCTCTTTAAGGGTTTTGGCTTATATTCCTTTAAGAAGGTTATCACACGCTTATAATAATGTCTGGGTGAATAAATCGTATTGAGTATGTTCTTATAGCCTTTAATAAGCGCTTCCATATTCATTTTAGGGATGAAGTTTATCGAAAAATCTGTGTTATCTCCAGAAGAATCATCCAACAATCTGTCTTCTTTTTTAAGGCGGTGATAAAGCCTGGTACCTTGGGGTGCATTCAACAATCCAACCATAGCTGTCACAATCCCGCTTTTTTGAATAAAACTTATTTGTCTTTCAAAAATTGAAGGAGGGTCATTATCAAAACCTACAATAAATCCTCCCTGAACTTCAAAACCATTGTCCTGGATTTTTTTTACACAAGCTATTAAATCACGATTCTTATTTAGGTATTTATTGCATTCCGTAAGACTCTCTTCATTTGGAGTTTCGATTCCGATAAAAACCCTGTTAAACCCAGCCTTGACCATCAATTGCATCAGTTCCTCGTCATCGGAAAGATTTATCGATGCTTCAGTGAAAAAATAAAAAGGATATTTTTTCTGTCTCATCCAATCGATTAAAAACGGCAAAAGTTCAGTTTTGAGTTTTTTCTTATTACCTATGAAATTATCATCAACGAAAAATACTCCACCTTTCCAGCCATGTTCATATAAAACTTCCAGTTCTTTTAAAACCTGGCTGTTACTCTTAGTGCGTGGTTTATGCCCATTCAGAATAATGATGTCACAGAATTCACAATTATAGGGGCAGCCCCTGGAATATTGAATGCTCACCGAAGCGTATTTTTTCAAGTTAATAAGATCCCATTGCGGAGGAGGTGTCTCTCTTATATCAGGCCGCCTTTTAGAGGTATAAATGCGTTGGGCGCATCCGTTTTTGAAATCATCCAGAAAAGAGGGAAGTGTACTCTCAGCCTCATCGAGAACAAAATGGTCTATATCCTCAAATTCTTCGTATCCGGTAGTAAAAAGAGGGCCGCCTGCAACAACTTTAATTTCCAGATTTTTACACCTTCTTATGACCTCCCGGGCTGACTTTTTCTGAACGACCATAGCACTGATTAATACATAGTCAGCCCACTTAAGGTCGTCCTCTGTTAAAACAGAAACATTCATATCAATAAGCTTTTTCTCCCATTCTTTGGGAAGCATTGCAGCCACGGTCAATAAACCAAGCGGTGGAAAAGATGCTTTTTTTGAAATGAATTTCAAAGCATGCTTAAAACTCCAAAACGTGTCTGGATATTTTGGGTAAACTAAAAGCATTTTCATGTTTAAACTCCTGAGTCACTCCTTCTTAGAGTCCCCGTGTACGAATTCCCTTTCATTATATTGGCTTTCTCAATTGAATTGTCATCGAAGAAGAAACTTTTTAACCTGGATTATTCATAAAAAAAACCACCATTTATAATATAACAAAAATCATGAATGATTTAAAAGATTTTCTCTCGGTGCACATAAAGAAAGTGAGTTTAGTAAATTCTACCATTAAATCTTATCTAAGAACCGGCTTTTTTATGAATAATAGATTATAGAAACGAAATTAACAGGAAAAAGATTCAATCAATTGCTTTCTTTTCCTCTTATTTTGGCATTTTTTACTTCTTACCGGGCCAAAAGACTTTCTATCAGCGATAGTTAAGGAAAAATAAAAAAAAGAGTTTAAAAAATCTAAAGACAGGAAACAGGATCATTAATTATAAGACTTAAGAGTTTCCTGCAAAATTTCTTCTGTCCGCTTCATAACCAGAGGCATTTTTTCTTTTCCCTCGCCAGCCATTTCAACCAGGGAAGGACGGCCTCCTCCCCTGGCATTAAAAAGGGAAGCTACCAAGGGTAGTACTTTTCTTAAATCAATAGCTAAAGATTCAGAAGCAGCCATTACTAAATGGCATCTTTCCTCCGAAGCTGAACCAAAGACAGCAACATATTCCCCGCTTTTAATGACATTTAAAGCAAGATGCCTTAATTCATCTGGTGGGCGCTCCTTGAATAATCTTACCATCAGGGGGCTTTCAGCCTCACTGATCATTTCTTCAGCCTCGTAGACAGCCAATTTTTGATTTAATTTCTTAAGCTTGCGTACTAAATCCTTTTGGTTTGAAGAAAGCTTAGCCACAGCCTTGGTGACTTCTTCTTGCTTAACATTAAAATCGACTGCCAGTTGGCGAATAAGCCGGTGTTTCAAGCTATAATCTGAGAAAGCTCTCCTACCACAGACAAATTCAAAGCGGATATTCTCCCTTATCCGTTCCCATTTAGTGATTTTTATCAAACCCACTTCCCCGGTCCGGCAAGGATGAGTTCCTCCGCAGGCCGAATAGTCGAAACCATCAACTTCAACAATTCTTAGTAAACCTGTTTTTACCGGCGGCCTGCGGAGCGGTATCTCACTAATTTTTTCCAGGGGAAGAAAATAAGCTTTTATCTCCAAATTCTTAAAAACTACCTCATTGGACCGCTTTTCCACTTTCTCAACTGCTTCATCCGTAGCTTTGTCCATTGAGATTTCAACAGTGGATACTTTTTCCCCCAGATGAAAAGAGCAGGTTTCAGCCTGGTAAAGCTCATAAAAACTCTGGCTGAGTATATGCTGGCCGGCATGCTGCTGCATATGATCAAAACGCCTTTCCCAATCTATTTTTCCTTTCACTTCTTTTACATCAAGAGGATACTTCAACCAGTGAATTATCCGGCCTTCTTCCTCTGAGACATCCACAACTTCTATACCGCCGAGGATTCCTTTATCAGCCGGCTGTCCGCCTGATTCCGGATAAAAACAGGTTCTATTTAGGATGACTCCTGTTTTATTGTTTTTCTGGATGGTCTCGATGACTCTGGTATTAAAGTCCACCAGGTAAGGATCATCGTAGTAAAGTCTTTCACTTTGGTCAGCCATAGTCTTAACCTCTAAGTTAAATATCCTTGAATTTTCTTTTAGATTATAATCTTAACCAGAATAGAGTCAAATTGAACGCTAATCCCGTAGTTCCAGTCATAACAAGCGGAAAACCAGGAGCGCTGCCAGGGCTGTCAGAAAAATAATGACCGAAGGCCAAATCAGGAGCCGGTAGACATCCCTGAGCGGGGCTTTGAAGTATTCCAGGGTAAGCACTAAGCAGAGATGAGCTGGAGACAGCAGAATACCCACAAATCCACTGACATAAGCAAACATCATTAAAACAAGATCCGGATTCCCTGTACCTATCATGGGAACAAGAATAGGAAAAGAAATGCCTACATAGGCATGATTAACTCCGGTCAGAATGGCCAGAATAAAAGGAATGGCAAAAAGAAGAATATAGCCTGAAATTCCGTCCGGTTTAAAAACCTCACCCACAAATTCAAGCGAGCTGGAAGCTTCCAGAGTGCCCTTGAAAACCATCACCGACACTACCAGAAGAACTGTTTTCCAGGAAAAACTCTGCCAGAAAATCTCTGCTCTTTTCTTCAGGCTGAAAGGAATAGTAAATTGAGTTAGGAGAGAAACAAGTGCCAGAGATAATAACATGCTCCATTTTAAGAAAAAAATTAAAATAATGACCAGGAGAATAGGCCAAATGCTTAAAATGAGCTCAAAAAAATCTTTTAACGAAGCTTTTTTTGGGGGAGATATTTCAAGGGGAGTAACATGTTTAAAAAGCAAAATAAATCCAAGCAGAGCAGCCAGGATGGTAAAAGGAAACTGTACCAGGGAAATTTTTATGATTGGAATCTTAAGAATGGCCGACGCCAGGATTATATTTACATAAAGAGGCCAGCAGTATTCCCAGATGTGCCTGAACCAATAGTTTAGAAAAGTCTTCCAGGCCGGAGAAAGATTCCACTGTTTGCCCCCTTCCTCAACTATCGGGGCAGATACCAAGGCTCCTCCAAGCATTGGTAAAAGCCCGATGAAGGCCGGAGGCAGGGCCAGAACAAGTCTAGGATCAGGCACAAGATTCTTGAGGGCTTGAACCATTTTTTTAAAGCTTCCCTTGACTTCTAAAATCCGGCTCAGGTAAAGAATAAGGACAATTATTCCAACCAGGCTTAATGTTTCTTGACCAGCCAAAATATGGGCAGTGTTATTAAGAAAAGCTAAAACATTCATCCGGAAAAGTACAACCAGGGCTGATGTGCCGAGAAGAAGGACGAGCCCGACATCCCATTTTTTTCGAATAAAATAAAGAATTAAGAGAATTACAATCAGTAGTTTTATAAGAACTATCATTGTTAACCTGAACTATTCATAAAAAAGGCCGATACTTTTTATATCACAAATACTATCTATGATTTAAGAGATTTTATCATGGCGTACGTAAAGAAATTAGGTTCATTAAATCTTTTCATTAAATTTTATTTAAAATCGGTCTTTTTTCCCCTCTGGGCGAGCCGCGCTCGCCGCATCTGCTTCGTTACAGGAGACTTGCGGTGGAGGACTTCAGCTGCGTGTCCTGTGCCTCGTATCTACGGCGACCTCGACTCGTGAATAATCCAGGTTAATTAACTTCCAATAAATTAAAAAATAAAGCTCTCTATTTTAACAATTTGGAAAAAAAATAACCAATTAAGAAAGGGAACGTTCCCCCTTGTTCAGTCTGTCCAGAAAAAAAGAGTGCGAGAAAAAAAGAAAAGTTTATTGCGTTTGTTGCGTTTATTGCGTTTGTTGCGTTTGTTGCGTTTATTCGGTTTATTTGGTTTGAAAAGGTTGAGTGATAAAAAGGACGAACGATATAAACAATTTTTATGGGACTGTTTGCATTGGAAATACGGGAAAACTCTCGGAAACAAAAATAGTTTTCCTTAAACTTTTTGTCAAAAGCTGAGATAAATTGTCCGCAGGCTTAAAATTATTAGCAGAATTCCCACCACCAGCATCAAAGCCTTAGTAGGAAGTTTCTTACAAGCCAGAGCAGCAAAGGGTGCGGCAATCATACCTCCTATTATTAAACCCAGAATTACTTTCCAATGGGTCAACTTGATCAATGTGAAAAATGTAACTGCTTGAGCAAAAGTTATGAAAAATTCTGCCAGATTAACGGAGCCGATGGTCAAGCGAGGATTATTACCTCTGGCTACCAGGCTGGAAGTCACAATCGGCCCCCAGCCCCCTCCTCCACATGCATCAAAGAATCCCCCGGCAAGCCCAAGAGGAAAGAGTTTTGAATGAACTTCTTTTTCTTTTAAAGGATGAAATGACTTGTAAATAATAATTAATCCCATTAGGAGTAAATAGGCAGCTATGAACGGTTTGATTTTATTCCCGGGGACAGAGCTGAGAAAATAAGCTCCCGTAATTCCACCGATGAGACCGGGGATAAGCAGTTTTTTGAAAAGTTCTTTTTTAACATTTCCCAACTTCAAATGGGATATGCCGGTGACTCCGGTGGTAAAGACCTCGGCTGTATGGACACTTGCACTAGCTATAGCAGGGGAGACACCGAAACTTAAAAGAATAGATGTTGAGGAAACACCGTAAGCCATACCCAAAGCACCATCAATCATTTGGGCAATAAATCCTATCAAAATAAAAAGAATGAGGCTGTCCATTTTAGTAAACCTCCTGAAAAATTAACTTATAATACTCTGTTTGTATTGTTATTTGATTATAATTATATTACTATCGTAGTATTGACAAGGAATTTTTTGATAATTATTGATTAGCTAGTGGCGGCTTACCTACGGCGGCGGTCAAAAGTGAATATTTTGAATTTCCGGAGATGCCCTTCTCACACCTCCTCCGTCCTTCAATATTTCTTAAATAAAATAAATAAAATCGACTGAATGGACGAAATAAACCAAATAGACCGATACCCGTTTATTGAGAAATCTCGGCAATGAGCTGGAAATTTTTGAGATAGCTAAATTATAAAGGCACTTAAAAGTAGCCTAAATTCTTCAAGCGTTGGCGGATTTTTTCAATTTCTTCCTTGGTCAGCTCGGTCTTTTCAGTATCCTGCAAAGATACCAGGTCACGTAAGACATAGACCACAAATTCATTGACGCTGCTGAAACCACTTCCTTTTATGATATTTTTTATTCTGTTGTAAATAGGACGGGGAATTTTGATGGTTACTTTATCCTTATTCACGGAAATTATTTTAATTACCGGAAATATTTATGTCAATAAAAAAGGGGGGACGTTCCCCAAAGGGACACCCCTTCCCCAGAAAAACCTTGTTTGACACATTAGTATCCAATAACCGAATAAAGAGATTTTATTTATCCTGAGGAAAGGGTGTCCCTTTGGGGAACGTCCCCCCTTCTATTATTTTTTTTGTGGTCTTAAAATGAAGCTTGGCTACTTTCTTTAAACTCTCCACTCCTAGCTTCCGGATAAGCTTCGCTCCAGCTTCCTCAGTCAAAGAGGAAGCTCCTTTGGGAAGATCAAGATCAATTTCCTGAGATAAAAAATACAATCTCTTCAGGAATTCTGCCCGGGCTAAAATTGAAGCTGCAGCCACAGCCATATCTTCCTCAGCCTTGGTCTTCTGGATCAATTCGATTTCTTTCCCCAGTTTCATCAGGGCATTGATTACGTAAAGCTTATCCCCGAACTGGTCGGTAATAGCCTGCCGGCAGTCAATCTCCTGAAGAATGTTTTCAATTACCCTGGCATGAGCCCAGGCCAGGAGCCGATTCAAATTTCTGAGTTTTTCATAGAGGCTGTTATAACGCTCAGGCCCTATAGCTACAATAGAATACTTGTATCCTTTTTTCAGTATTTCAGCTAGTTCCCTTACCCTGTTATCTGAGAATTTTTTACTGTCTTTGACTCCCAGCTCACGCAGAACCGGCTCTTGCTCCTGAGGCAAGTATATTCCTGCCACTACCAGAGGTCCAAAATAATCTCCTTTGCCAGACTCATCCGTCCCGATTCTTCCCTTTTCTCCAGAAAATAAGGAGTTTTGCTGCATTAAGTTGTTTAATCTTCCATCAACGGAGTAGATTTCTCTTCTTGGCTTCTTTAATCAGATCGGAACGGAATTTTGGATGAGCAATATTAATTAGAGCCTTTGTCCGTTCCTGGAGGTTTTTACCGTGCAGATAGGCCACTCCGTATTCGGTTACTACAAATTTAACGTCGGCTCTGGTAGTGACCACCCCTGCTCCTTGCTTCAAAAATGGAACAATCCTGGACAATTCTCCATCCTTGGCGGTTGAAGGCAAGGCGATTATGGGTTTTCCTCCTTTGGAATGAGCTGCCCCTCTGATGAAATCCACCTGTCCACCGAAACCGCTGTAAATGTAAGTACCAATGGAATCAGAACAGACCTGACCGGTAATATCAACTTCTATGGCTGAATTTATGGCAATCATATTTTCATTTCTGGAAACATTGAAAGGATGATTGGTATATTCGGTGGGATGCGCTTCAAAAATGGGGTTATTGTCGGCAAACTCATAAAGTTTATTTGAACCAAGCATGAAAGTAAGAATAATCTTGTAAGGATGAAAAGTTTTTTTTGCTCCTGTAATCAACCCCGATTCAATCCCTTCCATCACTCCATCTGAAACCATCTCCGTATGGATCCCCAAGTCGCGCCTTGTTTTCAAAGCAGCCAAAACTGCATCCGGAATTCCTCCTATTCCCAGCTGCAGAGTACATCCGTCTTCAATGAGATCAGCGATGTAACTTCCTATTTTTTGCTCCACTTCGCTAAAGGGTTTTTTCTCCAGTTCAGGGAGATCTTCTGATATCTCCACTATTTTGTCGACACGGGAAACATGGATAAATGAATCGCCCAATACCCGGGGCATTTTTTCATTTACCTGAGCAATGACAACCTTGGCACATTCTGCTGCCGCTTTGGAAGCTAATACCTCCACTCCATAGCTCATAAAACCATGCTCATCCGGTGGAGAAAGATGAAGCATGGCCACATCAAGAGGCATTTGCTTTGAGTAGAATAATTCAGGAATTTGGTGGAGAAATATGGGCACATAATCCGCTCTTCCCTCATTTATGGCTTTGCGGTCAGCCGGCCCAACAAACAGGGAATTATGCCGGAAATGACCTTCCATCTCCGGAGCAGAATAAGGATCTTTCCCTATGAGAAGAACATGGGTCAATTCCACATCTTCCAGTTCTTTCCACCGGGCAGCCAGAGAATTCATCAAAGCATAGGGAGTGGCTGCATTTCCGCTTACATAGACTCTGTCATGACTTTTAACTACAGAAACCGTCTCTTCAGCAGTGACAAGCTTTTTTTTGTAATCATCGACCCAGCTCATAATATTTCCTCCACTTCTATTTGCTTATGCACCTAAAATAAAATTCAATTATAATCTTCTTAATGATTATGATTTTTTCTTGTTAAGGCTATTTAAATATTTATCCATCTCAGCGGCAGCGATCCTGGCATCTCCCATGGCCAGAATAACAGTTGCCCCACCCCTGATTATATCTCCTCAGCGTAGACTCCTTCAAGGTCAGTGGCCATGGTATCCCAATCAACTTCCACATTCCCCCATTTGCCTACTTTAAGTCCGGGAGTCGTCTGGGGAATCAAGGGATTCGGGCTCTGGCCAATGGCCACCACAACCAGATCCACTTCCATAGTGAACTCGGAGCCCTCAATAGGTACGGGTCGCCTCCGTCCTGAGGAATCAGGTTCACCAAGCTTCATTCTCAAACATTCCATAGCTTTTACCCGGCCTTGCTCATCTCCAGTATAGCGAATGGGAGTAGTCAGAAAATGGAATTCAATCCCCTCTTCTTCAGCATGTTTGACTTCTTCTACCCTGGCCGGCATCTCCACCCGAGAACGGCGGTAAACAATGGTGGCTTCCTCAGCACCTAACCTTTTGGCGGTGCGAACTGAATCCATGGCTACATTTCCTCCTCCGATAACCGCTGCTTTTTTCCCTCTGAACACAGGGGTATCATACTCAGGAAAAGCATAGGCTTTCATCAAATTTACCCGGGTAAGATATTCATTGGCTGAATAGACACCGATCAGGTTTTCTCCCGGAATCCGCATGAAACTAGGAAGGCCGGCTCCTGTTCCGATGAAGAAGGCTTCATAACCTTCCTGCTTGAGATCATCAATGGTGGCTGTCATACCAACCACGAAATTCATTTTATACTCAACACCAAGCTTTTTCAGATAATCAACTTCAGCTTCCAGGATGGCCTTGGGTAAACGAAATTCAGGAATGCCGTAGACAAGAACTCCGCCGGCAATATGGAGGGCTTCAAAAACTGTTACCTGATGTCCTTTTTTAATAAGCTCACCAGCCACAGTCAATCCTGCCGGGCCGGCACCAATGACAGCCACCTTGTGACCTGAAGATGGTAATGAGGGAGGAATGTAAACTTCACCATTTAACCTTTCATAATCAGAAACGAACCGCTCCAGATTTCCAATAGCCACCGGTTCTCCGGTAGCTTTTTTTAAATTACAGACAGCTTCACATTGAGTCTCTTGAGGACAAACCCGGCCGCATATAGCCGGCAAACTGTTGGTTTCCTTAATTTTGCGAACGCTCTGAATAAAATCACCTTTTTCCACCAACTTAACGAAAGTGGGAATATCAATTCCCACCGGACATCCCGGAACACACTGGGGATTAGCACAGTCAAGGCAGCGGGCTGCTTCCAGACGGGCTTGTTTTTCAAGCAGTCCAAGGTTTACTTCATTGAAATCCTTATTTCTCTCTTCCGGTTCGCGTTCAGGCATTTTCTGCCGCGAAATCTTCATCCTCTCTTTTGCCGGAACAGCCTTGCGCATCTCCTTCCGCCATTGCTTTTCGAATTCTTCCTTGAGGAGTTTTTTAATTTCTGGAGCTATTTCCTTTTTTTCAGCCATTTTTCACTCTTTTTCCTTAACTCAGGGAAAATTTTTCTTTTCCCAGAAACAAAGGGACTGGATTTCATCATCAAAATAGGATTTTCTCCGGGCAAAAAGTTCTTCCCAGTCCACTAAATGTCCATTAAAATCCGGTCCATCCACACAGGCGAATTTGGTTTTTCCATCCACTGTGACCCGGCAGGCTCCGCACATGCCAGTACCGTCCACCATTATTGGATTAAGGCTGACCATAGTCTTAATCCCAAAAGGCTGAGTGGCCAGGGAACAGGTGTACATAAGATAGGTACAACCAATAGAAAATACTTGATCAATTTTCTGTTTGCGATCCTTAATGATTTTTTTCAAAACCGAAGGGACAAAATCTTTACAATTATAAAAAGGGTCCCGGGAAGAAACAAAAAATTCATCACTTACTGATCGAAGCTTTTCTTCCCAGTAGAGAAGATAGCTGGCCTTGACATCCATCAAGGTAAGGACTTTATTTCCAGCTTCTTTCAAAGCCCTGGCAACCGGGTAGATAGCGCCAATTCCATAGCAGCCGCCAACACAAAGCACTGTGCCAAATGACTTTATCTCTGCATGTCTTCCCAAAGGACCGACAAAAACAGGGACCTCGTCTCCCTCTTTTAAAAGGCTCAATTTATGAGTAGAAGTACCCACAACCAGAAACACAGAGGAAACGGTTCCTTTTTCTTTGTCCCAGTCAGCAACGGTCAAAGGAATTCTTTCTCCGAATTCATCAGGCATAACAATAACGAACTGTCCGGGCTGACATTTTCCGGCAACTTCCGGAGCTTCAAATTCCAGGTAATGGATATTGGGAACTAACCGCTCTCTTTTAACTATCTTGGTCATGAGGTCCCTCTTTTTATTTTTATAGGAATAATCCGTGACGGCTGCTTGCTTAGTAAAAAAATGGCAGAATATCTTTTCTCTTCAACAAGAGAATAAGGCATCAAGGCTGTCCCCTGCTGCAGGTGAGGAGAAAGTTTCACTACAGCCATGATTTTTCCCCAAGGAGATACAACAGTAACTTCATCTCCGTCCCGGCCTTCTCCAGCGTCATCTGGGTGGATAAAAATCCAGTTAGAACTTCTTAAAAGAGAGAATCCCTTGCTTTCAACTGAAAAAAGAAGACCCCGGTAGCAATCAAGGCTGTAATCGAGGAGTAAAGTAACAGGGTATCCCGGGAGAGATTTTTCCGGGAAACTCAGCTCTAAAGGAAAAAGAATGTTATCCAAAACACTATTTTTTTGCAGCACATCCACCTTCTTTTTTTTCAGTCCCCCAGGGGAAATCTTTTGAAAAGCAGAAATATTTTCCTTGAGCTCTTTCAGAATGCTTGAATTATCTGCAAAATCAAATCCTTCAGCTCCCATTTTGGCAGCCAGCTTGCTTATTATCCACCAATCGGGTCTGGTTTCTCCGGCTCCTTCAAGGAGCTGCTCAGAGTACTGCAAATTATCTTGCCCATTAAGAAAAGTTCCTTCATCCTCCAGAAAAATGGAGGCAGGAAAGACTGCATCAGCCAGTCTGGCTGTTTCGCTCCAGAAACAATCCTGAACCACCAGAAATTTCACCTTTTTTCTCGAATTCAGAGGAAATCCTCCCATAGTATGAACAGCTTCTATTTCTCCTTCTTCAATCAGGCGGTTAATATCTATAAAATCTCCCCCCTTTGGAAAAAACTCCTTGTTTATTTCCCATTCGCCACAGGAATTACTATCAAGAGCCAGGGGCACAAGCTTGCTTTGACTAATAACAGCCAGGTTCCAGAGTAAGGCCATGTTCTGAGCCGCTTCGGCTGAAGCAGTCATCCGGCTGCCCACCATAAAAACTGTTTCACCTTTCTCTTTTAGCCAGTCGACAACTTTCAGGATATCCTCTTCGCTAATTCCCGAATTTTCTAAAATCTGTTCATCATCAAGAGCAGCCAGTCTCTTTTTCAATAAGTCAATCTCTGAATTATCTCTTTCATCCTTACTATGGAGAGCTTTCTCCATCAGTTTTTTAAGAAGTAAAGCTAAAAAGATAGATTCAGAACCTGGCCGCAGTTTTATATTCAGAGAAGCCCATCGGCCATTAAAACCCTGGGAAAAATCAATAAATCCAAGCTGAGCGCCTTCCCGAACAGATCGAAGAACCTCCACCCAGAGAACCGGATGAGAAACAGGAAGATCAGCTCCAAACACTAAGATATTTTCAACTCCTTTAAGCTCGTCTAAACTTAAACCTGCAACACTCTTTTCTTTTTCCTCAATCATGTTTTCCAGTAAAATCCGGGGAGAATCTTTCCCAAAGACCGCCATATGAGTTGTTTTTAAGGCTTTTTGGGCGTATTTATTAAACAGATAAAGGCTTTCCAGACTCAGGTGGGCAGAAGAAATGCAGGCAGTTTTGTCACCCGGGCTCTTATTTAAGCGGTCAGCCACAAATTCAACCGCTTCCTCCCAGGAAACTTCTTCCAATTCCTTTTTTTTGCGAATCATAGGCTTTAAGATTCTTTGGGATGCGTAGGGGATTTCTTTCAGCACAAACCGTCCTCTCACGCAAGCCTGGCCTTTGTTCTCTCCTGTCTTTGATGGCTTAAACCCAATAAGCCGGTCTTGTCTTATCTCAGCTTCCATCGCACAGCCCATACTACACAGGCGACAGAATGTTTCCCCTGTCTTTTCTGGAATGAATTCAAATTTTCTTCCTTTTTCATTCAGGGCACCGGTGGGGCAGACATCAACACAAGCGCCACAAAACTGGCAGCCTGCATTTAAAAGTTTTTTATCCAGAACAGTACCTATGGCTGTTTCAGGCCCCCTCGAAATAAAGGTCAAGACCGAGTTTCCCCGGATTTCTCCGCAGACCCGGACACATCTTCCGCAAAGAATGCATAAATTGTTGTTTCGTTCGAAAAAAGGATCATCCCGCCGGATATCAAAATTCCTGTAGACAGAAGGGTAGCGGACCATATCGAGCTTCATAGATGAAACTACATCCTGGAGTTCACATTGACCATTATTCGGACAAAGTACACACCCGGTCACTTCCCCGACCTTACGAATGGTGGATTTGTACTCATCGCAGCTTTCCTTCTCCCGGCATATAAGACAAGCGCTGGGATGTTCAGTTAGAATCAGCTCTAAAATCTGTTTTCTTATCCTTTTCAAAGCAACGGTGCCGGTTTTGATTTCCATTCCTTCTTCGGGAAAAGTGGCACAGGAGGGGACAAATCCCTTCTTGCCTTTAATTTCCACTAAGCAAAGCCGGCATCCGGCAAATGGCTGCAATCCTGGATGATCACAGAGAGAAGGGATAAATATGTTGTTAATCCTGGCCGTCTCAAGGAGTGTTTTTTGAGGATCGACGGCAATCTCCCGGTCATCAATGATTATCTTCATTGTTCCACTCTTTTCTTTTTCTTGCTTTGATTCAGGATTTTAGCCATTTTCTTGCCTGTATATTTGGAAACGGCCTTGACCTTTGGAGGACAAACATCAAAGCAGGCACCGCATTTGATACAGTTCTCCTGATCAATCACGTGAACTTCCTTCCGTTTGCCGCTAATAGCATTCACCGGGCAATTTTTAAGGCAAAGAAGACAGCCCACGCATTTGTCTGGTTTAATATAGTAAACAATGAGTTCTTTGCAGAGAAGAGCCGGGCAGCTTTTCTCTTTGATATGAGCTTCATATTCATTTATAAAATACTTTAAAGTAGTCAGGACTGGGTTGGAGGCAGTTTGTCCAAGGCCGCAAAGTGAACCCGTCTTGACTGTTTTGGCCAGGTCTTTTAACTTTTTTATATCTCCTTCTTCTCCTTCCCCTCTGGTTATCCGGCTCAATATTTCATAAAGCTGCCGTGTTCCCACCCGGCAGGGAACACATTTTCCACAGGACTCTTCCTGAGTAAATTTCAGGAAATAGCGGGCAACATCAACCATGCAGGTATCCTCATCCATGACAATCATTCCACCAGATCCCATCATTGAGCCCGCTTTGGTCAAAGTATCAAAATCAATAGGAAGGTCAAGCATATCAGCAGGAATACAACCACCTGATGGCCCTCCAGTCTGAACTGCTTTAAATTTCTTTCCGTCTTTAATTCCTCCTCCGATGTCATAGATGATTTCTTTTAAAGTCATGCCCATAGGCACTTCTACCAGGCCGGTATTGTTAATCTTCCCCACTAAGGAGAATATCTTGGTTCCCTTGCTTTTTCTGGTGCCAATCTGGGAATACCAGTCCTTTCCCTGGTTAATAATCAGGGGAACATTAGCCCATGTTTCCACATTGTTAATGTTTGTAGGGCAGCTCCAGAGCCCTTTTTCTGCCGGAAAGGGAGGTTTTTGACGGGGGAAAGCCCTCTGTCCTTCGATTGAAACCATAAGAGATGTTTCCTCACCGGAGACGAAAGCTCCTGCTCCCCTGAAGACATGAAGATCGAAACTGAATTCAGAACCCAGAATAGACTCTCCCAGAAAACCAAGCTTCTTTGCCTGCTCCAGAGCTATGGTGATATTTTTAACAGCCAGAGGATATTCCATTCGAACATAAATGAATCCTTCATGAGCGCCAATAGCATAAGCCCCGATAATCATCCCTTCGATAACACTGTGAGGATTTCCTTCAAGCAGACTCCGGTCCATGTAGGCTCCGGGATCACCTTCATCAGCATTGCAGATAAGAAATTTTTTTTCTCCTTGAGCTTTTCGGCAGATCTCCCATTTCAGTCCGGTCAGGAAACCTGCACCACCTCTTCCCCGGAGACCAGACTCTTTTATTTCTTCAATAACTTCATCGGCAGTCATCTCGAAAAGGACCTTGGTTAAAGCCCGGTATCCATCTAAGGCGATATAGTCATTTATATCCGTGGGATCAATGTAGCCGTTATTCCCAAAAATAATCCTTTTCTGCTTTTTATAAAAGGGAACATCTTTCTCATGAACCAGGAATTTACCGGTGTGCGTGTCTTTATAGAGAAGCCGTTTAATAATATTTTTCTGGAGCACTGTTTCAGAAATAATTTCCGGAACATCCTTCACTTGAACCTTCTGGTAGAAAAATCCTTCTGGTTGAATAACAACCAAGGGCCCTCTCTCACAAAATCCATGACAGCCGGTTGTCCGGACATCGATTGTGTCTTCTAATTTTCTTTGCCTAATCTCCTCCTTGAGAGCCTGAACTACCTTCATGCAGCCGTAGGCATGACAGCCGGTGCCCCCGCAAACAGTGACGCAAGGCTTTTTTTCATCCCTTGTCCGGAGGATTTTCTCCTTCAGTTCTTCCACATTAAATACTTTCATTTCTCTTAGAATCCGTTCCACTTAGGTTCCTTCTAACTTCCGGACAAGCTTGCTCACTTCCCGTGACTTCATCTGCCCATGATACTCTTCATCAACAATCACAATGGGCCCAAGAGCGCAGGCTCCCACACAGTTGACTGTCTCGAGAGTGAACAGGCCATCTTCAGAAGTATTTCCAGCCTGAATTTTTAGTTCCCTTTCAAATTCATCCAGGATCATCGGAGCTCCCCTAACATGACAGGCTGTTCCCATACAAATAGTAATCAAATGTTTCCCTCTTGGCGTTAAGGAAAAGGCTTTATAAAAAGTAAGAACTCCAAAAATATCACCTTCCGATATCCTCAGTTTTTGTCCAATGGAAGTAATGGCCTCAGGCGAAACATAACCTTTTTCTGCCTGGGTCTGATGGAGAAGCTCAATAAGTTTTCCTCTTTGCCTTTCTTTTTTATCGACTTTATTTTTCATGAAATCACATCCACAAACTTAAGAAAAAATTTGCTTGTAAGGCAAGTTGAATCTTTCGGCGATATTTGCCTTGACGATATCTCCTTTAAAAATGTAAACTCCCCGGGCTATCTCAGGTTTTTCTTTTATGCAACTCTCTACACCTTTTTCGCCGCATTCCAGAAGCCACGGGGTCACCAGGTTAGAAAGAACTTTGGTCGAACTCCGGCTGACTGCTGAAGTGATATTCGGAACACAGTAATGAATCACTCCTTCCTCGGTGTAAGAGGGATGTTCAAGGGTTGTGGGACGGCTTGTCTCAATGCATCCACCTTGGTCAATAGCCAGATCAACTATAACCGAGCCTTTCCGCATGGACCTGACCATATCCCTTGAAATCATCAGGGGAGCCCTTTCTCCGGGACGAAGCACAGCTCCAATAAGAATGTCGGCAATCTTGGTCATGCGGGCGAGATTATACCGGCTGGCAATCATGGTAACAACCTTGCCTGAAGTAATTTCTTCCAATATGGATAAGCGATCCATATGTGTACCCAGAACAATAGTGTGAGCCCCAGCTCCTAATAAGGCTTTCATAGCACTGCGAGCCAGCACTCCGCTCCCCACAATTACCGCCGTAGCCGGAGGTACTGTAACCACTCCTCCAATAATAACTCCTCTTCCCCCCTGGCTTGTCTGAAGATAATGCCCGGCAATGACCAAGCACATCTGACCGGCTATTTCACTCAACCCCTCAATAAAAAGAAGATCACCTGATTTATCCTGAATAATTTCATAGCCGACAATAGTAACTTTCTTTTTGAGGAGCTCCTGGATAACATTCTTTTTGGCTATGGCAAGATGATGGAAGCCGAAAAGAACCTGGTTCTTCTTGATCAAACTGCTTTCTTCCTGGTTGAGAGGTGAAATATTTAAAACAATATCGGAGCGGCCAAAAACCTCCTCTTTGGTAAAAACAATCTTGGCTCCCTGGGAAGCATATTCCTCGTTGGTATAGCCTGCCCTGAGCCCTGCTCCTGCCTGGACATAAATTGTATTTCCCTTCTCAACCAGTAAGGAAACACTGCTTGGAGTCAAGCCGGTTCTGTTTTCGATCTTAGCACTTTCATTAATGATTCCAATGTTCATTCATCCCTCCAATCAAAGAAAGGAAAGTAATACTATCAAAATCACTTTCTGTTCACAACTTTTAATAAGAATTTATTTTCATCCAAATCCTTTAAAAATAAAATCTTAAAGTTAAATACAAGTAAATTAAATAAAGAGAGAAAAGAATAATTCCTTTGGGCTTGCCTATCCGGCAACCGATTCTCATGGAAATCAGCATTACTGCCACAATGAAAATCATAAATGGAAAAGTGAAGTTAATCACTTCCTTGTCCACGGTAATGGGATTAACCAGGGCAGAAGCTCCAATTATCCAGAGTACATTAAGTATATCCGCTCCAATAATGTTTCCAACAGCAATCTCTCCCTCTCCTTTCCTGGCTGCAGTAATACAGGTACTGATTTCAGGTAAAGAAGTCCCCATTGCAATAACGGTTAGACCAATAATGGTTTCGGAAATAGAAAATAAAAGAGCAATTTTAATTGAAGACAGAATCACAATCCTGCTGGTCAAAAAGACTCCTACAACTCCTCCGGCAAAAAGGAGAATGGATTTCTTCAACTGTTGTTTTCGGGAGAAAGAAGTTTCTTTGTCTTCCCCGTTATCCAAAGGCTCGCCGGGAACAACACCTTTGGCGGTCTCTTTTTTTCTAATAAGAAAAAGATAGTAAACAGCCAGCAGTAAAATAAAAAGCGTTCCCTCAAGGCGTCCAATGGTTCCATTACGGGCAAGTAAATAGGCAAGAATATCAATGGAAAGAAGAAAAACAGCAGCAATTTTCAGAAGCTGGCAGTTGATTAGAATGGCAGTAGGAGCCAGAATTGCAGCCAGGGCTATAGCAATCCCATCATCACAAATTACAGATCCAATGGCATTTCCTAAAGCGATTTCAGGATGTCCCATATAAGCAGCCTGAACAGAAACACCAAGCTCCGGGGCAGTAGTGGCTAATCCAACAAAAACAATGCCCACGATAAGTTTGGGAATGTTTAAAATGCGGGCAAAGCCGGCAGCTCCTTCAACAAACCAGCCTGCACATTTAAAAAGAATGACAAAACCAATCAGAAGACCGAAGAAGTAAAGTATTATCACTGGTTTCTAAAATATAATCCGGCAGAGATCCGTTGGTATCTCCACTTTTCCTTGAAAAGAGCTCCTGAGCTCCTCTTCTATTTCAGTGAGAGAGAAGTCCACCTCTCCAAAAAAGTGACAGGGGACAAGCCTCTCTATTCCATATTCCCTGGCATACCGCCCCAGGTCAAGGGAATTGGTATGCATTTTTCGAAGCTCTGGGTATTTATCAAAAAAGCGGGACGGGCTGCTGCAGTCATGAATGAGACAGTCTGCTTCAACAGCCTTCTTTAAGAGCGGCGGGAAAATAGGAGTATCCCCAGAATAGACAAGATTTTTTTGGTTTAATTCATCTATAAACTGAAAAGCCAGAGATGAAGAATGATGGGGAACCGGTGTTGACCAACAATATATTCCCGAGACAATCATGGTTTTTTTACCGGGCTGAAGAGGGTGAAATTCCAGGCGGCATTTAACCTTTTCCTGCCTTAGTTGAAACAGGTCCAGCAACCTCTGACAAAATTCAATCGTCTCCTCTGAACCAAAAAGATTAATCCAGCAGTCTTCAAGCATTAAAGCATGAACCAGAGCCGGAAGACCGTATATGTGGTCGGGATGGATGTGGGTTATAAAAATAGAATGAATATTTTCCGGTTTGCATCCTATTTTTTTTATTTTTTGAACAACTGACCCGGGACAATCCACCAGGAAAGTACATTCACTTAAACGTAGAAGCAAAGATGTATTGTCTCTTTCCAAAGTAGGAACAGAGCCGCCGGTGCCGAGAAAGAAAATTTCCGCCTGCTTTTTCATTGGAATACCTTTTATAAAAAAAAAGCCGGAGAAAATCAACCATTAACGTAAGTATCTCTATTTCCGTGATAGAGATTGTATAGTTTAAAGAAGAGGAAGGGTATGGGATTCGTCACCCGCTCGATTCCCCGGCGAGGAATCTCGCTCCCATTCGGGCTTCGCTCTCCTCTCCTTCGGAGAGGAACCATGCCCGCTCAGCCCTCATAGGGGATTCCTCATCCCATACCCTTCCTCTTATAACGGTTCTGTGGATGCTTCCATCGTTAACCATCACTAAAGTTCGCCCAAAAAGCTTCCATATTGACAATCTCCCCAAGCTTTGGCAAAAAGAGAGGTGCAATGAATGAACTGACAGTTTCAGCTCCGGGAAGAATATGCCTGCTCGGGGAGCACCAGGATTATCTCGGCCTCTCCATTCTGGCCGGAGCCATAAATCTTCGCCTTACCATCTCGGGAAAACCGCGGCGGGATAAACTGATGAGAATCAAACTTCCCGATATAGGAGAAACCGAAGAGTTTTTTCTTAATGAAGAAATTCCTTATGTTAAGCCCCGCGATTACTTCAGAAGCACTATAAATATTCTACGGCGCAAAGGGTATATTATTTCCAGAGGTTGGGACTGCTTAGTAAGAGGAACCATTCCCATAAACTCAGGCACAGCCAGCTCCTCGGCTTTAGTAGTAGCTTGGGTAAAATTTTTGCTTGAAGCAGCCGGTTACCACGAAGTTTCCCATCCAGCCGATATTGCTGAACTTGCTTTTCTGGCAGAAGTCGCTGAGTTTAAAGAGTCTGGAGGCAAAATGGATCACTTTTCTTCTGCCTTCGGCGGAGTTATGTTTATTTCTTTTGGAAAAAATTTTCACTACCAACAAATGAAAAATCCTCTTAGTGAATTCGTTATTGCCGACTCCCGTCAGCGGAAAGATACTACCGGCATGCTGGCTTTCATTAAGTCAAATGTCTTGCAAGGAGTTTCACAATTACGACAGCATCTTCCCGGATTCAATCTTTTATCCCCCTTATCTCCCGAGGTCAAAGAGAAAATTGACGGCCTTGAACCTGATTTAAAGAGACTTCTTTTAGGCACTTTGAAGACAAGAGATCTAACTCTTCAAGGAAAGAGGCTTTTTGAAATCGAACCTTTTTCAGATAAAAAATTCGGAGAATTGCTTTCTGCCCAGCACCAAATCCTGAGAGACTATTTAAAAATTTCCACACCCAAAATTGAAACAATGCTCGAGTCAGCCATGAAGGCTGGAGCTTTAGGAGGTAAAATCAATGGTTCTGGTGGAGGAGGATGTATATTTGTCTATTGCCCTGGAAAATTAGAAGAAGTGGCCGCAGCTTTAGAAAACCAGGGATTTAATCCTCTAACAATCAAGATAGATGAAGGATTAAAAAAGGAATATTCAGGGAGGCATTCATGATCAAAGCAACTCAGATCAGACGAGGCATGGTTATCAAACTTGAGGATGGTCTTTATAAAGTTCTGGATACCGACCATGTAACACCTGGGAAAGGTCAGGCTTTGATGCAAACAAAACTCCGCCGGTTAAGGGATCAGACTCTCTACGACATCCGTTTCCGTTCTATCGACAAAATAGAACAGGCATATTTGGAAACAGTTGAAATGGAATACCTTTATCAGGATGGAGAGGATTATGTCTTCATGAACCTTGAGACATACGAACAAATCAAACTTTCCCCGGAGGTTTTAAGTGACATTCTGGACTACTTAGTTCCCAATATTGTCTTCACTGTGGAGATGCACGAAGGAAAGCCAGTTGGGGTTTCTCCTCCTCTGACTATCGAGCTCAAAGTAGTTAAAACCGAACCATTCCTGAAGGGCGCAACTCAAACAGCTTCCAATAAACCAGCCACCCTGGAAACTGGTCTTGTCATCAATGTTCCCCAGTTCATCAAAACCGGAGATGTGGTCAAAATCGATACCCGGGACAACTCCTATCTGGAACGGGTAAAGTCTTGACCTAAATAGTCCAGGCTTAATAAACGTGCCGATAAACTCCTGCATTATCATGAGCGTCGATAACTTTGATGGTAATAAGTCCATCAGAGTTTGGTGGAATAGATATTTTAAAATTGAAGCTTTCTTTTTTTGAATCACAAATACCGTCAACCGGAAAAACTACTCTCCAATCAGCAGGTCTTGCCAGAAATTTAACTTCTTTTATATCTGAGAAAGCATCCTCAGCTTCAAAACTTACATTAAGAACATTACCACTTTTCTGGGCTTGAAAATTCTTGATTACCGGGAGTGAATTATCGATTACAAAAGAAGGGCTTTCTTTTTCTGCTGTCAGGGCCTTACCGATTGGATTTGAAGGGGCATCTGAGGCTTCCACTTTAATCCTGTATATCCCATCTGGAAGGGTAGCTGTTTCCACAGCATAAATATTTTCCCGCCATTCTTCTTTTAGAAGGCGCCATTCAGCTTCATCCTCTTTTCTAACATAAATTGAATAAATCAGAGAATCCCTATTTTCATCAGAGGCCTCCCAATAAAAAGTCTGGAAACCTTTCCTTTGGGCTTTTTTGGCCATGGCCAAAGAAGGAGAGGCCTTTTTGTCTTCATTCCTTGGCCAATCTTTGTCTTCAAATCCCCAGATAACATCATTCTGTTCAGGCGGTTTGAGATAGACCTGGTTAGGAGGGAATATGGTTATTTTTGAAACCACAGGCTGAACATTCGATTGGAGATAAACCAGGGTGATTTTTCCTGTCCGGGGAGAAACTTTTCCGGACTGGGTTTTCATTATTACCTTGAACTGAAGATACCTGGCAGCCGGACTCAAGATACTCTCGCCTGTTGCTTTCTTATAAGGAGGAGACCAGTCGCTCCAGGAGGAATTGACCTCATAGGAATTCCCGCTCCTTGTTTGCAACTGAAGTACTGTTCCGGAAGGAACTTCCGCCTCCCATTCAACTTTTCCCCATGAAGAAATCATCCCGGCATCAAACACACGACTGAGGTACTCTCCGTCAAACCTCTGCTGAGGATGAATAACACTTAAGCGGGCTGGATTATTGGCCAGTAAATAAATATTTTCCCGGGAAGGATAAAGGAGAAAAACCTGTTGGGAGTCTTTTTGAAAAAGTAAGGATGTTTCTCCCTTCCCGGTTACCGAATAAAGACGGCCTTCTCCCCCGGTTCCAAAAAGAACGCTTTTATTCTGAGAATCCCAGTACAAAGAATAGACCATTTCCTGGCTTGAAGACCATAATCTGGTGGCAATCCCCTGGGGATTTATCTTAATCAAGGCTCCGGGCTGTTGTTCCGGAAAGACAGAAATGGTTTTGGCCGCAGTGGGAGCCGAAGCTGAAGCCTGGACTGTAACCTCGACACCTGCAGAAACCTGAGAAGGCGTCTGGACTTTAAGCTTGTCTTTTGGTTTCACTGGAATGCCGCTGGCCGCTATGTAGAGATTTCCCTCTTCATCAAAAACAACACTGCGCACTTCTTCATAATCGGATTCATAGAGAAGAGAACTTTTTCTCTCTGGAGTCAACCGATAGACAGCTCCTTTTCCCCCGCTGCCGGCAAGAATATTGCCGTTGGGCAATTGATTGAGACAGAGAATGTGGTTTTCCTGAATATCCAGAATCATCTTGCCGTCTCCCAGGGGGGATATCTCATAAATACCACCTTTTTCTCCTACCGCAGCCAGAATCGTTCCTTTGTTAGTGATCAATAAATCCCAAATATATTTTTCCCGGGGATTAAAAAACTCTTCTCCTTTTTCTTTGGAAGTAACTTTATAGATTTTTCCATTGGGAGAAGTACCCAGGTAAATGTTTCCTTCTCCATCCTGAGTTAAGCAAGTAATATCCATTTCAGGGACTTGAAAATAAAGCTCCGTCTTTCCTTCTTTATTTATATGATAGAGTTTTCCTCCGTGACCGGTGCCTAAATAAAGAGAACCATCCGAAGCACGAAGAAGAGATAGATAGAACTCTTCAGGTGGCCCCGCTATTTCTTCTTCTTTGGGAGCAAGAGCAAGCCTTCCCTCATGAGAAACTGAAACACCTTTAAACTGGCCTTCCAGAAAATCATTCAGGCTTTTTACTTCCCATCTTTGGGGACTCACAGCAAGGACTATCACAAATCCCAAGCACAACAGAAAAAGAAGGCCGAGGATTGTTTTTTTCATTATTTATCTCCTCTACTTGATATTGATGGGAATAACAGCTGTTCCTTTAAAGACATAAGGAACAGGATACTGATATTCACTCAACGTGGACCATTCAAGCTCCGTGGGAACCGATGAAGTCGCTCTGGGTGAAGAAAACATGAACTTAAAAGTGGGTGGAAGATTGGGCATTTCTTCACCTTTTAAAAAAAGTCCGGGCTTGGAAGCAAGCATTTTGAAATAAATGCGATTGTTTTTCCTCAGATTACCCAAGAGCCTGACAAGCTGATTGAGGCTCCGGGGAACAAATGTCCTCGTTTTATACTGCCTCATTTCTATATGCTGCATGGATTCAGAATCAGCCACAACAAGGAATATCTCAGAACCAGAAGGCAGGGCTGGAACCACTAAGCTGACTTCCTGGACTACACTTTCACCTCGAAAATTCTTCGAGTAGACTTGAAGTTGTATCCTTTCCCCAGGGTAAACATCGTATTTGTCCAGCCAAGCTTTTTCAAGATAAGAATATTTAACTTCTTCACTGGTAGAGATTTCCAGGTTTATCTCGTAGATAGAAAGATCACGGAATTCGTTGTTTGCCAAAAAATAAACTACAGCCGTCAATAACCCGGAAAGATCCTGGACTGAAGTGTCAAAATTCCCTGAAAAAAGGTCTTCTATGTGAATGCTCTGTCCATTTTCCAGATAAATATTTCCCTTCATGGCTAAAGACAGGTTCCCCACATTACGCTCTTCTGAATAGAGAAGGCTCTGCAGAGAAACATTGAGATAAACAGGGGTTAGGATTTTATCTTCAACCACTTTAATCTTAAATTCTTTTAATTCACCCGTGGGGTCCATCATTTTAATGCTGACCGGCACAAACCGGGGCATTTTACCAATTTCCCCCAGGACACCGGCGGTTCTATCCTGGGAAAATCGTCCCAGAAGAGGTCCGGTTTCAGCCAGTTTAAAAGAAGATGAGACACTGGGAACAACTGTTATAACATTGGCTCTGGTCATAGCATAATCCACCGGCCCCAGATTATAAAATGGGTGACCAAAGGCCAAAATTTTATTTCCTTCAACCTGAGTTACTGTACCCACAGCAGCAACATTCAAATCACCGGACACCAGCTGAACTCCTACGGCATCTCCCGGACGGAGTTTCATATCGGGAGGACTGATTTTCTCAACAGCCTGCCCCCCTGAACCAGCCAGAACAGGAGAAAAACCCATCCGGCTGAAAAAAGATTTATTTTTCTCAAAGACAGTTGAAGAAAATCCCCCGAAGATAAGGGGATGGCTGAGAGATGTGAAAGCTTGTCCATCAACATATCTCATGAAAACAGGAGCCAGAATGTCTTCATGCATTTCCAGCAGTTCTTGGAGACTCAATGACTTGCTTACTGGCTGGCGCCTAAAGAAAGAAACTGATTTCTCTGTTCCCCCCTCAACAGCCATCATCTCATCTATGGGAGTAATGCCCGCTATAGCTTCTTTGGCGTAAGGGAAGCTGTAGGCAACAGCTCCGATCAATTTTCCATCAATATAAACGGGGCTGCCGCTCATTCCACTCATAACTCCGGTTTTTTCAAGTAAAGGGCTCTTCAACCGGGCAAGAATAATGTTTCTTTTTGGTTGAACATTCTGAAGAACTCCGACAATCTCCACCTGGAATTCTTCGATCTGATTACCAATGAAAACACTTTGCCCCACTCCCTTCATTCCCGGCTTGATTTGATCAACGGGAAGGACAGTGCCAAAAAGTTCAGCAGCTAAAAAAAGAAAATAGGAAAATGTTATCCCAACAATGTATAATGCCTTTTCTTTTCTCATTGGAATTGTCTCTTTCAATACTTAAGTTTCAAGTTATAAATTAAAACTCATTCAGACATCTTTTTGTTGCCTGTTATTCGATGAGGCTCAAGTTTTTTCTTCGTCTTATACAATCCGAAACTTTCTCCCGCTCTTCTAACTCAAGGATTTAAAATTTTTCCGGCTTATTGACCTCACTCTTTTAATTCCTTAGAATTCTGTCCATGAAAGCTTTTGTCACTGGCGGTACTGGCTTTATAGGAAGCCATCTTGTGGAACATCTGCTTCAAGAAGGGATTGAAGTCTACGCTCTGGTTAGAGATCTCGATAATCCTAAATGGCTGACTGGCTCCAAAGCCCATCTTCTGGAAGGCAATCTTTTCTCCATCCCGGATATTCCAATAGATATTGATTTTGTCTTTCACCTTGCCGGCTTGACAAAAACTTGTCACTTAGCTGATTATTATACAGTAAACCAGAAAGGCACTGCAAATATTTTTGAGTCATTTAAAAGGCAAAACCTTCATCCACGCAAAACAATATACCTCAGCACCTTAGCTGTATCCGGACCATCCACAGAAGAGAGGCCGGCCCAAGAAAGTGATCCTCCCCGGCCAGTAACTCACTACGGAAAAAGTAAGCTTCTTGGAGAAAAGGAGGCTTTTCTCAATAAAGATGATTATCCTCTGGTAATCATTAGAGTCGGAGCGGTCCTCGGTCCCAGAGACAAAGACCTTCTCCCCTATTTTAAATACATTAAAAAAGGCTTCCTTCCTTCTGTATTTCCAGGAAAAAGAAAAGTTAGTCTGTGTTACGTTAAAGACTTAATAAGGGCACTTGCTCTAAGTTTTCAAAAAGATATCCAATCGGGAGAAATTTTTCATATAGGCAATCCCTCTCCTGTTAGCTGGGATGAAATCGGAGAAACAGCTGCCCGCATTTTAAGCATACCGGTAAAGAAGATTAAAATTCCACTTGTCCTCCTCTGGGCAGCCGCCTGCGGAACAAGTTTTATGGGAAGAGTCCGGAAAGAACCATATTCACTAAACCTTCATAAATACAGAGAATTAAAACAAGAAGGCTGGGTGGCTGATGTAAGCAAAGCCCGGAAAATACTTGGTTTTTCCTCCCTTTACAATCTTGATGAGGCCATGGCTGAAACCATACACTGGTACCTGGAAAATAACTGGCTTTGATTTCCCCAGAAAACGGAATAAATCTAGGTGTTAAGGCTTCACTATTTCTTCTTATAAACAGAGTTCAAAGTATAAAAGGAAATAGAAAATTTTTCACTGGTCTTAAGGCACCAATTTTCAATCTGGGACAGAGCGAAAAACCTGACCTTGCCCTTTAATAAATAGCGGCCTCGCTTGGCTTCCAGCTTGACTGAAAAAGGTACTTCTACTTTCTCTGATAAGTTCAAATATTCTCTTCCGTTTTCTTCCAGAATCTCTATTCCCAGATCAGATGAGGTAAAAAAATTTTTGGGCAACACCAAAGCTTCGGATGATTCAAACTCTATGAGGAAATGGGGAAGAGGGAGAATTTTTAAGTTTTCATTTAATTTGAACTTGAATACCACTTTCCCTTCCTGTCCCCTGGAAAGGCGAGGAGGCTCAATAGAAGTCAAGACCTTCAAAACACTTCCTTCTCCGGCATTAAGAGGAAATAAACAAAGACATAAAATTATTCCCGCTAAGAAACAAAAAATTTTCTTTCTGTACATTTCTTTTTTATTATTATGTCCTTCTGAGTGCATTTGGTCAAGCAAGAAACATATATGCTCCAGTTCCAGAAAATCTGCTTTATTTTTTTCTATTACTTTTTTATAATGAACCGAATCTTAAAAAACTAATAGCTTTGGAATGATGAGAAAACAAAGACGACCAATTATAACAGGAACCGGACATTATCTCCCCCCCAACGTTATCACGAATTTTGATCTTGAGAAAAAAACGAACACTTCTGATGAGTGGATACGCCAGCGTTCCGGCATAATCGAGCGTCGTCATGTGACTCCTGGGACAGGAACCTCTGATTTAGCTTACCAGGCAGCACTCAAGGCTATTGAAGATGCCGGGATTGAACCAGAAGATATCGACTTCATCATCGCAGCCACTCTTTCTCCTGATCACTATTTTCCGGGTATTGGAGTGCTTGTGGAAGCCAAGCTGGGGCTGTCCGGAATTGGAGCCCTGGATATCCGCAACCAATGCAGTGGATTTATCTATGCCCTGTCTGTAGCCGAACAATATATCCGTACCGGGACTTACAAAAAAATCCTTCTGGTAGCTGCAGAAGTTCAATCAACAAACCTCGACTACTCAGATGAAGGCCGGGATATGGCAGTTCTTTTTGGAGACGGCGGTGGCGCCGTCGTTATTGAACCCTCTGCTGAGGACAATGACCGGGGAATTCTTTCTACCCATTTGTTTTCAGATGGAAACTTTGTCTCAGAACTCTGGATGGAAAAACCTTCGCCAAAAGATTGTCCCACTTTTACCCATGAATACCTGGAAAATAAAAAATATTATCCCAGGATGAACGGCCGCAATGTCTTTATCAATGCAGTTATAAAAATGCCCGAAGCTGTCCATGCTGCTTTGAAAGCCAATAACTTTACCTTAGATGAGGTGGACCACCTGATACCTCACCAGGCTAACGAGAGGATTAGCCTGATGGTGGCCCAAAAACTGGGTATCCCAGTAGAAAAAGTTATCCGGAATATACGCCGGGTCGGTAACACCACCGCTGCATCTATCCCCATTACCCTTGATGAAGCAGTCAGAGAAGGCCGCATTAAAAGAGGAGATTTAATCATTCTGACAGCTTTCGGCTCAGGATTCACTTGGGCATCAGCGGCAATCCGCTGGTGAATATAGAAAGAGAAAATGTTGCCTCTTTCTCTTCTTTTATGGTAGGATGACTTACTGGAAAACGAGGCTTCGAAAAAAAAGAATTGAGGAGGAACTCATGAGGAAATCTCTTGCCCTGTTAACGGTCATCCTGTTTGCTTTCATGAGCGGGATTCCGGTTTATTCTCAATCGGGTGAGGACGAAAAATTCAAAAAAAACCTGGAGTCCTATTTGGATGCCCTGTGGAAGTTCTATCCCACTTCAGCTACCCTAAATGGTTATCACAACTATGATGATAAACTGGAAGATTTTAGCCGGAAAAATGTGGAGAAACAGTATGACACCCTGAATAAATTCAACCAGGAGTTCGTGGCCAAAGTCGATCAAGGAAATCTGAGCCCGGAAACATTAATTGACTACAAGATGATTATAGACGCTCTGGACTACGAAGTACTCAAACACGAAAACCTTCTCCCCTGGGACTACAATCCATTACTTTACAACAAGATTTTCACTCATTGCATCCGGAGCTTACTGGTCGGTGATTTCGCTCCTGTGGACACAAGAGCCAAGAATGCTTATGAGCGTCTTAAGAATCTCCCCAAGTTTATCAAGCAAGCTAAGGACAACCTCAAGACCCCACCTGAGATTCATACAGAAACCGCCATCAAACAATTCCCTGCTATTCTGGAAATTTATAAAACCGAAATTCCCGCTCTGATTGAAGAAACTCCAGCTACCTACAAAGGCAGGCTTCAGTCAGAACTGGCCAAGGTTGTCCCCGAACTTGAAGGATATCAGAGCTTTCTTCAAAACGAACTTCTCCCCCGCTCTTCAGGAAACTTCCGCCTCCAGCATGCCCACCGCCTTCTTCTCAGGGTAATTCTGCAAAACAATCTTACCCTTGAAGAGCTGGTGGAGCGGGCCAAAACCGATTACAACAATATAAGAAGGGAAATGTTCCTCGTCAGTATTCCATTTTTTAAAATCATGGATCCTCCCTTCAATATCGAAAAACCACCTTCAAACCTCACCGAAGAAATGCTCAAGAACACAGCTATTACCCATGTTCTAAATCACATTAAGGGCGATCATGTGGAAAAAGAAGAGTTTGTGGAAGCTGTCAAAGAGACTGCCAATCAGATTAAAGAATTTATTTCGGAGCAAGAACTTATTGACATTCCTGAGGAGTTTCCTTCAATAGAATCAATGCCAGGGGAAGTTAGATCGTTGATCTGGACAAATTTACTTAAACCAGGAGTATATGAAAATCAGGGAAACTATATCGTCCAGGTTGCTCCGATAGTTGACGACCTTCCAGAGGAAGGTGCAACCTCGCTTCTGGAGGAATATAACAATTATTTCCTGCCTTTCTATACAGCCCGGAAAGTATATCCGGGCCTATTTGTTCCCATGCATCTTTCAATACAAGAAGCCTCTCCTGTTCAAAAACTTTATCCCAACCTGCCTCTTCTCAAAGGATGGCCTATTTTCGTGGAAGAAATGTTAATGTTCTCAGGATATGGTAACTACGACCTGCGGCTCCGGCTCAATCAACTGAAATTTCATTTGAAAGCAGTGGTTGATTTTCTCCTCGCATTCAACATACACGAAGGCGGGATGACCAAGGAACAAGCCATAGCATATATGACAAGAGGGGGCTTTCAAACTGATGCTGAAGCAGAAAGAAACTGGAAAAAGATTTGCTTGCTTCCTGAAGAAGCTACTTTAGCTTATGTAGGTTATCAAGAGCTTTTGGACCTGGAAAAAGAATTAAAAAGAATCCATGGCAATTCTTTTAGCCGAAAGGATTTTCTTAAAGAAGTTCTCAGTTTCGGACCTATTCATCTTCGCGAATTGAAAGAAAGACTTTTAAAACAGTAGAAATTTGAATTATTCAAAATGGGCGTCCTCAAAGACGCCCATTTTTTTTCTTATGAAAAAATAAATTTGGCCGGTTTTTTCCATCCATGACACTTGAGTTAATTGATTCACACGCCCATTTATGCCTACCTGATTTCGATCTTGACCGGACTAAAGTCATTGAGAAAGCTTTTCAGAATGGAATCAAAGCCATCCTTTGTCCCCTTGATATAGCTTCTGTCAAAGAAATCAAGGAAGGGATGGATTTAAAAAAAAGCTCCTCTCAGATTTTCCTGACTGCAGGATTGCATCCCCACAAAGGTGAATTATTATCCCCTGAGCATCTCAAAAATATTCAAAGGCTGGCCCAGAATAAAGACATCATAGCTGTTGGAGAGATTGGTCTTGATTTTCATTACAACTTTTCTTCACCAGGAAAACAAAAAGAAGCGCTGAGAAAGCAGCTTATTCTGGCCGAAACTCTAAGACTTCCCGTTATCATCCATAGCAGGATGTCAGGAAAAGAAATCACGGCCATTATTATTGAAGAGAAATTTTCCCAAGGAGGCATCCTTCACTGCTTTACAGAAGATTTGGACTTTGCTTTAAAAATGATAGAGCATGGTTTTCTCATTTCTTTTTCAGGAATTCTCACTTTTCCCCGGGCTCAGAGCCTCAGGGAGACAGCCAGAAAATTACCTCTAAACAAACTCCTTCTTGAGACCGATTCTCCCTATCTCGTCCCAGTTCCTTTCAGAGGCAGGATGAAACGCAATGAACCTTTTCTGGTTAAAGAAACAGCCAAGACTCTGGCTCAACTTAAAAACCTCTCCCTTCAGGAACTGGCAGAAAAAACAACCCATAACTTCCTCACATTTTTTAATGTTTGAAATTGCTCCGGGGTGATGATAATATAAGACGGCTTTACATATAGCCTGATTACAATGGATAAGATTTCTCTTGAGGAACAGGATGAAAGCAGCGGTCAAGAATTACCTCAACTCTTCTCTTAAAACTAAAATCTCTCTTCAATCTCTCTACAAGGAAATCCAGACAGAGATAAGCGAGGTGGAATTATTTCTCCAGAGTTTCTCCAGGTCAAGAAATAAAATCATCTCCGAAATAAGCTCTTTTCTTTTCAAAAACGGTGGTAAAAGAATCCGGCCGGCCCTTCTCCTTCTCTGTTCAAAACTTCAAGGATATAAAGGAAAGAACCATATTCTTTTCTCAGCTTTAATTGAAAGCATCCATACAGCAAGCTTGATTCATGACGATATTATCGACAATTCTGATCTGAGACGGGGAAGAGAGACCGTTCATTCCCGGTGGGGCCCCAATATCACTGTTCTTCTCGGTGACTACCTTTACATAAAAACCATGGGTATTGCCTTTCAGAATTTTTCAAAAAAAATCCTTCGGGTTCTAACAGATGTTTCCACAGAAATGATCGAGGGTGAACTCGATGAATACTACCACAGTGGCAATGTAGAACTTGATGAAGAAGATTATTTAGAAATCATCCGGAAAAAAACCGCTTCTCTTTTTTCTGCTTCCTGCAGCATTGGAGGAATGCTGGCCAATTCTTCCCCGGAAGAAGAAAACAGACTGGCAGAGTTTGGATTAAATCTGGGAATGACTTTTCAAATCATAGACGATCTTCTTGATTATACAGGAGATAAAGAGGTTCTGGGAAAACCAATTCTGACTGATCTCAGTGAGGGAAGAGTAACTCTTCCCCTGATTTTCACTTTGGAAAACGATGGTGCTGCTTACCGGGAAAAAATCACTCGCTTCCTCAAAAACAAAGAGCTGGGAGAATCAGCCCAGGCAGAAATACTGCAAATCGTCAAGAATAATGGAGCACTGGATTATTCCCGGGAAAAAGCAGGAGAATACTCCCTGAAAGCCAAAGAAGCTATCCTTGGATTTCCTCCATCTATATTTCGTGATGCCCTTTCCCTGTTCCCCGAATTCATTCTTAGCCGAAGAAAATAATTGTCAACTTGTCAGAATAAATAATGCGTTAATAGTGTTTAAAGTGTTTATTGGATTTATCTGAAATGACTGAAATCGAAATTAAAATCAGAATTACCCAAAAAAAGGCTTTGCTTACCAAATTGGAAGCAACTGGTGCTGTTCTGAAAAAAAAACGATTCTATGAAGAAAACACCCTTTATGATTTTCCTTCCCAGAAACTTTTTAAAAAACAGTCTGCCTTAAGATTGAGGGAAATTAATAAAAAATGCTACTTAGCCTTCAAAGGCCCTCCACAAAAGTCACGGACTTTTAAAATCCGTGAAGAATACGAAATAGAGATCAAGAATGAAAAAAACGCCAGGAAAATACTTAAATCTCTTGGTTTGAAAGAAGCTTTCCGTTATACCAAACACAGAACCATTTATCAAAAAAACCGGGTAAAAATTTGCCTGGACGAAACAACAGTCGGTGATTATATTGAACTGGAAGGGAAAAGAAGCGACATTGTCAGGCTTGCCGAAAAACTTGGTTATTCAAGAAAGGATTTTATTAAAAAGGACTATATCCAGCTTATTACCCAAAGGAAACAAGCTGACTACAAACAATAAAAATTTTTATCCTGTATTCTTAAAGATGTTTTTCGCTTTTCCCGCACGTCTCACCAATCTTCTTTTATTTAACTGAATCGGCCGAATAGACTAAACAGACAATTTTAAATCAATCTTCCTGTTTGTTATCCAGAGACTCATCCGATTGATCTACTTCCTTGGCTTCAGCTTCTTCAACCTCTTCATCGGCCTCTATTTTTTCGCTTGCTTCTTCCTTTCCTGTGTCTCTACTTTCTCTCCTGTTTTTTCTTTTACTTCCTCTTCAATCTTTTTTTCAGCCTCAGCCTCACTCCCGAATAATTCGTCAGCCAGAAACATATCTTCTTTTTCATCACGAGGTTCTACTTGTGGCTTGATAATCTCAAAATCAACAATGCCTTTTTTCACCTCTTCTTGAGCTACCCGGATAAGATTCTTAGAACGAGATCTAACCCTGGGCTTGGCTCCCTTAAGAAGCTGCTTGGCTCTTTTTGAAGCAACAATAACATAGCGGAACTTGCTGTCCATACCATTCTGACTTCCCAACAATAAACTTCTCCTTCTTTTATTCTCTGGATTCAATAATTTACCAGAAATACCGATAAAATTCAACATCGCTGACCGAATCCCATACCTTTCCCTTCTTTAGATAAATAATTTCTTCACAGAAATATAAACACTTACAGCACTTAACCTGGATTATTCACGAGTCGAGGTTGCTGCAGCTGCGGGGCACAGGGCTCGCAGCTTCGGCCTTTTTTATAAATGGTTCAGGTTATTTAAATTTCAAAAAGAAAAGAAGATTATGTTAGAATTGGAAAGAGAGGGCTCTATTGAAAGAGGATAAAAGCACAACTGAACTTCTCGACGAAAACATTCCTCTTCTTTCATTTCATTCCCAACCAGGAAAGAGCCTCTGGGCAGTGGGAGGAGGAAAAGGGGGAACAGGAAAGAGTTTTATCACCGCCAGCCTGGGAATAGAACTTTCTTCCAGAGAAGGAGACGCTGTTCTCATCGATGCTGACCTGGGAGGCCCAAACCTTCACACTTTTCTGGGAATGAAGGAAGCAAATATCGATCTGGGACATTTTATAACCAATAAAATCAGAAATCTTAAGGAGACTGTGGTAACAACTCCTTTCCCCGGACTAAAGCTGGTAAAAGGAACAGATAACGTTCTTTTTACCTCAAACCTTAACTATTACAAGAAGCTAAAACTCATTCGTCATATCAAGGCATTTGAAGCTAAAAGAGTAATTGTAGATGTCGGCACCGGCACTTCTTTCAATTGTCTGGATTTTTTCATTCTCTCAAACCCTGGAATTCTGGTAATTAATCCAGAACCTACATCCATTGAAAACGCTTATTATTTTCTAAAGTCATGTATTATCCGGATTCTCAAACTCTACATAGAACATTACAAAATTCAGGAGCTTATAATAAAAATTGCTGACCAGATTCAAGACATTTCAAAATCCATCTATAGCTTTCTCAATGAAGTTATCTCCCATGACCGCTATTATGCTCAGGTTTTTTTCACTGCCTTGCAGAACTTCAGACCTTGTCTCATAATAAACAAGGCAAGAGACGAACGGGATGCAATCCTGGGAGAATCCATAGTTAAAGTTGTCCAAAAATATCTGGTCATCGATATCAATTTCCTGGGGGTTATTCCTTTTGACGAAAGAGTACATTTGAGCCTTAAAGAAATGAAACCTTTCATGGAAATTTATCCGGAAAGTGAAGTCTCAACTGCCATCAAATCCATTATTGACAAACTAATTTCACTCGAAAAAAAGTAAAATGGCGAGAACTGATTCAAATAAATTAATAGAACAAAAATTCGAAGAGTGGAATCATTACCAAATTCTGGATATTTCCCCTAAGGCAGATATAAAGGAAATAGAAAAAGCTTACCACTTGGGAAAATACACATATAGAGAGAACTCACTCGCTCCCTACGGCCTGATTTCAGACGAAGCCCGCCAGTTCATGCTCAACAGAATCGAAGAAGCTTACCGGATACTCAGTAATCCCCAAAAAAGGGAAACCTATGATGAAGATCTTTTCTCTAAAAATAAATCCTACCAGCCTAAAGCCTCCTTCAGGAAAACAACCCAAAAGCTTTTCATAGAAGAAGCTCCGGAACCAACTCAAATCTGGAATCAAATAAAGAGCTTGCTTAAAAGAAAAGAAAAAAAAGCCTCTCTTACCTAATAATTTCAGATTAATTCCTCACGGCAGAACTGCCACAAACAAACAATGAAAAGACTCATTGAGCATTCATGCAGATTCTTTTTTCTTGTCTCCCCCTTCTAATTCGTTTATCCGGTTTGTCTCGTTTATTTAGTTTATCTCGTCTCTCCCTTTTCAAATCAAATAAACCAGATGAACCAGATAAACGCAATCAATAAAATCTTTTAACGTATAAAACGTATTTCTTCAGAGAAAGGGGTGTCCCTTTGGGGAACGTCCCTCCTTTGCGTTAAAGTCTCAAAGTCAACCGGTAGCGTGTGCCCAGATCTTTCTGATTAAATTTAAGAGACCGGATCACTTTAAGCTCAGGAAGATTCCACTTGGCAATACAGGCATAAACTTCTTTATAACCCTGACGGCGGGCATATTCAATAACCTCCCGGTGCAAGGCTTTGGAAATGCCGCGGTTTCGGTAAGGCCTGGAAACAAAGGTAATCTGAAGATAAAATTCAGAAGGAATGTTACCCGGGGAAAGAGGAAGTACATCAAACATATTGTCAATCTCAGGAGCTCCAAGTGAAGGGTATCCCATCAAAAAACCGACAATCTTCCCTTCTACCTCAGCCACCCAGGTTTTATATTTATTACCGGGCTTCAAATAACGATCCCGATAAAGATTGACTCCAGATTCAATCTTGACATTGGGAAACTTTCCGGCCAACTCTTCTTCCAGCTCCCGGACAAGACTGAGAACCTGCTTGAGATCTTTCTCTTTATAAGGTCTTATTTTAACTTGTAATTCCATTTTCTCCCGCAATCATAACACTTGGATGAATCGTAAACAACAGTTAAGAAAATATATTAGATTGAAAATAACAAATAAGTCTATTTAGTCTGTTCAGTCTATTTAGTCTGTTCAGTCTATTTAGTTTATCTCGTTTATTTAGTTTGTTTGGTTTATTTGGTTGGAAAGAAAGACTTGATAAGTGATATGAGAAAGAAAAGTTTATTGAGTTTTGAATGAGGAGAAGGGGACAAGACGAGGGAGGAAAGCAAGCAACATCAGCAGAAATTAAAAATGATCATTTTCCTCCGTTGCTGGTGGGAAGGCCGCCATAGGAAGTTAGTTAAGCTTTTTCTATCTACAAAAAAAATGACCCGTGTAGGACTCGAACCTACAACCCGCGGATTAAGAGTCCGCTGCTCTGCCAAGTTGAGCTAACGGGCCATGAAAAACTTCTATAGTTTAGATAAGAGGCGGAATCTTGTCAATAAATGGACGAATCAAGAAAATGATGACAGGAAACGCGGCTTTGGTTTTCCACCTCAATTCTCTTTCTATTTTTAAAAAGTATCGACCTTTTTAATAAATAATTCATGACAATTATCAATAGAGGATTTTGACACACAAACAATGAAAATGCTTATATTCACACCTGCAGATGTTTTTTTGCTTTTCTCATGCATCTCGCCCACATATATTGTTTATCTCGTTTGTCTCGTTTATCTTGTTTTTTTTGTCTCAATTTTATCCCCTGCCTCGCCTTTT
>CAYTTR010000013.1:0-62131 GCA_964440805.1 uncultured Eubacteriales bacterium
GTCCTGTGCCTCGTATCTACGGCGACCTCGACTCGTGAATAATCCAGGTTAATTATTGATTGAAGTTCCCCCAAATTTTCGATTAAAGTAAGTCTAAGTTATTTTTTTGAAATAAATTGCAGAGTTAACTAACCTGAATTATTCATAAAACTGAATTTTACTCTCCGGCCCGCTTTCCAACCTGATTGTGGCTGCCATTAGCCTGATCGGCATTCTTCTCAAAATTTTTCACCCGCGAATTGATGAGTTTTTGAGAACCTTCCTCTTCTTTAAGTATACAATCTTTATCACGGAATTAGAGATGCTTTCGTGTGGCTGCAGGAAATTGAAATCACCCCATTGTTGTGATATTCTTTTTCAATGGAGGTTTCCCGGATGGAAGAAAAAAGATTAAAAGAAATACTGCTCAAGGAAAGCGATGAATTCAAGAAAGCTTACCAGGAACACCAGGTCTACGAGAAAGAACTGGAAAAACTTGCCCAGAAAGACTTCCTTACTCCTCAAGAAGAACTCAAAGAAAAAGAATTAAAAAAGAAAAAATTGGTTTTAAAAGATAAAATGTACATTCTAATGAGTCGCTATAACAAATCCCATCCTTCCTCTTGAATAAAAAAGGTATACATGTTTCCGGTAAAGCTTTTTCGACTGGCTCTAGTGGGGATTGATTCTCTGAGAGGAAAAGAGATTAAAAGTGTCCTCGAACAGAAGAGATTTCCCCTCGCTTCCATGGAGTTTTATAACCCTGATGTCGGGGAAGAGTTCAGTAAATTAACTGAATTCCGGGACGAACCTAAGGTTGTCCATCGCCTTGATGAAAAATACCTGGAGGGATTGGATCTGGTCTATTTAGCTACTGATAAGGATATTAGCAAAAAGCTAGGCCAGCTTGCCAGAAAAGGAAAATTTAGGGCTATTGACCTCAGTGAAGCTTTTAACCATGATCCCTCCGTCCCTTTGATTGTTGGCGGGATTAACGATAATGAGCTTAAGGGCACCAGAACTAATTTAGTAGCCAATCCCCATCCAGCAACCATTTTCCTCTCCCATTTAATCAAAGTTATTTTAAAAGAAAACCGGATTAAACAAATTGTCTCCTTTGTGCTTCAGCCGGCTTCAGCCTTTGATGAGTCAGGGATAGAAGAGTTGGCTGATCAGAGTGTTGCTACCCTGAGTAGCTCATCGGTTACCAAAAAAGTATTCAAGAGCCGGGTGGCCTTTAATCTTCTCTCCTTGACGGAAGAAGTAGATGGCAGTGGATTTTCTGAGGTGGAGAAGCGAGTGGTAGCTGAAGTCAAGCGGGTACTGAATCAACCCAGGCTTCCTTTGTTTGTCTCCCTAATCCAGGCACCGGTATTTCATACCTATTCACTTATGAGCTGTCTTGAACTTGACAAAAAGATGGAGATTCAGGATTTGGAGAAACTTTTTCGCTCTTCTCCTTATTTCAAAGTGATTCGTTCCCGGCCTTCCAGGCCTGTTTCTGCGATTTCTGTTGCCGGAAAAGATGAAATATTTATCGGGCAAATTAAAAGGGAGAAGGGAGAGCCTTCACGCTTCTGGTTTTGGATGGTGGCTGATAATTTAACCCGGGGTTCAGCTCTCAACGCCTATGAAATTGGATTGAGATTAGCTGCGGATAATTCGAGCGGTTAAGCATATGAAAGAGATTTTTGAACTCCTTAAGCTTACCTGGAAAGAAAAAAAACGCCTTAGCCTGGCTTTTCTTTGCACTGTTCTGGTTGCTTTTTTTACTTATGTTTTCGTCAATCTTGTTCAGCCTGTAATTGATGAAATGTTCCGGGTGGCTCCGGGGCAGGAATCAAGCAAAACCAGTCTAATGGATTTCATCTTCCGTCAATTTCAGATTACCACAGAACAGCTTACCTGGTTTATTCCTTTGCTCCTGGTAGTGGTGATTTTCGGCAAAGGGCTTTTTACCTTTTTATCTTCTTTTTTCATGAAATCCATCGGATTGAAAGTTGTCAACAAGTTAAGGGACGACTTATATGAACACCTCATTTATCAGTCTTCTCATTACTTTGATCATCATTCCACTGGCGAGCTGATGAGCCGTTTGACCAATGATGTTGATAGACTTCAGGAGGCAGCCTCCGGAAGTATGGGAGACTTTATTCAGGAAGTCCTGGTGCTTTTTGCCCTCCTTATCTATATTTTCCTGACGGATTGGCGGCTGGCTTTGGCCTCCTTCATCATTGCTCCCTTAGCTGTAATTCCCTTGGCCATATTCAGTAAAAAATTGAAAAAAAGCGGGATGACTGCCCAGAGGAGAATGGCCCAGATTTATAATCTCCTTTTTGAGACTATAACAGGTAACAAAATTGTTAAAGCCTTCACCATGGAAAAGTTTGAAATAAAGAAATTTTTCCGGGCCACCTATGATTATTTCCGGACTGGGGTGCGGCTGGCCTGGATAGGAAGCCTTTCTTCACCTTTTATGGAATTTTTGGGCGGGGTGGTAGGAGCTTTTATTTTGATTGTAGGTACTACCAGAATTGCTGAGGGGCATATTAGCCCCGGAGATTTTGGGTCTTTTGTGGTGGCTATCTTTTATTCTTATACTCCCATTAAAAGATTAAGCCGGGCCAATACTGTTATCCAGCATGGTGTTGCCAGTTATCAAAGGATAAAAGAAGTACTTTTAAGCCACTTCCGGATTGTCGATCATCCTCAAGCCTATCCGCTTCCTCCTGTAAATGGAAAAGTCAGATTTGAAAATGTTTCTTTCAGTTACAATGAACCCCGGCCCATTCTTCATAACATAAGCTTTTCCATGGAAGCGGCTGAGACTGTAGCTCTTGTTGGCTTAAGTGGTGCTGGAAAAACCACTATCGCTAATCTTTTATCCCGCTTTTATGAACCCACCTCAGGAAGAATAATTATTGACGGGATTGATATCCGTGAAGTTACAGTTTCTTCCCTTCGCTCTCAGATCGGACTGGTAACCCAGGAAGTGATTTTGTTTAACGACACTATCCGTAACAATATTGCTTATGGTATGGAAGATGTTTCCCTGGAAAGAGTGATTTCAGCAGCTAAAGCAGCCAAAGCCCATGAATTTATCATGGAGCTTTCTCAGGGATATGACGCTATCGTGGGTGAAAAAGGAGCTTTCCTTTCCATTGGGCAAAGACAGAGGATTGCCATTGCCAGAGCTCTCCTGAAAAATCCTCCTATTCTTGTCTTGGATGAAGCTACTTCAGCTCTGGATTCTGAATCCGAGAGATTGATTCAAATCGCCCTGGATAATGTCATGAAAGACAGAACCACCTTAGTCATTGCTCATCGGTTGTCAACTATCCATAGAGCCGATAAAATACTGGTTCTTGACAGAGGCAGAATCATTGAAGAAGGAACTCACCAGGAATTATGCCTCCGGAATGGGATCTATAAGAAACTCTATGATCTTCAATTTCTGGAAGACTACAAGGAGAGTGAATGATCCGAAGCATGACAGGTTTTGCCGAGAAGAAGTTCGAGTCCAAGAGTTTGTCTGTTAAAATCACCATTAAATCACTGAATCACCGCTTTTTTGATTGGTCTTACAGAGGACCGAACCTTGGAGAGATGGAAAACAAGCTGAGGGCTTTATGTCAAAAAAAAGTTTACCGGGGAAGGGTAGAGGTATTAACTGAAATGGTTTTTCATTCTCCTCAAAGTTGGGAAACAGAGCTGAATATCGGCCTGGCTGAGAAGGTGATTTCAGCTTTAAAAAATCTTGCAGAAAGCACAGGTGAAAAGGTCAGCTTTACAGCCGATCAAATACTCAATCTTCCTTACATAATGGAAATTAAGAGAAAAGACTTTGATGAAAAGGAAAAGAAATTTTTAGAGAGGGGATTTGGACAAACATGTGATTCCTTAATCAGGGACCGCAATAGAGAAGGGCAAGAGATTAAAAAGGAATTGCGGAGAATAACAAGAAATATCCTCATGGCGGTTAGGCGGTTGAAGAAGCTTCAGCTTAAACAACCTTCAATGATAAAGGAAAAAGTTAGTAAAAATCTTAAAGAGCTCGAAAAGGAAATGGCGGTCTCGGAGGAAAGAAAAGCTGAAGTAATAGCCGGACTTCTTCAGCGTTATGATTTGACAGAGGAAGTAGTGCGTCTTGATTTACATGGGCAGCATTTGCAGTCGAGTCTATCCTCAAAAAATAATGAACCGGTTGGCAAAAAACTGGATTTTATCGCTCAGGAGCTTTACCGGGAAGCCAATACCATAAATTCCAAATCTCAAGATATCTCCATAACCAGAGAAAGCTTGTTTATAAAGAATGAAGTGGAAGCTCTTCGCCAACAGGCTCAGAATGTGGAATAAAAACATGAAAGAGACTTCTTTGTTTATTGTTACCGGACCTTCGGGGGTGGGTAAGTCTACCTTAGTGAGTGAGGTTTTGAAAGATGTGAAGCAACTCAAATTTTCTGTTTCACACACAACTCGCCAAAGGAGAGCGGGAGAGATTGAGGGGAAAGATTATTATTTTGTCAGCCGGGATCAGTTTGAAAGCATGGTCCAGCAAAACCGTTTCGTTGAGTGGGCTGAAGTTCATGGAAATCTATACGGAACCAGTCGTAGAGAAGTAGAGAAAAAAATACTCCATCATGACCTTATCCTGGATATTGATGTCCAGGGAGCTCAACAAATAAAAGAAAAATTGAAAAGAGGAATCTTTATATTTATTTTCCCCCCATCTTATGAAGAATTAAAAAAGAGGCTTCAGAGAAGAGGAGAAAATGAACTTTTTATTCAAAAAAGACTGAGAAAGGCAGGGAAAGAAATCCGGGCTTACTCTCTTTTTGATTATTTGGTGATTAATGATAATCTAAAGGAGGCAGTGAAGGATTTGAAATCAATAATTTTGGCCAATCGCTGCCGGTTGGAGAGGCAGACCAAAAAAGCCCTGCCTGTTCTTCAGAGTTTTTCTGAGGATTAAATGGAGGCCGAAATGAAAAAAATCGTTTTGGGAGTCTCCTCGTCCATAAGTCTTTATAAGGCCTGTGATATAATCCGCGGTTTTCAGAAAAGAGCCTGCCAGGTTCAGGTGATTATGACAAAAAACGCAACGCGTTTGGTCTCGCCCCTTTTGTTCTCTTCTCTTTCCGGACAAAGAGTGATTGTTGATCCTCTTCAGGAGGAAGCGGGAGAAAGGATTGAACATATTGCCTTAGCCAAAGAAGCGTTACTTTTTCTGGTGGCACCGGCTACTGCAAATCTAATAGGGAAAATGGCTTCAGGTATTGCCGATGATTTCCTGACCACTTTTTATTTGGCTGTCAAAAGCCCGGTTCTGTTGGCCCCGGCCATGAATGAAGCTATGTATTTTCATCCTCAAACCCAAAAGAACATTCGGATTCTAAAAGAGACAGGTATTCATTTTATCACTCCGGAAAAAGGGAGTCTGGCTTGCGGGGAAGAGGGATGGGGAAGGCTGGCTCCGGCCGAGAAGATCGTTGAGGCCGGTCTTGGGCTTATAGATAAAGGAAAATCTTTAACCGGAAAGACGATTCTTTTAACCGCCGGACCAACAAGGGAACACATGGATCCGGTTCGTTTTCTTTCCAATCCTTCTTCAGGGAAAATGGGATATGCCCTGGCGGAGGAGGCAAGCTCCCGGGGAGCCCGGGTGGTGTTGGTGTCAGGTCCCACCCAAATGCCGTCACCTCCAGGAGTAGAGCGCATTGAAGTCACCTCTGCTGAAGAAATGGACCAGGAAGTTAACCGGATTTTTCCCTCGGCGGATGTTTTTATAGCAGCGGCAGCGGTTTCCGATTATAAGTTTGATAAAAAATATCCCCATAAATTAAAGAAAGAAGAAAAATCGGTCTCATTCAGGCTTATTCCCACACCGGATATTCTTAAAAAGGCGGCTAAGATAAAAGGAGAAAAAATTCTGGCCGGATTTGCCGCAGAAACTGAAAATGTGGTCGAAAATGCCCGGCGGAAGTTAAAAGAAAAAAATCTTGATTTAATAATTGCCAATGATATAAGCCGGGAGGCGCTGGGCTTCGGTTCTGACATAAACCAGGTTGTCTTGATTTTTCCTGACGGCCGCATTATTTCTCCTGAAGCCCAGACTAAAAGACAACTCAGCCGCCTGATTTTGGATGAAGTAGAGGTTCTCCTTGAAAAAAGAATTGAATAATCTTATTTACGACTTGTCCAATACTGTTGAATTTTTCAATGAATTAGGGGCAGATTTTGTAAAAAAAGACTTGTCCTTGAATAAAGAAATTGATTTGGATTCATTGAATGAGACTATTTTAAAATGTCGGAAGTGCCCTTTACACCTTACCCGGACCCAGGCGGTACCCGGCGAAGGTAATCCAAAGGCCCAATTAATGTTTGCCGGCGAAGCCCCGGGAAGAGATGAAGATATCCAGGGCCGGCCTTTTGTGGGCAGAGCCGGTCAGTTATTGACCAAGATTATAAAAGCCATGAATTTTGAGAGAAAAGAAGTCTACATTACCAATATTGTTAAGTGCCGGCCGCCTAACAACCGCAATCCCCAGCAGAAAGAAATAGAAGCATGTCACCCTTACCTTCTTTCCCAAATAAGACAAATTAAACCCCGGGTAATTGTAGCCCTGGGAAAGGTGGCCGCTGAATTTTTTGTGCCCGGTTGCAGCAGTATTTCAGCTGTAAGAGGCACATTCCACGACTTTCATGGGATTCCGGTAATGCCTACTTTTCATCCTTCCTATCTCATAAGAGATGAATCAAACAAGGAGAGGAAGAAGCTGGTATGGTCTGATATGAAAAAAGTTATGGTTCTCCTTGGAAAAAGATGAAGGCTTATGCCCAGGTAGTTCTTCCTCTTCCTCTTTATCAGAGCTTTACCTACCTTATTCCGGAGAATCTTTCAGGAACTATTAAGCCGGGTGAAGTGATCCGGGTTCCTTTTCGCCGGAAAGAAATGACCGGGGTCGTGGTTGGAGTAAAGACAAAACCGCCTCCGGAGATAAGAGAACTCAAACAAATTTACGGCAGAGTTTCTCCACCCTTAGTATTTCCCCAGAGCTTTCTTTCATTTGCCCGCAGCTTAAGTGAGTATTTTTTCACGCCGTGGGGAGAAATCCTGCAGGCTGCCTTGCCGCCTGAGTATCCCCGGGAAAAGCAGCTCCGGGCAGAAATAACTTCTCTGGGAAAGAAGAATTTAACTTCAGACACCCTCACCCATCAAGAAATAAATGTTCTCTCCCTGCTTAACAGGAAAAGTTACAGTGTTTTGTACCTTAAAAGAAAATTAAAAAGAAAGGATATTTCATCTCTTTTACACAGGATGGCCGGGAAAAACCTGATCAATCTGCTCCAGGTGGAACCTAAGGTCAGTTCGGCAGAGAAAAAAATATTCATACCCAAAAAAGGACAGCTGGAAATGAGTTTTATTACTGATGACAGGATTTATCAAACCTGGGAAAGTCTCCGGCAAAAGCTTGGGAAAAGAGCTTTTTTGTCCTTTCTGCTTCACGGTTCTTCCAAAGACAGGCAAGAAGGCTTCCTTTTTCTCGCTTCGAAGGCAGCAGAATTGGGTCAGAGTGTCCTTTTTCTCCTGCCTGAAGTAACTGCGGCTCAGTCTTTTCTCCGTCAGGTGGAAATGAAAACAGGCATGGAAGTGGTTCTTTTTCATTCCAAGCTTTCCAGAAAACAGCAGAATGAGGCCTGGTGGAAGGTATTTAATAATCCTGTTTCCGTGGTTGTAGGAACTCGTTCAGCCCTTCTTGCTCCGCTTCGAAACCTGGGATTGATTATCGTTGACCGGGAGCATGATGATTCTCATTACCAGAGAGAACTTCCATCTTATGATGCCAGAAAAGGAGCCTGGTTGCGGGCAGAGGCAGAAAAAGCGGTTTTAATTTACGGTTCGGATATTCCCCGGGTTGAATCATGGGTTACGGCTGAAAAGAATAAATGCCTGGTCCTGCTTCCTGAAAAAAAGTCAAACTGGAAAGTTAGAATTATCGAATCAGGAAAAAAAGAAGAACTTATATCCCGGCCTGTTCAGACAGCAATCAACAAAAACTGGGAACAAAAAGAAAAAACAGTCCTTTTTTTTAACCGCTTAGGATACGCTTCTTTTCTTTTCTGCCCCCATTGCCGGCATGTTCCCCGCTGTCCTGAATGCCATTCGAATCTGTCTTATCAAAGTAAAAGCAACAGCATGTTCTGCCCGTTGTGCGAGCAAAAGGGCGGCCGGCCGGCCCGGTGTCCCCGCTGCGGGGGTTCTATTCTGGTTAAAAAAGGACCGGGGATAGAGGCGGTGCAGGAAGAACTGCTTCGAATTTTCCCTGGGATTCGAAGCGGTATTGTCAGCTCAGAGCGGATAAGAAAAACTGATCAAATTGACCGGGTTTTAAAGCAATTTGCCGGAGGAAAGTTTGATATTCTGCTGGGTACGGAACTTTTAGCCAGAAGAAAGCTTTATTCTCCTGTTTCTTTGGTTGTGGTCATTTTTCCGGAAGTTGTTTTGGGGCTGCCCGATTTCCGGGCCGGCCAGAGAATGTACCGGACTTTGATTCGCCTGTCCTCTTTTCTTAAAGACGAAAAGGAAGCGGAATTGGTGATTCAAACAGCTCTTCCTGAACATTATGTCCTTCAGACTTTTTCCGGCAAGGATTATTCAGCTTATATTAGAAAAGAAAAAGAACTCCGCCGCTTAATGAATTACCCTCCTTATTCCCACATGGTTCAGCTTGAATTTCAAGGAAGAAACCCCAAATCCTTGGCTGGAATTTCCCGGGAATTCATATCGCTTCTCAAACAGGAAAAAGGAGAGGTGGATGTTTTGGGGCCTTCCTTAATCCGGCCGAGGAGCAGCGGGGAGAAACCGGTTGTCTATGTTCTTCTCCGGTCAAAAAGAAGAGATGATTTTGAAGACTTTCTTCGCTCTTATCTTGAAAAAACCAAAGTTAAGGTCGCTGTAACTGTTTACAATTAATAATTAATAGTTTCCTTTTACTAAGCGAATTTTAACATCCACATATATATCTTCGTTTACTCCTGATGTTTGAAGAATTACCCTGATGGTAACCCAGGCCTCATCTTGGTTTGCGGGAAAATGGGGCAGGTAAGGACCAAAATATGTCACTGAGGCTTTTCCCTCGCTGTTGGTAATGGTTCTTATATTCCGGGTTCCGTTTTCAAATTCCCCTCTTCCTTCGTTTCCTTCCTCATCTAACGGGCGGATCTTGTAAAAGACTCTGGCTCCAACAAGGGGAGCTCCATTGGCTAAAGTAACCAAGGCATTAATTTTTGCTTTGGGCGGAGTAGAGGTGACCCAGAGGACATTCGGTACTGCATAAGCTTGTAGATCAAGTTCAATCACGTCCCTGATGATATAAAGAGGGGTTCTTTCCCAGATGTATTCTTTTCCTTCTCCGGCAACTATGGCTTGGATATAAATTTCAATATCGTTAGGGGACTCCGAATAAGTAGGGAGCTCCGAAGCAGTTGGTCCGTAGTATTGACAACTGGCTTCTCCATTGGAATTAGTGACAACTGTTTTGGAAGACTGATTTCCATCAAAAAAGCCTATGGTTGCCGGGAATCCGCTGGCATCGCGAATTTCGAAATGAATGGTTCTGTTAGGAATGGGTATCCCGTCATACTTGCTTAGATGAGCTGTAATGGTGGTGACTGGTCTTGATTCAAGTCCGGCGAAAAGCACATTGGTACTAGTGGTGAGTTTCAGTATTACGGAAAGGGTCGAAGGGCCTACAGGGGAAGGTTCTTGGATTTGGTTTCTCTTGCAGGATGATGAAAGGAGTAGACTTATTGAAAGACCAAAAATTAACAGAAGTTTAATTTTCCATCTCATTTTCTTCATCCTTATTCATCGATGTAATTTGCAAAATATATAGTCAGGTAGCCTGTGGTTTTGACTGTGTTATTGGTCAGGTCATGACCGTAAAATTCCACTTTGGCGGTAGCGGTTATTGTTCCCTCAGCGCGACCGTCAGCCAGGTTAATCAAGGGGGGTTCAAGCTTGGCCACTTCCCTGACAATAATAAAGGAGATATCCACTGATTGGTCTATCTCGATAAGCGTGGAAAGGGAGCCTTCAAAGGAATAGGGAACATCAACCCCTTGGCTGTTTTTCCCGTCGGTCCGGTAATAGCTGACTATATAACGGGTAAGCATGATGCTGTTGTACTGGGAGGAGCCAAAGTGGGATTCAGGCTGGAGCAGTTTGGCGGTCAAGGTGGCGGAGGCTGTATCGGCAGTGACGTAAGTTCCTCCGGTATCTTCATCTAATTTGACTACATCGGATTGAAGAAAGTTGGCTTCGTTTCCTTCAATATCTGAGCCTGTTAAATTCAGGAGAACCAGTATGGAAGGAGAGCGGCTCTCATCCTCAATGGGATTACAGGAGCTTAAAAAAAGTGAAACCAGTAGGATGGCCAATATGGAAATGATTGAATGTAGTTTCTTCATTTTTTCCACCCTATCCTTCATTTTATTATTCTGGGAGTTATAAAGATTAAAAGTTCACGGTTCTGTTTGGTCCGGGCAAATGATTTGAATAGATTTCCCAGAATTGGAATTTTATGGAAAAAGGGAACCCTTTCTCTGGTGATGGAATCTTCTGTCCTGTAAATTCCACCAATAATAGTGGTTCCCCCATCAGGAACCATTACCGTAGTACTGGCACTCTGGGTAATAATGGGAGGAATACCGTTGACCAAGTTGGCGAAGTCAGCTGCATTGTTCTGAATTTCAAGGTACATGATTATAGTTCCCTCGGCTGTAATTTGGGGCGTGGCTTTAAGTTCCAGAGCAGCATTTACATACCGGGTGGTGACGGTGAAGTTGGCCACTGTTTGAACAGGTATCTGCCTTCCCTGGATGATATTGGCTTCTTTATTGTTTTGAGTAGTAACTGTAGGAGCGGAAATAATGCGTCCCGTTCCAGATGTTTCCATAGCGGAGAGGGCCATATCCAGCCGGAAGGTATCCAGGACATTAGCTACAGAGAGTCCTATGGATGTGGAAAAAGCAGGGGCTGGGAGATTAATGGCATAACCTCCGAGGGGACCGCCGATACCTTTGGTGACAATGCCTTGGGGGATCATGGCTCCATCGACTAACATTTTATTGGGGAATTGGAGAGAGGTCTGGTTCCCATAAAAGGGATCTGATATTCCCCGCCAACCCCATTGAATTCCCAGGTTGCGAATGAAAGTGGAAGTGGCTTCCACGATACGGGCTTCAATGGAAACTTGGGGAGTGGCTGTATCAAAGACAGAGATAAGTTTTTCCATCAGTTCCATGCGGTCTTTGACTTCGGTAATGATCAAAGTGTTGGTTCTTTCGTCGATTATAATCTCTCCCCGGTTGGAGAGCTTGGTTCTAAGGAGCTGTTGTATTTCGGATGCTTTAGAGTAAGAGAGAGTGAAAGTTTTAACCTGGATAGGACCGGCTAATTCCTTGCTTTCCTGCAGTCTCTGTATTTCCTGTTGTTCCTGGGTTAGGACGTTTACCGGGGCAATCCTGAGGACGTTTCCTTCAAGGGACTTTCCCATTTTGTTTATCTTGAGAATAAGATCAAGGGCTTGGTCCCAGGGAACATCTTCCAAATCCACCGTAACGGTACCTCTGACTCCTGGGTCAAAAACTACATTTAGTCCAGCGAAATTAGCCAGGTAAAGGACTACATCCCTTAGATCAGCGTCTTTGAATTTAAGACTGATGATTTCTCCGGAGTATTGTTCTTCTAATGCAGTTATGATTTTTGGTTGGAACTGCTGCTCTTCCTCTTGGGATTGAGGAGGAGAAGGCTCTGTATTTATGGATGATTTGGAGTTTTTCAACTCCTGGGCTTTGTTTTCCTCTGCCGGATTTATTTTTTCAGTAGGAGATGACTCTTCAGCAGTTTCTTCTGTCAAAACTTCTTCTTTTGTGACCGGAGTCATAAGTTGGCTTAGCTCAAAAGGAGCGCTTTCGTCCTCAAAAAAAGAAATTATTAATTCCCCTTTATCAGAATTCATGGAATAGTACTTTGCTTTTTCCAGATCAAAGACAAGCCTGGTTATGGTATGGGGATTATTAATCTGGAATTGAGCTGCCCTGACCTGCTTGATCCCCATTTTGTTTACTGGAATGTTCATTGGAGGCCGCGTAAAGTAGGCGTGGTAAAGATCGACTACCAGGCGAAGAGGTTTATCCAGAGCGAAAACATAAGGGAAAACCTCTCCATTTAACCGGGCTTTGAGAGATAGTTTCTCTTCTTCTTCTGAAATGGAAATGTTATTAAGTTGGACCGGTTTTTGTCGGGAAAGCAATGATAAGTTCTCTAATTCTTGTTGGAAAGAATCCTTGTCCATTTTGTTCTGGAATTCGATCAGCTCAATGATTGTATTGTTCTCATCAGAGATTATGGTATATGGTACTTGACGGGTAAGATCGATAAACAGATTGAGGCGGCCGGACTCCTTTTTATCTATCTTTATATTCTTTATCAGGTTTTGTTTTCCATTGATAACAGGATTACTGATTTCCTGGATATTGGTTAAAGCCACTACCAGAGTAGGCGGGGAATCCTGGGCGAAATAGGTGCTTTCTATAGCAAGAGGTGAATTAGCTTCCAGGATTATCTTTGTACTGAGAGAATCAGCAACAACGGAGATACTATTTATATTGATGAGGTGCTGGTTGTTCGCTGCAAATCCACTGATTATAAAAAGAATACATAAAAAGGAGATAACCTGCAAAAATATTTTCCTTTTCATGTTATTTCTCCTGAGGATTGATTTCTTTGGTTATGTCTTTTGGACGCATCAACGGAATGTCCCTTTCTCTTGTTTTTCTGAAAACAACTTTTGATTCCTCGATGGAAAGAACAAACCCGTCTTCAAATTGGTCCCCGCTTTTGATGTAGTAAGGAAATTCTTGAGGTCCGTTGATAATAGCCGTATATTCTCCTCTGGCCTTGACGATCCCGATGAGGACAGTGTCATCGATGGACATTTGGTGTGTTCCTGTAATGGCTGTTTTTTCCCTTATATCACGACCGGCCAGAAGGTCACGAAAGGGATCCCGCCTGCCTTCCGGTTCATAAATTTGTTTCCCTGCTTCGGTTTTTAATTGAGGAAAAGCAGTTGTTTCTTGTTCTTGCTGGGAGAGGGAAATTTGGGGAAAAATGAAAACAATTATGAAAAGGATAGGTAAAGCTAATTGTTTTTTCATGGCTTTTCTCCTCATTTTTTTCGTTTGGCTTGAACTTGAGCTTCTGGTTGTTCTTTAAAGATATAGGTTTTAGCTGTAAAATTGGCTGAAATGGTGGATGCTTCGCTTTGATCACTTAAAGCCTTGATGGAGAATCCTTCAATATTGTAAAGCCGGGAAAAGCGGCTCAGTCTGTCAAAAAAGATAGCTAAGTTATGATAGTTGCCTGTGATTTCAATTGAAATGGGACTTTCGGCATAAAATTCTTGTTCAATCTCCGGTCTTGGAGTAAACCGGGCAATGTTCAGGCGGGAATCAAAGGCTAACTGTTGAATCCGGCGAAGAATATCAGCAATTTCTTTTTTCTGGGGAATTATGGCTTCCAGTTCATTGAGAGTGGCGTTCATTGTTTTAAGCTCTTCTTCAATTGAGTCAAGCTGCTTCTTTTTCGCCCTGAGTTTTATGACTTCTTCTTCCACCTTTATTCGCTCTGCCTTGATATCTGCTATCTCATTGTTCTTCGGTTTAAAATAGGCAAAGAAGAAAAGACCAAAAAAGACGACCGCCAGCACCAAATGTCCGTACCAGGGCCAGTCTCTCATCTTTTCCTCCTTTTTGGATCGCCAGTTTCCTGGACATTCAAAGCTTGGTTAAAAATATAATTTAACGTCAGTGCGAATTCCAGGAACTGGTCGTTCCGTTCTCTCCTCTGGGTGGAGGAAATGAGTTCGATATTCTGGAAATAAGGGCTTTCTTCCAGGTTGAATATATAGTCAGCAATCAAATTATTAGAAAGAGCTCTGCCTTTGATTTCGATTCTCTGACCGCTGAAAGAAGCTTCTTTCAACCATACCCAGTCGGGAATATTCCGGCTTAACTCATCCAAGATTTTAACAGCCACGTCCTGGCGAGCTTTCAGATCATTGATAAGATTGATTTTTCTCTCCAGAAGATTTTTCTGCTGTTCGAGCTCCTGAAGTTTGGCTTCGACATCTTTAAGTTCTTGTTTTTCCAGTCGGGCTGCCTGAAGAAGTTCTTGTTCATGTGAAAGTGTATTTTTTTGAGATATAAAAAGAAGACCCAAGACAACTATCAGGAGAAGGTAAATCAATCCAAACAGGGGAGGTTTTTTCTTTCCCCTTATTACCGGAGCTGAAATATCTGTTGTTTCCCTTATTTCCCGTTTTTCCGGTTTTAATAAGTTAATTCTGATCATGGCTTTTATTCCATTTTTCGAGTGGCTAATCCAGTGGCAATGCCAAAGATTGGTGCCATGTCCTCAAAATACATGGAATCGAATTTTTTTTCGTCGTAGGAAATTCTGCGAAAAGGCTGAAAGATTTCTGTCTTAATGGTGAATTGTTGTTCGAAATGGGCCGAAAGGTTGGACAGCTTGGATAGTCCTCCGCTGAGGAGAATCAGTTCTATTTTTTTCCCTTCCTTGTCAACTGCTTCAAAGAAAGAGAACGTTTTTTCTATTTCTTCAAGAAGGCTCTGGATATTCACGTTTAAAACAGCTTCTACTTGCTCAGATTGAATGTCTTTAACCGGCAGATCTTTGAGAGCTTTCTCCGCTTCTTCAAAGCTGATGTTTAAATCCTTGCTGAGATTTTCAGCAAAAAAGGAACCTCCCATAGCCAGATCCCGAAATAACTGGGGGACTCCTTTTTCGATGATTATTACATTGGTGATGTTTGCTCCCAGGTTGATGATAGCGGTTGTCTTTTCTTTGAATGCTTCCGGATAATTAATTTCATAGGCATTTTGAAGAGCAAATACATCCACATCAATAATTTCAAGATTCTTCCTTGTTTGGGAGACTACATTGCTGTAATTGGATATTTTATCTTTTTTGGCTGCTACTAAGAGAATATCCAGGTTTTTTTCCGGCTGAGTTTGAGGAGGACGGATAATAGCATAGTCCACATTTGTTTCTTCATAAGGATAAGGAATATTGTGCTTGGCTTCCCAGATAATAGATTCAGCCAGTTCCTCTGTTTCCATGTTGGGGAGGGATATTTTTTTGATTATAACGGAATTTCCGGAAATAGATATAATCACATTCCTGTTTGAGATTTTATTTTCGTCAAACACTAACTTGATGGTTTCAGCAACAGCAGCCGAATCGATGACTGTGCCCTCAACAATGGCATCGTGAGGAAGGGTTTCATAACCGATTTTTTTGACCTCGTAATAATCTTCCCCTTCTTTTCTTTTAGACTTGAGCTCTACAGCCTTGACGGCATGGGAGCCGATGTCTAATCCGACCAAAGTTTTTTCTCGACTCAGTCCGATCATTTTTTTTCCTTTATATTGGATAAATTAACCGGTTCTTTAAATTTTTCTTTAAGACGCTTTTCAATGATTTCTGGCACCAGGTCCCTAAGACAGCCTCCCAGCATGCTTATTTCCTTGACCATCCGGGAACTGAGGAAAGAGTATTCTTGACTGGGCATCATGAATAAAGTTTCAATTTCCGGATTCAATTTCCGGTTCATAAGGGCCATTTGAAATTCATATTCGAAATCAGAAATAGCTCTTAAGCCTCTCATGACTACATTGGCCTTATTTTTCTGGGCAAAATCCACCAGAAGACCATGAAAAGCTCTCACTTCAACCTTTTTCTCTGTGGAGAAAATATCTTTAATCATGTCCACCCTTTCTTTAGTCGGAAAAAGCGGACTTTTTTTGGGATTTTCCAGAACGGCAATGAGAATTTGGTCGAATATTTTTAACCCCCTTTGTATTATATCGACATGTCCATTGGTTATTGGGTCAAAGGAACCCGGGTAAACCGCTTTTTTTTTTCGTCCCTCATACTAAATTTTTCCCAACTGAGATAGTTATTAACAAAAAAAAAACGGTTTGTCAAATATATTTTTCTTTTTTTTCTTTAAAATAAGGAAGATACTGCCATTTTTCAGTTTTGTCTTTATTGTGGTAGAATAATAATAAAAAAATGTTATGTTTTTAAGAAAAATATTTCAGAAAACAGGATTTATTCTTCTTATCTTAGCAGCGGGGAAAGGTATCTTTTTTTCCCAGGAAGAAAGGTTGACCTTGCTGCGCCAGAAAATGGTCAAAGAACAGCTTTTAGCCAGGAACATCACAGATAAAGAAGTGATTTCGGTTATGCAAAAAGTGCCCCGTCATCTTTTTGTTGATCCAAGGTACCGTGACCAGGCTTATCAGGATCATCCTCTTCCTATTGACGAAGGACAAACAATTTCTCAGCCTTATATCGTTGCCTTGATGACTCAATGCCTTGATCTGAAAAAAGGAGACAGAGTTTTAGAAATCGGGACTGGTTCAGGTTACCAGGCGGCTGTTCTTGCCTGTCTTACCGACCAGGTTTTTTCTGTTGAAATACGGAAGAATTTGGCTGAAAAATCAAGTGAAACTTTGAAAAAAACGGGTTATGATAATGTTCAGGTTAAATGGGGAGACGGATATTTTGGCTGGGAAGAGCATGCTCCTTATGATGCGATTATTGTTACCTGTGCTGCCAATCATATTCCTCCCCCTCTAATGAAACAACTCAAGGAGGGCGGCCGGCTGGTAATTCCGCTGGGGAGTACATTGTATTTCCAGACTTTAACAAAAATTACGAAAACTGTAGACAAACCTCAAGTGGAACATATATTAGGAGTCCGTTTTGTTCCCATGGTGGGGGAAATGGAGAAAAAATGAAGCCAAAAGGTAGCTGAAGCCTCCGGCGAGCCAAACAACTGTATAGCCGCCCCAGAAAGCTATAATCAGAGCCACGATAGAATTAATTACTGAAGAAAAAGCATTTGCTGCCCAGCTCCAGGATATAATTCCCGGAGGAGATTTTCGAAGCAGTCTGATTCCCGAAGGAAAAGGAATTCCCATCAGCATTCCCAGGGGAAAAATAAACAATAGGCTCAAGGCAGCTTTGATCCAGATGGAAATATCAAGAAAAAATTCAAAGAAAAGGTTCATCAATAATAAATAGCCCACTGCTGTGGCTCCCAGGAGATAGAGAATGTATCTTAATTTTTTCCTCAGATTAGCGGGGAGAATTTTTTTGGAAAAATAGCTTCCCAGACTGGAAGAAACCAGAAGACTGGCAATAATAATGGATACAGCGTAAACCGGATGTTCAAGAAATAGAATGAATTTCTGAATCAAGGTCACCTCAATAAACATGTAAGACAAACCGAGAAGATAAAAAAAGGCAAAAATATTACCTGTTTCCCCTCCAGAAAAACGATTTTTTTTATTCATGAAAAAGCGAGGGAGAAGAATCAAAAAAAAGGAAAGGATGAAAGCCTGAACAAAAAGGACAATGACCATCCCTTCACCTTCCAGGAAAGGAAACCATTTATTGCCTAAGGCCCGGTATGTTTCTTTTATCTTGTTTAGTTTGAAATAATTATTGTAAAAAGGACGGTCATCAGACACCGGCCGGACATCAAAAAGATAATCCTGGAAAAAAGTCTTTCGCTCTAAAGAAATAAGACGGGAAATATGACGGAAATAAATAGGCTCCTGAAAGCGGTTGTGAAGGTTGGCTTCTTCTTCCCGGATTCCTGGATAATGGATTAAATCATATAAGTTTTGCGAACAGAATTTCTTGAGAATCTGGATATCTTGGTTTGTGACCGGAGATTTTTTGACCAGGATGCTTATGGTTCCCCAGCTTCTCAGGATCATCATGTGTTGGGAAGCAGTTTTTCCTTCTCTTTTCAAAGTCTCCACCCAGGTAGCCACGGCCCTGAGTTCCTGTCGGGGAGGGGGAATAAGATAAAAACTCATTTCCACCCAACCGGCGGGGGAAAGATTGTGGAAAGCCTTGGAAAAGGCTTCTGTGGTAAAAAGATAATCTTCGCCGAATCCGTAATGGCCGCTTCCGGCAGAACCAAAAACATTGGTTAAAGGGAAAATTATTAGATCAAACCGGTTTTTAATTGAATTAAGCCCAGATCTTGGTTGAGCCAGAGTTAGGTCTACGTTTTTTTCCAGGTATAAAGCTCCTGAAAAATCAATAAATTCTGTTTTAAGAAGTTTAACTATAAGCGGGTTTGCTTCAATGGCTTTAATCTTTTCTGCCTGGTGGGCGGCTGCTGAAACCAAGTCGAGGCCGGCTTTGGGTGCAAGCAGAAGTACTTTCGGGCGGGAAACTAATTTATAGGCAAGAGAACTGGGGAGGTGGTGGAGAAACTCTAAAGCCGGGTCATCAGCAGAAGTAAAAGAAGTTAAGGCAGAAAGTTCCCCTCCATCAATAGATAGTCCTAATTGAGGTGGAAGCTCTCCGGAGTAGAAAAGACTAAGTCCGGGAGCGAAACGCACAGCAGGCGAATCAATCACATCTACCCGGGAAATGGCATTCCATTTAGTAGACAGAATTTTTGCTCCGGGATATTTTATAGCTGTTGGCAGGGCTTTAAAGAGAGATATTCTGAAGCTTAGCCATTCCGGGGAAATAAAAAAAGCAATCAGAAGTATTCCCAGCCAGAAAATAGATAGAATCTTAATCCAGTCTATTTTTCTTCTGGCAAAAAAGAAAGAAGCTATTAAGGGAAAGAAAGCCAGAAAGAGAAAGACTCCCCGGTCTCCCTGGGGTAAAAAGATTAACAAAGGCAGGATTGCTCCGGCAGCCGCTCCTCCCATGTCGGCAAAATAGATCCGGGATGCATTTTCAGGACTCCGGCTCATGGAAAACGAGATTATCAATCCAGAGAAGAAGAAAGGAACAGAAAAAATAAAATAATAAATAAAAAGGTAAAAAACTTTTTGAGGATTCCAGGAAAGTTGAATGAAATTGAAAGGGACTCGATTTCCGATCAGGAAACAGAAAATTATGGAGAAGCTGTAAAGGAGGGATAAAACAGGAAGAAGACGTTGAGGATGTCTAATAAATGTTTTTTCAAAAAGAGACAGAAACGAACCACTGGCTCCGTATCCAAGGAAAGCAATGCTGACTACCAGGAAAGCAAAATGGTATTCCTGCGAGATGGAGAAATAGCGGGTCAGACATACTTCCAGTCCCAGGGTAGTAATAGAAGTCAGAAATATCCCCAGCAGGAATGATCTTTTTGTAAAATAGTTGTTAAGACTCATTATATTTTTGAAGTCTTTTTTCTATTGAGAATAAAATACACATATCTTGTGAAACGTTCTTTTAATATAAACAATTTGCAGGCAAATTAAAAATGACACGACGGTTTTTGAAATACTTAGTTCGTGGTTGCTTTTCGCAGGGGCTTGTGCTAATTTGGGAAGCAAGTTGCCATGATTAAATTCGGTACTTCTGGCTGGCGGGGAGTTATGGGGGATGACTTTACTTTTCAGAATGTTCGAATTGTAGTCCAGGCCATTGTCAACTTCCTAAAAAAAAAATTCCCGGGCGAAAAATTGTCTCTAATTGTTAATTATGATACACGGTTTCTCTCAGAAAAATTCGCCTTGGAAGCGGCCAAAGTTCTTTCCCACAATCAGATTCATGTTTTTTTATCGGACCGGGATGCCCCTTCTCAAGCCCATGCCTTCCAGATTATTAAGAGAAAAGCCCACGGAGGCATAAATTTTACTGCTTCTTTCAATCCCCCTGAATACAATGGATTAAAGTATAATACCCACCAGGGTGCTCCCGCCTTGCCCGTAGAAACTGATGAAATCGAACTTAAGGTCAAAGAACTCCTTGAAGATTATTCATTTTGTCCTTATTATCCTGATGAAGGGTATATAGAAAGAGTAAACCTGAGAAATGATTATCTTTCCTTCATTCAAAAGAAAATTGATTTTAAACTACTTCGTGAAAGCAAAATCCGGATTGGTGTGGATCTGCTGTATGGAACCAGCCGGGAATATCTGGATGAAATATTGGAAGGGAACCAGATTATTGTGGAGGAAATCCACGGTTATATTGATCCTTATTTTGGCGGTATCACTCCTTCATGTCTGGAAGAAAACTTAAGTGAGCTGAAAAATCTTGTCCGGGAGAAAAAACTTGATTTAGGCTTAGCCACTGATGCTGACGGAGACAGGTTCGGTATCATTGATGAAAAGGGGAGGTTTATAGAGCAAAACCTCATACTTTCCTTGATTCTGGAATATCTTATTTCCAGAAAGAAATGGAGGGGGGGAGTGGCTCGTTCAGTGGCCACCACTCATCTGATTGATCGAATCACCAGAAATTATAATCTTACATTGTATAAAACCCCGGTAGGTTTCAAATATATTGCCGATTTATATTTGAAAAAAAAGATAATTTTCGGCGGAGAAGAAAGCGCCTGTCTTGCTCTAAAGAATCACCTCCCGGAGAAAGACGGTATTATTGCCGGCTTGCTGGTAGCCGAAATAGTGGCTGCAGAAGGACGGCCGCTTTCTCAATTGATAGAAGCTATTTTCAAAAAATATGGTCAACGTATTGGCTGTCAGAAGAGCCTTCCTTTAACCAAGGACAGGGAAGATCGATTGATAAAACTCATCAAAAACCCTCCCCGCGAGCTGGCTGGAAGGCCGGTAGTAAACCTTGAAACTATCGATGGGATAAAATTTGATTTCTCCAATGACGACTGGGTTTTATTGCGTTTTTCCGGAACAGAGCCAGTTATCCGTTATTATGCTGAGGCTGAAAATAAGCAGGAAGTGGAGAAGTTAATGCAATCAGTCTTAAATGAGCTGCCTTAAATGAAAAAAAAGGATAATTCTCAACATACCTGGAAAAAAAAGATCTTTTGGGTGATGCTGATTTTCCTTTTTCTGGTCCTTTTTGTTTCTTCTTTTTTCGGAAAAAAAGGATGGCTTGAAATCTATAAGACCCAAAAGCAGAAGGAGCTTCTTAAGGAAGAGATCGTTCAACTGGAGGAAAAAAAGGCCCAACTGCTCCGGGAAATAGAAGAATTGGAAAACAACCCCAAAGCTGTGGAAAATAAGGCCCGGGAAAAGTTGTGGCTGATGAAACCCGGCGAAAAAGTAATCGTCGAGAAAGAAAAGAAAAAAGAATAATATTTCTCTTTTTCCACTTATGAATCTTTCGGTCAAAGAAAAAAAAATCCAGGAACTGTTGACAGGTCTAAATTCTCAGCAGAGAAAGGCGGTTGTCCACCAAAAGGGGCCCCTTCTGATAATCGCCGGAGCTGGAACCGGAAAGACCAAGGTCATAACTCACCGGATAGCCTATTTAATTATTTCCAAACTGGCCAAGCCTGAAGACGTCCTGGCAGTAACTTTTACTGAAAAAGCTGCCAATGAAATGGAAGAGAGAGTGGACATTCTTATTCCCTATAGTTACTCCTTTGTGGAAATAAGCACATTTAATTCTTTTGGTGAGAGAGTACTCCGTAATTATGGTCATGAAATCGGATATCCTTCTGATTTCAGGCTTCTGGATGATGTTGAACAGGCTATTTTTTTCAGGGAACACCTGTTTGATTTTCCTCTCGAATATTTCCGTCCTCTAAGTAATCCCAATAAGTATATCCAGGAATTGCTGGCAGCTATTAAAAGATTGAAGCAGGAAGATGTAACTCCGGAGGAATATACTGCTTTCGGCCGTGAAGCGATGGAAAAAGCTTCCGATGAAGCTGAAGAGGACGAAGCCCGGAAACATCTGGAAATGTCTCAGGTCTATCAAAAATACCAGGGACTGTTGAAAGTTGAGGGCAAGATAGATTTTGAAGACCAGGTGAACCTGGTGCTGGAACTTTTTCGGAAGAGGCCAGCAGTTTTGCGTGAATATCAGAAAAAATACCGTTTTATTCTGGTAGACGAGTTCCAGGATACAAACTATATTCAGTTTGAGCTTTTGAAGATGCTGGCAGCCGGACACCGGAATTTGACAGTAGTGGGAGATGACGACCAGAGCATTTTCCGATTCCGGGGAGCTTCTCTAACCAATATCCAGAACTTTAAATGTTATTATCCTGATTATGATAAAGTTGTTCTCACCAGAAATTACCGCTCGACCCAGGCCATCCTTGATTCCGCCTACCGTCTGATTCAGCACAATAATCCGGGACGGCTTGAATTCCAGGAAAAAATCGATAAAAGACTGGTCAGTGTAAATCAGAAAAAAAGAAAAAGCCTTTATATGCTTTCTTTTGATACTCTCTCTCATGAAGCAGACAGAGTAGCCCAGCTTATTTTGGAGAAGATTGAAGAAGGATTTAAACCAAAGGATATTGCTATTTTGGTCAGGCGGAATGCTGATGCTGATCCTTTTCTTCGCGCATTGAACATGAGAAAAATTCCTTTCCGCTTCTCCGGGAGCCGGGGATTGTACAGCCGGGAGGAAGTCCGGATTATTGTGTCTTTTATACGGGCTCTTAATGATTTTGATGATTCCCGCAATCTTTATAACCTGGCCCTTTCCGAGGTTTACAGGGTCAGTCCTTATGATTTGACCCTTTTGGCCAACTCAGCCAGGAAAAGGAATATTTCACTCCATGATGTTTTCAAAGAAGTCTATCAGGAGCGGAGCTCTGTCCCTCTTTCTTCTGAATCAAGGAAAATGGTTAAAAAAATATTTGAAGACCTTTTATATTTCATCAATTATGCCGTTGATCAGAGTGCAGGAAGAGTTGTTTACCGTTTCTTGGAAAAATCTGGTTATCTTAAAAAACTGGTAGAGAAAGGTGATTTAGAGTCTGAAATTAAAATAAAGAATATCCGGGTTTTTTTCGATAAAATCAAGGATTTTTCCCAGATCACAGATAATGATTCAATCCATTCTTTTGCCCAGCATCTGGATATTCTTCAGGATGTTGGCGATAATCCGGCCACGGCTGAAGCGGAATTGGAGGAGGATGCTGTTAATGTTTTAACAGTTCATAAAGCCAAGGGACTTGAGTTTGCCATGGTTTTCATGGTCAGCCTTATTGCTGACCGTTTCCCTGGAAGGGAGAGAAAAGAGAAAATCCCAATTCCTGACAAAATTCTCAAGGAAAATCTACCCGGGGATGAAAGTTATATGCAGGAGGAACGGAGGCTTTTCTATGTGGGTATGACCAGGAGCAAAGATCTCCTCTATCTTACCTGGGCCAGGGATTATGGTTTAAAAAGGTTGAAAAAGGTCAGTCCTTTTGTTCTGGAAGCTCTTGATCTTCCCAAGATTCCAGATGAATGCCAGAGAAGAAGCGCCTTAGAAGAGATTGAAAGATATGCTCCCTCTGAGGAATCCGGGATTCCTCAGGTAGTAGTCAGGAGAGGAGAAAGGCTTTTTCTGAGCTATTTTCAGTTAGATAATTATTTGAGTTGTCCCTTGAAATACAAGTATCGTCACCTTGTCGGGATTCCCCTTCTTCCTCATCATAATCTGGTTTTCGGAAGGATTATGCACGGGGCCGTTCACTATTACTTAAAAAAGAAAATATCAGGCCAAAAGCTTACCGAAGAAGAATTCATAAGAGAATATCATGAACGATGGACCAGCGAGGGATTCTTAAGCCGGGAACATGAAGAAATGAGAAAAAAGGCTGGAGAGGATGCTCTTCGACTTTTTTACAGGCGGGAAGAAAAGGAAGGAAAGATGCCGGCTTTTCTGGAAAAAAACTTCAGGTTTTCGGTGGGAGAAGTAAAATTTACCGGCCGCTGGGATAGAGTGGATATATTACCAGAAGGGGCAGTCATAATTGATTTCAAAGCATCGGCAGTTAAAGACCAGAAGGAAGCAGATAAGAAAACCCGCCATAGTCTTCAGATGGACCTTTACGCCTATTCCTTTCTGAAAACCCAGGAAATCCCTCTTCTGGGGACAAGGTTATATTTCCTGGAATCGGGACTGGTTGGATTTGCAGAAAAAGATGAAGCTCAGATACGCCGGGCAGAAGAGAAAATCCTGGAGGTTGAAAAGGGAATCAGGAGCCGGAATTTTCCTCCGGCTCCTGGATGGCACACCTGTCAGCACTGCGAGTTCAGGACTATTTGCCCCCATTCTTACGCCTATTAAAATGTCTGTTCGGTCTTTTCGGTCTATTTGGTTAATTCAGTTGATTCGGTTTGTTCTGTTTATCTGGTTCATCTGGTTTGTCAGGTATCATTGAGTGAAAAAGTAGAGGCGGGCAATAAAATCGGGACTAAATAAACAAGAAAAACGATACAAACGAGATAAACAAGATAAACGGGCGAAATGAGAGAAAAAAGCTATAGGCAAAGGGGATGTCTCCCAGAAGGACATTCCTTTAGGGAAGATTTCATCGAATTTGTTAATGATAATTTTTCTTCAGGGAAAGGGGTGTCCCTTTGGGGAACGTCCCCTTCTTATTCAGGGGCGGACCAGAAAGGCATCAAAGCCCATACCAATTCTTTCTTTTCCCAGAGAAGTCTGAAGGTTTTGAACATTTCTTTCTCACCTTTGGGTAAAAAACTTCTGGTTAAAGTCCTATTTTTATCCAATAACAGGTCCCAAAAAGATATTTTTTTAGGAAAGATTTCCAGTTGAACTTCTTCTGAAGCCGGAATTCCTGCCTGTTCTTTGGCTATCTGGATAGCCTTGTCCAGGCCCCCCAATTCATCAATGAGGCCATTTTCCTTAGCCTGGGCGCCTGTCCAAACCCGTCCTCTCCCTATCTGGTGAACTTCCTCTTTGGAAAGCGATCTTTCTTCAGCAACTTTGGTGAGGAATTTCTCATAAATCCAGAGAATTTGTTGTCTTAAAAGAGATTTTTCTTCCGGAGTCAATCTGCGGAAGGATGAAAACATGTCTGCTTTCTGGCCAAAGGTTAATTTTTCATTGGTTATACCAAGTTTGTCATAAAATTCGATTAAGTTGAATTTACCGGAAATAACTCCGATTGATCCGGTCAGTGTTTGAGGATGGGCTACGATTTTGTGGGCAGCCATAGAAACCCAGTATCCTCCGGAACCGGCCACATCACTCATGCTGACAATCACGGGCTTTTCCTTTTTGGTCAGGGCCACCTCTCTCCAGATAACATCGGAAGCCACGGCTGAGCCACCCGGGCTGTCCACCCGGAAAACAACTGCTTTTATGTTTTTGTCTTGCCTTGCTTTCCGAAACCATCTGGCTAAAGTGAAGCTTCCCATTGAATTAATGGAGCTTTTTCCAGAATGTATTGGTCCAGTTCCGTAAATAAGAGCGATTTTTTTTCCTTTGTTAAGTCCCAGGGCAGTTGGTTTAATTTTCAAATATGTTTGATGGCGGACTTTATTAAATTTCTCTTCCTTCTCCTTGATCTGTTCTTCCAGCTGATCAATAAAAAATAGTTTGTCTATCAAACCGGCTTTCAGGGCTTCATCTGCTGTGAAAAGACCTTTATCAATAAGGTTTTGTATTTCCTCTTTGGATTTACCCCTGGATTCAGCTATTGTTTCTATATATCTTGAATAGATGTCTTTATATAGAGATTCCATCATTTCTTTGTGGGCCGGGGTGAATCCTGTTTCAGTAAATTGGTTGTAGGCGGTTTTGTATTCTTCAATATGCTCGATTTCAGGCTCTATTCCTATTTTGTTTAAAGTATTTTTGAAGAAAGGAATGTGTCCGCCGATTCCATTTATGCCTATGGAGCCAAGGGGATGGAGAATAATTTCATCGCAGGCAGTAGCTAAGTAGTATTCCTTGTCAAATTCAATGGCATCTTCAACATAGGCAAAGGCTTTTTTTCCGGATTTTCTGAAATTTAAAATCATTTCCCGGATTCCTTCTACCTTGCCCCAGTCACACTGGAGATAGCCGATATTTAAAATAATGCCCCGGATACGAGGATCGATTTCAGCTTTGCGGAGGTTCATCCATATGTCATAAAGGGATAATTCAGGCATGAATCCTAAAAGCTGCCCCAGAAAATCGGGAGTAACTATTTCCTGAACAGGACCGCTTAAGTTTATTTCCAGGACTGAATGGGCCTTGACCGATGGGGGACGGGAAAATTGCATATACATAAATGAAAGAAAGGTTAGAGTCATTAAAATAAAAAATATAAGAATTATGATTATTATATAACTACTTCTTCTTTTCATTATTTCCTCCTGGGAATAAGGCTTCTCAAATATTATATATAGTATGAAGAAATCAGTAAACCTTTTCCTTAAAGTTTGCGTTAAGTAGGGTGAATCCTGTTATGAGGTGAAAAATGAGATTCAGAAAAAATTTGATTGCCCCAATCCTGGCAGGTGCGGCAGTTCTTTTCTTAAATTCCTGTTTTGCGGTTCAAATTCTAGAGGATGTCAAGAATCCCGACAAGTATTTTAAAAAGGCATATGCTGATATTAATAAGATTCACCGGATTGGTCCTAAAAGAGAAGGGGAATGCCACCAGATTCACATATTGGTTTATGATTATAAAGAGATGAGATTAATACGAGTGAAAGCTCCTTTCTGGCTGATTGATAAATGCCCTGATTTTGATGATCAGCCTTTTGATAGCGAGGCCGGAGTTAGTCGGCAGTTTGAGTTTGACTGGAAGGGGATAAAAGATTTAAAAAAAATAGGGCCGGGACTTTTATTGGAAGCAGACGGCCAAGGTGACCGGGTATTAATTTGGATTGATTAAGAGTTTTTTAAATTTTACATTTCGGTAATGTTGCTTAGGATGAATGAAAAAGGAATAGGCATAGAAGATGAAAGTACTTTTGTGGAAAAAGTCAGGCAGGGAGACAGGGATGCATTCATGGAACTTATCAAATTTTACCAGCAAAAAGTTTACCGCCTGGCTTATTCCATTCTTCAAAACAGGGAGGATGCCCTGGATGTGGTACAGGAGACATTGGTGAGAGTTCATGAGAAGATACATCTATACCGCCGGGGGAATAATTTCCAGGCCTGGATCTTCCAGATTACTAAGAATCTTTGTGTGGATCATTACCGGAAAAATATAAGAAAGAGACAACAGCTTGAGGCAGATTTTTCTTTAAATGAAGACAAATTAGCCGGCGGAAACTCTTCTGATGATAAGAGATCGACGGAAATAAAAAAGATCTTTTCTTCTTGCTTGGAAAAACTTTCTCCCCGCCAACGCCTCGTCTTCGCCATGAAGCATTTTAACGGCTTCTGTTTCCAGGAAATAGCTCAAACCTTGGGAATTGCTCAAGGAACAGTTAAGTCGCTCCATTTTAAGGCTCTTCAAAACCTTAGAGTTTTAATGAAGCCTTACTTAGGGAGGGAATTATGAAAGATTGCAATAAGTTTAAAGAAAATATCAGTTCTTATCTGGTCAGGGAACTGGATGAGACTGAAAGCCGGCTCCTGGAAAATCATTTGAAAAAATGTCCGGGATGCCGGGAGCAACTAAATGAGCTCAGTCGCCTGCTGGGAGTGGCCGGGGCTGTAAATGAAGAAGTTGAAAGAAGCATAAAGGAAATTAACTGGGAAAAAATGTCGGATCGGATAAGTAAGGCGGTCTTTGAAGAAAAGAGGCAAGAGAGAAAATCCGGGTCCTGGCTGAAAAAATTAAATCTTTCCTCTTTATATCTTTTGCTTAAACCGGTTTCAGCCGGTCTTTTGGCAGGATTGATAATCGGGTCAATTATAACCTATTTAATAATAAGTAAACCCGGAACAGAAGAGAGAATTGGAGCCAGGATTCACGTCTCGCCGGCTTTGATAGAGCGGGTTGAACTTCAGATGGCTAAGCAGTCCACCCTGGATTATCTTGATCGAAGCCAGCTCCTTTTGCTTGATTTTTTGCAGACTTCACCGCAGGAGATTCATGACTTCTGGCATCAGGAACAAACGGTTTACCAGGCGAGGGAGCTGCTCCGGCAAAAAAAATATATGAATCCTCAGTTGGAAAAAGTCCAGATGATCAAGGCCAAACAGATCTGTGATCAGATAGAGATGCTGTTCTATGAATTGATAGCAATCAGTGAAAATTTATCTCCAGAAAATCTGGAAAGGATTCAAAAATTTATCACGGACAGGCAACTTCTTTTAAAGATAAATTTAATAAAACGAGAATTGGAACAAAGTGAGGTTTAAAGTGAAAAGATATATTACGGTATTCAGCTTTTTTATCTTAACCGTTGTTTTCCTCCAGGGATTTATTCAGTCAGAGCCGGATAACAAGCTTTTTCAAGAAGCGAAGCTTTTAATTTTCGATAAAGAATGGGGACGGGCCCAGCTCAAGCTGGAAAAACTCCTGGAAGAATACCCGGAGAGCCGCTGGTATTCAGAAGCAGTTTTTTACCGGGCCAAGTGTTTTCAAGAGCAAAAAGGAAAAGAAGAGGAAGCCTTGAGAGGCTTCCTTGATTATATCTCTTTTCCTAACCGCAGTCTGACCCTCACTGAGGAAGCAGAAATTGGAATCCTCGATCTGGCTTTTTCCCTGATGGAAAAAGGAAAGAGTAAATTTCAGAATGAAATCCTTAAACGGCTTGATTCCAAAGGTAAAATTATTCGTTACTATGCTGCCTTCAAGTTGAGTTACGCCAAGAACAAGCAAACAGCCAAAAAGGGGCTGCCGGTATTAAAAGAAATTCTTAATAAAGAGAAGGATGATGAGCTGAGAGACAGAGCCAAAATTGCCATTCTAAGGGTAGACCCGGAAGCTCTGAGGGATTTATCAGCTGCAAAACCGGAGAGAAGGGCCAGAATTCTTAACATTGAAGTCTATCAAAACGGAGAAGTTAAATTCAGGTTGAGCATACCCTGGTCGCTGGCTGACCTGGCTTTGGGGGCTATAGATGAAAAAGACAAGGCTCTTCTTAAAGAAAAAGGTTATGATGTCAACCGGATTATCCGGGAATTAACGGAATATGAGGGGAGTATCTTGGAAATAAAGTCTGAAGATTCCCTGATAAAAATGTGGATCGACTGACTTTAATTATAAATCTTAATGGAGGTGAATTATGAAAAAGAAAATAATTATTTTGGTTTCAATGATGGTTTTTTCGCTGAGCCTGATGAGTCCTGTCATGGCTGAAAACAGGGACGATATCCAAGCAATAAAGAAAGCAGTCAAGGAGAATCCCAATTATCAAGCCGGTCAGGAGGTCAAGTGGTTCAAAGTTTTGGTGCACGATACCAAAGCCAACAAGGATAAGGTTAAAATCACTCTTCCTATTTCACTTGTAGAAGTTTTCATTAAGCATTCTCAGGATAAGGATCTGAAAATTAACCGTGATGAGTTCAAGGTAGATTTAAAAGAATTGTTTGCCGAATTAAAACAATTGGGTCCCCTGGCTTTGGTAGAGATTTATGAAGATGATGAAGTAGTTAAAGTCTGGCTCGAGTAAAATCAGTTAAAGAGAAAAGAAGGGAGACAAAGCCTGAAGCTTGTCTCCCTTCTTTTATAACTAATTCTCCATGGCAGCCTTACCAAGCTCAAACAATGAAAATTCTTATTGGTCATTTTTAAAGATATATTTCTCTTTTCTCGCCTTTCTCGCGCGTCTCGCCTGTCTTGCCCTATCATGGCAAGACAAACTAGATAGACAAGATAGACGAAATAGACTATCTTTTTTATTTTCAAGCTAAATTGACAAAACAGTAAAACATTTTTTATCATCCAATTGAGACAAAAGAAATATCTGTTTCCGGCCGTTTATCCTGCTTATAATATTAGTACAAAATCTGAACCGGATTTTCTAATTTTATGAATAAACGAGAAGTAGTTAGAATAGCCCTTGAAAATAAAAGACCACCCTATGTGCCGTGGTCATTTAGATTTACCCAGGAAGTTGAGGACATGCTGATAGCTCATTTTGGGGAAGCCGATCTGGAAAATCTTCTTCACAATCATATTCTGGAGTTGGGTAATGCCGTCGGCTTTTTTGAACATTTGGGCGGACACCTTTACCGGGATGCATTTGGAGTGGTTTGGGACAGGAGGATTAAAAAAGACATTGGCAGGGTAAAAAAGCCTGTTCTGTTGGAGCCGAGTTTAAAAAATTATTGCTTTCCTGATCCACTCGATCCCCGGTATTTTGAAGATATTCCCGGAAAAATAAGTCTGTACAGAGACCGCTTCCGGCTGTACTGCCTTGGATTTTCTTTATTTGAAAGAGCCTGGATCCTGCGCGGATTCGAAGCATTGATGATGGACATGATTCATAATCCTGGTTTTGTTCATGAACTGCTTAATGCAATTGCTGATTATAATATTGCCCAGATGAAAAAGGCATTAAATTATGATATCGATGCAGTCTGTTTTAGTGATGACTGGGGACAGCAGCAAGGATTATTGATGGGTTACAGGCATTGGAAAGAGTTTATTTATCCTGTTTTAAAAAGAATATATAAAGTAGTCCGGGAATCCGGGAAATATGTTTTTATTCATTCCTGCGGCGATGTGACTGAGCTTTTTGATGATTTAATTGAAACTAGGCTCAATTGTTTCCATCCTTTTCAGCCGGAGGTTATGAATATCGACAAAATATTCCAAATTTATCGGGGAAGACTTTCTTTCTGGGGGGGACTTTCCACCCAGAGAACTCTTCCTTTCGGCTCAGAAGATGAGGTGCGAGCTGAGACAAAACGTTTGCTTGAAATGGGTAGTAAAGGAAATTATATTTTCTCTCCATCCGATGAGGTAGGGGGGAATATTCCTTTGAAAAACATCCTGGCCTTTGTTGACTCTGTCCAATCCCAGCCCGGATTTAAAGGATAAAAAGCTCAAGTAAACTCCTTTAACACAGCTTTTATAGTTTCCTGTCAGGTATTGCTACAGCTTTTTGAAATGGGGTGAGCTGGAGAGGGCAAGGTGTGTTTTCCATTGAAACTGGATTGAAAATTTGAGGGGACTCCGATTTTCCGCGCGTTGACAAAAAAGGGTGCAGTTTGAATAATAGTAGAGAGTAAAAACAATGGCTAGACTATATGAATACCAAAGCAAAGAGCTTTTAAAAAAGGAGGGAATTTCTGTTCCCCAAGGAGCTGTAGCCGGTTCAGCTGAAGAGGCTTATGAGGTAGCATCCAAGCTCGATAAACCGGTTGTCTTAAAAGCCCAGGTGTGGGTTACCGGCCGGGCAGGACTGGGTGGAATTCAATTTGCCGATACTCCGGATGAAGCCAAGGATAAAGCCCGGAAGCTTCTGGGAATGAAAATAAAGAATTTTGTAGTGGAGAGAGTCCTGGTTGAAGAAAAGCTTTCCATTGAAAAAGAGTTTTTTGCCGGGATGGTTATTGATGATTCGCAAAAAAGGCCGGTTCTCATATTCAGTGCTGTTGGCGGAACAGGTATAGAGGAAATTGCCCGGAAGTACCCGGATAAAGTTTTCCGCATCCCGGTTAATATGAGAGAGGGTCTCAAAGAGTATCAAATTCGGAATATAATCAGGAAAGCAAACTTCTCAGGGAAAGTTCTACTTCGTCTATCAGATTCTTTAACCCGACTTTACCGGGCCGGTCGAAAATTTGAAGCCAGGTCAATTGAGGTAAATCCTCTTGTTCTGACAAAATCAGGCCGAATACTGGCAGCGGATTGTCATATGGCCATAGACGATTATGCTGTTTTCCGTCATCCGGAGCTGGGAATTGAAGTAGCCCGCGAATTTGACCGGCCTCCCACAGAACTTGAAAAAATTGCCTACAAAGTGGAAGAAAATGATTACCGGGGAACTTTTTATTTTTTTCAGATGCTTGATGACATCCGGCCTGAAGACAAAGCCATCGGTTTTCATGGAGCCGGAGGTGGAGGTTCCATGATGTCCATGGATGCTGTCCTTAAGCGGAATTTCAAGCTGGCCAATTACTGTGATACGAGCGGCAATCCTCCTGCGGGCAAGGTTTACCGGGCCGCTAAAATTATACTTTCCCAACCGGGAATTATCGGTTATTTTGCTTCAGGTTCAGGTGTGGCCAGCCAGGAACAGTATCATTCGGCCCGCGGCTTTGTCAAAGCATTTCTGGAAGAGTCTTTATCTATTCCGGCGGTAATTCGTTTGGGCGGTAATTATGAAGAGGCAGCCGTCAATATTCTTCATACTTACCTCAAAAAAACCCCGGCAGTGGTAGAAGGCTATGGAAAAAATGATTCGCCTGAATTTTGTGCCCAAAGACTGGAAGAACTGGTCAATGAAAACAAACTCAAACCGTACCGGGTGAAACTTCTCCGGGAACCAGATTTGACTGTTTTTTCCTACAGATTCGAAACATTCACCGGAGAAATTTTAATCGACCATCGGAAATGTGAAAGATGCCTGACCAAAGGATGTCCGAAGGCCTGTCCCCACGGTATTCTCAGGCTCGATGATAATGGATACCCTGTGCTTGCTTTATCCCGAGAAGAAGTTAAAAAGGGTAAATGTACCGAATGCTTAGCTTGTGAAATTTTCTGTAAATTTCATGAGCAGGATGCTTTGTTTATTTACCTGCCTGTTCCGGGATTGAAAGAATACAGGGAGAAAGTTGTGGAAATAAAAAACAAAGAAAAATCTTAAGGATTAAGAAATGGCCATTCTTGTGGATGAAAAAACACCGGTTCTTGTGCAGGGAATTACGGGACGAGAGGGTATGGCCAGAACCCGCCTGATGAAGGATTACGGAACAAAGGTTTTGGCTGGAGTAACTCCCGGAAAAGGCGGGAAGGAAGCACTCGGCGTGCCTGTCTTTGATTCTGTAGAGGAAGCCCAGGAAAAGACGGGGCCGCTTGAAGTCAGCGTTATTTTTGTCCCTGCTTCCCTGGTCAGAGAGGCTGCCTTAGAGGCAATCGAGGCCGGGATTAAATTATGTGTTTTGGTACCGGACAGGGTGCCCATTTATGATGTGCTGGAAATTTTAGAATCGGCAACAGAAAAAAACGCAATTTGCATTGGCCCCAATACGTTAGGTTTGATAAGCCCCGGCAAAGCTGTCCTTGGGATGATTGGAGGCCGGGCTGAGCGGGCAAAAGAATGGTTCAAAGAAGGCCGGGTCGGAGTTACTTCCCGCAGCGGAGGGATGACTTCGGCCATCTCCTTTTATCTTACCCAAGCGGGGTTCGGACAGAGTACCGTTGTTCATGTGGGGGGCGATGCAGTAGTGGGTCTTTCCCATCCCGAAGTCATGCTTCATTTCGAAAAAGATGACCAAACCGAGGTTGTGGTTATGTTCGGAGAAATAGGAACCACTCAGGAAGAAAGAGTGGCTGATTTGATATTGGAAGGGAAATTGACTAAGCCGGTAGTGGCTTATATCGGAGGCAAAGCGGCCAAATCCGGCACCAGATTCTCTCATGCCGGAGCCATTATTGAAGAAACCCGGGGCTCTTATGAAAGTAAAAAAGAAAGATTAACTCAGTCGGGAGTCCGGGTGGTTGAAGCAATTTCCGACATCCCGGCTGCTTTAGCCGATTACACTAAAAAGGGGAGAGCTTAATGAGTGAGCTTCACTGGAAAACCTCAATAACCAAGGTTGAACCTAATAAACTTTCTCTCAGAGGATATCCTCTGGATGAGCTGATGGGAAAGATTACTTTTTCCCAGGCTATTTATTTGGTCCTTAAAGGAGAACTGCCTTCTCCTGAAGCCGGACGGTTGATAGATGCCATTTTTGTCTCTTCAATAGACCACGGTGCTTCTCCCCCTTCGGTTTTGGCAGCCAGAACCGTCGCTTCTACCGGGTCGGAACTTAATGCCTCCGTAGCTGCAGGGGTTTTGGCCATTTCGCGCTTCCATGGAGGAGCTATTGAAGAAGCTATGAGGCTTTTTTTAGAGATAAAAAGAAGGAGTGAATTGGGGGGAATAGGCTTAAAGGAAGCAGCCCGCCGGGTGCTTAATGAACTCAAATCGGCCGGGAAAAGGGCTTCCGGTTTCGGACACCGGATTCATACTGCGGATCCCAGGACACGGAAGCTTTTCGCCTTAGCTGATGAAGTGGGATTTTCAGGAACTTATGTCCAGGCAGCTAAGGAAGCGGAAGCATTTCTGGAAGAGAACTTAGGCAAGAAACTCCCTATAAATGTTGACGGTGCCGTTGCCGCTCTTCTTTGCGAACTGGACATTTCTCCCGAGATAGGCAATGCATTTTTTATCATTGCCCGAGTGCCCGGATTGGTTGCTCATATTGATGAAGAAAAAAGACGCATGAAGCCCATGCGCAAAATAGACCCCCAAGATTTCGAATATGACGGACCCGAAGGAAAGGAGATCTGAATGAAATCAGAACTATTGTCCATGTTTCCGGAATTTGATAGGTTCCGGAGTGAAGATATCAAGGAAAAAACTCTTTTGGTCTGGGAAGAAGCTGTGAAAAAAGGGGGATGGAGCTGTGAAGATCTTCTTCAAATGCCTTTTACCCTGTTGATTGATAAAACCAATATAAACATCATAGAACACACCCGGGCGGTCACGGGATGTGCCATGGCCACAGCCGAGGTTTTAGAAAAAATATACGGTCAAAAAATATCCATTAATAAAGATTATCTTCTTTCCGGTGCTTTACTTCATGATATCGGCAAGCTTTTTGAATATGAAAAGAAAGAGGGAAGATTTCAGAAAAGTCTGTCGGGCAAAATGTTGAGACACCCTGTTTCCGGAGCAGTTTTTGCGGCCCGGTACGGTCTTCCTGAGGACATCTTGCACATCATTGCCGCCCATTCCAAAGAAGGCGATGGGAGGAGATGCACAATAGAGGCGATCATCGTTAATCATGCCGATTTTGTCAATTTTGAACCATTTAAAATTTAAATCCTGGAGGAAACAGCTTGGGCAAGACCCTGACGGAAAAAATTCTCGGCCGAAAAGCGGGAAAGCCCGTTTCAGCCGGTGAGCTGATTACGGTTTCTCCGGATTTTATTCTTTCCCACGATAATACGGCAGCCATAATAAAAGAATTTCTTAAATTGGGGGTAAACAGGGTTAAAAATCCGGAAAAGCCGGTTATTATTCTGGATCATGTGGTCCCGGCTTCGTCCGAGAAATATGCCCAGAATCACAAGACAATCAGAGAATTTGTTGCCGGCCAGAAGATCAGTCATTTCTTCGATATAAATTGCGGCATATGTCACCAAGTTTTTTCCGAAAACGGATTTGCTTTACCCGGAAGACTGATAGTTGGAGCCGATTCTCATACCACCACCTATGGAGCTTTCGGTGCATTTTCTGCTGGAATCGGCCGGTCCGAAGTAGCTGCTCTCTGGGCCACAGATGAAATCTGGCTTCGAGTGCCCGAAACAATTCAGGTACGTCTGAGCAATAAGCCGGCTGAAGGCGTCTCCGCCAAAGATGTGATTCTTAAAATCATAGGAGACCATGGAGCCGACAGAGCCAACTACAAGGCTGTAGAATTCACAGGGGATGGAGCAGAACAATTTTCTATTGCCTCCCGTATGGTGCTTTGTAATATGGCTGCAGAGATGGGAGCCAAGAATGCCTGTTTTGCTCCAGAAGATAAAACATTTACCTGGCTTGAAGAAAGAGGGTTTCCCAGAGTCCCGGCTTTATTATCTGATCCCGAGGCAGTCTATGAAGCTTATATTGATTATGATTTAAGCCGGCTTGTCCCGCAAGTAGCCTGTCCCCACTCTGTGGATAATGTTAAGCCGGTAACAGAAGTTGAAGGAGAGATTTTCCATCAAGCCCTTATTGGAACTTGTACCAACGGACGGCTGGAGGACCTTCAGGCGGCAGCAGCGGTTCTTAAAGGACGAAAAATCAATCCAAAGGTAAGGGTTTTGGTTATACCGGCTTCACGGAAAGAATATTTGAAGGCTATCCGGGAAGGGATTATGGAAGTTCTTTCTGAAGCAGGATGCGTTATTTTAAACCCGGGCTGCGGTCCTTGCCTCGGAGCTCATCAGGGAATACTTGCTCCCGGTGAAGCGGCTTTGAGCACGGCCAATCGGAATTTCCGGGGGAGGATGGGCAGCCGCGACTCCTTTATTTATTTAGCCTCGCCGGCTACTGTGGCTGCTTCAGCAGTAGAAGGCAGAATTACAGATCCAAGGAAATTTCTATGAGAGAAGGAAAAGTCTGGAAGTACGGGGATAATATTAACACTGACGTTATCTTTCCAGGAAAATATACCTATGCTATCATGGAACCGGAAGAAATGGCCAAACATGCCCTGGAAGATCTTGATCCTGACTTTGCCCGGAAGGTCAAGTTAGGTGACGTGGTGGTAGCAGGAAGAAATTTTGGTTGTGGCAGTTCTCGTGAACAGGCTGCTGCTTGCTTGAAGGCAGCTGGAGCCCAGGCTATTATAGCCAAGTCATTCGCTCGTATATTTTTCCGGAATGCCATAAACTTGGGTCTTCCAGTGATTCAATCTGAAGAAATAGTTAACCAGTTATCTTCTGGGGATTCTGTGACTATTGATTTAAAAAGGGGGAAAGTTAAAGTAAATGAAAAAGTCCTGTCGTTTCCTCTTTTCCCTGAATCTGTAACCAGAATTTTGGCTGCAGGAGGCTTAATTCCTTATACTAAGGAAAAATTAAAGGAATCGGGCAGAAAAAAATAATCCCTATGGAGTAATAATAATTTAAATGGAGGAGTTTTATATGGCCAAATACAGAATTGCTGTTCTACCAGGCGATGGCGTCGGCAAGGACGTCATAGAATCCGCCATGATTGTTCTGGATAAAACCGGATTGGATGCTGATTTTATATTCGGTGATATTGGTTGGGATTTTTGGTGTAAAGAAGGCAATCCTCTTCCTGATAGGACCCTGGAAATGCTGAGGAAAACCGATGCCTGCCTTTTTGGAGCCATAACTTCCAAGCCCAAGGAGGATGCTCTCAAGGAATTATCTTCGGAGTTGACTGAACATGGTTATTCTTACTTCAGTCCTATAGTCCGTCTTAGGCAAGAGTTTGACCTCTATACAAACCTTCGGCCTTGCAAGGCCTATCCGGGAAATCCTCTTAACTACAGGGACGATATCGATCTGGTTATTTTCAGGGAAAACACAGAAGGTATGTATGCCGGAGTGGAATTTCATCCTCTTCCGGAAAAAGTGAGGGAAGCTCTTCTAATCCATCCCAAGATGCAGAAATTCAAGAATATTCCGGCTGAAGAGCTGGCCCTTTCTACCCGGATAATGACCAAAAAGGGATGTGAGAGGATTTTACGGAAAGCTTTTGATTACGCCAGAGAAAAAAAGAGAAAATCAGTAACTATAGTGGAGAAACCCAATGTTCTAAGAGAAACCGGGGGCTTCATTCTGGATATTGCCCGGAAAATGTCCAGAGATTACTCTGAGATTGAGTTCTGGGAGACCAATGTGGATGCTATGGCCATGTGGCTGGTTAAGAATCCCCAGGATTATGATGTTTTAGTGGCGGAGAATCTTTTTGGAGATATTATTTCCGACTTGTCGGCTCAATTAATTGGAGGACTGGGATTTGCTTGCAGTGGAAACATCGGCGAAAGTTATGCTGTTTTTGAACCCACCCACGGCTCAGCTCCAAAATATAGCGGAATGTACAAAATTAATCCTATGGCCATGATTTTGGCTGCAAAAATGTTGCTGGAATGGCTGGATGAAACAGATCTGGCCCAGGCTATAGAGAAGGCAGTGGCTGGAGTTATAAAAGAAGGAAAAGTCAGAACTTATGATATGGGCGGGTCTGCGTCGACGCTGGATGTTGCCCGGGCGGTTGCTGCCAGGATTTAACCAGCCTGGATTTTTTAAAATGGGACAAACAGTTATAGAAAAGATCATTCAGAAGCACTCAGATGATGAGGTTAAACCAGGTAAGATTGTCTGGATGGGTTTGGATATTGTTTCGGCCAGGGATTTTGGAGGTCCGAATGTCGCCCGTCTTTTTGATGAGCACTATGGAGAAAGTCTTGTGTTTGACAGAAAGAAGGTCTTTTTTACCTTTGACCTGTGTGTTCCGGCTTGTACTTTAAGGTATGCTGATAATCAGCAGTTGTGCCGTGAGTTTGCCCAAAAAAAAGGCTTCGAGGTATATGATGTAGACAGAGGAATAGGTTCCCATGTGTTAATGGAAGAAGGATTGGCCCGGCCAGGAGCTGCTGTAGTGGGGACAGACAGCCATATGAACATATTGGGAGCGGTTAATTGTTTCGGCCAGGGAATGGGAGATGTGGATATAACCTTTGCCTGCCGGACCGGAAAAACCTGGTTTGAAGTTCCAGAAACCGTCAGGATTGAAATTAAGGGGGAACCTGGCCCGGCGGTTAGAGCCAAGGATTTAATCCTTTATCTTTGCCGGGTCCTGGAAACAAGGAAAATCGCCCTCAAGGCGGCTGAATTCTATGGGGATTATGTGGACAGTCTTTCCCTTTCCAGCCGAATTACTTTTTGCAGTATGATCACTGAAATGGCTGGAATAATAGGATTCGTGCCAACTTGGGGAAAATCTGTAGTTGAAGAAATAAAGGCTATATCCGGCTTGAAAAGCTTTGCTTCTCTTCTGGATGATGACGCCGCCTATTCAGAACGCCTGGAGATAGATATATCCGGTCTCCCGCCTCAGGTGGCAGTGCCTTATTTGCCCACCAAGGTCAAGGATGTAGGCCAACTTAAAGGTACCAGGATTAGTTCGGGATTTTTAGGGTCCTGTACCAACGGAAGAGAGGATGATTTCCGGCGGGCAGCTGAAATTTTAAAAGGACAAAAAGTTTATTCTGGAGTTATGCTTCGGGCGGTTCCAGCCACCCGCCGGGTTTACAGAAACCTTTTAGAGGAGGGTATTCTTAAGACCCTTTTTGAGAGCGGAGTGATTATCAGTAATCCCGGTTGTGGTGGATGTGCGGAAGGTCATATCGGATTAACCGGCCGGGGAGAAATTCAGATTTCCACCGGGAACCGGAATTTTCTGGGAAAACAAGGCAAAGGCCAGACTTATTTAGCCAGTCCAGAAGTGGTGGCTGCCTCCTGTATAGCCGGGGAAATAATAAGTCCGGAGGATTTATAATGAGACGTCTTCTGATAGAGGGAAGAATCTGGATTTTAGAGGATAACCAAGGGGGCTTGATTGAGGATATTGATACTGATCAAATTTACCATAATGCTTACCTTCATATTACAGATAGAAAAGAAATGGGAAAGTATGCCCTAAGTAATCTTAAGGGATGGGAGGATTTCCCTAAAAAAGCCAAGCCCGGAGATGTTCTTGTGGCAGGGAGAAATTTTGGAGCCGGCTCTTCCAGACAACAAGCGGTGGATTGCTTCCTGGCTTTGAAAATTGGAGGAATCATAGCCCCTTCTTTTGGTGCTATTTATTTCAGGAATGCAGTGAATTCTGCTTTTCCCCTTATAAGATGGCCCAAAATAGTTTCTTTAGTCCAGGAAGGTGACATCAGGTCCGGTGACCGCCTGGCCATGGAATTATCTTCGGGGAGAGGAATCGTTATGGATAAAAAGAAGGTATTTTCTTTCTCCCCTCTGAGTGGAGTTCAACTTGATATCCTTGAATCGGGGGGTCTTTTTCAGTACGGAAAACAGTTAGCAGGAAACTATCAGTAATGATTATTTTGGCTGTTGACACCACCACCCCAGCCGGTTCTACAGCCTTATTGAAAAATTCCCGAATTCTGGCTGAAGTTAATTTGGATTCACCGTCAACTTTTTCAGAGAGACTTCTTTTATCGGTTGAATTAATGCTTAAAGCTCAACATGTCTCCATCAAGGAAGTGGATGGTTATGCGGTTGCTTCAGGGCCCGGTTCTTTTACCGGTATTCGCATCGGTCTCAGCACAATTAAAGCCTTAGCTTATGCCTCTTGTAAGCCGGTGGCTGCTGTTTCCAGCCTGGAAGCACTCGGCCTGAAAGCCAATCAAAAACCGGGGTCTCTGGTATGTCCGCTAATTGATGCCAAGAAGGGAGAAATCTATGCAGCTCTTTTTGAAATAGTATCCAGTGGTTTAAGGGAAATCGTTCCCCAGGGAGCTTATAAACCGGATAAATTGTTTTCTTCTCTTCCTTCCCACAGAATAATTCATTTTATCGGTAACGGCAGGGAGGTCCTTAAAAAAAAAATTTTTGCTTATTTTAAGGATAAAGCCCGGTTTCCCTTTAGATCTTTTTTTATAGCCGGGGAGGTGGGTCTCCTGGGATTGAAGCTTTTAAAATCGGGAAAGGGAAAAGCTCATCAAGAAGTTTTGCCCCTTTATCTCCGAAAATCCCAGGCGGAGGAAAAAAATACAGAAACCGGCATCTCCTTCTGAATCATTCATTCTGCGGAAGATGAAAGAAGAAGATCTTCCGGCAGTAGTTGAAATTGAGTGTTTGTCTTTTTCCACTCCCTGGCCAGAGACATCTTTCAAAGGAGAATTGGAAAACAAACCTATTTCTAATCCTTATGTTGTTGTTTCTAAGAAATTGGCTAAAGTTATCGGTTATATTATTTTCTGGAGGATTGGGGATGAAGCTCAGATTGCCAACGTAGCGGTACATCCGGATTACCGCCGGAAGGGCATTGGAAAGAAAGTGGTGGAAAAAATCCTTTCTCTTCTTATGAGAGAAGAGGTGCGGTTTGTTATTCTTGAGGTCAGGCCTTCAAATACTGTGGCCAGAGCTCTTTACCATAAACTGGGATTTGAGGTTATCGGAGTAAGAGAGGGATATTACCGGGACCCTCAGGAAAATGCCCTTATTATGGGCAAAACTCTGGAGGGTAATTAACTTTTAGTAAACACAGTCCATGAGCCGGGGCTGTCGGAATTTTAAGGCTTCGTTTCTTTTTCTGAAACAGCTCTTCAATCATTTCGGACCTGAGCTTGCCTTTGCCTATCTCTAAGAGAGCTCCTGCCATAGTCCGGGCCATATAGCGAAGAAAACCGTCCGCTTCCACTGTATAAATGATTTCGTTTCCTTTTTGCCTTACCCTGGAGCGTTTTATCCATCGAAGCGGATTAAGATGTTTGTTGGAAGAGAAGGCTGAAAAATCAGCCTGGCGCTGGAAAAGCAAAGCAGCTTCCTTCATCGCTTCAACATCAAGAGGAAAGGGATGGAAAAGAGTATATCTTAATAAAAAGGGAGATATATTAGACTGATTAAAGATTCTGTACTGGTACACTTTGGATAAGGCTGATTTTCTTGCCTGGAATTCGGGTGGGACTTCATGAACTGAGAGAATCCGGATGCTCCAGGGGAGACCGGCATTTAAAGCCCGGAGAAGAGTTGCTATATCCAAGGTCAGGTCGGCCTTAAAACTGACAACCTGGCCGGCAGCATGAACTCCGGCATCGGTTCTGCCGGAACCGATAATGGGAACTCTTTTTCCGGCAATTCCGGCTAAGGTATTTTCTATCGCACCTTGAATGGTTTCTCTGTCCGGTTGACGCTGCCAGCCATGGAAGTCAAAGCCGTCATATGCAACGACGATTTTATGATTTTTCATTCAGTTTCATTCGGTTCAAGAGGATAGAAGTTTTTCCAGGCCAAAGCGACTGCTTCTTCAGGGGTCTTGGCTTGTTTAATTCCCGGGATATCCCAGGTTTGAAGCCCGATTACCGGTTTTCCGTAGATAGCGCTGTAGGCTATTTCGCTTAAAGTGCCGAATTTACCGTCTATGGCAATAATAACATCAGAATTCAAGGCCACCAAGGAATTACGGCTGTATCCCATGCCGGTAGCAATAGCAATATCTATATATTTATTGGCATCCCGGCGGGAGTTGCCGGGCAGGATGCCTATGGTAATTCCTCCCGCCTGTTTAACTCCCCTGGCGGCTGCTTCCATAATTCCGCTTAGTCCTCCGCAGACAAGAAGGCCGCCCCGTTTTCCGATAAGTTGTCCAACTGAATAGGCTGATTTAAGCGCTTGCGGTTCGGGGACCGAGCCGCCGATTACTCCGATTCGAATTCTTTCTTTGAGATCAGTCATGGCCTCTTCACTTCTTTTTATTCAATTTATCTTTTTTAGCCTGAATAGCTACCTGCATGGGAGGAGCCATTCCCTGTTTGTCTTCTCCCATATATAGAGTTACATGAGGGAATGGGATTTCAATATCTTTTTCATCGAATCTTTTTTTCAGTCTCCGGTTGAACTCCCGGCCGATACGCCATTGCTTGATAGGCATGGTGGTAGTCCTGGCTCTGATAATTACAGCCGAATCAGCAAATTCATTCAGACCGAGGATTTCTATCGGTTCCAGAATATCGTCTTTATATTCAGGATCATTCCTCATTTCTTCATCAATTTTTTTGATTACCTCAATCACCTCGTCCACATCCTCTCTGTAAGAAACGCCGATGTCAAAGACATAGCGGGAAAATTCTTTAGTCATATTAGTGACAAGGTCTATGTTTCCGTTTGGGATATAATGGACGTTACCTGCCAGGTCGCGAAGCACCGTCATTTTGAGGTTTATCCGTTCCACAAATCCCCCCTCTCCGGCAATTCGAACAACATCACCTACCCGGATTTGATCCCAGAGAAGGATAAAGAATCCGTTGATGATATCTTTGACCAGGCTTTGGCCGGCGAAGCCAATGGCTAAACCGGCTATTCCGGCAGCGGCCAGAAGCGGACCGATTTCAATACCCAGGTGTCTCAGAATGGTCAAAAAAGCTACAATATAGATGAAGGCATTCAAAACATTTCTGATGACTGAAGACAGTGTTTTTGCTCTTTTCTGGGCCTCAACATCAGCTTCTTTCCGGAGAAAAAGTTTTGTTGCTTTGGAGGAGATCACTCTGATTATTTTTACTGCAATAAGAGTTATGACTAAAATTAAAACAATTTTAAGTCCGCTTGAGAAAAACCAATCCCTGACCACAATTAATATCTCATTAAAATCCATAATGAATACCTCCTTTTAATTTTTTCCCAATGAAGGATAAGATTTATGCTATCATAAAAAATAAATTGAGTGAACTTTGAATAAAAACCATAAGGCTTAACAGCAATTTGCTCTGACGGCTGATAAATTATATAATAAAACAAATTCTCATTATGAGGGAAAAAAGGTCGGAAAAAAAGTCCTTTTACGTTATCTCAAACAGACTGCCTGTATCCATTTCCAAGAAGAAAAATCAACTGAAAATTCAAGAAAGTCCGGGAGGGTTGGCCACGGGCTTGCGGGCTTTAGAGAGAACCCAGAAACCGCGTTTTGTCGGCTGGCCTGGTCATCGTCCGGTTAATGATAAAGAAAAAGAATACATTAAGAGAACTCTGGAAGAAAAGCACCGCAGCCATCCTGTTTTTTTAACCTCTTCAGATATTGATAAGTATTATTACGGTTTTTCCAATAAAACTTTGTGGCCTCTTTTTCATTATTTTCCTACCTACTGCACTTTCGAGGAATCGGAGTGGCGAGCTTACAGGCGTGTCAACAGTAAATTTTTTGAAAAAGTGGCTGAATTGTCTAAACCCCGTGATTCCTTCTGGATCCATGATTATCATCTGATGCTTCTTCCTGCCATGATCCGGGAAGTTTTTCCTCAAAGTACCATAGGTTTTTTCTTGCATATTCCCTTTCCATCTTCGGAAGTCTTTCGGGTTTTTCCCTGGAGAAGGGAGATTCTGAAAGGACTGCTGGGAGCAGATCTCATTGGTTTTCATACTTTCGAATATGCCCGCCATTTTTTAAGCAGTGTGCTCAGATTGTTAGGATATGAACATGAATTTGGTACTATCCAGATTGAAGACAGAATTATCCGGGTAGAAAATTTTCCTATGGGAATTGACTTTAAAAACCAGGAAGCACTTTTAGAAAATTCTTCTGTCCAGGAAGAAATAAAGTCATTGAGCAGAAAAACAGAATCGGGGAAGAAAAAAATTATCCTTTCTGTTGACCGGATGGACTATTCCAAAGGAATTCCTCAACGTCTGGAAGGATTGGAATATTTTCTGGTTCATAATCCTCAATGGCATGAACGATTTGTATATATGATGCTTTGTGTTCCTTCCCGCACAAAAGTTGTGCAGTATTCTTTACTCAAGGAAGAAGTGGACAGCCTTATTGGTAGAATCAATGGCAGGTTTGGTAAGCCAGGCTGGATACCTATTCATTACATGTATCGATCTTTACCGTTTCATAAACTTATACCGCTTTATGCCATTGCTGATGTAGCTCTGGTTACTCCTTTGCGGGATGGGATGAATCTTGTGGCCAAGGAGTATGTGGCCACCAGGAAAGATGAAAAAGGGGTCCTAATTTTGAGTGAAACAGCAGGTGCAAGCGCAGAATTGGGAGAGGCCCTCCATGTCAATGTAAACGACAAGAAGGATATATCAGAGGCAATCAAAATAGCCCTGGAAATGTCTCTGAATGAACAAAAAGAAAGAATGCAACTGATGAGGAAAAGGCTCTCGGACTATGATATTGTTTCCTGGACCCGGAGTTTTGTCGATGACATGAGAGAAGTTAAAAAGATTCAGTCACAGCGCATTCAGAGAAAACTCAATGAGAATTGGCAGAAAAGGATGATTTCAGATTACCAGAAAAGCCAGAACCGGCTGTTGCTTCTTGATTATGATGGTACCCTTATTGCTTTTACAACCAAACCGGAACAGGCAAAGCCAGACACGGAACTGATCCGTATTCTGTTAGCTCTGGCAAAAAATCCTAAGAATACTTTGGTTATTATCAGTGGTAGAGACAGGAATACTCTTGATAGATGGTTAAGCCGGATACCTTGTGCTTTGGTTGCCGAACACGGAGCCTGGCTAAAAAAAAGTCCCAGCCAAGGCTGGGAGAAACAAAGCGAATCATCTCTTCAGTGGAAAGAAGAAGTGAGGCCTCTGCTCAAAGCCTATGAAATAAGGGTGCCCGGTTCTTTTGTGGAGGAAAAGGAGTACGGTCTTGCCTGGCACTATCGCAAGGCTAATCCTGAGTTGGGGGCAATAAGGTCAAGCGAATTGTTCGAGTCTCTCAATGATTTTTTAGCTAATACAGACCTGCAGGTTATTCATGGAAACAAAGTGGTTGAGATCAGGATTGGGGGTATCAACAAGGGTGAAGCCTCTAAGGAATTCCTGGCCCAGAAAGACTGGGATTTTATTCTTGCCCTGGGTGATGACTGGACGGACGAAGATATTTTTAAAATCCTTTCTCCCACAGCTTATTCGGTCAAAGTTGGTTACAGGCCAACCCAGGCAAGGTTCTATCTTGAATCACCCCGGACCTGCCGTAATCTTCTGCGGGAAATATCAAAGTATTAAAAAAAGTCAATTTTGTCTATTCCGTCATTTTGTCTATTCCGTCATTTTGTCTATTCAGTTAATTCAGTCTGTTCAATCTAAACAATATCTTTTCCTTTTATTTACATTGAATATAGGAGGCAAATTGATTAAAATGCCTTATCGGAGCCAAGGAATGGCCGGGAAAAAAGAGCGGGCTTTATTTTTATTGGTAATAATTTAAACTTAAATCTAAAAAGGAAAAAAAGTATATTGGCTGAAAATTTCCAGAGCTAAGGAGGAGTCATGAAAAAGTTTTTTCAGATTCAGTCTTTGAGCGAGGAAGAGCAGGAAAATATCATCGGAGAAATTGAAGCCAGAATCCAGAAGAAAAGAGAATTCGGAGTGTATTCGGAAAAGGAAATTAAAGAAATAGAACATATGAGATTGAGGCCACTTCCCGACATCCAGGATGTTCAGAGTGTTTATGAGAATTTTTTGTTTCAAAAAAACAGGTGATTCCTCTATTTATCTGATCCATGAATCCAGAAAGAGGAGCAGGTTATGATCAACAATAAAGAAAAAGAAAAATCAGATCAGCCTGAAGAAAATACCTTTCATATTGATTATGACAATATCGATGTGGCTGATATCATGTCCCAGATAAAGAAAAGAATAGCCTCTCAACCTCAAGAGGAGAAAGAATATCTCTTGGAGGGAGAAAGTCTGATTAGAGGAGCAGGTGATTTTTTTCCTCCCGAGCCTCCAGTCAGAACAAGATCTAAACTAAGGGGATTGTTGCTCAAGATGATGAATCCCTTTGCTCCCCTAATCAAGCTGCTGATTCTTCCTGTTCATGAAGAAGTCCGAGAGACTATTGAGAACCTGGATTATACAAACAAGAGGTTGGATTATTTTAACCAGTATTTTAGTTCTGAACTACAGAAGCTTGGCGAAACACTGGGAAGGTTAGAAAAAAAGCAGGGAGAGTTTGAGAAAAAGATTGAGAAAAAAGCAAATGATATTGGTGAGTATACCAAACTCTTGCACCAACTGGTTCACAACTTAGTAGTTGAGCTTACCAAGCTTAAAATCGAAGAAGAAAATTTAAAAATTCAAACCAGAATTCTGGAAAAAGATTTTTCTTTTCTGAGTAAAAAGGAAAAAGAACTGGAAAAGACGGTCTTAAAATGAAAATTGCTTTTGTCGTCCAGAGATACGGCTTAGAGATAAGCGGCGGAGCGGAACTTCACTGCCGCTGGATTGCAGAACACATGAAGAAATATTTCCAGGTAGAAGTTTTAACCACCAAGGCTTTTGATTACATTACTTGGAAAGATCATTACCGACAAGATCAGGAAGAAATAAATGGTCTCCAAGTAAAACGGTTTCCTGTGGCTAGGCCCCGGAACCCGGAAAGATTTGGCCGTATTCAGGATTTCGTCTTTCATAATGAGCACCGTCTTGAGGATGAGCTGAAATGGCTGGAAGAGGAAGGCCCTCTTTCACCAGCTTTAATTCAGTATATAAACCAACATCAGAATGATTACGACTATTTCATTTTCTTTAGTTACCGTTATTATCATTCCTATTGGGGAATCCGCACAGTGCCCGGAAAAAGCATTCTTGTGCCCACAGCCGAACATGATCCGGTCGTTCACTTGAGGATATTTAAAGAATTGTTCTGCCTCCCCCGGGCTTTTATCTATAATTCTTTAGAAGAACGCCAAATGATCCAATCAGTTTCCCAAAATCAGAATATTCCCGGTGATGTAGTGGGAGTTGGGATTGAAATTCCAGAGTCCGTTTACAAGGAAGAATTTTTTCGTAAATACCCGATCAATGGAGACTATATAGTTTACATCGGCCGTATTGATGACAATAAAGGCTGTCATCGGCTTTTTGAATATTTTCTACGTTTTAAAAAAGAAACCGGCTCTTTAGTCAAGCTTGTTTTACTGGGAAGTAATAAACTGGTTATTCCCTCCCATCCGGATATTATTTATCTGGGCTTTGCCCGGGAAGAGGAGAAGTTTGCTGCCCTTGAATCCGCAGTTCTTATGGTTATGCCCTCATATTATGAGAGCCTTTCCATGGTTACTCTTGAAGCCTGGGCTTTTCGAAAACCTGTTCTGGCCAATGCCCGTTGTGATGTTCTTAAAGGGCAATGCCTTAGAAGTCAGGCCGGTCTTTTTTATGAAGATTATCCAGAATTCAAGGAAGCATTAAAGCTTATGCTGAACACTCCCAGGCTGAGAGAAGCCCTGGGGCAAAACGGAAGAAAATATTATGAGCAAAACTATACTTGGGATATTATCGAGAAGAAATATTTGAATATCATTGACCTTTTAGAAAAGGAGAAAGCGTGAACGTCCATCAGTTCGCCACTTCTCTTACCTACGGGGATGCCATCTCGGATGAAATGCTGGAGATCAGAAAGGTATTAAGAGAAAAAGGATTCCAATCGGAGATTTTCGTCCGCTATTATCATCCCCGGTTAGCGAAAGATGTCCGGGATTTCCGGGAGTATAAAAGTTACAGTTCTCCCAGGAATGTAGTCATATTTCATTTCTCTATCGGTTCGCCTGTTTCCAAGATGTTTTTCCGTATTCCTGACAAAAAAATCATGATCTACCACAATATCACTCCTTACCGGTACTTTCTTGATTTTCACCGGATTCTCACTCGTGAATGTTATAAAGGCCGGTTGGAGATAAAACTTTTTACTGACAAGGTAGATCTGGCCCTTGGTGATTCTGAATATAACCGTAAAGAACTAAATGAAGTGGGTTACTCCCGGACTGGTGTTCTGCCAGTTTTAATTGATTTTTCCAGATTCAAGCAAAAGGAAGATCCTTCTATTTTAAGCTTATTCGGTGAGTCAAAAACTTCTCTCCTTTTTGTAGGCAGGGTAATTCCCAACAAAAAATTCGAGGATGTAATCAAGGTTTTCTTTTTTTATAAAAAGTACTTTAATCCCGCTTCACGTCTTTTCCTGGTTGGAGATTACAGGGGCATGGAACGTTATTTAGACGCTCTCTTTAAACTGGTGGACAAACTGGAGCTAAAGGATGTTCATTTCACAGGGCACGTTGATTTCTCTGAGCTCCTGTCTTATTTTAATCTAAGCGATTATTATATTTCAATGAGTGAGCATGAGGGATTTGGCGTCCCTCTTCTGGAAGCATTTTATCTTGATTTGCCGGTTGTGGCTTTTGCTGCTGGCTCGGTGGAGGAGACCCTGAATGGAGGAGGGATTCTGGTGCGGGAAAAAGATTTTTTCCGGACGGCTGCTCTTATTGATTGTCTGGAAAGAAATCGCTCGCTTAGAGAAAAGATCATTTTATCGCAGAGAAAAGCTCTCAAGAAATATGAAAGAGAAAACATCAGCCGGATCCTTCTAAAACATATTCATGAGGTGGCCGGAAAATGAGAGTTGACCAACTCATTCCAGCCTTCCACAGGGGAGATGCTATCGGAGATACAGCTTTTCATATAAAATGTTTCCTCATCCAACAGGGGCTTCAGTCGGAAATTTACTGCCTTTCAAGAGATGAAGGACTGGAGCAAGATTCGGTTATTTTCAATGCATTCTCTCCTCCAGCCCCTTCTGATATCACTATACTTCATTATGCCCTTCCTTCTCCGCTTACGGATGAATTTTTTAATCTTGCTTCCAGAAAAATTCTTCTCTACCATAATATAACTCCCCACCGTTTCTTCGAGGATTACAGTGCCGAGATGAGCCGTATTTCCCGGATAGGACGGGAAGAACTGGTCAAACTAATTCCTGCTGTTGATCTGGGGCTGGCTGATTCTGAGTATAACAGGCAGGAGCTTGTTTCTTTGGGATATAAAAAAACTGCTGTTTTTCCGCTGTTCATAGATTTTAAAAAATATGAGCGGCCGGCTAACCCGTTTGTAGAAAAGCTATTTAATGATGGAAGGAAAAATATTCTTTTTGTTGGAAGAATTGTTCCCAATAAAAGAATAGATGAGCTTATCAAGGTTGTCTTTTATTTTAAAAAGTACATTTCTCCTTTGGTGAGATTGATTGTGGTGGGCAAGACTTCATCCCTTCCGTCTTATTACCGTAGCCTGGTTCGGCTTGCTGATGAATTTTACTTACAACCCGAGGAAATATGCTTCACCGGACACATCCCTGATGAAGACATGTATGCCATTTACCGTTCTTCCCATGTATTTCTCTCCATGAGTGAACACGAAGGATTCGGACTCCCTTTTATTGAGAGTATGGTTTTTGACCTGCCTGTTATCGCTTATGACTCTACGGCTGTTCCTTACACTCTTGATGGAGCGGGTGTCATCCTTTCCGAAAAAAAGGTCGATCAAGTGGCTGAGCTGGTGGATATTATTGCCTGTGGCCAGAAAATTAAGGGAAAAATAATTCAGGGCCAGAAAGAAAGACTGAAAAGATTTAAAAATACAGACCAAAAGGGACTCGTGATGAAATTTATCCAGGAGCTATCCTTAAAATGAAGGTTGCTTTTGTTGTTCAGCGTTATGGAAAGGAAGTAATGGGAGGCTCAGAGCTTCATTGCCGTCTGATGGCGGAGCGTCTGGCTCGACAGGGCCTGGATTGTACTGTTTATACCACCACGGCCCAGGATTATATCACCTGGAAAAATGAATACTCTCCTGGAGAGAGCATTCTGAATGGAGTAGTCATTAAACGTTATCCGGTGGGAAAGGAAAGAGACATTGAATCATTCAACCGGTATTCAGATTGGATTTTTCACAATCCACATACCATTGAAGACGAACTCAGTTGGATGGAGCAACAGGGCCCTTGTTCGCCCTCTCTTGTCGAAGCCCTAAAAGAAGAGCAAGGCATTCATGATTTCTTAGTTTTTTTTACTTATCTTTATTACAATACTTACTGGGGTTTGAAGGTTGTCAAGGGAAGAACTGCTTTGGTTCCCACTGCTCATGATGAACCTGCTTTACATCTGGAGATAATGAAGGAAGTCTTTACCATTCCTCAGGCTTTTATCTTCAATACAGTTTCTGAGCGTAGGTTCCTCACAAAGTTGTTTGCCCTGGAAAAAAAGTATGGAGAGATAGTCGGAGTTGGAGTAGAAATCCCGGAAAAGACAGTTTCCGCCTATCCGATCCTTACTAAATACGGTGTGGAGAGGCCGTTTATTCTTTATGCCGGCCGCATCGAGCCGGGTAAGGGCTGCCGTGAGCTCCTAAATTATTTTCTCAGGTTTATAGAAAAGAATAACGAAGTAAATCTTGTTATTATGGGCAAACTTCTCATGGACCTGCCTTTTCATCCAAGGATTAAATGCCTGGGTTTTATCCCCCGGGAAGACAAGGATGCTTTGATGTCTTTGGCAACATTGACTGTTCATCCTTCTCCTTACGAAAGCCTGTGCATGGCTGCCCTGGAATCCATGGCCCTTGAGACTCCTATTCTGGTTCTGGAGAAGACTGCTCCTCTCAGAGACCACTGTTTGAATGGAAACAGTGGTCTTTATTATGCTAACTATGAAGAATTTTCTGCCTGCCTTGAACTTTTACTCGCCGATGAAAAATTAAGAAACTTGCTTGGCAAAAACGGCCGTTTATATGTGGAGAATAATTACTCATGGAATAAAATTTTGGCTAAATACAGCAAAATTTTTAACTATCTTCTTTCCCTCTGACAAATCTAACCCGGTTTGAAAATTCAGGGAACTCATGGAAAAAGCTGGTTTGACTCTATTCTGACTTTATGTTATGAAGTAATTTAAAATAGGCAGCAATAAGAAGATGGCCTTTGTTAATCATACTACCAAAAATATTGCCATTAAGATTGTCTATTATGGACCGGGATTGAGTGGGAAAACCACCAATCTCCGTTATATTTACAGTAAACTTGATTTTGATTCAAGAGGAAGTCTTGTTTGCTTAGAAACTGAACGGGAAAGAACTCTTTTTTTTGACCTCCTTCCCATAAAAGCGGGTTTGATCAAGGATTTTACAGTTCATTTTCATCTGCTAACCGTCCCTGGTCAGGTTTTTTATGAGGCCTCCAGGAAAAGTGTTTTAAAAGGAGCGGACGGTATTATATTTGTTGCAGACTCCCAGGTGCCTCTCCTTGATGCCAACCTGGAAAGTTTCGACGGATTGCGAAAGAACCTTGAGACTTACGGGGTTGACATGAAAGATGTTCCCATGGTGTTCCAGTACAACAAAAGAGATCTTGGGAATCTTATCCCTGTTGATACATTCAATAATTTAATCAATCCCACCAGATTTCCCAATTTAGAGGCCGTGGCTATTAACGGAACCGGGGTCTTGGAGAGCTTGAAATACATGGCTAAAATGGTGGTTCCGGTGGTCCGGGAAAAACTATTCGGTGAAAAGAGAAAAGAGGAAAGACCACCTTTTGTCATGGATGAGGAAAAGAAAAAAGAGGAAGCGGCTGCGATGAATGCTGAAAAAAAAGAGGATATACAGTTTGTGACCAGTGAAAAAGTGTCCCCTATGCGGGTAACCAAAATCAAACTAAAATCTCCCCAGGATGTAGAAGAAGAGCTAGAAAAGCTTGCCCGGGAATACAGTTCCACTAAAAAATGATTTCTTTTTATCATTAATCCTAATTATTCATGATAAATATTTACACCACCATTCGTCTATTTAAAGTAAAGGACAATGCTTTTCAAGCTTTCAAGTGCCTCTCTTCAGGGAATAGAAGCCAATGTAGTGGAAGTAGAGGTAGATATTTCTTCAGGAATGCCTGGTTTTATTGTGGTGGGGCTTCCGGATACTTCGGTTCGGGAGAGTAAGGAAAGAGTCAGAGCAGCTTTAATAAACTGCGGTTATGGTTTCCCCAGGAGAAAAATAACTATTAATTTGGCTCCAGCAGACCAGAAAAAAGAAGGATCCGCTTTTGATCTTCCCATTTCCCTGGGTATATTAGCTTATTTTGATCTTTTTCCTGTAGAAAGGCTGAAAAACTATGTTTTTTTGGGAGAATTGGCCCTTGACGGGCAAATAAAAGCAGTCCGCGGAGTTCTTCCAGTGGCAGTAATGGCTAAGAAAATGGGCTTTCAAGGAATCGTGATTCCTGAGGCTAATGAAAAAGAGGCAGCTTTGGTACAACAGATAAAAGCTTATGGCTTGGAAAGTTTGACCAAGGTTATCAGCTTTCTCCGGAATTCGGAATCCTTCAGGCCGGCTGATTTTCCTTTAGATGAGGTTGACCGTTTCCAGGAAAACAGTGTTGACTGGAAAGATATCCGGGGACAATTTCATGCCAAAAGAGCTCTTGAGGTGGCTGCTGCCGGAGGACATAATATTTTAATGAGTGGACCTCCTGGAGCCGGGAAGACCATGCTTGCCCGCAGGCTTCCTACTATACTTCATCCCCTGACTTTTGAGGAGATTATCGAAGTTACCCGGATTTACAGTATAGCTGGTTATCTTCCTCCAAAGGGAGTTATCCTGAGAAGACCTTTTCGCTCTCCTCATCATACCATATCCGATGCAGGTTTAATCGGTGGAGGCAATATACCAAAACCGGGTGAAGTCAGCCTGGCTCACCGGGGAGTGCTTTTTTTGGATGAACTGACAGAATACCGGAGACATGTTTTGGAAAATCTCCGCCAACCTCTTGAAGACGGAGAGGTTACTATCTCCCGGGCTTCTGCTTGCCTTACTTTTCCCTGTTCATTTATGCTGGTGGCAGCCATGAATCCCTACAAGGATGTGGTGGCTGGTGAAGATTCCTGGTATTCAGAAATTGAAACTCAGAAGATAAAGTATTATTCTAAAATATCCCGTCCTCTTCTCGATAGAATTGACATTCATGTGGAGGTGCCAAAGGTCAGGTTTAAAGAAATGATTGCCTCTGATCAAGCAGAGTCTTCTGCTGATGTTCAAAAAAGGGTTTCACTGGCAAGAAAGAGACAGCTTGACCGGTTTCGGGGTTTGAGGGTTTTGTATAATGCCCAGATGTCAACACGAGATGTGAAAAAATATTGCCTGTTGAATGAAGATAGCAAACGACTGCTGGAAACAGCGGTGGAAAAACTGGGATTCAGTGCCAGAGCCTTTACCCGGGTTTTGAAAGTAGCCAGGACCATTGCTGATCTGAATGAAGAGGCCCAGGTAGGAACTGCACATGTTTCAGAAGCCATTCAGTATAGAGAATTTGATAAAATTTTTTAAAAAAGCTTGACTCATAATTCATATTAAATATAATAATATTAAGATGTAAAGTTTAAAAGAATTTTAATTTTTCATAAAGGATGAAACATGGCTAAAGGATTAAGAAAGTACCAAAAGTATTCCAAAATTTTTCAAGCATTATCCCACCCGGCTCGACTCAAACTTCTCCATGAGTTGATGGAAAAAGAAGGTTGCGTTGGTGAACTTCAGAAATGCTTGTCCATTTCTCAACCAAACACCTCTCAACATTTAAAGATTCTCCGCAATTCAGGAATTGTTAAGGGCCGGAAAGATAAGAACAAAGTTTGTTACCGAATTGCCAATGACAAGATCCTTGCTATCCTCAATCTTTTCTTTGAAGAGGGCACAAAAAATGTCAAGAGTTAAAGAAATCACAGATGATGATTTCAAGGCAAAGGTACTAAAATCAGAAGTCCCTGTTTTGGTTGATTTCTGGGCTCCTTGGTGCGGTCCCTGCCGGATGGTATCTCCAGTAGTGGAAGCTATCGCCGAGAAAACGAACGGACGGCTGGAAGTCTTCAAAATGAACACAGATGAAAACATGGAGACAGTTGCTGCTTACCGCATAATGGCTATTCCCACCTTAATGGTTTTTCACAAAGGCGAAGAAGCCGAAAGGATCATTGGTTTTAAACCGGAAAAGGATATAGTCGAGATTCTGGCTAAATATGTAGAAAAAAAAGAAGAGTAAAAATCAGGTTATTTTGAAGTTTAACTCGGATTATATGGCAGGCCAATAGTCCGGAGAAAATCTGTTATTAACAAGTGGGAAAAAGAGGGATAAGTATATAATCCAGGTTAGCTTGAAAATAGCAAATTTCGTCTATCTTGTTTATCTGGCATGGATAGGTGCGAGAGGGGCGAGACGCGTGAGAAAGGCGAGGAAAGCTACCGACATCTGTATGAATGACAAATGAGTATTTTTATTATTCGTGGGCAGCAAGAGCCCGCCATGGGTAATTAGTTAGAAAAAAATTAAAAAAGAGATACTTATATGTGGTGGGAAGATAAATTAATGCGGACTTTTCGCTGCCGGTTAAAACAAAGTCCGGGAGTTCTGGGTCATCTTTTAGCTGATATCGGAGACGCAGGCCGCTCGACCGGCAAGTTCACAAGAAAGTGGCCAAGGCTGTAGCCAGGACAGCTCTGGAGCAGGGGATAAATCGGGTAGATCTAACTGTCTATTTCGATTAACCTTGCTTTTCTTCCTTGTTTTCATGTTATAAAATCATAGTTGTCATTGATTTGTGCTTTAATGAGTTAAGGAAGGAGGCATTATGAGGCGGTCATTAATTATGTTGCTTATTATTATCAGTCCTTGGTTTTCTTCGATGAAGGCTCAAGAAGCTGAAAAAGATCCCTTTCTAATTATTGTATCTCCAGCTGAGATGACCCCAGCCAAAGAGAGTGCTTTGAAGTGGCTGGACCAGAATTTCCAGGAACTCTCGGAAATAAACCATCAGATATGGAATTTTGCTGAAATCGCCATGGAGGAATATGAATCTTCTGAGCTTCTTGCTTCTTATTTGGAGAAAAACGGTTTTTTGGTGGAAAGAGGAGTGGCAGGAATGCCCACTGCTTTTGTAGCCTCCTGGGACAATGGAGAACCGGTAATAGGAATTTTAGCTGAATATGATGCTTTACCCGGGCTTTCCCAGGATAAAGTGCCTTTCCAGAAACCTCTCCAAAAAGATGCTCCTGGTCATGGTTGCGGCCACAATGTCTTTGGAGTAGCCTCTACTGCAGCTGCTCTGGCCTTGAAAGAAGCCATACAAGCAGAAGGCCTTCAGGGAACAGTTAAGCTTTTTGGCTGTCCGGCTGAAGAAACCGTAGTGGGAAAAGTTTTCATGGCCCGAGAAGGGTTATTCAACGGTCTTGACTGTTGTATCCAATGGCATCCAAGTTCAGAAAATGGAGTTTCTCTTGGTTCAAGTAATGCCATGAATCAGTTTGAAGTGGAATTTTTTGGTAAAACCGCTCATTCGGCAGGAGATCCCTGGAATGCCAGGAGTGCTTTGGATGCAGTAGAATTGACTAATGTCGGCCTAAACTATCTGCGGGAGCATTTGAAACCTACTGCCAGAATTCATTATGTAATCATTAATGGAGGTAAGGCGCCAAATGTGGTGCCTGATTATGCCAGAGCTTGGTACTATGTTCGAGATATTGACCGGGAAAGTGTGGAAGAAAATTATAAAAGAGTGCTTGATATTATTGAAGGAGCGGCCAGGATGACTGGGACAACCTACAAAATCCATTTTAAAAGCGGGGTTCACAATATGCTCCCTAACCGGACAGGTTGCGAGACAGTCTACAGTAACCTTTTGCTAATTGAACCTCCTCCTTTCAACCAGAAAGAACAGGAATTCGCCAAGAAAATTCAAGAAAGTCTGAGTGTGGAGCAGAAAGGTCTCAGTACCGATATCAAACCATTTCGTCTTCCCCGAAGAAGTTTAGGAGGAGGGTCTACCGATGTGGCTGAGGTAAGTTGGATCACTCCCACCACAACTCTCGGGATTGCCTTTAAGCCCCTGGGAACGCCGGGACATCATTGGTCGTCTGTGGCCTGTGCAGGCATGTCTATTGGAGATAAGGCGATGATTACGGCAGCCAAAGTAATGGCTGCATCCGGAGTTGATTTTTTAACCAATCCTGAATTAGTACAGAAAATGAAAGAAGAGTGGCTGGAGAAAACAGAAGGGAAGCCATATGTTTGTCCTATTCCTCCGGATTTAGAGCCTCCGGTTAAAGTGAGGGAAAAATAAAAGTATGGTTATAGAACATCAGATGAGCCCTCCGCTTTACATTGGCTGGAAGGGGAATTTTTTTCCTATGAAGCTGAGCTTTCCGGTCTCATCCACGATAATCGCCCCATAATCAGGGAAGTGATTAATTATTTCTTGGGGAGCCTTTGAGATGAAAAGAGCAGTGGAAAGAGCGTCACAGAGAGTTGGATCTGGCCCGATGACTGTGACACTTTGTTTTCCTCTGGCAGGATACCCGTTTCTGGGATCAAAGACGTGATGATAGCGGATACCGTCCTTGATAAAAAACCGCTGGTAATCTCCTGTTGTGGCAGCTGCTGAATCGGTTAAAAAGAGAATGCCCAGGAATCCGCTTTTTCGAGGATGTTTGATTCCGATTCGCCATGGTTTGCCTTCAGGATTTAGACCCCAGCAATAGAGATCTCCTCCAGCGTTGAGAAATCCCCCGCTTATTCCCGAATCCTTGAGAGATTGATAAGCAAGGCCAATTCCATATCCCTTGGCGATTCCTCCCCAATCAAGCTCAACACCAGGGGGAACAACAAGTTGATGTCTCTCAAGGGAGACCTGTCTCATATCAATCAGGGGGAGAATGGCTTCGATTTTTTCTTTCCCGGGCACTTCATGTTGACCGCTTCTAAATCCCCAGAGTCTGGAAAGAGGAGCTACAGTTAAGTCGAAAGTCCCATTTGAAATTTCATAGATATTTTTAGCTTTATTGAAAAGCTCAATTACCATAGGCGAAGAATAGTCCTTTATTTCAGGAGAGAAATGTTTCTCTATCTCGGAGAAGACCTGATGTATTTTTTCCTGTACTTCCTTGAACTTGTGGGGAGGACAAAAAATATTGACTTCGCAAACCGTGTCAAAGTAAACCAGGTTTGTTTGGTGCCAGGATGAACTCTTTTTACAACTGTTGAAAAAAATAATTGTGGCAAGTAATAACGAAAAGAAAGTTATTACTGAGAAAAATTTTTTAATAAGCCGTTCCATAGTCTTTCTGTAATTGTAAAGTGAAAAGAATTATACCATAAGAAGGTTAAATCCTGTTCTGTTCGCTGGAAATCTTTATGTTTTCTTGATTATCTTGTGATTTTTCAGTATCATAAATACAAATAATGACCGAGTTCAGGCAAATTCGAAGCGGCCTTTTTTAAAATAATATCTCCCAAATTTATAGTGGCCAAAAGGGCTGCCTTTCATTTTTTATCAATGAGGAGGTGAAAAAAATTGGCACTGGTTATTGTGGATGAAAACGAGCCCCTGGAACGGGCCTTGAAGCGGTTCAAGCGAAGAGTTCAGCGCGAACATATTATGAAAGATTATAAAAAAAGCTCTGTCTACTACAAACCGAGTGAGCAAAGAAGAATCAAGGAGGCCAAGGCCCGTAAAAGAATGAGAAGAAGGCTCCGGAGAAAAGGGAAATCAATCAGCCTGGACAATTCATGAAAAAGGCCGATACCTTTGCCTTGTATCTACGGCAAGCTTGACTCGTGAATAGTCCAGGTTAGTTGATCAGAAAAATGCGTGGCTAATATACTAAGATTTTGGCAAAGAAATTAACGAAGTTTCCTTGATAAATCAGAAAATTAGTCATTCTCAAAGAAGGTTTTTTCCAGAAAATGGGTAAAAAAAGCTATTGGAAAGGACCTCAGAAACAGAGGCTCTCTTACTGGGATGAACGGGGAAAACGTATTAGGTGGTACCGGGGAGACTGGTTTTATACCATAACTGAATTACCTTATTATGTTTACCGCCGGAACTGGCTTCTCCGTCAATTCAGTAAGATTGGTTTCAGTGGAAAACATATTCTGGAAATAGGCTGTGGTGATGGTTACTACTGTTCTCATTTCTGGGAAAATTACAAAAGAGTGGAAGTTCATGGAGTAGATTTCAGCTGCCAGATGCTGTCTTTGGCCAAAAAAAGATTCAGGGAAAAAAAAGCACCCTGTTCCTTTTTTCAGGCTAAAGCTGAAGAACTCCCTTTCCGGAGGGATGGTTTTGATGTTGTCGTTATTCTCTCTGTTTTAGCGCACCTGAATGATGAGGAATTAAATCGATGCCTTGCTGAGGTTGCCAGAATTACCAGGAAGCAAGCCAAACTCTTGGTTTTTGTCAAAGTGGCGTCTCAGATCAGGTGGCAAGAAATCGCCATCAGGAGAAAACCTGAAGCCTATATAAATCTTTTCCAGTTCCATGGTTTTAAATTAGAGAAGCAAATCCATTGGAGTTCTCCTCTATTCAGGAAAGGAATGGAGTTCTATGATAGATTTTCTTATCTTTATAAAAGGCTATTCAATAGATCGAGTTTCTTGCTTCGGCTGGAATATGTATTAAGAAATTATTCAGCCGGCTTGATGGTAGGTTTGACCAGGTTGACTGATCGCTTCTGGCAGGAAGATATTGGCAATGAATTTCTTTTGTTTTCGAAATAAGATAGCATTTGAAGCCAGCTCTATAAGCTTCTTGGTCCACTGAATTTTGGAGTCTTAACTTTGTTATCCGGTTTGAGTTAAACTAATTTTTTCAGTGGATTCCTCTGTTTCTTCCGTAAGTCAAAGTCAGTTCTGCAAGTTGTTGGGCAAGTGATGGATTGAGTTGATCGGGAAGCATCCGCCAACGCCAGTTTCCTTTGGCTGAAGCTGGGCGGTTCATCCGGGCATCCTCACCCAACCCGAGAATGTCTTGCATGGGGACTATAAATGTGTTAGCTACAGACATCATTCCGAGGCGAATAAGCGCCCATGGCACTTCATCTGGCTGAAGTTCTTTTCCCACATAGGCGAACAGTCTTCTTTTTTCCTCCTGGCTGGCCTCGGTGCCAAACCAGCCTTTGGCTGTATTGTTATCGTGTGTTCCGGTATAGACAACGAAGTTTTTCTCATAAACGTGAGGAAGATAAGGGTGCAGGGGATTATCTTCTCCAAAAGCAAATAGCAGAATTTTCATCCCGGGAAAACCGAATTTGTCTATCACTTCTCGAACATCAGGAGTGATTGTTCCTAAATCCTCAGCGATAATAGGCAAGTTAAGAAATCTTCTATTGAGACAGGTAAAAAAATCCACTGCCGGAGCTTCCACCCACTTTCCATTGATGGCTGTTCTTTCTGTTGCCGGTACTTCCCAGTAGCCTACGAAGCCACGGAAGTGGTCTATCCTGATGATATCATAAAGTTTTAGGTTCTGTTCCATCCTCTGGATCCACCACTGGTATCTCTGTTCTCTTAGCCGCTCCCAGTTATAGATGGGATTTCCCCAGAGCTGACCGGTTTGGCTGAAGTAATCCGGAGGGACACCGGCTATTACATATGGTCTCTTGTTCTCATTTAGTTTGAATAGTTCCGGATTGGCCCAGACATCCACACTGTCGTAGTCAACGTAGATAGGCATGTCTCCTATAATATGAATCCCTTTTTGATAGCAGTAATGGTGAAGGTTTTGCCACTGCTGAAAAGATTTATACTGGAGGAATTTAATCATTTCCACCTGGTCACGGAGTTCATTCCTTAATGTCTCCAAATCTTTGGATATTCTATTTTTGATACCAGTTGGCCAACTGCTCCATGTTTTTCCATTGAAGTGAGATTTTATACTGCTGAACAGGGCATAGTCGTCCAGCCAGTCGGAGTTTGCTTGACAGAAAGTATCAAAACCTTGATCCTTCTTTTTTTTAAACCTCTCCCAGGATGAGAGAAAAAGAGACTGTTTATAAGAGATCACCCCTTCATAATCAATTTTTTGAACAGAGGTGTTTGACCAGGGTGCTGCCTCTGTTTCTGTCAGTAATCCTTCCTGGATAAGAATTTCAGGGCTAAGTAAAAGAGGATTGATGGCTAAGGTAGAGAGACTATGGTAGGGAGAGCTATCGTAGGCCGGATCAGTGGGAGTCAAAGGAAGAATCTGCCAGTAACTCTGGCCTGATTCTTTTAGAAAATCAACAAACCTCAACGCCTCAGGTCCGAAGTCTCCTATACCATAAGGGGAGGGGAGGGATGTCAGGTGGAGAAGGATTCCACTTCCTCTTATATTCATTATTCCTCATTCCTCCTTGTTGAAAGAATGACCCACTGGAAAGGCAGTTTAAGAGGTTTTCTGTATTTTTGGAAAGGAAAGATTTTATTCATCCGGTTTTTACTCCCAAGAAATCGCCCAGAATTTGAAAGTGTTTCTGCCAATCCTGAGCTTTTTCTTCCCCTTGCTCAGCTTTCTTTTTTATCTGGGGGAAATAATTTTTTGCTAAGAAAAAACAGATATTCTGACTCTTCCAAAGGTCAAGCTCGAGGGGGAATCCTTTTAAAATCTGGAAGATAGAAGAAATATTCTTTAGTAGCTTCAGGTTTTCCGGGTTTAAAGAAAGCTCTTTCATTAAACTGTTTAGCTTCTTGCTGGTGACATAACTTAACAGGAGCTTGTCCGGTTTGAAATCCCACTTCCTAAATTCTTTGATCAAACTTTCCAGCCTGTCCAATTTTATACTTTCCTCTTCCATGAGTTTCTTCAGCTCTGCATTAAGAGTATATTCCACTGGAGTGGCCAGTGCTTTAGGGAGGGGGATTTTTGTTTCCCACATGGTTTGCATGAGAGAATAATGATGCTCGAAAACCCGGCGAAAGGAGCTTTCTATCTCTTCTCTTATAGGATCAAATATTTGGAGCAGAACTTTTCTTTTTTCATCTTTAAAAAGGTCTTTCAGAGAATAATTGTTGGTTTTGAAATGCTTCTCTATGAGGTTTATAACCGCAGGTATCTCGCCTTCATTGAAGGATCTTTTAATTTCTTCCGACATTAAAGAAAAGGCTTCATGGTTCTGATATTGCCGGACTCCTCCAAACAGGTTCTGGTCCCCCAGATGAATTACGGCAAAAGTAATTTTATCCTCTTCCCAGGTGATTTCCGAATGAATAATGGTTTTGCCCAAGGCCAGTTTGTGACGTCCGGAGTCAAGGCGAATAAGGTCTTCAACTTTGGCTTGAAAAGATCCAATTCTTACTGTTTCGGGGTAATCTTCAAAAAGTGAAGAAAGAGCATAGTGTATGCCCACTCTCATTAAATCCAGTACAGAAGGTTTGATGAATTTAGCATAAATCTGGGCTCCGTTCCCTAATTCTGGAAGGTTACTTTCTGCTTTTTCCAGGATGCTTTGGTAGCCTGATTCCAGATTTTCTCCGCTGACCTCTCCGGCAAGCTGAACAGCCCTGGCTGCATATTGCATTATCTGGATTGTTTCTATCCTGGAGATGTCATCAAAGAACCAGCCACAACTGGTAAACATAAGCATTTCGTTGCGCATGGATTCTAATAGTTTAAGAGCTTTTACTTTTTCGCTTGATGAAAGCTCCCGGGATTGATGAGTAGTAAGAAATGAAAAAACATTTGTTTCAGACCGGTTGTGAATAACTTTGATATAATCATCCCTCGCCTGCCAGGGATTTGCTAATAGGCCATAGGTTTCCCTCTCATAAAGAGAATAAAGCTTGTCTCTCAGCCAGTCCATGGCTCCTCTTAACGGTGCTCTCCATTTTTGATTCCAGGATGGGTGTCCTCCCGATGAGCAGCCGCAATCCCCTTTCCATCTTTCCACACCGTGTGAACAACTCCAAGAACTTCTCTCTACGATCTCTACTTCCTCCTGAGGAGGGAAGTTTTCCAGAAATTCACCATAAACAGTGATATTAGCTAAGTTGTTGGACTCGATGTGATGAAGGCAATAACCGAGGGCCATGTCACCAAACCGGTTATGATGCCCATAGGTTTCTCCATCGGTAGCAATATTGATCAGCTGAGGAGTCTCGCTCTCATTGGAAAAAGTATTCAATAATTTTTCGACCAAAAAGTCCCCGCTTTTTAAAAGATCACCGAAAGCCACTCCATGGGAGATAGAACCATCGTAGAAGAAAATATTTATAGCCCTGCCTGAGGGCAAAAGACAGAAATATGGTTTCCTGGGATCGATTTTTCCGCCTTGAACATCTATCCATTCATGATGGCCTTTTTTCTTTACTCTGGAAGCCTGGTGAGGGGCAAGGAGGACAAACTTTATTCCCAGCTCTGCCAGAATATTTAGAGTTTCCAAGTCAACTGCGGTCTCGGGCAGCCACATTCCTT
>CAYTTR010000014.1:0-57524 GCA_964440805.1 uncultured Eubacteriales bacterium
ATTTGATGTCCGGTTTTGCGTTCCCAAATGTCCGATTTTGATGTTACGCATCAGCCAAATTGCTTACTCTTGGAATTTTTTAAGAAATATGTTATAAATCAATTCCTGATTAGGAAAGAAAGAGAGTTTAGAGCAATGCCGAAGGAATGTGAACTTTGCGGAAAGAGGCCGGTTTTCGGCTATAGTTTAAGCCATTCGCATAAAGCTTCCAAGAAAAAGTGGAAGCCAAACTTACAACGACTGAAGACGGAAACGCCCCAGGGCACAAAACACATCTGGGTTTGCTCCCGCTGTCTCCGTTCCGGCAAGGTAAAAAAAGCAGTTTAAGCTACTCTTTTTGTCAATCCTTTTGAATCTTCTGATTTTACTTATCTACCCAATTATATCAATTATATTCTTTCCAGAGAGATTATTTCCCTAATCGCCAATATTTTTTTCATTATGGTAGATAGATGCTGGATATCCTGGACTTCGAGAGTAAGCTTGACCTGAGCCTTGTTGTCGGCAGATGTATTGACCTCAGCCTTGGTGATATTTCCTTCAAGCTGGGCAATAACAGAAGTAAGTTTGGCCAGAACTCCCGGGGCATCTTCTGACTTAATTAAGAGCCGTCCTTTATAAGGGCCTTGCGCATCAGCATCCCAGGAAACATCGACCAAGCGTTGTCTGTCCAGAATGTTTTTGGAAACATAAGGACACCGGATAGCATGAACAGAAATTCCCTTACCGGAGGTCATGTATCCTACGATTGGCTCTCCTTTAATAGGCTGACAGCAGCGAGCAATATTGACGAGGCCGGCTCCACCTTCCTTGACCCGTATTTCTGTTTTTGGCCGCCCGGTGATCCGAGTTACAACTTTTTTTAAAAGAGGAGCCCTCCTGAGCGAAGGAAGCTTTTCCCCGAAAAGCTTTCCTTTTAATTTGCCATCAAGCATGAGCTTGCCTGTTCCCAGTAAAAGATAGAAATCATCCGGCTTTTTCAATCGAAAATGAGTTTCCTTGGAGATTTTTTGGATAAACGATTCAGATTTTATAATGTCCGGGTCGACTTTTAAACCGGCAGTTTCTTTTTCCCAGATTTTTCTTCCGAGAAGCTTGTTTTTAATTTTAGCCTGCTGATTAAGCCATCTTTTAATGTGATGTTGGGCAGTAGAAGAGAAGACAATGTTAAGCCAGGATCTTTGGGCTGTGACCTCTGGAGCGGTCAGGATTTCTACAATATCGCCATTTTTAAGGATTGTTTTGAGGGCAGCATTTCTGGAATTAATTCGTGCTCCTGAAGCATGCAGGCCCACTTCCGAATGTATTTTAAAGGCAAAATCGAGGGCAGAAGCTCCGAGAGGCAGAGGAATCCGTTCTCCTTTCGGAGTAAAGACCGATATTTCTTCTGGCAGAAGATTTGTCTTTAAGCTCTGCAGAAATTGTTTGGGACTCTTTTGTTCTTTATAGAAATCAGCCATTTCTCTGAGCCACCGGAGCCTTTGATCTTCTCTGAGGATGGTTTGAGTTCCAGCTTCCTTGTATTTCCAGTGGGCGGCAATCCCGTTTTCGGCTAACTCGTGCATTTCTTGCGTTCTTATTTGAAGCTCCACCGTTCTTTTTTTTTCAGTGATAATTGTGGTGTGGAGAGATTTGTAGAGATTGGGTTTGGACATGGCGATAAAATCGCGGAAGCGGTGAGGAAGGTGAGGCCAGTTCTGGTGAATAATGCCCAGTGCTTTGTAACAGTTTTCTACTGTGTTGGTAAGCAGGCGAAGGGCCATGAAATCGTACACCTCATTGAAAGCAAGAGCCCGGCTGACCATTTTATTGTGAATACTGTAAAGACGTTTGATCCGAAAGGAAATATCAGCCGGAATGTTGTTCTGCTTCATTAGCGAATAAAGACTTTTTTTTAGTTTTTTTAGCTCTTTTTCAGTTTCTTTCCGTTGAGGATCCACTAAGGAGGCAATCTTGAAGTAACCATCCGGGTCCACATAACGGAAGGAAAGATCTTCCAGCTCTGCTTTTGTCCGGCCCATACCCAAACGGTTGGCGATTGGAGCGTAGATGTCAAGGGTTTCTTTGGCCACTCTTTTTTGCTTATCCTCTGAGAGAAATTTTAATGTCTTGAGGTTATGAATTCGGTCGGCGAGCTTAATAAAAATAACTCTTAGATCATCTATCATGGCCAGGATGATCTTCCTGATAGTTTCCGCCTGTCTTGTTTCCGGGGTGGACTCCTGAAGGCGGCTTATTTTGGTTACTCCCCCTACCAGATCCGAAAGATCCTTTCCAAAAGCTTTTCGGAGATCTGGAAGGGTCACTTCTGTGTCTTCTAAAACATCGTGAAGAAGGCCGGCAGCAATTGTGGTTACATCCATTTTCATTTCGGCCAGCATGTTGGCCACTTCCAGGGGATGGCTGAGATAAGGTTCTCCGCTGCGCCTCACCTGTCCTTTATGCGCCTGGGCAGCAAAGACATAGGCCTTTCTTAATAGAGTGGTTTCTTTTTCGGAGAAGTCAGAAATCTTATCAAGAATATCATCGAATCGGATCATTCTTATCTACCCCGTTCGGTTGCTTAGATGGTCTCTCCTCTTGTTTTTTCTTGTTCCAGAATCCAGAGAATAGCTTCCAGAAGATTTTGAGCAATATGAACCGGGCCGAGCTTTTCTTTTTTTATGACTTCCAAGGATCTTTGTCCATATCCGGTGAGAACCAGCACGGGCCGGGCCTTTATATTCAGGCTCAAAAGAATATCTTCCACCTTGTCTCCCACCATATAGGAACCAGCAGTGTTTATGTTTAGGTCACGAGCTGCCCGGAGGGCGAGCCCAGGCAATGGTTTGCGGCAGGAACAATCCGCCCGGTATTTTGGATCTGCCGCAAATATATAATGAGGGCAGTAATAGAAAGCATCCAGGCGGGAATGGTGATATGAAAATTCACGGGCCATTCGTTCGTGAATTTCCTGGAGATTCTCCTCTTTAATAAGCCCCCTCCCCACTCCAGACTGATTGGTTATGACAACGGCCAGCAGCCCGGCCTGGTTTATTTTCCGTACAGCTTCGAAACTTTCCGGGTAAAGTTCGATTAGATTGTAAGAATCTGGATAACCAACATCGCGGTTAATGGTTCCGTCTCTATCCAGAAAAACAGCGCGCTTTTTCATCTCAAATAAATTGCCTACAGGCATTAAGGACTTCTTCTGGAGATATAGAGACAAGACAACGGTGGTCAAAGGGACATTGCCGGTAATGGCAAGGCCAGCAAGCAACTTCCTTTTTAAGCACAGCTGCTGGAGGTTGATAAGGACCGGTTACCCGGGGATCTGTAGGTCCGAAAAGAGCTACTACTGGAATTTTGAGAGCGTTGGCAATATGCATGGGGCCGGTATCGTTGGTTATAAAAAGAGATGCTTCCCTGATTAGTGAAGCCAGGAGAGGCAGCGAAGTTTTTCCGCAGAAAGAGACTGGTTTTTTCTTCAGGGGGCGCTGGATTTCTTCAGCCAGGAGAAAGTCGTTGTTTGAACCGGTGATGGCTACTTGGGCATCCAGTCTTTCTTGAAGGAGGTCGGCCAGCCGGGAATAATGAGCGGCTGGCCAACGCTTGGCCGGACCATAAGCTGCTCCAGGGTGGAGTATTATTAAGGGTTTCTTCGAAGATATCCGGTGCTTAGCGAGGAGAGACGCCACTTCTTTTTTCTGAACCCAGCCATTATCAAGAGATAAGCTCTCCGCTTGAGTGGAGATCCCCAGCTGGGAGAGAAGAGACAGATAGTAGTCAACCTGGTGAAGAGGTGGTTCCTTGCGTTGGGGGCGGACTGTTTTGGTTAACAAAATTTCCCTGCCATCCCTAACGTATCCCCATCTTTCGGGAATTCTGGCCAGATAAAAAAGAAAGGCTGAAGAGAAAGAATTGGTAAATAAAAGCCCAAGATCAAAACATTGTTGTTTGATGAGGGCGGAAGTTTCCTTGAGCTTCCGGAGATTGGATTTATCAGGAATTGGAAAACAGCCTTGAATTAAGGAGAAAGAGTCAAAAAGCTCTTTAATCCAGGGATGAGCAGCCAGCCAGATTTCTGCTTCCGGATAAGCAGCCCGAAGGCTTCTCAGGGCGGGCAAGGCCAAGACAGTGTCGCCAATCCAATTGGGCAAGCGAACAATTATTTTCATCAGTTTAATTTTATTCCGAGGTCAAAAGGATGTCAAAAGAGCTCAGAAGAAATCATGTCCCGGGGACAGGAGGCTTGTGGTTGGAAGAAGATGAGGGGGAGGAGGTATCTTCTTTTGTTTTTTTCTGGATTGGTTTTTCATCTTTTTTATCTGGCTTCTTTAAATTTTTTGTTCCAGCGTAATCTGTTACATACCAGCCGGTCCCTTTAAACTGGATAGCAGGAGGAGATAATTGTTTTCTGATAGGACCTCCGCATCGGGGGCAACAAGGTGGAGTGGGCTGATTGATTTTCTGGAAAACCTCAAAAAAATATCCACAACAGGAGCACTTATATTCATAGATAGGCATTCTTCACACCGGATTAACCCAAACCATTCAGCTAACCAGAACCGGTGAATAATCCAGGTTAATTATAAAATGTAAAATAAAATTATATTGTACCAGAAAATAAGAAAAAAAGGAATTAGAATATTATCATTTTCTTTCATCTAACGAAGGATACCTCAAAGAAAGCCTAAAGATCTTTTTCTGCAAAAACCAGAGCTTCAAAGGTATATATCTCTGCTCCTGTCTTCCAGGCATTTGCTCTCAAGCCTGCTTTGAGACAAGCCTGCCTTAGGAATGTTTCCCTATCCCAGTGGTTCTCTGTTGCTACCTGAGGAAGGAGGAGGCCGTTGCGTTCTCCCTTGGCAATAACAAGTCCATGTTTTCCCACGTGAATCCACTCTGGCCCCATAATTTTTTTTAAGGGTGAAAGGACGGAAATTTCTACTTCGATGCTTTCCAATTCTTCCGGTGTAACCGGCTTAAACCGGGTATCCCGAGAAGAGGCATAAACAGAGGCCTGGATTATACTTTGGTAAAGGGGCAACCCGGATTCGACAAAGCCGATGCATCCTCTAAGCTGGTTATTCTTTTTGAGGGTGACGAAGGCTCCTCTGGGGGTATTAAAGCGAGAATTACTGGTGGAATAATTCAAAATCTTTTTTTCTCTCACATACAGAGACATCGCTTCTCTGGCGAGATACAGAAGTTCGGCCTTTTCTTTTCTATTCAAGGAAAAGGAAGGAGGCGAAGAATTCTCCTGGTAAAGGATTGCGGCCATATAGCCGACAACCCGGTCGGCAGGGCCTCCGGCTTCAGAGGAGTCGGTGTAAGCCAGGAGTTCAACGGAGGGTTTAGAAAGCTTTTTTCCGTATAAAAGGGCTGCGGCAACCGGCCCTGCCCCGCACATAAAATTTTCTCCCCGCTCCAGCTTGCGGATAACAGCATCTGCCCGAAGATTTTTTACCAGCTTCTGGGTCTCAAGATCTATGGAGCGGGCTTTTTCTTTGGAAAAATAGTGAGAGAGATCTGTGGATACTACTACCAGCATATTTTCTTTATCCGGAAGCTTATGGAGGGCGTCGGCCAGCTTCTGGATAGTCCGCCTCTCCGGTGAACCCATAACAATGGGAACAATCTTGGCTTCAGGAAGGGCGATCTTGATGAAAGGAAGCTGGACTTCGATGGCATGCTCTTTTTGGTGGGCCGCGGATACATAAGAGAAGCCGGTTGCTTTTTTGATAAAATTGGCTGTTTTCTCGTCCACTTCTACCCGCCCCAGGGGCGTTTCATATTCCCCTGCAGGAAAAACAGAGGCTCCCCGAAAGCCGTAGTGATGGGCAGGAGCGATAATGATGATGGTTGTAAAAGCGGCTCCTTGCACTTGCCGGTAGGCTATCGCTGCTACTTCCCCGGAATATATGTATGCAGCATGTGGAGCAAAGAGGACTCGGATATGCTTGTTTTCAGAAAAGGGAGCAATTCGAACATACCATCCCTCGATCAAAGATCGGAGTTGTTGAGGATTTTCTGGATAGAACTGGCCGGCCCAAACCGCTTTTCTGACAGGCTGGGTAAAGAGCAGGAAAGGTAAGCCAAGGAATAGAAAACAGGCAATCCAAACAGAGGTTTTCCTTATTAGTCCCATAAGCATAAAAAAATATACCGATAAAAAGAAAAAAAATCAATTGACCTGAATCATTCTGATATTCGGGAAGAGAACCGTTGACTTTTCTTAAGGTTTCTATAAAATTGATTTGTGGAAGGTTGATATGAAAGAGCTGCTAAAATCATTCTTTACTGTTCTCGCCTTTTCTTCCGCTTTCTTAATTGGATATTATTTGGGGCAGGAACAAATAGTTAAAAAGATTCCCAATTTTCAGGAAGAAGACGAAGAACAAAAATAGAATCTTGCTTTGCCGGTCGGGGAGAAAGGAATATATATTCCAGCTGGCAATCCAGAGGAAGAATCACGTAAATCCAAATATCCAAACAGGCCTTTCCCCTTTCAATAAGAGAGAGTAGTTAATTATGCGGTTGACGATAAGCGGGAGAGAGACTTATAATTAAATATAAGTCGAATACAGACGAGGAAAGCTATGGGATGGACTTCTTATGTTATCTTGATTCTTTTCGGGCTTTTTATACTTCTGGCCATTCTAAATCCGAATTTTTCCTGCTTCGGTAAAAGAATCCAGTCACCTTTTTATCCCCTCCTGAGAAAAAAGAAAAAAAAGAAAAGGATCGAGGCCGAGGATTATGATTTCTATCTGGTGGATGAAGGAAAGAAAAGGGACAAACAAGATGCGGGGGACAGGAAAACATCCTTTCCCGAAGAAGGCAATTCAGTCCAAAACCAATCCAAAAAGAAACAGAAATGGAAGAAAGAAGCGGAGGTCCATTCAGGTTTTGATGTGGATTCTGAGTAGTTGCGGAGAAGATGAGTGACAAGACTTCGGTGGTTCGGTTGCCTGATTTTGTTGCTTTGCTTCTTTGGCTGCCGGCCCCGAATGCTGCCGGTTTCATCGCTTCCTCCCATCATTAAAACCTTTGAAGGGTATGCTTCCATCCTGGTTGCTTCAAATGAAGAGGCTTCCCGTTCGAAATTTTCATTTGTTGTCCGCCCCCCTTCGGAAGCAAGAATGGATGTATCTGATACCATTGGGAGGACAATTTCTCAGGTCCTTATTGTTCAAGCGCAGAGTTTTTTAATTATTCCCCGGAAGAAAGTCTTCTGGGAGGGTCAAGAGGAAGAGGTTTTTCGGAAAGCTCTGGGATTTTCCTTGTCCCTAAAAGAATTAACCAGCATTTTTCTGGGGCGGGAGGAACTTCTTTCAATGGAGAAAGAAGGAACAGACTGGGAGTTTAGTAGAGACTCGGAGGGAAGAATTTTCCGGGGCCATAAAGGAGACCTGGAGTTTGAGATCCAGGCGTTTTCAGGACAAACTTCTTTACTCCGCATCATTAAATTTTCCTGCGGGGAAAGAAAGACTACCATACGGCTTCTGGGAATAGATTTTAACAGGCCGGTCAAAGAAAGTGCCTTTGCCCTGGATTTTCTGGAAAGGTTTGATAAGAAAACTTGGCCCGAAATTGAAGCCTTAATCCAAAGATGAAGATCAAATCATTTGCCAAGATCAATCTTGGCCTGGAAGTGTTGGGGAAAAGGAGCGATGGATATCATGATATCCGGACCCTTTTTCAGTCAGTCTCGCTTTATGATGAACTTGAAGTAGAAACCTTGGAAGATGAGAGGATTGTAATATCAGGAACGGGCGAGAATATTCCCTGGGACCGCAACAACCTGATCTGCCAAGCAGCCCGGCTTTTGCAGAAGCAGTTTGCTGTTGGGAAGGGAGCTTTTTTCCGGGTTAAGAAAAACATTCCTCCGGGAAAGGGACTGGGAGGAGGCAGCTCTAATGCTGCTATGGTCTTGTTTTTTTTAAATAAACTCTGGGATATAAAAGCTGACCCGGTAACCATAAATGAAATCGCCCGGCAGATAGGTGCGGATGTTCCCTATTTTCTGAGAGGAGGGCTCTGCCTTGGTACAGAGCGGGGAGATGTTGTTTCCCCTTTGCAAGATAAAACAGGATTTTATTGTCTTCTGATTTTCCCGGAATTTCGAATCTCTACCCATTATATATACCAACAGCATCTTTCCTGTTCCTTGACTTCAGATTATAAAGACAGTAAAATTATCAGGTTTTTAGCAGAGAATAAATTCAGTATATTGGAAAACGATTTAGAAGAGACAGTCTTCCGTTCCCATCCTCAGCTGGCCGATATGAAACAAACATTGTTAAGCCAGGGAGCGGAGTTGTCCATGATAAGCGGGACCGGGTCAACTGTTTTCGGGATATTTTTATCCCGTCAACAAGCTGCAAGAGCCCGCGAGAAACTTGGCCAAGCCTGGCAAGCTGTGATAGTGGAACCGGTCGACAGAACCAGGTATTGGGAAGAATGCCATGCTGGGGTGTAGCCAAGCGGTAAGGCAGCGGACTTTGGATCCGCCATCCGGAGGTTCGAATCCTCCCACCCCAGCCAGGAAAGGAATCTCCTTTTAAGGAAGACCTTCCGGAAAGGAGTAGGAATGAAACAAAGTGAAATGAAGGTTTTTTCCGGATCCTCAAACAGAGCTTTAGCAGAACAAATAACAGATTATCTGGAAATCAAATTAGGAAAATGTGTCTTGGAGCGATTCAGTGACGGCGAGATTCACTTTTATATCGAGGAAAACGTAAGAGGAGAAGATGTTTTTGTCATTCAGTCGGGCTCATACGAAGCGAATTTTCATATGATGGAACTTTTTTTGATGATAGATGCCTTCAAAAGAGCTTCGGCAGAGAGAATAACCGCAGTTATCCCTTATTATTGTTATGCCAGGCAGGATTGGAAGGATCGGCCACGGGTTCCCATTTCTGCCCGCCTGGTTGCTGATTTACTGGAGGAAGCGGGAGCAGATAGAGTGTTGACGATGGACCTTCATTCTCCTCAGATTCAGGGATTCCTTTCTATTCCAGCTGATAATTTAATGGCAGCCCCGGTTTTGGCCGGATACATTAAATCAAAAAACCTACAGGACCTGACTATTGTTTCCCCGGATGCAGGAGGAGTAGGAAGGGCGCGCTGGTTTGCCAAAAAAATGCAGGCTTCGTTGGCAATTATCGACAAGCGCCGCCCAGCAGCCAATGTGGCTCAGGTTCTTCATGTCATTGGCAATGTCCGGGACCGGAATGTGGTTATCCTTGATGATATGGTGGATACAGCGGGAACCCTTGTTTTAAGTGCTGAAGCCTTGAAAAAGGAAGGAGCGAGACGGATCTTTGCCGCCTGTACCCATCCAGTTCTATCAGGAAAGGCAATGGAGAAGATAAAAGCCTCAGAGATAGAGAGATTGATCGTTACCAATACAATTCATTTGACAGAAACAAAATTAAGCTTGGATAAAATAGAAGTTCTGTCTGTGGCAGAGCTTTTTGGTGAAGCGATCCGGAGAATCCACGAAAGGCTGTCAGTAAGCAGCCTTTTCATATAGGGAGGAAACTCGATGAGTATTCATATCAAGGCAGAAAAAAGATTGAAAACAGGCAAGAATGCTGCCCGGCAAATCAGGCGTGAAGGTAAGGTGCCAGTCATCCTTTATGGGCCAAAGACATCTGACGCTTGCCTAATCATGGATAAAAAAGATCTTTTCAGAGTTCTCAAGGCTGGTGAAAACACGATTTTTCAGGTATCTTGTGATTCAAAAAAATGGAATGTAATGATTAAAGAGCTTCAATTAGATCCTGTTAATGATGAGCTTTGCCATGTTGACCTGGTTCAGGTGGCTATGGACAAGCTTATCCGGGTTTTTGTTCCTCTTCACCATGTGGGAGAACCGGTTGGAGTTAAATCTGAAGGAGGCATGGCGGACTGGCTTACAAGAGAAGTCGAAATTGAGTGCCTTCCCAAGAACATTCCTGAAGCCATAACTATTGATGTTGGCGGACTTCATATTAATCAATCTTTGAAAGTAGAAGACATTGTTCCCCCGGAAGGAGTGAGAATCGTATCGGATCCAGAGGCAGTAGTAGTAGTTATCGAAATGCCTTCTGCGGAGGAAGAAATTGTGGAAGAAGAAGAAGAGGAAGAGGAGATTATTGGAGAAGAAGCTGAGCCTGAAGTTATCAAGAAAGAAAAGGAAGCAACCGAAGAAGGCGAAGAAGAGGAGTGATGAGTGTGGTTTGTGGTCGGATTGGGCAATCCAGGCCGGAAATATGCAGGAACCAGACACAACGCCGGATTTTTATGTGTGAAAAGAATGGCCAAAAAATGGGGTGTGTCTTTGAGAAAAAAACGATGCCAGTCCAAAGTAGGTGTGGGACAGCGGGAAGGGGAACAGGTGTTACTGGCTCTTCCCCAGACTTACATGAACAGGAGTGGAGAGGCTGTTTGGTTGCTCCTGAACTCAAAACAGATAAAGCCTGAACATATGGTGGTGGTTTACGATGACCTGGATATACCTCTGGGAGAGATCCGGATTCGCCAAGAAGGAGGGCCGGGCTCACATAAAGGCATGCTTTCCATTGTAGAGGAGATTGGGACCACAAAATTTCCTCGCATCAGAATTGGCATCGGACCTCTTCCTGAAAACCGGGAGGCTGCTGCCTATGTTCTTTCCTCCTTTGCTTCAGAGGAGATACTCCTCTTTGAGAAGAGCCTGGACAAAGCGGAAAAGGCTATTTCTTTAATAATTAAGGACCGTATCGAACAAGCCATGAATTTTTTTAATCAACGTGGTGTTTCCATGAATTAGCAAAACAAGCTCCTTGTTCCTTCCAGATAAGGGAAGGAGCTTTAAATCCATAAGGAGGTCACATGAGACAATACGAAACAGCCTTCCTTGTCACACCAAATATGCCAGAGGAAGAGATCCAAAGCCTTATTCAGGACATGGCAAAAGTGGTGTCCAAGAAAAAGGGCAAATTAATCAATCAGGATTTCTGGGGAAAACGAAAACTGGCTTATCCCATTAATAAGTTCTCAGAAGCTTATTATGTTTTCTTCCTTTATGAGAGTTCTCCGGAGACCCCGGCTGAATTGGAGAGACAATTAAAACAGAAAGAAGCAGTTATCCGCTACATGACTATACTCAAGGACATGAGGGATAATGTGAGAATGAGAAACAAGAAAACTTCTCCCCAGAAGGCAAGACCCCAGGAGGAAGAAAGCCAAGAGAGTCTGGAAAGCGAATCTGCTCCTGAGAAAACGGAAGAGGAGGAACAAACATGAACAGAGAACAGAGAAGCGAAAGAGCTAGTTACAAGAGGTATTTTTCTCCTAAGAGAAAAGTCTGCCGCTTTTGCCTGCAAAAGGTCAGAGACATTGATTATAAAAACGTGGAGCTTTTGAAAAAATTCATCCCGGAGAGAGGCAAGATAGCTCCCCGCCGGGCCACGGGAACCTGTGCCTTCCATCAGAGAAAATTATCCAGGGCGATTAAAAGAGCCAGGATTTTAGGCCTTCTGCCTTTTATCGTTGATTGACCAGAGATACAGGAACAGAGGGAGGAAAAATGAAAGTTATTCTAAGAGAGAATATTGAAAATTTAGGAAGAAAAGGGGACATAGTCAATGTGGCTAAAGGTTACGCTCGAAATTATCTTGTCCCCAGAAAACTGGCTGCAGAAGTCACCCCCACCAATATGAAGCAGATTCAGATGCAGCAAAAAGCCTTGCGGAAAAAACTGGAAAAAGACCTGATTTCTTTTAAAGAACAAAAAGAAAACCTGGGGCAGATAACATTGACCTTTACCCGTAAGACCAGCGAGAAGGATTCGTTATTCGGATCTGTTAGTGTAGCTGACGTCCGGGAAGAACTGGAAAAACAGGGCTTTACAGTGGACAAGAAGAAGATTATGCTGAAAGAACCGATAAAAACCCTGGGGACTTATTCGGTTCCAGTGAAGATCTTTCAGGATGAACAAGCAGAAATTACGGTCAAGGTCCTATCAGAAGGAGAGGAGCCGGCAGGGGAAAAAAGGACTAAGGAGGAAGACAAAATAGAATCCAGAGAAGAACAGGATAGGGAAACTGAGGAAAACAAAACTTAAGAGGGCCGGATATGGATCTTGATTTAATGTTCCTTAAACAAGCCCCGCCGCACAGCCTGGAGGCAGAAAAAAATGTGCTGGGGGTGATTCTGGTTAACAACAAGAACCTTAACATTGTTCTTTCCATTATTTCTCCAGAGGATTTTTACAAGGAATCCCACCGGATTATCCTGGGGAAAATTAATTTCCTGGTTGACAAGGGATCTCCTGTGGATTTGGTCACCCTTAACGAAGAGCTGCGAAGAGACGGCTCCCTTGATAATGTTGGAGGAGCTGCCTATCTATCCTCTTTGCTGGATGGAATTCCCAAAAGCCTGAATATCGAGTATTACGCCCAAATAATAAAAGAAAAAGCCCTCTTGAGAAGATTGATTCTGTCATCGGCCAAGATCATATCTTCGAGCTATGAACAGAAAGAGGATGCTGATCATCTTCTGGCAGAGGCTCAATCAGCTATAATTGAGGTAGCAGAACAAAGAATCAGACCGGGTTTTATCCATGTTGGGAATCTCACTTCTGCTGCTTTAAAGAACATTCAAGCCTTGCGGGAAAGAAAAGAAGCGGTTACCGGCATCCCTACTGGGTTCCGTGATCTGGATGCCCTCACTTCCGGATTTCACAGCTCAGAATTTATTGTAGTGGCGGCCCGGCCTTCTATGGGGAAAACAGCTCTCTGCCTGAACATGTGCCAGCATGTAGGCATTAAGACAGATTATTCAGCGGGATTTTTTTCCCTGGAAATGGCTAAGGAACAGGTCCTCCTGAGGTTGCTTTGTTCTGAGGCTCAGGTTGACCTTAAAAAAGTCAGAACAGGATTCATCGGCGATCAGGAGTTTGAAAGATTAAGGCTGGGATCGGATATCCTTTCCCAGGCTAAAATATATATAGATGAAACGCCGGCCTTGAGCATGATTGAGATGAAAGCCAAGGCCAGGCGGTTAAAAATGGAGAAGAACCTGGACATAGTTTTTGTTGATTATATTCAGTTAATGCGGACCGGAAGCCGTTTTGAAAACAGGAACCAGGAGATGTCCTTTATCTCCCGCTCTCTCAAGGAATTGGCCAAAGAACTGCAGATTCCAGTTGTCGGGATTTCTCAGTTAAGCCGCGCCCCGGAGAAGGGACGGAGCCGCCCGCTGCCTCAACTTTCTGACTTGAGAGAATCAGGCGCTATTGAGCAGGATGCCGATGTGGTTGTCTTCATCTACCGGCCGGAATTTTATAATCCAGATGAAGAAGCCCTCCGGGGCTTAGCTGAAATCAACGTGGCCAAACAAAGGAATGGACCTACCGGCAAGGTATCCATGGCGTTTATTCGGGAGTATGCCCGTTTCGCAGATATGGAATTCAGAGAATTTGGAGGCTGAAGAGTGAGGGGAGAGAAGCTGCTGGCTCCGGTTTTAATGTTCTTTCAGTATCTTGGAGAAGTAGGGTTCCTCCTGGCAGAAACCCTGAGAAATTTATTCCATCGTCCCTGGGAGAAAGAGACTTTCCTGCAACAGCTCGAAGATATAGGAGTCCGGTCGCTTCCGGTTGTTTCTCTTACCGCTGCGTTCGGAGGCCTGGTATTTGGATTGCAAACCTATACAGGCTTTCACCGTTATATTGGACACGGATCTGAGGCTTATGGAGGCCCCATTATATCCCTTGGGCTTTCCAAAGAACTCATCCCTATCCTGGTGGGATTAATGATAGCCGGGAGAGTCGGTTCGGCCATGGCGGCTGAAATCGGGACTATGAAAATTACCGAACAGATTGATGCCTTGTTCAGCTTGGGCGCAGACCCGGTTAAGTATTTGGTGGTCCCGCGCACGATTGCTTGCATATTGATGCTTCCCTGCCTTACTCTTTATGGAGACATAATCGGTATGGCAGGAGGATTTTTCTACAATGTAATGGTTATGGAAGTGAACAAGTTCATCTATATAAAAAACACTTTGCTTTACCTGGATTTATGGGATGTGATGACTGGTCTGATAAAAGCTTGTGTTTTCGGGCTGGTGATCGCCATCATCGGATGTTGGCAGGGATTGAAGGCAGAGGGAGGAGCTGCCGGAGTTGGGAGAGCCACAACCCGGACCGTAGTTATTTCCAGCATTACAATTCTTATTCTGAACTTCTTTCTTAGTAAAGCCTTACCTGCTTCATTATGATCATGATTAACATAATCGATTTACACAAATCTTTTGGATTGAACAAGGTTCTCCAAGGAGTTAATCTGGAAATAAACAAAGGAGAAACCCTGGTAATTATCGGTCAAAGTGGTTCAGGGAAGAGCGTTTTGATCAAACATCTCATAGGTTTAATGAAAGCGGACCGGGGAGAAATTTATATTGATGGAGTGGAAATCACCCGCTTAAAAAGAAACAGGCTGTACCGGGTAAGGAAGAAATTCGGCCTTCTCTTTCAGAGTGCCGCCCTGTTTGATTCGATGACCGTAGCGGAAAATGTCAGCTTCGGGCTTGATCGCTACACGAATTTAAATGAAGCAGAAAAAAGGCAAAAAGTAAGTCAAGCCCTGGAAATGGTGGGCTTGAGAAGAACAGAAGAATTAATGCCACACGAATTAAGCGGGGGAATGAAAAAAAGAGTGGGCCTGGCCCGGGCGATTGCCTACAATCCAGAAATAATGCTCTATGATGAGCCTTCAACGGGCATTGACCCCATCCGGGCCGATGCTATTAATGATTTAATTATAGACTTGAAAAAAGAAATGGGGGTAACATCCATTGTAATTACCCACGACATGACGGGGTCGTTCAAAGTCGCCGACAGGATAGCCATGTTACATCAAGGCCGGATTATAGAGACCGGTACACCAGAGGACATCAAAAGAAGCAGAAATAAAGTCATCCAACAGTTCATCAAGGGGATTGCTGAAGGCCCCATTCAAGACTATTGAAGTAAAGGAAATAATAACTTTATAAGGATAAAAAAATGTCACGGGAAGTTAAAATAGGAATATTTATCGGAATTGCTCTTTTTATCATGGCCTTATTCATTTTTACGGTGGGAGATTTAGGGGAGCTTTTCAGGCGCGAAGGGTATCCCATTTATGTGTATTTTAATTCTGTCGCCGGCCTTGAGCGCGGGACTATGGTCCGCATGGCCGGAGTGGGGATCGGAAAGGTAAATGATATACGCTTAAAAGGCACCCAAGCTGAAGTTCTGCTCATGATTGATAAGGAGATTCTGGTGCGCAAGGATTCTCTTGCCACTCTGGCTGCCCTGGGACTTTTGGGTGAAAAGTATGTGGAAATTATCCCCGGCGAAAAAGAAGAATACTGCCAGCCCGGGGATACTATTCGAGGACTTCCGCCGGTCAGTCTGGATCAGCTGGGCGCCCAGCTTTTCTCAGTCACTGAAGAAATCAGCCGGGCCGGGGCTTTGCTCAGGGAAATGATTGGCGGGGATGAAACCAAATCCAGCCTGAAAGAGACCTTGCAAAACATTGCCCTTTTTACCGCCGAGCTGCAGCAGTTTTTCCAAGACAACCGGGAATCACTGCAAAAAAGCGTGCAAAAATCGTCACTCGTCCTGGAGGATTTTGACCAGAATGTAAAAAAATTCAGCAGTAATCTGGATGAACTGATCTCCTCCCTCCAGGAACTGATTGAGGAAAACCGGAGCGGCATCAAGAGTGGCGTCAAGGATGTTGAAGAGCTCATACGGAAGACGCAAGAATCTTTGGAACTCCTTAATAAAAGTTTAGAAAAGCTGAACGAGGGAGAGGGTACGCTGGGAAAACTAATTCAGGATCCTTCCTTATATGATAAGGCCGAGGAGACAATCAAGGATGTAGAAAGGGCGGTGGATGCCTTTTCTTCCCGGAGGATTTTGCCCCGGGTAGGATTCCAGTATTATGGAAGAGCTGAGAAAATCCGAGGAGACTTATCTCTTGACCTTGAAATTTCCCGGCGAAGTTTTTTTTATGGCCAGATTGTTCACCATTACCGGCAACCAACCTTTAGTTATTCCCTGCAAGGAGGCCTGCGGTGGGGAGGCCTTTCCGCCCGAGCGGGAATTTTAGAGTCTACCCTGGGTATAGGAGTGGATTATTATGCCTGGGATAGGCGGGCCGTGATTTCCCTGGAAGCATTTGACTTAAACCGGGAGCCAGAACCCAGGTTCCGTTTATGGTCCCGTTTCGCTCCTCTTAAATCAATCTATCTTCTTTTGGGGATTGATGACTTTACTCTAAGCAAAGAAAGGGAGTTCTTTTTTGGGATAAGCTTCGGATACTGACATGAAAAGCAAGGTTAGCTTCATCTGCCAGAACTGCGGGTTTCAGTCACCCAAATGGCTGGGTAGATGTCCGGGTTGCGGGGAGTGGAATTCTTTAATCGAAGAAATTGAGGAAGAAAGTTCTGTTGAATGGTCTTTTCCGCCGGCCAATCCTGTCCTGATAGAAGATATCAAAGAAGCACCCAAGAGTAGGATCGAGACCGGCATCAAGGATCTCAACCAGGTGCTGGGAGGAGGAGTGGTGGCCGGGTCTCTGGTGCTTATAGGAGGAGAACCAGGGATAGGCAAATCAACACTTTTGCTCCAGGTAAGCAGGGATTTCGCAGCTGGCGGAGAGAAAGTTCTTTATGTTTCAGGTGAAGAATCTCAGGAACAAATCAAACTCAGGGGGGAAAGGCTGGGAATCAAAAATGAACAAGTATACATTCTGGCCGAAACCAATTTGGAAAGAATATTAAACCAGGCAGAAAAACTGAGGCCGAAGATTTTTATCCTGGATTCAGTTCAAACCGTCTTTTCCTCCAAATTGACTTCAAGCCCGGGAACCATTAGCCAGGTCCGGGAGGTTACCAATCAGGTTTTTCGTTTTGCCAAAAAAAACGAGGTTTCATCTTTTCTTATCGGGCACATAACCAAAGAAGGCTCTCTGGCCGGGCCAAAATCTCTGGAGCACATGGTGGATGTGGTTCTTTACTTTGAGGGAGAACGCGACCACAGCCACCGGGTATTGCGGGCTCTTAAAAACAGGTTTGGGCCGGTCTCGGAATTAGCCATCTTTGAAATGGGAAGCCGAGGCCTGGAGGCGATCGCCAATCCTTCAGCCTTTTTCCTAAAAGAGCGGCCGCGTCAGGAACCGGGAAGTATTGTAATCTGCACCATGAAGGGGACACGCCCCTTGCTGGCTGAAATCCAGGCCCTGGTCTCATCCACCCTATTTTCAGGCAATCCCAGACGCATGACCATAGGGCTTGACCATTTCCGTGCTTCCATGCTCCTGGCTATTGTGGAGAAGAAGTTTGGGTTCAGCTTTGCAGGAGAAGATGTTTATTTGAATGTGGCCGGAGGGCTGGAGATAGAAGAGCCAGCTGCTGACCTGGGAATTCTTTTAGCGGTGGTCTCCTCCTTGAAAAACCAGGCTCTTCCTCCTGATGTGGCTGTCTTTGGCGAGGTTGGACTCAGTGGAGAGGTACGTTCGGTCAGCCATCCTTTAGTACGGCTGAAAGAAGCCTCCTCTCTCGGATTTTCCACCATGGTTTTGCCGCGGGGCAATGAAATTCATCTGGAAAAAGAGGCCAATCAAGATATAAAAATAATGGGTATTTCCAATATCCGGGAAGCCTTACAAATATTTTTTTAAGGGATTTATAATGGGAATATTTATCTTCAGATTTGTGGTAGTTGCCTTGGTAACACTGGCGGGATATTTTTTTCCACCATTTCGCCTCCAGCCTCCATTTGGGGCTGTTTTGGGTTTTTCCCTTTCTATTTTGATTGTTTACTTGGAGACTCTGATTCGCAAGAACCAATTCAAAATTATCTGGGGTTCCACGGTGGGAACTTTCGCTGGAGTAATTCTGGGATGGTTTCTGGGAGGAATCTACCAGAGTTTAGCCCGGGATCCCTCGACAATAATGTTTATCAGAGCTTTTTTCCTGCTGATTATGCCCTACATTGGTTTTCTGGTTGGCTCCAAGAAGTTCGAATGGCTTGATCCGGCTTATCTGTTTAAAGTGTTCAAGGAAAAAAACGTTATCCGCAGTTTTAAAATCCTGGACACAAGTGTCATTATCGACGGGCGCATTGCCGATATCTGTGGCACTTCCTTCCTTGAAGGAACCCTTCTTGTCCCTCAGTTCATTCTGAAGGAGCTTCAACTGGTCTCAGATTCTGCCGATCCCATAAAAAGACAGCGAGGCCGGAGAGGGTTAGATGTCCTGGACCAGCTTCAACGTACTCCACAGATAACGGTGCAGATTGTTGAGAAAGACTTTCCTGAAATAAGCGATGTGGATTCCAAGCTGATTGAGCTGGCCAAACACATGGATGCCAAAATCATCACCAATGATTTCAATCTGAATAAAATTGCCAAGCTTCATGGTATCCCGGTGATGAATATAAATGAACTGGCCAACGCTCTTAAGCCCACTGTTCTGCCAGGAGAGACTGTCCGGGTTTACATTCTCAAGGAAGGGAAAGAAAAGGACCAGGGAGTGGCTTATTTGGACGATGGAACAATGGTGGTGGTTGATAATTCCCGAAGAATGATTGGACAAACAGTGGAAATCACGGTCACTTCTGTTCTTCAGACTACAGTCGGGAAAATGATTTTTGGACGGTACAACGAAGAGTCCAAATGATGCGGGTTGCGGTCATTATAGCTGCTGCTGGAGAAGGCAGTCGTTTTGGCGGATTCAAGCAGCAAGCTTTGATTGGAGGAAAACCGGTTGTGGACTGGTGTCTGGAAACATTTGAAAGTCACCCGTCGATTTCGGAAATTGTCCTGGTTATTAATGAGAAAGCACAGCCCTTGGATTCCTGGAGACGGTTTTCCAAGCTTCAAGAAGTTGTGGCCGGGGGGAAAAGACGCCTGGATTCTGTGGCCTCCGGTTTCCAGCATGTCCGTTCAGGGCCGAAGAGTTTGGTGTTGGTTCACGATGGAGCCAGGCCATTGGTAAGCCGGGAGCTGATTTCAAGGGTCATTGAGACAGCCGGCGCCAGCGGAGCGGCTGTTCCAGTCTGGCCGGTGGAAGACACTTTGAAAAAAGTGGCAGGAGAATATGTAATGAAAACCGTTGACAGGGAAGGCCTTTTCCGGGCTCAAACTCCACAGGGATTTGCTTACCGCCTGTTGCAGGAAGCCTTAGAGACGGCCTTGACAAAGAAACTAAAGGCAACAGATGAAGCTTTTCTCATCGAGCAGTTGGGATATGAAGTGAGAGCAGTCAAGGGTGAGAGACAGAACATCAAAATAACAGTGCCGGAAGACATTAAAATAGCGGAGGCTTTTCTTGAGCATTAAAGTCGGACTTGGGTTTGATATCCATCGTCTGGTTAACCAGCGCCCTCTATATTTGGGAGGGATTGCTGTCCCTTTTCCGCAAGGATTACTGGGGCATTCCGATGGGGATTGCTTGGTGCATGCCCTGATTGATGCTATTCTGGGAGCTGCGGGAGAAGGGGACATTGGACAGCTCTTCCCGGATTCAGATCCACGATTTAAAGACATTCCAAGCCTGGAACTTCTTCATCATGTAATGAACATTATTAAAGAGAAACAAATGCGGTTAATCAACCTCGATTCAGTGATCATCGCTGAAGAGCCTCCCTTGGCTCCCCATATTCCCCGGATGAAAGAAATTCTTTCTCCTGTTCTTATGCTCTCCCGGGAAAGCATAAGCATTAAGGCAAAGACAAACGAAAAACTGGGGCCTATCGGCCACCAGGAAGCCATTGCCGCCTGGGCCTGTGTCCTTTTGGAGAAGACGGGCTAAAGGCAGCCCTTCTTCGATCAGGGATTAAGATTTAAGTTTTCTTTAAACTTTAAACCAAGACAGGGGAAGGGAGGGAAAACGGCGGGAAAGAAAAAAGGTAGGAAGTGGGATTGGTTGGCTCCAGGGGATTAATCTCACTGTGGAGATTCGGAGAAGGTTGTTCCGGCCTGTTTTAAACAACCAATCCCACTATCTGCATAGCCGCAAGCTTTATCATCCTGAGCATTCTTATCCTTTGAAGGGCGCAGTTGTTTGGGAACCAGCAGCTTCTTCAGCCAGAACATTCTGGATGATGTTATAACCGGCCTTTTTCCCTATTTTCATCAATTCCACAACGCCCGGAGAAGCCATCAGGTTAAAAGCCAGCAAACTCAAAAAAACGGCAGCCAGAAAAGCAGCGATTTTTGTTTTTAAATTCATTTTTTATCTCCTTGTTGGTCTTATTTTCGTTACTTACATCTCTATAGACGAAGAAAAGGATAGAAAGGTTGCCAAAATCTTTGCAAGGGGAAACCCAATATCTTCTACTGCTTGACTCATCTGGTAAAAGGGATTTAACATGAAAAAACAATGAAACAATGGGAAAAAATATCCCGGATTAATCCTGTTATGGAAGCCCTCAGGCAAAGACCTCAAAGGGTGAATAAGGTTTTCATTCAAAAAGACTTGCAAAACAGAAGATTGCAACAACTTATGGGGCTTGCGAAGGCTAACAAAGTGCCTTTTATCACGGTGCCCAAGAAAAAACTAACCGCTTTGGGTAAAGATAATCAAGGGGTAGTAGCCTTTATTAGTCCAATAGACTTCACTCCCTTGGAAGAAATCACGACATCATCTTCCCGCCCGTTTCTGCTAATTTTGGATGGAGTAGAAGATCCCCGCAATGTTGGAGCTATCATCCGGAGTGCCGCTTGTGCAGGGGCAGATGGAGTAATTATCCAGGAGCGCCGTTCAAGCGGAATGACAGGAACCGTGGCTGAGGTTTCAGCAGGAGGGTTGGAGCATGTCAGAATTTCAAGAGTAGTTAACCTGGTTCATGCGATGAAATTCATTCAGAGCCAGGGAATTTGGGTAGTAGGAGCAGAAGGTCAAGCACTCCAGCCCTGGTATGACTTCGACTATACTCAACCGGTAGCTCTTGTGCTGGGATCGGAAGGAAAAGGACTTCGTCCCCTGGTAAGAAAAACTTGTGATGCGGTTCTTTCTCTTCCTCTTCAAGGAAAGATGTCTTCTCTAAATGTGGCTTCGGCAGCGGCGATTTTTTTATATGAAGTAGTCCGTCAGAGGAAAGTGGCCCAAATTGAATAAAAAATATTCATCTTATGTCGGCTTCCGGAAAGAAAGTCTTTTAGGCTTGAAGAGTCATCTGTTTTTCTGGCGGGAAAGGGCCCATTAATGAGCGAGTGCTCCTGGGAGAAAGACGACAGAAAGGTTCTGGATCTGGTAAAAAAGGGGCAGAAAGAAGCTTTCCGTCACATTGTGGAAAGATACAAGAAGCCGGCTTATTATTCAGCCTTGAGCCTTGTCCGAAATCAGGAAGATGCCCTGGATCTATCTCAGGAAGCTTTCGTCAAGGCTTTCAGAAAGATTAAAAGCTTTGACCTAAACAAAGAATTTTTTCCCCTGTTATCTCCTCTCGTGGTCAAAATTATAGCTGCATATTCTACTTTTTTAGTAGGGAAAGAGCAAATAAAATGGTATCTTATATCGCTGCTGTCAGGAAGAGGTAACATCTCCCTTTAATTTATAAGGTCACTGTTTTCTTTTTTGCTTCCTGTCCCGGAGGTTAAGAGTCAATGAGAGTAGAAAAGCGGTGAAGAGAACAACAAGGGCAGCTATATCAACAACCGTCCTGGAGACATTGATTCCGGTCAAGGTTTCGAAAAGAAACTGAAGATAGGAATCGGGCATGCTGTAATAGCCTAATTTCATTCTGACTTGCCAGTGCCAATCAGTGCTCGGACAGTAGCCGTACCCATACCATATTCCCAGGAAAAACCAGGAGAATGCGGTCAAAGAGATCAGTATCAGGTGAGGCAGGCGGCTTTTTTTCCAGATCCAGCCGAAGAAGTTAAATAGAACAAGGATGGAATGAAAGACAAAAAAGAACTTGTCAAGTATAATATATATTTCTTGATTCATAAACTTTTTTAAAGTATATCATACAACGAAACCCCTGACAGTTCGGAGATGCCGCAGGTAGTGCGAACGCATTAATTGGAATTTGTGGAGAGTTCTAAAATTGGATCTGGTTGGTGCTGCTGTTGAGGTAGAGAGAAGCTACTCTTAAAATCATATAGACGATAGCTCCTAGTAAACAAAGGCAGTAAAGGATAAGGAAGATAGTTGACAGGGCAGCTTTTTTTCTTGATATTTGCAGGGGGAAGAAAAGGTCAGTCACGGTCTTGCCGAACAGAATAATCATTATGATAATCCCGGCTGCCGAACGATAGAAATATTCTCCGAATTGGATAGACTCCGGATCTTTCAGAGTCATAAGAGGGTAAAGAAGCCAAATAATTACTCCCCAGAGAAAAAGAATAACGGCGATCCTTATCCCCTGCTTCATTCCTGATGAAAAAGTGTTGTTCATTGTTTGTTTTTTGTAATTATCTACTTATTTTCTTCTCTCTTCAAGAATATCTTTTTTTAAAAATATAAAAAGCCGGAATTCCCAGGAGAACTGTAAGGATAGCGGTCAAGGAAGGCAGGGGACGTTCAAGCAGTCCCAACCCCAAAATAGCAAGGCCAGCGATAAGATAAAGCAACGGAACTAAGGGAAAACCAGGCATTCTGAAACTGCTCCGGCGGGAACGCCGCAGCTTAAAAACACCAATGACAGCCAGCAGGGGAAATATCCCTAAGGAAAATCCCATATAGGTCAGTATCTGATCAAAGGAACCGGATAAAACAATAACCGAAGCTATCAAGCACTGCAAGATTATTGATTTTGAGGGAACATGGTGGACTGGATGTACTTCGGAAGCAAAGGGAAAAAAATAACCATCTTTGGACATTGAATAATAAACTCTCGGGCCGAGGATGATAAAGGCACTCAACGATGAGAAAAGGGCAAAGGAAATCATGACGGAAAGGATGTTGCCCAGGGAGGGGCCGAAGAGATTTTCAGCAGCCTTACCTCCAATAGAAATGACTCCGCTCATGTCTTCCGGATGTACAGCATAGACATAGAGAAGATTTAGGCCGAAATAGAGAAGAATGACCACGGCCGTTCCCAGGATCAAGGAAAGAGGGAGGTTTTTTCTGGGATTTTTGATCTCCGAGCCAATGTAGGCCGAGGCATTCCAGCCGCTGTAAGCGAACATTATCCACATCAAAGAAAGCCCGATGGTTTTCCATCCCCCGAAGTCAAGGGAAAAGTTATCGCCGGGAGTAAAATGATTTAGATTCCCGCTTCCCCAGATAAATCCAGCCAAGATCAGTCCGGCGACCAAGCCCACTTTCAAAATGGTGAGGCCGTTCTGAACCCTGGCTCCAAATTCAATGCCCCTGAGATGGATAAAGGTGAAAAGTATTATGACCGCAATAGAGAACAGTTTTTTCAACAAAGCGGCTTCCAGGCCGGTTTCCAGGATACCCAACCTGAGAAGCCGAGGGAAAGCCCTGGTTAAGTATTCTGTGAATCCAATGGCTGAAGCGGCGATAGGGGCGGAAAATCCGACAAAAAAAGAAACCCAGCCACTTAGAAATCCAGCGAGGGGATGGAATAATCTTGAAAGGAAAATATATTCCCCGCCAGCCAGGGGGATGGCAGCTCCAAGTTCGCCGTAGCTGAGGGCGCCACAGAGGGCAATTCCTCCTCCAACAATCCAGAGAAAGATCATGATCCAGGGATTCTTCAGTCCTTCCATCAAGAGCCCGGAAGTGGTGAAGATCCCGGCTCCGATCATATTGGCAATAACAATGTTTGAAAGAGGGAAAACTCCCAGCTTTCTTTCCAGTCCGTTTTCAGATGAGCGGCTCATTTTACCCTCAAATTTAACAATCTCTTTCCGATTCTAACTTACACTATAAGGACAGTCAAAAGGATGTGTTTCTTCCCTTTGAATTGAGAAAAAGAGGATTTCGGACTCTATTGAATTTATTTTGTTATATTTTGAATAAAAAAAAGTCTCCTTCGTATTTATTTATGGATCAATATTAAGGAGTGGTTAATAAAAAAATTATGTTGGAACATAAAAAGCATCAACTCCTCATTTCCTCTTATTTTGACGGAGAGCTGACGGATGAAGAACAGAAAAATCTATTCCAACACCTGGAATTTTGTCCGGAATGCCGTCAAGAATTCGAAAAGACCCAGAAATTTGAAGAAGCGATGAAGGGAATGAGATTAAAAAATCTCCCCCAGGAGGCCTGGTCAATGTATTGGACATCTGTTTATAACCGCCTCGAGCGAGGAATCGGCTGGATTCTCCTTTCTTTGGGAGGTATAATTCTTTTGTTTTTCGGCGGGTATAAGATGGTTGAAGGAATCATTAAAAATCCGGAAAATCCTCTTGTCTTGAAGCTGGGGCTCTTGACCGTGTTGGCTGGAGCAGTAATTTTGCTGGTTTCTTTTCTAAGAGAGCAGCTTTTTTTCCGTAAAAGAGAGCGTTACAAGGAGGTAGAGAAATGATAGTAGTGACAACAGATTTCATTCCCGGGAAAAAAATTGAAAAAATCCTGGGATTGGTCAGGGGTAATACCATTCGTGCCCGCCATCTCGGCCGGGATATCGCTGCTGTTCTTCGGCATGTCGTAGGTGGAGAAATCAGAGATTATACCAAAATGATGGCCGAAGCCAGGGAACAGGCCATCGACCGGATGAAGGAGGAAGCCCAGGCTTTAGGAGCCAATGCTGTTATCAATGTCCGGTTCACCACCTCAATGATCATGCAGAGTGCCTCGGAAATCCTTGCTTATGGGACAGCAGTAGTCGCAGAATAATAGCGGAGAAAGGAACAGAATGAGGAAATTTATTCTAATTATTGTGATCATAATAATTTCCCTGTTATTTTTAACCACAGTTTTTTCTTCAGACTTGATGGCAGAAGAAGGTTTCTTTTCCGTTTATTTTATGGGCGAAAAGGTCGGCTATGAAGAATATAAGTGGCAGGAAAAAGACGGCTATTACATCCTATCTGTCAGGGGCAGAATGACCAAGCCCGTTGATTTAGAGGTTGAAAAACTGGAGATAAAACTCAATCTGAGCTTCATCCCCATGTCTTTTGAGTTTAAAGGGACTGTCAGCGGTGTTCATCAGGAAATCTCCAGCAGCCTCTCGGAAGGTTTAGTAGTAAATGTTGTTCGGGTGGCCGGCCAGGAACAGACAATGACTGAAAATATAAGGCGGGATGCTTTCCTCCTTCCTAATCCTATATTCTCGCCTTATTTGGTACTTGCCAGAAAGTTCAAGTGCTCGCTGCAAGAGCCTGTCGAAATCTCCACCTATGTCATTCCACAGGTGGAGGTTCCGGCTACTATTGAACCGCAAGAAAGCAATCCCTGCTCCCTTCTTTTAAAAACAGGAGAAATTGAAGTTTATCTGGAAAGTAGCCAGGAGGGGAAACTAAAACGCCTTTCTTTGCCCTCAAAGAACCTGGAGGTAGTTAGAGAGGAATAAGCCAGATTCATGCGGAAATAGAAATACTTCCCTTGGCTTGACAGGGCTTCCTGCAAATCATTAGAATAGGCAGGAAGATTTTCCTCTGAAAAGAGCGCCCATGAAAGAAAACGAGAAAGATTTCTACCAGCTTGAAGAAAACATCATCAGGCTGAAGGGAGAGATGGACGAACTGGAAGAACTGGAGAGTCCTGAGAACAAAGAAAATATTGCCAATCTTCGCCGGCAAATAGAGAGAGAATGGGAAGAAATTAAACCGCTTCTAACTCCGGTTCATATCGTTCAGATTGCCCGCCATCCCAGCCGTCCCTATACGCTGGATTATTTAAAGGCGCTGACTACAGATTTTATTGAGCTTCACGGCGACCGCCGTTCAGCCGATGATCCGGCCATTGTGGCCGGCTTCGGGAATTACCGGGACAAGACCGTAGCTTTTATCGGACATCAGAAAGGCCGGAGTACCAGGGAGAGGATTGAACGGAATTTCGGCCAGCCCAATCCGGAAGGATACCGGAAAGCCCTCCGGGTAATGAAGCTGGCCGAGAAGTTTGGTTTTCCGGTGGTTACTTTGATCGATACTCCCGGCGCTTACCCCGGGATTCAGGCCGAGGAAAAAGGTCAGGCCGAGGCTATTGCTTATAACCTCAAAGAAATATCAAAGTTGAAAGTTCCCGTTATAAATATAGTAATTGGTGAAGGGGGAAGTGGAGGAGCTTTGGCCATAGGAGTTGGAGATATCCTATTGATGTTAGAGTATTCTTTCTATTCTGTTATCTCCCCAGAAGGATGCGCGGCTATCCTCTGGAAAGACCAGACAGCAGTGCAACAGGCGGCGGAAAACCTCAGGTTTCTGGCCAAAGACCTTCTTAAGTTTGGGATAGCTGACAAGATTATCCCAGAGCCCCCGGGCGCAGCGCATATAGATCCCCTCAAGACTTTCAAGAATGTAGATCGTCAGTTGAATTTAACTTTAAAGAAGCTCGAAGAAACTCCCATAAATGAGTTAATGGAAAAAAGATACCAGAAGTACCGTACAATCGGAGTTTTCGAGAAAAAATGAGCAGGAAGGAAAAGGGGCTCTCTTCCATCAAGGGAACTAAAGACATTCTGCCTGCCGAGGCAAGAAAATGGCAGTGGGTGGAAACGGTTTCCAAGGGACATTTCGAGAAGTACGGCTACCGGGAAATCCGGACTCCTGTTTTCGAAGCCACCGAGCTTTTTAAAAAAGGGACCGGTGAAACATCGGACATCGTCATCAAAGAGATGTATACTTTCACCGATAAAGGAGGCCGCTGGTTGACTCTCCGTCCGGAATATACTCCTTCAGTAGTCAGAGCGATTATCGAACACCACCTTTACCTGAAGACCTCGCCCCTCCGCTATTATTACATCGGGCCCATGTTCCGATATGACAAACCCCAGAAAGGCCGCTACCGGCAGTTCCATCAGGTCGATATTGAAGTGTTTGACGAGAGAGATCCGGCCGTTGATGCGGAAATTGTGGAAATGGCTGATTCCCTGCTTAAAAAATTGCAGGTTAAAAACACTGAAATACTGGTTAATTCTGTCGGTTGTTCCAAATGCCGCGTTGATTACCAGAAAGATCTGCGCCAAGCTGCCTTTAAGAATAAAGATAAACTCTGTTCTGAGTGTAAGCACAAAATTGAAACCAATCCGATGAGGATTTTCGACTGCAAAGAGCAAGCTTGCCGACAGGCCTCTCAGGAATTTCCCAAAATTACTGAATATCTCTGCCCGGATTGCCGGCGGCATTTCCAAAAGTTCCAGGAATATCTTGATTTTTACCGCTTATCCTACAAAGTGGAACCGCGGTTGGTAAGGGGCCTGGATTACTATACCAAAACCACTTTTGAATTTGTTACCTCAGAGCTTGGAGCCCAGGATGCCGTGCTTGGAGGAGGCCGGTATGACGACATGATGAAAACTTTTGGAGGTCCCGATATTTGCGGCATCGGTTTTGCCATGGGGTTGGAGAGGTTGTTGACTCTGGTTCCCTTTGATCCCCGGGAAGAGCCGTTTCTCTATCTGATATTTATGGATGAAGAAGCCAAAAAAACGGCAATGGATTTTGCCAGAATATTCCGGAAGGTGGGAGTGGAGTGCCTGCTTGAATTCAAGGGGCGTAGTTTGAAAAACAGCATGAGCAGGGCTAACAAGCTGGGAGCCAGGTGGGCTTTAATAATTGGCGAAGAAGAGCTTCGTAGAGAGTGTTTTAATTTAAAAGATATGAAAAGTGGAGAACAAAAAGCTTTGAGCCGGGATGAGCTCTTGAAATATTTTTCCCAGTTTTCCTCCCGGAAATAATCTAAGAAAAGGACTGTCAGCATGAAACCGGAACCGACTTTTCCCTGGAAACGGACTTGCTTCTGTGGAGCACTCCGGCTGGAGGATGAAGGTAAAAAAGTTGTTCTGGCCGGCTGGGTGCAAAGAACGAGGGATATAGGCAACCTTGTTTTTCTTGATCTGCGGGACCGGGAAGGAATCGTCCAGGTGGTTTTTTCCTCAGAAGAACAAAAGCTTCTCCAGCTTGCCAAGAGCTTGAAGATGGAAGATGTGGTTGGGATTAAAGGAACGGTCAAGGCCCGGGAGGAAAAAATGCGGAATCCTTTGATGCCCTCCGGTGAGGTGGAAGTGGCTGCTTCTGATTTAAAGTGTTTCAACCGTTCCGGAGTTACTCCTTTTGTGGTGACTGATCCTCCCCAGGCATCTGAAGAGCTGAGATTCAAGTACCGCTACCTGGACTTTCGTCGTCCCTCCATGCAGGCCAGCCTTAAGCTTCGTCATCGGGCAGCCCAGGCAGTCCGCAATTATTTAAGCAATCAAGGATTTATTGAAGTGGAAACTCCCTTTTTGAGCAAATCAACTCCTGAGGGAGCGAGGGATTATCTGGTGCCCAGCCGGATTTATAAAGGTCGCTTTTTTGCCCTCCCTCAATCGCCACAGCTTTTTAAACAGATTCTGATGATTGCCGGGATTGATAAATATTTTCAAATAGTCCGTTGTTTTCGCGATGAAGATCTCCGGGCCGACCGGCAGCCGGAATTCACCCAAATTGACTTAGAAATGAGTTTTGTTGACCGGCAAGAAATATTCGACATTATCGAGTCTATGATGACCGAAGTATTCGGCCTTTCCGGAATTTCTGTTAAACGGCCTTTTCCCCGTCTAACCTATTCCCAGTGCCTTGAGAAGTACGGTACAGACAAACCAGACTTAAGGATTGGTCTGGAAATCATGGATTTCACCAGTCTCGCTCCTGAGCTGTCTTTTGATATTATCAACAAGGAATTGAAGGCGGGAGGTGTTCTAAAGGGACTTATGCTTGAAGGTGGGGCTAGGCTCTCCCGCAGCCAACTGGATAAGCTATCAGAAAAAGCCCGTCAAAGTGGAGCTCAAGGTTTAATATGGATTAAAAAAACTGCGGATGGTTTCAAGTCTTCTCTCAAAATACCACAAGAAAACTTTAACCGCCTGTGGGAAAAGGTTGAAGCCGGCGAAGATGCTCTTTTGCTACTCCTTGCCGGGCCAAGAGAGCTAATCCTGAGTATTCTGGGTAAACTCCGGGAGGAAGAGATTCTTAGTCAAAAAAAGACGCCCGGTGATTTTCAATTTCTCTGGATTACAGATTTTCCCCTCTTTGAATGGAGTGAAGAGGAGAAACGTCTTGTTTCAGTCCATCATCCTTTTACTTCTCCCCACCAGGAAGATCTCGAACTCCTGGAAGACCAGCCTCTGAAGGTCAGGGCCAAAGCTTATGATCTTGTTTGTAATGGATATGAGATAGGAGGAGGCTCTCTAAGGATTCATCAGCTTGAGCTCCAGGAAAGAATTTTTCGTATCCTCGGCCTGAGCCCCGAGGAAGCTCACCGGAAATTTGGTTTTTTCCTGGAAGCCTTGACTTATGGAGCTCCTCCCCATGGAGGTATTGCCCTGGGGTTCGACCGGATTGTCATGCTCCTGGCCGGGGAAGATTCCATCCGGGATGTTATTCCTTTTCCTAAAACAACCTCCTCTCTCTGCTTGCTTACCGGGGCCCCGGCTGAGGTTGATGAGAATAAATTGAGTGAATTGGGGATAAAGCTGGTCAGAAAATAGGATAACAATGTCGATGAAGATGTTGGTGAATCCAAGGAATACCGGAAGTTAAGATAGGAAGCATTCTTATACCCTTCCTCTCTTTAAATAAATGATTTCTATCACTGAAATTGGGATGCTTGTGTGGATCTTATTTTAGGAGGATATGAAAACCCCATTCCTCTGGATGAAACAGTGGATGCAGGGCTGCAAGTCGGGAAAATGTTGCCTCCGGAGCTGAGATGTACATCTCGGGGAGGCCTCGCCATGTGTCCTTCTGCCCGAAATTTACTTCGGCTAAATAGTAAACATTCTAAGTAGATATAATGAGTATTAACTAAAAAAATATTCTTCCATTTTGGGTCAGTAATATCATTGGGTGAGAGAGCGTCAGGTATGCCCTCCGCTTCGATAAGGCTAGCGCCTCAATGTCGCTGCGGGCGTACCTGATGCTCTTGGAATCTTCAACCATGCCCACAAAAAATGGAAGAGAATTACAAAGAAGAACAAAATTAAAAGAAATAGCGAAAACCAACTCCCCCGTTAAAATGAAGATCAGTTCCTGGTATTAAATCAAAAACCGGAACTACTTCAGCAAAGATATCCAGAGGAACTTTCTTAAAATGGTAATTCAAACCAAGGGGAAGGCGAACCCCGAGCCTTTCCTGACGGCCATTTTTTACCCGGATCCCGACACCATAGTAAAAAGGCAAAAAGCCTTTCTCGAGCGGAATAGCCTCAAATTGATGATAAAGGTAATCCAGATGAAAATGAATAGATTCCTTCCCTTCGAAAGACCAGGCCGCAGCAGCCACCAGGGCTGTTTTATTGCCTGTCCAGAGCTTCAAGTTGATGCCGGTCGGTTCTCCCAGGATAAAACCGATTCCTGTCCCGCTTTCCTGAGCAAAGATTATTGCCGGCATAAGGCAAACCGTTACCACCGAAATAGCCAGCCATCTTTTAATACGCATCTCTTTTACTATTCTACATATTTTACTGCAAAAGAAAAAGAGCTGGTGTATAGACACTGGCATGGAAAGAAAAGAATTATTCGATTCTGGGTGGAGAATCATTTTCGCTGGACCGGGAATGGCTGGGGGCATTGAGTGTGGTTATGACTTTTTATAATAAGAGAGCAGCCTGGCGGAATCTATGAGTCCAAGAGAATCGAAGAATACAATATTTTATGATAGGATGTGAGAAGAATATCCTGTCCCGGAGGCGTTGGTCATGAATGAAGAGACGAAAAAAACAGCCTGTGTCACAGGAGCTACCAGCGGTATGGGAGCAGCTTTCGCCAGGAAACTGGCCGAACTCGGCTATGACCTGCTTCTGACGGGGAGAAGAGAAGAGAAAATAAGAGAACTTGCTCGGGAAATAATCAGCAAGACTGATGTTAAGGTAGAAGTAATGATTGTTGAGCTTGCCCAGGAAAAAGCTCTAAATGAACTGGTTAGCAAGGTAAAAGAGGCTAAAAACCTGGACTTCCTGATTAATAATGCCGGATTTGCCGTGCGAAATTTTTTCCATCAGGAGAATTTCTCAATCCACCGGGATATGCTGGCCGCCCACGTAATGGCTCCAGTGAGGCTGACTCACGCAGCTCTCCCCGGCATGGTAGAGAGAGGAAAAGGAGCGGTGATAAATGTTTCCTCAACCAGCTCCTTTACTCCTTTTCCTAAAAACGCCATGTATGCAGCCACCAAATGCTTTTTGAATCTTTTCTCCGAGTCCCTCCATTTAGAACTCAAAGGCACCGGAGTCAAAATCCAGGTGCTCTGCCCGGGAATGACCAGGACGGACTTTCATGAAAAAATGGGATTTAAGAGGGAGGAAATCTATAAGAATAAGGGATTGTTGAAAGCCATGGAGCCGGAGGAAGTAGTGGATGTCTCCCTAAAATGTCTGGAGAAAGATAAACCGGTTTGTATTCCCGGTCTCCACAATAAAATAACCATTATGCTGGCCAAACTTATCCCCCGTTCCTTCCTCTACCGCCTGCTCCTGTTCAGACGCCGTCGCAGGCAAAAAAAACAAAAGTTAGATAGAGAATAAGCTCTTCCCTTTCTCGGGGCGGACGAATTACCATATTTGTGTTTTGTTTCATGAGGGATGAATCCGGACTATTCATAAAAAAGCCGTTTCTTAAAGAAGAAAGCACTCAATTTTAAAGGAAACATTGGATGTTTCCTTGCGCCCTTTTTTCAGTAAGATTAAAATGGTCGAAGTTAGTGAAGTCATCTAATGATTGAAGTTCTGAGTTTATTTCTTACTGTTCTCGCCTATACCATTCTTTCCACAGGTTTAATTTTGATGAAAAAAGGGGTAGGCTGGATCGGTTATAAAGCCCCTAAAGATAAATCATACTTCAAATTATTGTTTACCTGGACGGGAGGATTTCTATTGGTTAATATCTCGGTGGTCCCTAATGCTTTAGCCCTTAAACACCTTGACTCCCACATCGTTTCGGCCATGGCCGGCTGGGGAGTAATAGTCCTGGTCATCCTGTCTTATGCTGTTCTAAAAGAGAGGCTCTATCGCTCGGATATTGTTTTTTCCTCCATTATTGTTATCTGCATTGTTATTTTGAATATTTATGAGACGAACGAAACGCCGGCAGGGATAAACGAGCTGTTCTTTGCTGTGGTCACCATAATTCCCTTGGCTCTTTTCATCCTGGCTTTAAACAAGAACCGGTCGCCAAAATTCCGGGCTGCCTTCTTTGCCAGTTCCGCCGGCATGTCAGCCGGTATGATTGTGGTTACCCTTAAAATTCTGGTTCTTTTTTTCGGTTTCAAAATTCCGCTTTATTTCTCTTCCGGTTATTTCTACCTGTACCTTTTGTTTTCTCTGGCTGCTTTTGTTTTTATCCAATTTGCTTATAAAACGGGGAGCATGCTTTTAGTGGGGCCGGTTCAGTATTCCGCCACTATTCTCTATCCGGCTGTCTGTGCCGCCCTTGTTTTCAGCCAAGCCCTAAGAGGCGTCCAAATTGCCGCCTTAGTCTTGCTGGTTTATGCCGTCGCTTCCATTCTAAAAAAGCACTGAAGAAGCATCTCCATAACCTTCCTCTTCTTTGAGTATACAATCTTTATCAATGCTTCCCTGGCAGTTCTACGACTGGCATCTAAAGCCTAATGCAGGCCGCTTTGCCCGCCTTTCAAGAGAAAAAAGCTTTAATTAATTCTTTTTCTTTCCTCTTCGAAATTTTATAAGCCCTATGATCCATAAAACCAATCCGGCCAAAAGGCTAAGCAGAAAAATTACCAAGGAGATAGTTAAAGCTCTTGGTTCAAGCTCCGCCCTTGAGCCCAGAGCTACTTCAGCCCAGAAAATCAACCAGATAAACCAAGCTGCCCGCAGCACCCAGATATAAAAAGGTCTTTTCCTTATTTTCAGTATGCAGTAAGCATCTTTATTCATGGCCTCATCCTTTTCCTTGAGTAGTATCAATGCCGTATTCATAATGATTCCGCCGCCACCATTTGGCTGCGCTTTTCTGTCTTCCATATCCAAAACTTTCATCCATTGCCGTAAAAAAGGCATCCAATGAAGGGATTTTGGCACTGGCTGCTTTAACTATTTCATGAATCACTGTTTTATCTTTCTTGCTCCAGGGGCAGACCGCCAGGCAAATACTGCAGCCTGAAGTGGATTCTTCCCAGTAGGCAAGGCATTGGGGAGAATTTTCAAACCAGGCTTGATGTCCAGGGTTGTTCCACTCTCCTTTGACTTGGTAGCTGGGTTGGTCTTCGAAAGAAAGACAATTGGCCGGACAGGCCTGGGCGCACCTTTTACACACCCGGCAAAATTCCGACAGGCCAAAATCTATAGGTTTATCTACTGCCAGAGGTAGATCGGTTAACACTTTGGCCAGCCTCACCATCGGGCCGAACTCAGGGGTTATTAGCCTGTTTGTCCTGCCTAATTCTCCTAAGCCTGCATCTATGCCGATAGCCACACTGGAACCGAGATCATTAACGCTGGGGATGGCAATATATCCCAGCCCTCTTATAAACTCGGCTAAGCCAGCTACCAGAAACTCGCAGCGGCTATACCCGAGAGAGGAACCGGCAGAACTTATAGCAGTGGGCGAGCAGGCGATATTATCAAAAGACATTTGCACGCTCAGGGCAACAGCATATTTGCATTTATCAGGAATGACCAGTTTGTCGTCTTTTTCAAGGGGTTCAGCAGCATTTTCAAAAACAATTCGTTGGCCCCTCTCTTCTGCATAAATATGCCGGCGATCAAGAAGAGTGATTCCCACGGTGGCTGCTCCGAAATAGCGGGCGGCTGTTTTAATAAGAAGAGATGCTTCCTCGGGGCCTGCTTTGTATTTTTCCACTCCATAATCTTCCGGAGTACGGACGAAATTTCTGGTCCATGATCTGGTTCCTTTATTAAGTCCTCCCAGACGTGAAATAACCCATGCCGCATCTGCCAAAGCCCGGTCTTCCAGCCTGTATCCGGGTTTGTTTTCCTGAAAATATTTTTTTGTTTTTTCCCGGCTTCTTCTCCTTAAATCTCTTAAATTATCAAGACCGTAGTATTTATCCATGGAACCGAAAACATTTTTTTGGGCCGTGAACGGTGAATAAACGTTTTCGTCAATCCCCAGTTTTGGTTGATCCAATTCTTTAACCCACCAGGGATGTTTAAAAGACGGTTCTCCGGAAGAAGATGGTTCCACCACACTGTCTGTCAAGCCTCCGCTTAAAGTTATCCCCGTCGTTCCTAAGCCGTATTTGAAAAAGTCTCGCCGTTTCATTAAGAATCTCCCTCTTTGGTTAGTTAAATGCTGAAACCAATGTATATCATAACCAATTTAAAAAGTTAAAAAGAGAATGACAAAAGAACAGATTAAGAATTTTGCTTGCATCGTTCCATCATAAAGGAAAATGGATAAACCTTTCCATTTCCCCGCTTCCTCATAACACAACCGATTTTTGGCCTGAATTTGTTTTTTCTGTTACGTAACTTTTAAAAACGGACATTGGGTGAACTACTCCCCAAAAACTGGACAGCGCAATAAGGTGATATTTGACCTGCCATAATCTCCGAGGAGGTATGGTAATATGGTCAATATGAGAAAAAGTTATGATGCGACATTTCGAGCCAAGGTGGCTCTGGAAGCGGTCAAGGGAGAGAAGACGCTGGCTGAGCTGTCCGGTACCTTCGGCGTCCATCCCAATCAGATCTGCAAATGGAAGAAGCAGCTTCTCGAATCCCTTCCGGATCTTTTCACGGACCGGAGGAAGAAGAGGGACAAGGAGCAGGAGGAGCTCGTTGAAGAGCTTTATCGCCAGATTGGTCAAATGAAGGTCGAACTGGAGTGGCTTAAAAAAAAAATCGTTGAAGCTTCTGTCGTAGAGAAGAGGAAGGAAATGGAGTTGAAAAATCCCATGATATCCCTCTCAAGGCAGTGTGATCTTTTGGGGATGAACCGTTCATCGTTTTATTACAGATGCCGAAGGGATGATGGATATAACGATTTTTTGATGCGGCTGATTGACGAGCAGTACACCCGGCGACCCACCTTCGGGGTAGAGAAGATGAGGGACTGGCTTCGAAATCAGGGTCGTTGGGTGAATGAAAAGCGGGTGAGACGGCTCATGAGGCTGGGTTGTAAATGTCAAGTACTTTTACCATGTTGGTAGGAATTCTGTTTACCATTTCCACAAGGACGGCATAGGCTCCTGATCGTCGAGGAGGAATGCCCGAGGATCCCCCGCCGCCTCGCATCTGCGGCAAGATCGGCTCGCCCGAAGGGTAAAAAAGGCCGATTTTCAGATAAAAATTAATGAAAGAGTTTAAGGAACTTACTTTCTTACATAAATCAAGAAAAAATCTTCTAAGTCATTCAAAGTATTTATTATATAGGTATCGGCCTTTTTTATGAATAGTGCAGGTTAATAGCTGGAGCAGCTACTAATCTAGGCTAGCACAAAAGCATCTCTATCTATTACTGCTAATGGCGGATCAGGAGTACTGATATCCAATTCAGGGATTCACAATCCTATGAGCTTCTTCACGTGTCTCGGCGGAGGAGAGCCAAAAGAGAGCATCCTGTCGTGCATGTCCTTGAGATTGACTTCAGGACCGTGTTTTTCCATATAAGAGCGGACGATGTCCAGGACTTCAAGATTTCCGGCGTAATAGGTTGAAAGCTGAGCCGAAGTCAGGCAGGCCCTGCGCCATTTACCCGCGGCTTCTCCCTCTTCCTGAAACCCCATGTTGATCATCAAATCGACGGCCTCCTCCTCTGTCATCGTGCCGGCATGGATTTTCTGGTCGAGAATGGCGTTGATGACGGCTCTAACCCGGAATTTAAGCTGGTGGAGCTTGATCTCGGGGCTGCCGTAGCCCTCTTCCAGCATGAACTGTTCAGCGTAGATGGCCCATCCTTCGATGAAGGGTCCGCTCCGGAAGACATGCCGGACCATGGTTTTTCCTTGATAACGGTTGGAGTGGGCGAGCTGAAGATAATGGCCGGGCATGGCCTCATGGATGGTCAGAATCTCCAGCATATAATTGTTGTATTCCCTGAACAAGGACTCGACCCGGTCTTCTGTCCAATCCGCAGGAGGCGGGGAAATGGCATAGAATGTTTCGACTCCTTTTTCGAGGGGGCCTGGTGAATCACAATAGGCCACGGATAACCCACGTCTAAACTCGGGCATGACGATGACTTTGACTGGCTCTTTGGGAAGCGTGACCAGGTTTTTCTCCTGGACGAAGTGGGTCGTGGAATCAAGGCTTTTTTTGGCCAGGTCGATGATGGTATCCGCAGTCGGGCGGTCCTCAGCCAGACGGTCGAGCACGGCCCTGATAACATGGCTTTTATCCTTGAATTTTTCCTGATCCTTGATTTTTGGGAAAAACTTTTCGAAAAGAGGCAGTGCCACATCATACATCTCATCGTGGAGTGCGGCCAGCTCGAATTCGGCTCTCTCGAGTAGTTCTTCCATGGTCATTTCGGAAGCCAGTGCATAGCCGAGTTTCTTCCTGTATCTGTCTTCACCGAGACGGAAGTCTCCGGAGGAACGGGGAAGAAGATCCTTTTCCAGCCAGTTGCCGTATTCTGTTAGCGCTTCGACGGCCAGTACTTGGACGGGAGCGAAATCTTCCTTGAGATGGGGAGCTTCATCGAGAAACATGTTCAGGTCGTCCTTGATCATCCGGATGTTTCCTTTGTTCTGGAGAATGGCCGTCTCCGTATGAATCGGGGGAGGATTCTTCAAATTTTTTTTTGCCTCCTCAACAGCAGCCGGGATTTGCATGAGGCGCTCTTTCAGGTTCGATAACCTCTCTTCAAGGGGAGCAAAATCCCTGACCATGAGGTTGTAGAGTGCGCTTCCGATGTTATAGACGAGGGGATTCCATTCGTACTCTCTCAATTCTTTGAGTTGAAAAATGGTCGATTCAATCTGGATTCTGAGGATCTGAAAGTCGACCCTGTTCTCGGTGGCGAGGTTTTCTTCCCTAATGGCATCCAGGGCACTCAGGAATTTTTTATTGACCTCGAGCCATTGAAGCTTTCCCTCGATGCTGTAGTCGTTGAGACGGTAGTCGAATCGGTGGTCGCCGAGCCAGGTTGCGTACTCTGGGTGCATCTCAAGCATCTTCTCAATGTATTCCGAGGCAAGTGTTTCGAATTTTTTATTGTCATCCGGCTTGATCGAGCAGAAAACCGAAAAAAGGATCAACATGGCGCTAAGCGAAAAAATGAAAACAGAAGATCGCATTTTTTTCTCCTTTCTTTTTAATTTTTTAATAATTCTTTATTGGAAAATTAATGTCAAGTTGAAGAGTCTGGTTCAGGGATGAAAAAAGAATTTCCGGTTTCTTTTATTGGTATGGGGAAGCTGGACTCCGGTTATCCGCAATTGACTTAAAAATATTCTTTATGTATAAAGCCTAAAGACGGCTCAGAGCCAAATTTGATTATTTTCAGGCCAGAAAGATGAAAAGGTATGATGTAATAAATGATGTAGATTCCATCCGCAGCTATTTCCCTATCCTCTCCAAGGAGTGTCTATCTTATCAGCAATTCCTTGGGTGCAGTGCCTCGTCAGTCCTTGAATGGACTTCGCCGCTACTATCAGTTATGGGCTGAGGAAGGAGTTACCGCCTGGGAAAAGGAGTGGTGGCATCTCTCCCGCAAAGTTGCCAATCAGATTGCGGAGCTTATTGGAGCAGGCGAAGAAGAAGTCACCATGCAGACCAATGCCACTGTGGCTCACTGGGTAGTTCTGTCGACTCAACTTCTGAGAGAAGATATTCACAGGAAAAAAGTCATTATGACTGACCATGACTTTCCCTCAATTCTCTATGCAGTAGCCAAAATAGCAGAGTGGAAAGGCTGGAAGATAGAAACAGTGGGCGGGCTGCCTGATTTAGAGAAGAGTGTGATTTTCGCCCCGTTCAATCACCTCTTAAGATGAAGCCAGCATTCAAAAATTCCCCTCTTGAATCACCCCTTAAGGCTATTGAATATATTTATGTGTATGTCAATATGAATTAAGGATTTTTTTCTGAGTTCTGTAATGTTTTATCCTGAAGTATCAAGGAAGAATTTAAAGGCTTATTTATTATGAAAAAAAACAGAATCCAGAGGGAAACAGATATTATTTCTTCCAATCAAGATACCTCCCGTTCTATGGGGGAAAAGCTCCAGGAGAAACAGGAGCTTTTGAAAAGCATATTTGATTCATCACCTGATGCAATTACGATAGCAGACCTGAATTTGAATATAATGGATTGCAATCAGGCAGCCTTAGATTTATTTAAATATTCGTCCAAAAATGAAATCATGGGTAAAAATGTGTTTGATTTTATATCTAAAAAAGAGCACCCAAAAGTGAAGAAAGATTTGGGAAAAATTTTAAAAAATGGATTCATAAAAAATGCAGAATACACCTGTTTGAGTAAGACTGGAGATGAAATTATAGCATTTATTTCAACAAGTATCGTTAAAGATGAAAAGGATAATCCGCTTTATTTTGTAGGGATAATCAAGGATATCACCAAAATAAAACTTGCCAAGCAAAGACTTCAGGTTATCTTTGATGGAATAAGCGATGGTATTCTAATAGTAGATAAGAACTACAAAGTCCTGAGAGTAAACCTGGGAATATTGGAGATGTTTAACAAAAAAAATTTCCCAGATGTTCTGGGGGAAAAATGTTATCTCGAATTTTTTAAAAATAAAGATGTCTGTGCCGATTGTCTCGCCATGAAAACTTTAAAAAATGGCAAAACTTATAGTAACACCAGAATATTCCGTGGAAAAGAAAATGAAAGAATTCTGGAGATATCCACCTTCCCAATTAAAGATGAACGAGAAAAAGTCATAGAGGTAATTGAGTATATCAAGGATGCCACGGATAGAGTTAAGCTTGAAAATCAACTGATTGCCCAGGACAAAATGGCGGCGATTGGAGAACTGGCCTCTGGAGTAGCTCATGAAATTAGAAATCCCCTTGGAAATATCTCTGCAGCGGCTCAATATTGTCTTCATAAATATGAGCTTCCCGAAAGCGTAAAAAAATATATAAAAATGGTGTTAAAAAATTCGGAAAATGCCGCAAGAGTAATAAGAAACCTGCTCACTTTTTCTAAAAACAAAATTATTTCCTCTTATAATTTTGGGGATATAAGTGAAATCATAAAAAACACCTGTAACCTGCTCATGGTCCGAATTCAGAAACAGCGGGTTAAGCTTATTCTCCGGATGGCAGATAAAATTCCAAAGATTTTAGTGGATGAAAAAAGACTTGAAGAGGCTTTATCAAATATCATTTTGAATTCTCTGGATGCCATGCCCAGAGGGGGGAGGCTGACAATTACCTGCTATCCGGATTTCAAGTCTAATCACATTGTACTGAGTTTCCTCGATACGGGCAAAGGAATTCCCCAGGAAAAAATAAATAAAATATTTGTTCCTTTTTTCACCACAAAAAAAGATGGAGTAGGATTGGGTCTTTGTCTAGTGCTTCAGATTATAAGAGAACATAAAGGAACAATAAAGGTAGAAAGCAAAATTGATCAAGGAACTGAAGTTGTGATCAGGCTGCCAATTTCAAAATGATAATTAAATTTCAAGAATTTAGAATGTCAGTCGACTAAATAACTGAAAAATATCTCATAGAGGTCTTAAAAAATGGAGAGAATCCTGATTGTTGATGACGATAAAGATTTGCGGTTTACTGTTTCGAATATTTTAAAAGATGAAGGTTTTAAAGTAACGACTGCAGGCTCTGCAGGAGGGGCCTTTAAAGCAATTAAAAACTTTGCTCCTCATCTGGTTTTGTTAGATATAAAGCTTCCTGGTATGGATGGAATTAGAATCCTGGAGGAAATAAAAAAAGTCGATAAGGATTTGATTGTAATCATGATTACAGGTTATGGCGGCATTGAAGAGGCTGTAACTTCAATGAAGCTGGGGGCTTTTGATTATATCACCAAGCCCTTCGACAACAGAGAACTTGTTTTCAGAATCCAAAAAGCTCTCCAGACCCGGAATTTAAGCCGGGAAATAGACAGCCTGAAAAAAATGCTTAAAGAAAAGCTTATTGAAGAAGAGCTGTTTGGAAAAAGTCCTCAGATAAAGAGAGTCTTGAATCAGGTGAAGAAAGTTGCTCCCACCGAATTAACTGTCATAATTCAGGGGCAGAGCGGAACGGGCAAGGAATTAATTGCTAATTTGATTCATCAAAAATGTAAAAGAGCTCAAAAGCCTTTTGTGGCCATTGATTGTGGTGCTATCCCTGTGGAGCTGGCTGAGAGTGAATTGTTCGGACATGAAAAAGGAGCTTTCACCGGCTCCAATGCCAGTAAAGAAGGAAGATTTGAACAGGCTGACGGCGGAACGCTATTTTTAGATGAAATTACAAATCTGCCTGATACAATTCAGATGAAACTTTTAAGAGTAATACAGGTAAAAAAATTGCAACATATTGGTGGAAAAAAGGATATAAAAATAGACGTGAGGATAATAATAGCCTCGAACATTGATCTTTACGAAGCAGTAAAAAAAGGCGTATTCAGAAAAGACCTTTTTTATAGGTTGAATGAATTCCGCATTTTACTTCCTTCTTTGAAAGAAAGAAGTGAAGATATCCCTATTATGGCCAACTATTTTTTAAAGGAAGCAAATAATGAACTCAATAAAAAAATCAAGGGTTTTTCTCCGGAGGCAATGAAATTCATGCTTAATTATCACTGGCCCGGAAATGTAAGAGAGCTGAGAAATCTTGTCAGAAAAGGGGTGCTTTTGACTAATTCTGAGTATATAAATTCTCTCGATTTATCACCAGAAGAAATTAAGGCAGAAGAAACAATGGATTTTAACAGCTATTTATTTAAAGGAGTTTCCTACAAAGAAATCATTGAAAAATTTGAGAGAGATTTAATTAAGCGAACCCTTGAAAAGGCAAATAATAATAAGACCCGCGCCGCAAAAATATTGAAAATGCACAGGAAGGCTCTCTATCGGAAGATGAAAAGCCTGAACTTGTGACATTTCCGTCCACCTTGTCCTGAAATATCACCTGAACTGAATGTAACTTCGAGAAACATATTTCTATCCTCATCCGCTTCTTTTAACAGGCATTTTTCTCTTTTTATCTAAAATTTTAAGGATTGTCTGAATGATTTTGGCATGATTGATGCATAGCTTATGATATAAGGCAGTAAATTTATGTTAAATCGCAAAGAAACAGGTATGAGTTGTGAAAGGTCACCTTATTTGAAGAGCGCCTTTTACTCAAAGTGCATTCTTATCTTTAGCTTAATTCTGGCTGTTGTCTGGAATATTGCTTCATCAATAGAAATAAAAACTTTCAGGGAAGAAAGACCGGCCTTAAAGAATAAGATTGAGAAATTAGAGCTTTTAAGAAGAAACAACAGTCAAATCAGGAAGGAGTTCGCAAGACAAAAGGCCATAACTTTTTCTTTTCTGGAACTAATCGGGAGATATAAAGGAAAATTCACTCCTCAGCAAAAAGAAGAGTGCATTCAGATAATAATCATTACCGATGAAAAAAACAGGCATAAGGGGCTTGATGCTCCTTTAATTCTGGCCTGGATAGAGAAGGAGAGTCGGGGCGATCCAGAGGCAATTTCTTATGCGGGAGCAAAAGGTCTGACTCAGCTCATGGATTTCAGCGCAGATATGATTTTTACAGCAATGGGATATCCCGGTTATGACCCGGAATTGGTTTTCAACCCACTGGTTAGCCTGGCAAGCGGAATATATTATCTTGAAGATCTCATGAAATTCTGGAAATGGAAGGGCATAAAAAATCAACAATTAATTTTATTTTATGCCTTACACAGTTATAAATGGGGACCGGGAAATACAAAAGAACTGTTTAATTCGGCGAGAAGAGCCGAACGTCCGGCTATTGAGTATGTCAACTGGATTTTAAATCGCCGGGAATTCTGGGATGAAAGATTGAAATACTGGTCAGAAATGGATGAATAGTAAAAGCAGAAATTGAGAAATTAAAAAACAAAACAAACAAAAAAAGGAGATTGAAGCCATGCAACACAAAGACAGGAAGAGATGGAAACCAGATCTTTTAATCTGGATTTTTCTTCTTCCCGGTTTGAGTCTGTTGTTATTCTGGAATGTTTTTTTATTTAAAGAAATCAGAGATTCAAAAGAGGCTAAGACGGAATTGCGGAAACAAATTGAGAAAATAGAAATTCTGGAAAAAACGGACAGGAATTTTATGAAAGATTATTTAAAACAAAAGACAATTGCTCTTTGTTTTCTGGAAGTGATTGAAGATTATGGGGAATATTTCAGCTTCAAAGAGAAGCAGGACTGCATCCAATTAATTGTAATTACAGATGAAAAATACGGAGAGAGGGGGCTTGATGCTCCCTTAATTCTGGCTTGGATAGAGAAGGAAAGCGGTGGAAACCCAAAAGGGGTTTCCTCTTCGGGCGCAAAAGGATTGACTCAATGGTTTGATTACAGGGCCTGGAACATCCTCAGGGAAATGGGGTATCCTGGTTATGATCAAGATTTAGTTTTCAATCCGGTAATTAATTTAGCGGGTGGAATTTATTATCTGGAAAGCCTCATCAAGTTCTGGGAATGGAAAGGTCTAAAAAATCAAAACATCGTCTTATCTCATGGTTTACACAGTTACAGGTGGGGGACAGAAAGGACCGAGCAATTGTTTAACTCTGGTCAGGAATCAAAGAAGCAATTCGCAGAATATGCGGACTGGATTTTAAATCGCCGGGAATTCTGGGCAAAAAAGATGAAATACTGGCTTGATGACGCCCGGGAGCTGGCAGAAAAAGTTAAATAAAAAGGATATGACAAGACCAGCAGAACAAATCCTCTTTCCATTTCCTCTTAAATCAGATGGCAGTTGTGACAATTCCGTCCATTACTGTCCTGTTTGTGTCTCACATGCAGAAATCTTTTCAAATTTTAAACTAAATTAAATAGATGCTTTCAACTGTTTTATTTATTATTTCTCTCTGGGAATTCCAAAAGTTAGGAAGTAATCCCAGCTAAAGCACTTTCTCTGGCACGAAAAATGCAGCAAGAAGAAAGTAGTTATGGAAGTAAAAAAAAGGAGAAAGGAAAATAAAGCCAAAAATATTGATTATTGAAAATGATAGAGACATGGCCAAGATAATCTCGGAATACCTCAAAAAAGAAGGCTTTCTGGTGGATAGAGCCCCTGATGAGGAAAATGTCCTGAAAACGATAAAAGAAAATTATGACCTGATTATTATCGATTACGAGCCTCCCCGGAACTCGGGGTGGAATGCCTTAGAAGAAGTAAAACAAATAAGCTCTTCTTCTCCGGTGATAATGATTTCTGCCCACGGAGAGGAAGCATTGAAAATGAAGGCCAGAGAACTGGGAGTTATTCATTTTTTTGATAAGCCCTTCGACCTGAGAAAACTCATGAAAGTCGTAAAAAAAATGTTACCCCGGAGAAAAAGTCGAAAATAGAGGTTAACCGCTCCTCTTGTCAAAAGCGGAATTTTAAGGAAAGGAGTAATAAAGATGGCAGTTGAAAAAGCAATCGGCTCTTCCAGCTTAGTTGAAGTTATCGATCGCGTGCTGGACAAGGGCGTTGCAGTTGACGCCTGGGTGAGAGTCTCTCTGGTTGGTATCGAAATACTCGCCATTGAGGCCAGAGTGGTAGCTGCATCAGTTGAGACTTACCTGAAATATGCTGAAGCTATCGGCTTGACCGCCACAGCAGCTTAAGGGAAGAGGAAAAAGGGGAGAAAATGAATCTTGCCGAGACATCCTTATGGTCCGGGAAAAAGGGAACATCAAGCATGTTTCGCCAAGAATTCCCCTTTCTTTTCTTAGGAAGGAAATCATGAAAGAACAACTCAATCAAATGCAAATTAAAGGGCAGTCTCTACCCGAAGATTTGAATGAAAGCGTATTCAATATTCTTTCCTCCTATGAAGCCCAGATTCAGAGTATCGGAACAGTTTATGACACTTCTCAGCAGATCCTGGAGGCCTATCAAGATGTTCTCATCGACACAAAAAAGGAAAGGGAAGAGACAAATCTGGAATTAAGAGAGAAGCTGGCAAGAAATGAATCTCTCCGAAAAAAGGATTTTGACGCCATGATGGATACCATTCTTTCGGCTCAAACCGAAAGAGAAAAGGAAGTCAAAAATTTACTTGATCTTTATCTCAAGGAACAGAAAGAAATGGCACGAGCATTAAGAGAGAATTTGACAGGATTTAAAAAGCACCTGAAGAACGGCGAGGTCGAGAGAGTTAAAGAATTTCAGGATATGATCAGGCGTATCCTTTCCAATCAAGAGAGAAGAAAAGAAGAGGTTACTTCCAGGCTTAAAGAGCTCCAGAATGAACAAAAGCTGCTGGCAGCAAAACTTAAAGCTCTCCTGGAAAAAGGAAAGGAACTCAGAATAAAAGACCTCAGGAAGATGCTTAACGAATTTAAAGCTCAGCAAAAAGGGCGTATTTTTCACCGGGAAGAAAGAAGGGAAAAAATCAATCAACTGCTTGAAGATTTTAAGAAGAGAAGAACAGGAATAATGAATATCAGGAGTGATCCAGGAACAAAGGAAAGTTTCCAAAAATCCAGCTTAGCGGAAAAACATAACCCTTTTGGAAAGACTTCTGTCGGAAATAAATCTGCCGATAATGAGGATTTCCAAACAGGGATATTATAGATGCACAAAAAGTGCAAAAAAAGGAGAAAAAAAAATGGGATTGTCAAACGAGATTAAGAGAATGTGTGAGGATATCATTTCTTCCTATGACCAACGTGTAAAGGCCGTTGGAACAATTGTGAATGATGTCCATAGAACGCTGAATGGTTTTACTACTGAAAGGAAGAAAATGGCCGGAGAACAGGCTAAAAGCCTGGATGATTTTGTTAAGGAGCTAAGCGCTCACGTTGAAAAATTGAGGAAAAATGCAGATGTGTTTCTAAAGGACCTCAAGAAAAAGCATAAAGAGATGAGCGAAGAACAAGCCAGAGCACTTAAAGATTTTGCCTTCGACCTGAGCAAGAATGTTGGCGAGAAAATAAAGGAATTTGAAAAAGAGCATCGTTCCAGAACCGAGCAGCTCAGGGATAGCCTCAGAAAGAGCAGAAAAGACATTGAGACTTACGTAAAAAACAAACTCAAGGAGTTTTCTAAAGAGCGGTCCGATATGAGTACTGAGCTGAAAAAAGATCTCTCTAAATACGTAGCAGGCATCGCCAGTGAAACCGGAAAATTGCTTAATACTTTTGAAAAAGAAAGAAAAATGATGGGAGAGGAATTAAGAAGAATGTCAACCAACTGGAAAGCGATGAATGAGGCTATGGCTAAGAAAAGAGGTGCCGGGCAAAAAGTGGAGAAAGAAACAAAAGCAAGGTCAGTAAAAGAAGCGATCGAAGAAATGAAGTCTCAGAAAAAGAAGGAAAAGGCTCCAAGTATGGAAGCAAAGCTACTGGCTACAATTAACGAACACCCCAGAGGAATTACCCTTGGAGATGCAGCTGATTTATTGGATGTTGAAAGAATTATGTTGGCAAAATCATCCAGGAAGCTGATTGATGAAGGTAAAGTCCGAAAGGAAGGTAATCTATATTTCCCTATAGGTAGTAAATAAGTTTAAATGTCTATATTTAGCTTGAAAATACGCAATGCAAGCGTTGGCGAAGCAACCTCAGTTTCATCTATCGCGGGTGGCAATGCGTCCATGAGAAATTAGTCAGATAAAATTTAAACAATCAGCGCAATAAACCCATGCTTATTGGAAGGGTAAATATAAAGATAAGGCCAATAGTAGATAGTTATATGAGGAAGTAAAAGGGAAGTAAATGAATGGGTTAAATAAAAAATCATTCAGGAGGTGATCTTTGATGATCAATGAAATGACTACAGTTCTTGAGCCTGCACCTCTGCAAGATTTTGTAGAGACAAAGTATATTAAAGAAGTTACCCATAGAGCCCTTTCTTACATAAAAGCAGGTTTTCCTATCCACTTTAGAGGTGGTTCTGGTACTGGAAAGACTACACTCGCAATGCACCTTGCAAGCAAAATCAAAAGGCCGGTGGTAATGATTCACGGAGATGAAGAGTTTACCACTTCTGACCTTGTAGGTGGGGAATATGGCTATAGAATCCGTCGAGTTGTAGATCGCTTCGTTTCAAGAGTATTGAAGACAGAAGAGGACATGGTAAAGCGCTGGGTGGATAACCGTTTAACTGTAGCCTGCAAATATGGGCTTACCCTGATCTATGATGAGTTTACACGTTCACGGCCGGAGGCAAATAATATTCTTCTTTCAATTTTGCAGGAGAAAATGATGGATTTGCCCGTTGGAAGAGGAGGTGAAGAACAATATTTAAAGGTTCACCCCCAATTTACAGCCATTTTCACCAGCAACCCAGAAGAATATGCTGGAGTCCATAGAAGTCAGGACGCCTTAAGGGATAGAATGGTCACCATGGATCTTGATCATTTTGACTGCGAAACAGAAGTGGCTATCACCAGGGCAAAATCCGGGATTTCCAGGCAAGAGGCCAGAACGATTGTTAACATTGTAAGAGGCTTAAGAGAATCGGGGAAATGTGAATTTTCACCCACAATCCGGGGATGCATTATGATTGCCAGGGCTCTTAAAGTTCAGAGAATTACTCCAAAAAGTTCCAACGGGGCTTTCACTCAGATCTGCCTGGATATACTGGGCTCTGAAACAAGCAGAGTTGGTTCAAAAACGAATCAAGCCCGTGTTAGAGAAATAATTATGGAGTTGACGAAAAACTATTAAATAAATAAGGAAAAGGAAAATGTTGAAAAAAACGTCTGAAATCAATAGGCTAAGGGATATAAAAACTCTACAAAGTTCAAAGAGAAGGTCTATTCCCCGCGTGGAAAGTTCAATATATCTTGACCTGTATATGCTACGAAAAGAAAAGGAAAGGCTGGAAAAGGAACTTTTTGTGCTGAATAAAAAAAGAAAGAACATTGAAAAAAGGTTGCAGGCAATCTCGGTTGAAAAGGCCGAATTAGAAAGAACAGAAGTCAAAAAGCGAGAAGCCAGTTGCAGAGGATTAAAGCCAGCCTCAAAGAAAGAGTGGAGAACAATATCTATAGAATATTGAGCAATTGGGTAACAATTATTCTTGAGCAGCATATACCCAAGAGATAGAATTTAAAAAGGAGGTCGGCAAATGACCAGGAAAAAAGAAAAAGAATTTGAGAAAGAAATAGATATTGATTTAGGGATAGCCAAGTTCAGTCTGGGAAGTCTATTCAGGGGCATTGAGAAATTAATAGACCTTGCTGATGACCTCAAAGAGAAGGGCGGAGAAATAGGAAAGGAGGGAGAAATTGACCTGAGTCATCTTAGAGAAGGGATGAAAGGTGTTTTTGGTTTTTCCGTAAGAAGCTCGATGGGAGGAAAGCCTTTTGTTGAATCCTTTGGCAATATCAAGAAGACCCCTGAAGGTTCGGTAGTGGTGGAAGAAGAAAGAGAACCCCTCACAGATGTGTTTGATGAGAAAAACGAGATTCTGGTTATATCAGAAATCCCCGGAGTTGAGGAAGAGGCTATAACAGTGGCTTTAAAAGGGAGCGATATATTAGAGATTTCGGCCGTCAGTAAAAACATGTCTTATCGCAAAGAAGTTCTTTTGCCCCTTCAAGTCAAGCAGGAAAACATTTCTTATCATTACAAAAATGGAATCTTACAAATAAAAATTAAAAAATGAAAAAAAACAGCCAAAGCCTGGTTCTGAAAGTAAAAGAAGCTCTACCAAGAGATGTTGGCCGCGCTATAGCCAGGATTGATCCAGAAGATATGAAAGTTCTTGGGTTGGAAGTGGGTGAAATTATTGAAATAGAAGGCAAAAGAAAAACTGCCGCCAAGGTGATGCCCTGTTATTCTGAAGACAGGGGCAAAGCAATAATACAGATGGATGGAATATCAAGAGAAAATGCCCAGACCGGACTTGATGAAAAGGTGACAATATTTAAAACAAACTGTAAATCCGCCAATAAAATCACGCTTCTACCCATAACTGTTTCCAGTCTTCTTCAGAGGGAAAAGGACATTAGGTATATCGGCTCTCTAATTGAAGGACTCCCTGTTACTTCTGGAGATAAAGTCAGGGTTACTCTTTTTGGCTCAAGGGCCTGCGAATTCAAAGTGATGGATACTTTTCCTGCAGGAACAGTCCAAGTAGGAGCAACTACTTTAATCCGGATAAAAATAAAAGAGACAGGGGAAAGCAGGCCGACAAAAATTTTGTACGAGGATATAGGCGGATTGGGCTCCCAAATTCAAAGAATTAGAGAAATGATTGAACTTCCTCTGAAATATCCGGAAGTATTCGAGAGATTGGGCATCGAACCTCCCAAGGGGGTTTTACTCTATGGACCGCCTGGCACTGGAAAAACTTTAATTGCCCGCGCCGTGGTCAATGAAACCGAAGCCTATTTTACCCATATTTCAGGCCCTGAGGTTATGGGTAAGTTTTATGGAGAAAGCGAAGCACGTCTGAGAAGCGTGTTTGAAGATGCCCAGAATCATACCCCAGCCATAATCTTTATCGATGAGATAGACGCCATTGCGCCAAAAAGAGAAGAGATGGGTGGAGAAAAACAGGTAGAACGGAGAGTCGTAGCTCAGCTTTTGGCTTTAATGGATGGATTAGAATCTCGAGGGCAGATAATTGTAATCGGAGCGACCAACATTCCCCATACTCTTGATCCGGCATTGAGAAGGCCCGGTCGGTTTGACAGAGAGATTTCCGTTCCCATTCCGGATAAGAATGGGAGGTTAGAGATACTACAGATTCATACCCGAGGAATGCCCTTGGCCAATAATGTCGACCTGGAAAAATTAGCTGAGATTACTCATGGTTTTGTTGGCGCTGATTTGGAGGCCCTGGCCAGAGAGGCAGCAATGGCAGCCCTTCGCAGTATTCTCCCCAAGATCGATTTTGAGATGGCAGATATACCATATGAGATTTTACTAAAATTAGAAGTAACAATGGATAATTTCATAGAGGCAATGAAGGAAGTCGAGCCCTCAGCGATCAGGGAATTCTTTGTTGAAGTGCCGGATGTCAAATGGGAAGATGTGGGCGGGCTTGATAATATAAAAGAAGAACTTAAAGAAGCAGTAGAATGGCCGCTGAAATATTCTGATGTGTTTAAAAAAGCTAAGACAAATCCTCCCAAAGGAATTTTCCTCTATGGCTCGCCAGGCACAGGAAAGACTTTACTAGCTAAAGCAGTTGCCAATGAAAGCGGCCTTAATTTCATCTCTGTCAAGGGTCCTTCTCTTATTTCCAGGTATGTTGGAGAGAGTGAAAGGGCTATTCGGGAAATCTTCAAAAAAGCAAAACAGGCCTCACCGACAATTCTATTTTTCGATGAAATAGAATCACTCGCTCCTCTCAGAGGAAGAGGTGAAACTTCAGGATATGTTACAGATAGAGTAATTTCACAAATTTTAACTGAGATGGACGGTATCGAGGAGCTCAAAGGAGTTATTGTTTTAGCAGCAACCAACAGAATAGATTTAGTTGACCCTGCTCTTCTTCGGAGCGGAAGATTCGATCTTCTCCTTCAACTGCCGATGCCCGATCAGGTTTCAAGGAAAAAAATATTTAAAATACACCTTAAAAGTAAACCTCTGGCCGAAGATTTTGATTTAAAAAGATTGGCCCGGGAAACAGAAGGCAAAACAGGCGCTGATATCGAATTTATTTGCCGCAAAGCGGCAATGCTGGCTATTCGAGAATTCATTGAAGATGAAAATCAACTCTCCAGGAAAATAACTTCCTCAAGAATTGAAAGTAAGGAATATGAAAACCTGAAAATTTCAAGCAATCATTTTGAAGAAGCTCTTAAATTGGTTAAAGAATAAACATGGAGGAAAGCGAGAAAAATAACAGGAAAAATATCATGGCGGAAAAAGGTAAATACATTTACGGAATCATCAATCTTAAAAATAATTCTTTTGATTCTCATGGAATAAATATACAGGCAGAGGGTTTTTCATTCACCGATAAAGGAGCTAAATTTTCTAATTCGGTTTATACCATTCCTCATCAGGACATAACAGCCGTGGTAAGCGACTCTGAAATTAGAAATTATCTCCAGCTTCCCAGGGATGTTCTGGCAAAGTTTTTGCTCAGACATCAAAAAATTATAGAAAATATAATGAACTCCGGATTGTCAGTCATCCCTATGAAACTGGGCACATATGCCAGAAATGAAGCTGAAATCAAATTTATTCTGAATAAGGGATATACCCTGATTCAGAACATTTTCCAAAAAGTAAATGGCAAAATAGAAATTGATGTTGTTGCCTCCTGGAATGATTTCGCCTCAGTTCTCAAAGAAATCGGCGAGGAAAAAGAAATAAAAGAATATAAAGAAAAATTATTGGCCGCCACTCAAAAAATCACCGTTGATGATAAGATGAAAATTGGATTTATGATGAAAAAAGCCCTGGATGAAAAAAGAGAAAAATATGCTTCCAGGATTCATAATGTTCTCAAAGGAAGGTGCTATGACCTCAAAAAACATGAACTCATGGATGATAAAATGGTTATTAACACCGCCTTTTTAATTGATAAAGCCAGAGAAAAGGAATTCGGGAGAGCCATAGTTGAGCTTAATCATGAATTTGAAGAAATGTTGAACTTCAGGTGTGTTGGGCCACTCCCCTCTTATAGTTTCTATACTCTGGAAATAGAGAAGATTCAATTTAAAGATATCCAATGGGCAAGAAAAAAATTGAAAATTATAAATGATTTTGCCACTAGAGATGAGATGAAAAAATCTTACCAGAGAGCAGCCTTTTCTTACCACCCTGATAAAAACCCTGATACACCAGGTATAGAAAAAGAATTTAATGAAATAAATAAGGCTTATAAAATCCTTATTAACTACTGTGAGGCGTGCGAACGGGTAGGTAAGACAGAGAGTTGCTCTTTTAAAGAAGGAGAGATTAAAAAGAATGCAGTTTTGTTAAGGGTAAAAGAGTAAAATGGGAAAAGAGGGAAATTATATCTATTGCATTATTGAGACAAGGCAGGAGAGGAATTTTGGCCCCATTGGAGTCGGGGATAGAGGTGATGAGGTCTTAACTATCGGCTATAACGACCTGAGCATGGTTATCAGCAAACACCCTCTGACTAAGTTTACCCTTAGCTCTGAAAATTTTCTCGCTCACGAGATAGTTATTGAAGAAGTGATGAAAGAGTTCGATGGAGTGCTCCCGGTTAGATTCGGCACCATTGCTTCCAGTACTGATGAGATCAGGAATCTGCTCGATAGAAGGTACAGGGAATTCAAAAATTCTCTGAAGGGCATGGATCACAAGATAGAGCTGGGCGTCAAAGGAATATGGAGAAACATAAAAGTAATTTTCAAAGAAATTGAAGATGAGAATAATGAAATACAGAAGCAAAAAATGAAAATTCTTAAAGGCATGAGAAAAAAAACTTCCAGCAATAAGAGAGAATTTTATAGCTTAAATTACGTGAAAGCAGAGATTGGCAGGGCTGTTCAGGAAGCCCTGGAAAGGAAAAAAGAAGAAGAGTCTGAAAATTTCGTGGAAATCCTGAGAAAAATTTCGATTGATTACAGACTTAATAAAACCTCAGGTAATGAAATGTTCATGAACGCAGCATTTTTAGTTGATAAAGGGAGAGAGAAAGAATTTGACAACATAATGGATGATTTGAGCAGAGAGCATGAAGAGAGAATAAAATTCGTATACACAGGCCCTTTGCCTGTTTTCAATTTTGTGAATATAGTCATTTATCCTGAAGAGTGGGAGAAATAGATTGAAAATTAAGGGGAGAATTTTTTTGTTTCAAAAGAAAAAACTGGCAGAAGAGGTAGAATCTTGAAAGAAGGCAAATATATTTACTGCATTGCTGAACTGGATCAATTGCGAACTTTCGACCAGATAGGAATTGGAGACCGGGGAGATAAAATCCATACAATCTGCTACAAGAACATCGCTGCTGTAGTAAGCAATTCACCTGTAATAAAATATTCAGTCTCAAGAGAAAATACCATCGTTCATAGCAGAGCTATTGAAAGAGTAATGGTGGAATATCCGGTTTTACCGGTGCGATTTGCCACAATCGCTGAAAGTGAAGAGATGGTAAAGAATATACTCGAGAGAGAGTACGAACGATTCATTGATTTATTAAAAATCATAAAAGGCAAAAAGGAACTCGGGCTTAAAGCCATCTTCATCGAAAAAGTTGTTTATAAGGAGATTATGGATAAATATGAAGATATAAAGTTACTTCAACAAAAACTTGCTGTCCTTCCTCCGGAAAAAACTTTTTACGAGCGGATGAAAATTGGTGAAATGGTTGAATCGGCTTTAAAAAAAGAAAAAGAAATTTACAAGAAAGATATTTTGAGCTTACTCTCCCCTCTGGCAGTAGAAATAAAATTAAATAACTCTTATGGAGAGCTGATGATTCTCAATGCTGCCTTTCTGGTCGAAGAAGCTAAGGAACCGGAATTTGACCAGAATGTTCAGGAAATCTCTCAAAAATATGAGAATAAAGTGAAGTTTAAATATGTCGGGACCTTACCACCTTTCAATTTTGTTAATCTGGTAATTGAGACAGGAGAATATTGAGTTGTTTCTAATTGACAATATATTGCTTGCGCCATTAAAAAGTGTAATCTGGGTTGCCAGAAAAATTGATGAAGTTGTAGAAAAGGAATTGTTTGATAAAGGTCAGATTAAAGAAAGACTTATGGAATTGCAATTACAACTTGAATTAGGTGAGATAAGTGAAGAAGAATTTAACAGGCAGGAGGAGGAACTTTTAGCACGATTGGATGCCATTATAAAAACAACAGAAAAAGACTAAAAAAAGATTAAAATAGGAGGCCTCAAAATGGCAAAGGATGTAGGAAGTTTAATTGAGAAAGCTCGCAGGGACTTAAGCAAATTAACCGGGCTTAAAGCCTCGTCCACCATAGGCGCAAACAAAGATGAAAAGGGATGGCATATAACAGTTGAAATGCTGGAAAAGCAATCCATTCCTGACCAGATGGATATCTTGGCTATCTACGAAGCCCTTCTGGATGAAGACGGAAATTTTCTTGGTTTTGAAAGGAAAGGAATGCGCAAGCGTATGGAAACAGAGGTAAAAGGATAAAACTCGTGATAATAAGTTATATTCTAAGTGATTTATCCAAAGAAATGTGTTTTATCTCAGGGATAAGTTAGATGGAAGGATTGTATCTTTATTGCATCAGGAAGAGAATTAATACTCCTTCTTTATCTTCCATAAAAGGTATCGATGAAAGACATAATGTTTCAACTTACGGCTATCAGGATTTGGAGGCAGTTGCAAGTAAGGTTTCCTTGGAGGAATTCGCATCTGAAGAGATTCAGAGAAAAGCCCGAGAAGACCTGAGCTGGATTAAAGAAAAGGCGGTTATTCATGAGACGGTTATCGAAGAAGCTATGAGGAGGAATGATAAAGTATTAAGCTTGATTCCGATGAGATTCGGCACCATTTTTAAAGATATAGCAAGTTTAGAAGAAGCTTTAAAGAAAGATTATTCCAAGATAAGAGAAGTTTTAGAAAGAATTCAAGGAAGACAGGAGTGGAGTGTAAAGGCCTATCTAAAGGGTAAAAAAATTTTTGAGCAAATGATAAAAAATAAGAATAAAGCAATAAAAGAGAAGGAAAAAGAAATTGCTTCTTTACCTGAGGGCATGGCCTATTTTATGGAGGAAGAGCTAAAAGAAGTTATTTCAAGTGAAGTGGACAAAGAATTAAATAATGTTATAGAAGGTTTATTTGAAAGCTTAAGCAACCAGGCTAAAGCCTCGGTTAAAAACAAAATTTTGGAGAAAGAATTAACAGGCAAGCGCGAGCCTATGGTTTTAAACGCAGCTTATTTGGTTCCTGAGGAGAAAATCGAAGATTTTAAAAAAGAACTTGAGAATTTAAATCAACAGATTCAAGCAAAAGGATTTTACCTTGAATATAGCGGCCCCTGGGCCGCTTATAATTTCACGTCCTATTAAAAATATGATTAATAAAAATGACAATATAACATTGGTAGATGCATTAGATAAAGTTTTAGAAAAGGGAGCAATGATCAACGGAGAAATGGTAATAAGAGTAGCAGATGTAGATCTTGTTTTTCTGGGTTTGAGGCTCATCTTAACATCCATTTCCAAAGCAGAAGAAATATCCGGCAAGAATTTCAGTAACCCAGATAAAGAATTTACTCAAGAAGATATAGAATATATAGAGAGATTACAAAGAGAGATAAAAAGAGCTGAAGAAAATGTCCCTAAGCTTATTGATTTGGGTAATCCCCGGAGGACAGAGCAGGGTCTGGCAAAATTAATTCTAACCCTGGTCGAACTGATAAGAAGACTTATGGAAAAAGAAGCCTTCAGGAGAGTAAAGAGAGGAACCCTTTCTCCTGCAGAAATTCAAAAATTGGGTTTGAGTCTTAAAGCAGTAAAGAAAAAGATAAAAGAGATTCAGGTAATCTTTGATATCGAAGATGAGGAATTGAATTTGGATTTAGGCCCTCTGGGAAATTTGATGTAAGGATAGAAAATGTCTGAGAAAGAATCTAAAATCAATTGTCTGACATTCCAGAAACAAGAGCCGATAATAAAAGATATTACAGGTAAGATTAATATTACCAGGGGAGTGAAAGAGAAGGCAAGATTTGCTGAAGAGCTTAAAAAAGAAGTAGAGGTGCTTCTTTCATGTCCTGATTATGATGGAAAAAGATTAGACTGTAAGAATTGCCGTTTCATTGCGAATTTACGCCAGAAAACAGCGAATCTGATTATTAAAGCTAAAAAGTTGGGATAGCTGAGAAAAGGAGGATCAACAATGGCTGAAGCAATAACTAAGATGAAACATCCCATGGAAGCAACTAATCTCGCAGATATTTTAGAGCGAGTTTTAGATAAGGGAATCGTAATTGCAGGAGATATCAAGATTCAAATTGCTGATATTGACCTTCTCACTATTAAAATAAGACTCCTGATTGCCTCTGTAGATAAGGCAATGGAAATGGGCATTAATTGGTGGCAGACTGACTCTTTTCTTTCTTTAAAAGCACAAGAGGCAGAGAAAGAGGAGAGAATTAGGGAGCTTGAGACAGAGGTTGAAAAATTAAAAAGCAAAGCCTAGAAATGGAAATAAAAAATATTGTAAAAATCGCAAAAGAGAATTTAGTTGAACTTACAGGATTCAGGTTTCCCAATGTGATAGGGATAAATAAGGAAGAAAATATATGGCACATTACTGTTGAAATAACTGAGAAGCCTTCTGAAGCGGCTAATCTGGAGCTTCTTGGAATTTATGATGTCAGAATTGATGCTTCTGGAAATCTTCTCGGTTATGAGAGGATAAGGATCAGAAAGCGTGGCGATGTTCAGAGAATATGAGAACTCTTATCTATGTTCCTATTATCCATACAACTGCAGACCTTGGCTCTCTGGCAATAGAAGTTAATAAGAGGGGGGTTGGCGGTTTAGGCAGAGAAATCTGGGAAAAGCATAAAAATACAGTTGAAGAATTCTGGAATGTTGTCGAGGATTTTTTTATTTCCCTGGACGCCTCAGGAATGAAAATCTACCAGGACGGACTTGTGGCTGAAGGCGAGATTGCTCAGAAAATTGTGGAGGCAGGCCTGAAATCAGGCAGCAAAAATTATGAGATAATCTCAAGACTCGTAGGTCGAGGAGCTATCCTGGTCAGGACAGAGGATTTTAAACTTATTAAGGAAGAGCGTGAGTATTTGCTGGCTCTGACCCAGGCAAAATCCATAATAAGGAAACTAATAGCGTTTTTATTATATAAAATGAACGCAAATAGATTATTGAGAAAAAGAGATAAATTCATTGCCAGAAGGATAAACGAAACATTAAAAGACAGAGAAAAGGGAGTTATTTTCATCGGGGCTTATCATTATCTAATAAAAAGGCTTCCCGAAGATATCCAGATAATAGAAATAAAGGATACAGAAAAGGTAAGAGAATATCACAAGCTTCTCTCCAGGCATACCAAGAAAAAAGAAAGATTTGAGGAATTAGCTAAGTATCTTATTTCAAAAATTGATGACCTTTTTTTAGAGGGAGGTAAGCAATGATGAAGGGTAAAAAAGGAAAAGAGCCGCCAGAGGAGAAGCCTGGAGTGGAGGCCATGGAGACATTCAGCACTCAGATAATAGCTATCGAGAATGCCCGCCTTTACGAGCAGGCTCACAAAGAGCTCAAAGAACGTAAGCTGGCCGAGGAGGCATTAAAGGAATCCGAAGAACGTTACAGGGACCTGGTGGAAAAATCAGGCATTGCTATCTCAATCGATGATAAAGAGGGGAATTTCAAATATATCAATGAAAAATTCGCTGAGATATTCGGTTACACTCTTGAAGAGATGAGGAAGCAGTCCATTAATTCAATTGTTCACCCCGATGACCTGAAGATGGTAATGAACTACCACCAGGGCCGAATTCAGGGTAAAAGGGTTCCCTCAAGATACGAATTTAAAGGAATTAGAAAAGACGGCTCTCACATATTTCTTGAGGTTGATGCGGTTAAATTAATGGAAGGAGAGGCCTCAGTTGGATCTCGCGCCTACATGTGGGATATCACAGAGCGAAAGAAATCAGAGGAAAAGATTATAAATACCCTGAGTATGTTGAGAAAAGCAGAGAAAGCAACTATTCAAGCTCTTAACCTCACGGTTGAAATGAGAGACCCGTCTACGGCAGGCCATCAGAGACGTGTTGCTGACTTAGCTCGCTCTATTGCTATTGAAATGGGTCTTCCTGAGGATAAAATCGATGCCATTCGCATGGCTGCCTCGATTCATGACCTGGGTAAGATTGCTGTCCCGACTGAAATCCTCAGTAAGCCAGGCAGGATAAACGATAATGAATTTAATTTGGTAAAAAATCATTCCCAGGTTGGATACAATATATTGAAGACAATAGAGTTCCCCTGGCCTGTGGCTCAAATTGTTCACCAGCATCACGAAAGGATGGATGGCTCCGGCTATCCCCATGGTCTTTCAGGCGAAGATATTCTCATCGAAGCCCGAATAATAGGGGTGGGTGATGTTATCGAAGCTATGGTTTCCCACCGGCCATACAGGTCAGCCTTCACCTTGGAAGAGGCTCTTGAGGAAACATCAAAAAACAGAGGCCTGCTCTATGATCCTGATGTAGTGGATGCTTGCCTGAGTCTTTTTAAGAAGAAAAAATATAAATTCAAAGAAAGATAAATTATTTATTAAGGAGCCTTAATATGTCTTTTTCAGGGGAAACTGTGAGATTAGCATGGGAAAGAGTAGGAGGGAGGTGTGAATGCAGGAGATCAGCTCACCAGCACCCATATGTTCGATGCAATAAGGAGCTTGAATCTATAAGATTTTCCTTGGAATTTAATTGTTCCGTCGTTGTAAACGGTTCTTGGAAAATG
>CAYTTR010000015.1:0-38105 GCA_964440805.1 uncultured Eubacteriales bacterium
GTGTCCTGTGCCTCGTATCTACGGCGACCTCGACTCGTGAATAATCCAGGTTAATCAGTTTTTCTATTCAAACTTGGCTAAAAGCTCCTGAACAGCATCTTTGTGAACCATGAAACTTAGCATCTTGAGCCGCATATAGTCATCCCGGTAGAAGTAATACCCTTTGAACTGACCCCGATGAGCGCCGGAACCTGAATCTTTGATTAAAAACCAGGTATAGTTATCCTTCTGGGTAAATCCTACAGCATGAATAGCGTGGTCGTCGAAGGAAGTCTTGTTATAAAAACGGTATTCACGGCTGTCCTGGTCAATGAGCTGGGGAAGAATATCAAAGGTTGGGATTGTGGCAATGTCTTCCCCGCCTTCGATGCCGGGTTCAGAGACATCACCTCCGAGCGCCACCGTGAATCCTTTTTCAAGAGAGTTGAAGATAGCCTGGTAGAATTCATTAAGAGGAACATTGTGATAATCTTCTGAATGCCACCAGTTGTCCGGAACCTTATATTCTCCTTTGGTGTAGAAAGGAAGGTACTTGAGCGACATGAAGCAGACATAGTCATCAAGAGGAAGCTGAAGAACATCTTTCAAGTATTCCTGGGGAGTCATGGCTTGGCCGTTGACTTCCACTTTCTCAAGGGGCTTGCCCAGGTGTTTGTCTAATATGGACCTGACGTAGGCTAATGCCTTATTTTCGTCCCAGTATTCGTTTGCTTTACAGAAATCCAGGTAGTTTTTGAATTCCTGAAAAAGCTCTGAGTGGTTATGCTCGGTTTTGCCTGGGGGGAGGCCGGTGTAAGCTTCTGCTGGAACTGCGCCGTATTCTTTCATCCGAAGAATGACTGCATTATGTTCTGAACCCTGTCCCAGGAAGGAGTTACCTTTTTCTCTTATGAACCGGCGGGCTTTTTCTACATATTCCCAGTAAACAGTATACATTTCGGAGAGCTTGATTTCTTTGTCGTAAAGGCGTTTAAGCTCAGATTCGAGAAAAGAGGTGGTAGCAAAACTCCAGCAAGTGCCTGTCCGGTCCTGGCGAATAGGAGGAAGATGGAAATGCTGATTGAATTCATGGAGAGAAGTAGGCTTGGTTATTCCTGAGAAATCCACTGAAAGGTATTCCCGGGTTCTCCCTCTGAATTCCCTGGTTTTGTATAATGCGGAGTCTTTCTGGATAAGTGTTTCTTCTCCGATCTGGATGACTTCTCTGGCAACTGCTTCTTCTGTTTTTTCTTCCGGAGCACAAGAAGGAATGAATAAGGCTGTAACCAAAAAGGCAAAGATTAAAAGGGATAAATTTATTTTTTTCATTAGACCTCCTTTTCCAGGTTGAATAATCAATTATCTTTATTTCTTATTTTAAAGCCTTATTTTATAGCAACTCCCAGGTTGTAGCACATAAATGCGTATTCGTCGGTCAACTCGTCTATCATTTTGGTGGTGGAGCTTGCTCCATGGCCGGAACGGGTTTCAATACGGATGAGGACAGGATTTTCACAGGCATGTTTTTCCTGCAAGGAAGCAACAAATTTGTAAGAATGGGCTGGGACTACCCGGTCGTCGTGGTCGGCGGTGGTTACCAGAGTTGCCGGGTAGCAGACTCCTTCTTTGAGATTATGGAGAGGTGAGTAAGAATAAAGATTATGAAAATGTTTCTCATCATCGCTTGAGCCATATTCTACCACCCATCCCCAGCCCACAGTAAATTTATGATAACGGAGCATATCCATTACTCCAACTGAGGGTAGGGTGACGGCAAACAGTTCAGGACGCTGAGTCATGGCCGCTCCAACCAGGAGACCGCCGTTTGATCCTCCGGCAATGGCCAGCTTGTTGCTGGAGGTATATTTTTCATTGATTAGGTATTCGGCAGCAGCGATAAAATCATCGAAGGCATTCTGTTTGTTCAGAAGCATTCCGGCTTTATGCCATTCCTCTCCATATTCTCCTCCTCCCCTGAGGTTGGGCTGAGCAAAAATAAATCCGTTCTCCAAAAGAAAAATCCTGGTAGCACTGAAAGAAGGGAGAAGGCTGATATTAAAACCGCCGTAAGCGTATAGAAGAGTAGGATTTTTACCGTTTTGCTTGAGGTCTTTTTTATGAACTATGAACATTGGGATTTTGGTGCCGTCCTTGCTTGTATAAAAAACCTGAGTGGTGACGTAATCTTCGGGATCGAACTGGACTTCGGTTTTACGAAAAACTTCTGATGTTCCACCTTCCACCTGGTACTGGTAGATAGTAGGTGGATGAGTGAAGGAAGTGAAAACATAAAAAAGAGTTTTGTCTTCCTTTTTGCCTCCAAAACCAGAGGCTGTTCCCAGGGCGGGGAGTTCGATTTCTCTGACCAGATTTCCCTCCAGGTCATGCTGGAATACTTGGCTGTGAGCATCTTTGAGGTAGCGGCAGAAAAGATATCCGCCGGCTGTGTTAGCGTTATTGAGGACTACCTCCTTTTCCGGAATTATATCGACCCAGTTTTTATTTTCCGGAGAAGCTGGGTTTATCTTAACTACTCTGTAGTTAGGTGCATCAATATTGGTATAGACCAGGAATTCTTCTTCTATGTTGTCGATGATATAGCTGTCGTGGTCAAAACCGGTGATTAGCGGTTTGAAATCCGCCTTATCATTTTCCAGTTCTTGGTAATAAAGTTCATTACCGCTGGTTCCTTCAGATACCGTTAAAATTAGAAATTTAGAGTCTTCAGTTACAGAAGCGGAGACATAGCGAAATGGGTGTTCTTTGTCCTCGTAAACCACAATATCTTTCTCTTGCTGGTCTCCCAGTTTATGGTAAAAGATCTTCTGGTTTTTATTCTGTTCTTTGAGCTCTTTACCTTCTTCCGGCTTATTGTAACCGCTGTAGAAGAAACCGTCTTTATGCCAGGCGGCTCCGCTGAATTTGACCCAGCGAATGCGATCTGTCAGCTCTTTTTTGGTGGCGATTTCCATGACTCTTATTTCCTGCCAGTCTGAACCAGCTTCAGAGCGGGAATAGGCTGTGTAGCGGTTATCTTTGGAGAAACCGTTGAGATAAATTCTTATTGTTCCGTCTGGAGAAAGTTCATTGGGATCAATGAACACTTCCGGTTCACCTTCTAGACCTTTCTGGACATAGATGACCGACTGATTCTGCAATCCTTCATTCTTGTAGAAGAAATAATATTCACCGGCCCGGAAGGGGGATGAATACTTGGGATAATCATAGAGCTCGGTAATTCTCTGTCTGATATTTTCTCGGAAAGGAATTTGGTTAAGATAAGAAAAAGTGACTTCGTTCTGAGCTTCAACCCAGGCTTTAACTTCCTCCGAGTTAATATCTTCCAGCCAGCGGTAGGGATCAGGAACTTTGGTTCCGAAATAATCATCCACCACATCTACTTTTTCTGTCTCAGGGTAAGTTAGTTCAGGCTGAGGGAATCCTTTTTCCTTCTTGCAGGTGTTAAGAAAAAGTAGCAATGGAAAAAGGGCCAGAACTAATAATCTTTTTTTCATTATTTCCTCCTGATTATTAAAGAAAATACTTTCATGATCTTGGTGAAGATTTTAATTCTATTACAAAAGAAAGAAAAAAAACAACCCTGCCTGAGGATTGCAGGAAATTTGACATGATAGTATTTTCCAGGAGAAAATATCACCATTAAAAAATAGATTGTAATACTGAAAGGATAGCTTGATGAAAATTGAAATATTTAAGATGGAACGGATGCAGTCAACCTGGGAAAATGTGGTGGACTACAATTTGTCGGAAAGCGGAGTCCAGCCTCTTACTATCGATGAGCTTGTCTCTCAAGACGAGCTTGAAGAAATAAAAACAATTGGGCTGGGTTACAGTCAGACAAACGGGACACCGGAATTACGTCAGGAAATTGCCCGGGTTTATCCGGAAGTAAACACAGAACAGATACTGGTAACTGCTGGTTCATCCGAAGCTAATTACCTGTTGATGTGGAGTCTTATTGACCCTGGAGATGAAGTTGTCTTTGAGCTTCCCAATTACATGCAAATGTGGGGTCTATTACATGCCTTTGGGGCCAGAGTGAAATCGTTTTACTTGAGAGAGGAGCTGAACTGGTCTCCTGATTTAGATGAACTGGAAAAGCTGATCACGGATAAGACAAAGTTGATTATACTCACCAATCCAAACAATCCCACCGGTGCTGTCCTGGAAGAAGAAGTTATGAAGGAAATTGTTAATTTGGCCCGGAAAAGGGGAGCCTGGCTTTTAGCCGATGAAGTATATCAGGGAGCAGAGAGATTCGGAGGGCGCACTTCAAGCTTTTGGGGGAAATATGAAAAAGTTCTTGTGGTTAATGGTCTCTCCAAAGCTTATGGTCTTCCAGGTTTGAGAATAGGCTGGGTGGTGGGCCCGGAGAATTTTGTAATGAAGCTCTGGCCTTACCATGATTACACTACTATTTCTCCCAGTGTATTAAGTGACCGCTTGGCCCGCATCGCTCTATCTTCTTCCAACCGGGAAAAAATACTGAAAAGGACACGTGATATATTGAACAGAAACTTTCCCCTGCTTGAAGACTGGTTAAAAAAACAAAATGGGATTTTTCAATTTGTTCCTCCGAGGGCAGGAGCAATTGCTTTTGTCCGCTATAACATGGATATAAACTCCACCGAACTGGTTAACAGGTTAATTCAGGAAAAGAGTGTCCTTCTTGTTCCTGGAGATCATTTTGAGATGGACTACTTTCTCCGCTTCGGTTACGGCGAAGAGGAAAAGTATATGAAAGAAGCTTTATTTAAAGTGGAAGAGTTTCTTAAAACTATCCGGAAATAAAAAAATGAGAGTTTTAATTCTAAGTGAGCCGGAGATAAGAAAAATTCTTACCTTTAAAGAGAGTATTGAAGCAGTAGAGGAAAGTTTTGCCTCCTATGCTTCAGGTAAAGCTATACTTCCTGAAGTTATTAACTTGGATATAAATCAATTCCAGGGTGAAGTTCATATCAAGTCTGCCTACATTAAAGAAGAAAAATATTATGCCGTAAAAATTGCCAGCGGATTTTATCAAAATCCTTCTCTCGGGCTACCGGTAGGAAACGGGATGATTCTTCTTTTTGAAGCCCGGACAGGCATTCTTCGATGCTTGATGTTCGATAACGGATTTATAACTGAGATGAGGACTGGAGCAGCAGGAGCGGTTGTAGCCGGGTATTTAGCCAAAAAGAAATTGAAAAAAGTGGGAATCATCGGCTCCGGTTCCCAAGCCCGTTACCAGTTGCGGGCATTAGTAGAAGTTAGAAAAGTAGATGAAGTTTGGGTTTGGAGCAGGAAGAAGGAGCATATTGATAAATATATAGAGCAAATGAGAAAGCTTTATCCCATTAAATTTAAAGCAGCCGTTAACTTGGAAGAAGTGGTGCAAGGAAGCGACCTTTTGCTTACGGTCACCCCAAGCCGTTTTCCTCTGGTTAAAGCGGAATGGCTGGCTGCCGGTGTCTTGATAATAGCTGTCGGCAGTGATGGACCTGAAAAACAAGAGCTTGAGACCGAAGTGCTGGCCAGGGCTGATAAAATATACTGCGATTCTTTTAAGCAATGTTCCGGGCTGGGAGAGGTCCACCATGCTCTTGGGGAGAAAGTTATGGAGAAAGATAAAATAACCGGCGAGCTGGGTGAAGTAATCATTGGAAAAAAACCGGGCCGGCAAAACGATGATGAAATAATCATTGCCGACCTTACCGGCCTTGGAGTCCAGGATGCGGCGGCAGCCGCTTTAGTTTATGCAAAAGCCGTCAATGAAGAGTTAGGATATCGGCTGGATATTTGAAGAAACCGCCTCCCTAAATTTTTGGTTCTCAAATATTTAATGAGATTAAAATAATAGTAAAGATTATCGGGCATACCCGATACTCTTTTTTTATTTGCTCAACCCTCTTAAATAAAGACAATTATATTTATTAAAGGGAAAGAATTATGGATATCAATTCCTATTTTTTCTTGTAATTAGGTGGAACCTGGAATTCTTCAGGGCTAAGGTTAGCAGACGAACAGGCCATGAGTTCTATGTAATAGGAGAGGGAAGGCTCATCTTGAGTCTTTGACTCAGGTTTCTTTTTAATAGCTTTTTTAGCGAACTTACCCAACACTCCTTTGACACTTACTTCACTGCTTTCTTCCTCTTCTTCTCCACCTTCACGAATTGCATAGTATTGTCCGTCAATAATAACGGGATATCCTTTGATTTTCTCCATTTCCCGGGAAAAGTCGGTTGCTTCGTCGGAGAGTTTTCCGGGCTCCCGGCCCATTCCTGAAAGAAGGGAAAACCAGTTACTACCCAATATTTGCTCCCGAATAGTGTCGGCATCAAGTCCCATCTCCTTCATATAATTGCTGGAAAAGTTTTGTTCTTCCTCATAATACTGCTTGATTTCTCCGGAAAGAGGAGTAGTCCAGACATCTGTCACCAGCCGGTCGGTTCCTTTTTCTCCTGTCTGAACATTTTCCCATTCAGTGAGCCAGGTGATTATATATTTTTGGCTGGGAAATTGATTAATTACTTTGGATTCTCCTGTTTCTTCTACTTTAAATTCACTGCGAATGATTTTTATGTTATTTTCTCTTTCCTCAGCTTCTAATTCTTCTTCCTCTTCTTTACTTATTTCAGCTTCTCTTTCGAATTTTTCTTCAGTAATTTTCTCTAATATGTTTTCTGTGTATTCTTTTTTCTTGTGGTCAAGATCGTAAATAACCTTTGAAGAAAGATCAATTATCTCTCCGAATTGCCCTGAACGGAGAGCCATCTTTCCGGCGATTTTACCCAGAATTCCCTTTCCTTTAAATTCGCTCTCACTATTGGTTGCTTTCTTTTCTGAAGTTATTTTTTCTGTCTGAATATTAGAGAAGGTTCCAAATCCTTTAAAAGTAACTTCGGTTTTAGTTTTTTTGACGGCATCAGCATAAATTGTTCCTGAAAATATAAAAATTAATCCCCAACTCAGGAACATTGTAAAAAACAGTTTGTTTTTCATTGATGAATTCTTCATCTTTTTTTGCTCCTTTTTTTAAATTCTACTGAACCTATAAATAATATAATTTTTATTCTTGTAGGGAATTTTAGAGTCTATTAAAATGAATGTCAATAGGCATCTTGAAATAATTAACAATCTTGATATGCTCCACGGCTCGCAGCGGGGTACTAATCGTCGGGGAATCCAAGAAAGCATGATCCCTCTTGGACGCAGTTCGGGGATTCATGTTCTATCCGAGAAATGGAGGCAGAGGAGCCTGGACAAAGTTTGGGTGATTATTGGAAGGGGTGTCCATTTGGGGAACGTCCCCTATCTGACCGATTATCATAGGGAGAGTGACGATTCTTCCTTTGTTCCGCATTAGATACTCGAGAATGGCAAATTCACGTCCGGTAAGCTTAATATTCCTCTCTCTCAGGGTAACAGTCCGGTGTAATGGATTTAACTCCAGTTCTCCGCAACGAAGTCTTTCCGTTTTGTAATCTTGCTGGCGCCGGAAAAGAGATCTGATTCGGGCCAGAAGTTCATCAAAAGAAAAAGGTTTGGTCAGATAATCGTCGGCTCCTTGGCTTAAGCCGTTGACTTTGTCTTCAATTGAGTCTTTTGCAGTCAGCATCAGAATGGGAGTGGTCACATTATTACTCCTAAGCTCCCGGCAGACAGTTAGGCCGTCTTTTATGGGAAGCATGATATCGAGGACGATGACATCGTAGTTATTGATCCGGCAGAAATAGAGAGCATCTTCACCGTTTCTGACTAAATCAACAGCATTGACTAAACCGCGACGAACTTCTTCCTCTGTGTTGTTCCTGCTGGAATAGTATTTTAATACATTCTGTAGTTCCTGGAATTCTTTCTGGCCGATAAAGCTTAGGGTGTATTCACGTCCTCCTCCTCCTGTTCTCTGGATTGTAATGAGGACATGAACATCTGCTTCTTTTCTGTCCCAGACATAGTTGACGAAAGTTAGTTCCTGCCTAATATAATCTATGTCGCACCTTTGGCAGTCGATAAAGACTTTGGGTGCGGTTTTTTTCAATTCCTCAATATCTATCTGTTCGTTATCCGCTAAGACCAATGAAGAATTAAGTATTAATATAAAAGTTAAGGTTGGGAAGAGCAATGAAATCAACCTTTTTTTCATTTCGAGTCACCTCATCTTTTCTATTATTAAAAATGTTATCAAAAGAAAATTAAAATAAGATTAAAAACAAAGAAAATATTTAATTTTTTAGTTCTCTTCTATTTATTTTATTTTAGTTGGCAATCTGGTGAAGGATCATAGGTGTGCCTTCCGCTATGCTTGGGCCCTTTTTTGTTATTCTCTCATGCTCTTCTCAGCGGCAGCAGTCAGCTCTTTTTTTTTCCTCTTCAATCCAGCTTTTCCAGTTATGGTAGCGGGGAAAAAACATGAACATTAGAACAACCGAGACAATAAGGAGGATATAGAAATCTCTGACAAGTCCAGCTAAAAAGAAAAGAACAAGGCCTAAAATAGCCGGGATTTCGGCCAGGGCGAAGGAGATAAGAAAAGATCTGAATAATTTGGAGGCAAGGGTTGCTTCATTGTCAGAAAACGTCTTTCTGAGCATAATTCCTCTCAGCACTCTGATAGCAATGACCTGGAGGGCAGCCAGTCCAAAAAATATCAAACGAGTGGACTGAATGTCTTCAAGAGTAGCGAATCCATAAAAAGGGCTGAACTGCCATCTGATTATTTCTACTACAGCCACGTAAATAAGAAGAAAGACAAAAAAAACAGCAGCTATAATCAATGATGCTTGATATGATTTTTTAAATGATGCTTGTTCCATAATCAGTTAGCTCGGTGTATTAAGGATTAAAACACTTATTATAGTATAATAAATATAAATCTTAATAAAAACCTTCTATTGAATATAATTTTTTTGTTTTCAGAAAAGGTGGAATGATATATGCCCAGAGTGGAGGATGTAACGGTGGAGGACCACAGCTGCGTGCCCTGTGCCTCGCCCCGACCCAGCCTAACCCCTACGGCAACCTCGACTCATGAATAATCCAGGCTAATTCTTCTTTTTGTTTAAAAAATTTTTGATTTTCCAGAGGAACTGATTCCAAGTCTGAAAAAAAAGGTAATATTGAAGCTTTGGGTCCAGAATTTTTTTAAAGATCGCCTGATAGGTTATATTTCCGGTGAACATGTTCCATAAAATCAATCGTATTTTCCTCCGGATATTTTCTTTTCCTTCTTTTATCAGGGCTAATTGTGATTCTTTGAGCAAGGTGGAGCTGGATATTATGTCGTTTAAGAAAAAGAGGATCCGGCCGTAGGAATTATCACGGATAATAAGCTTTTTCGACTTTTTGTAGTAAACTTCAGCGAAGTCCTGGCGGCTAATTCCTGAAAAAACAGCAGTTTCTGCCGCTAATTTGGCTGTTACGAAGGCAGATTCAAGACCGTTTTTATAGCGCCTGGAAAAACTGGCATCCCCTACAATTACCATGCGGTCGTAAAAAGGATTTTTGGCTGGTGAAACAGTGATTCTGGGAAAACAAAAACAATAAGGCTTAATATGAGCCGGAAGGAATTCATCAGTGATTTCTGGGTGATTCAGAAATTCCTTGTATATATTTCGTTGAACGTTTTTTTTACCAATGAGAGTGACTGAAAGGTAATCACCTTTAGGTATAAGACTAGCATAGTGGATAGAGCTATTTTTAGGAGTAAATATATGAATAAAATTCCCCAAATTTTGACTAACTTTTTCTTGCCCGAGTTTTATTTCTGCCTGAAAAGTCATCAAGGTAGAAGGAGGACTGTAGCCTGTCTGCCAGTCAGCAAACTTATGGAGAAGAAAGGAGTTGACTCCGAATGCTCCCACGACTAGATCAGCCTCGAATCTTTGAGGAGAATTTTTCTGGCCATAATAAAGAACAACAGGTTGCCAGGAATTTTCAGGGAGTTCAATCTTGGTGATCGGAAAAGAAATAATTTTTGCTCCCTTGTCCTGAGCCCAGGTGAGGAGAAAGTCATCAAAGCTAATTCTCTCCGGAAAATTAGAGAATCTTGGTCCACTTCCTCTGAATACTGTAACTATAGAATTGTTTTTGTTTTGGCGGCAGGTAAGAAGACAAGACTCTTTGTTCATATGGAGGCAGTAACCATCAACCCGGTTAATAATTCTTTTTTCCGGGAGAAAAATTCCTTCCTCTCTTAATTTTTGATTCAAGCTTTCTCCGATAACCCCTGCACAGAGATTACAGCCTCGTGGTCCGGTCATGAGAAAATTCTTTCCGTCAAATATGGTAATTTCAAGTTGAACGCCTCTCAGATTGGCGAATTTTTGTAGAAAATGGGCACATAGAGAACCGGCAGGTCCTCCTCCGATAATAGCCACTTGGGAACCATTACTAAGCTTTAAATTATTTGACACATGAATAATTATATACCATATAAATTATTAAATCGATAGATAAAATAGATAATCAAAAATCAATTTCACCCCTTAATTCATCGTGAGAGGTGATTGTTTTTTGAGGATTGGAATAATAACCTTAGACACTTATTAAAATGGCAGTATACTTTTTGGCGGTGTTGAGAAAAATTTTTCTAAAAGCTATTGCTTTTTGCCTGATTCTTTTTCTTTTTTCCGGAACAAGCTTGTCTGAACTGCAAGAGAAAATCAAGTTTCAGCATCTTACTCTTGAAGATGGTCTCTCCCAGAGCATTATTTTTTCTATCCTTCAGGATTCCAGAGGATTCATGTGGTTTGGGACAGAAGATGGATTGAATCTTTATGACGGCTACAAATTTGAAGTCTTCAGAAACAAACCCGATGATACAAAGAGTCTAAGCTATAACTATGTTAAATCTATTGTTGAAGATAAAAGAGGTTTTATCTGGATTGGCACTTATGGAGGAGGGCTTAACAGGTTTGACCCTGCCAGAAGAAAATTCATCAGTTTCCGTTACGATCCCCATGATTCCTCCACTATATCAAGTGATTTTGTTAATTCCATTTGCTTGGACGAGCAGGGAAATCTCTGGATTGGTACTGATAATGGTCTTAATAAATTTGATCCCAGAAAAAATAAATTTACACGGTTTCTAAATGATCCTTCAAATCCATTTAGTTTAAGCAATGACTTGATTAACTGTATTTACCGTGATGGAGCTGGGGAAATCTGGATAGGAACAGCCGATGGCCTGAACAAGTTTGATATAAGAACAGGGGAATTCATTCATTTTAAGAATAATTCTTTTGAGCCTTATTCTCTCAGCCATAATCATATCAAATGTCTTCTGGAAACCCGGAAAGGAACACTCTGGATAGGAACTGAAAATGGTCTCAATAGATTCAACCGGGACAAAGAAGTATTCATCCGCTATCCATCTGAAACATGGGATCCTCATAGTTTATCTCATGATCATATTTATTCTCTTTGTGAAGACAGTAAAGGAGTATTATGGGTGGGAACCCAGGGCGGCCTGAATAAATATATTAGCGAAAAAGATCATTTTGTCCAGTATAAAAGCGAGCCCGGTAATCCTCAAAGTCTGAGCGACAATGAAATTTTCTCTCTCTATGAAGACAGAACTGGAGTTTTCTGGATAGGAACAAGAAGAGGAATAAGTAAATTCGATCAACATAAAAAACGTTTTTTTCACTACTATTTTCAGCCCAGTGATCCTTTAAGCCTCAGTAACAATCATGTCAGAAGTTTTTTGGAAAACGAGGAGGGTGATATTTGGGTCGGTTCCCACGGAGGAATTAGTTTATTTATAAGGAGCCGGGATTCTTTTATTCATTTTAGAGCCGACAGAGAAAATCCCCAAAGTTTAAGTAATGATAGAGTTATGTCTCTTTGTCGGGATGAGGACGGCCAAATTTGGATCGGTACTTATGGAGGACTTAATAAGTTTAATCCAAGAGAAAAGATTTTCATCCATTACAAGAATGACCCTTCTGATCCTGAAAGCTTGAGCAGTGACATGGTCAGATGGGTATATCAGGATAATAAGGGAGATTTGTGGATTGGGACAGAAAAAGGCCTTAATAAATTTCTCTCCGGAAAAGAAAATTTTATTCACTGGTTTCACAATCCTCATAACCCTGACAGCCTGAGCAATAATTTTATTTATTCTATTTACGAGGACAGCCGGGGAACATTTTGGGTAGGGACCTTAAATGGCCTGAATATTTTTGATCGAAACAATAACAAATTCCAGCGTTTTTATGCTGATCCCCATGATCCTTCAAGCCTGAGCAATAGTGAAATTCTCTACATTTTCGAGGACAGTTCAGGTGTGATGTGGTTTGGAACACCAGGCGGATTGAACAGATATAACCGGGAGACCGGAAAATTTTCTTTTTTTTCTGAGAGAGATGGACTTCCCAATGATTTAATATATGCAATTTTGGAGGATAAAAACGGCAATCTCTGGCTGAGTACAAACAAAGGATTGTCACGGTTCAATCCCCGAACTGAAGAGTTCAGAAATTATGATGTCAGGGATGGGCTTCAAAGTAATGAATTCAACCTGGGATCAGCCTTGAAAACCAGAGAGGGGGAAATGTTTTTCGGCGGCATAAATGGATTTAACCGTTTTTTCCCGGAAGAGATAAAGGATAATCCATATGTGCCTCCAGTGGTTTTGACCGATTTTCAGATATTCAACAAATCTGTGCTGGTTGGGGATAGCTCCAGGGAAAGTCCTGTTTTGAGTCAAGCCATCTCGCTGGCTGAAGAGATCAAGCTTTCCTTTCATGACCGGGTTATTTCTTTTGAGTTTGCTGCTCTTCATTATGCTGCTCCGGAGAAGAACAGATATGCTTACAGAATGGAAGGCTTTGAAAAGAACTGGAACCATGTGGGAACCAGAAGATTTGCCACCTACACCAACCTTTCTCCGGGAAAGTATTTCTTCCGTGTCATCGGCTCGAACAATGACGGTCTATGGAATGAAGATGGAACATCGATCAAGATAATTGTTACTCCGCCGTTCTGGCAGGCTTGGTGGTTCAGAAGTATTGCTATTTTGTCAGCGGCCTTGTTTTTATTTATTGTCTACAATGTCCGGACTCATAATATCAGAATGCGGGCCAAGGAACTGGAAAGAAGGGTTGAGGCGAGGACTGCTGAATTGAAAGAAGCTAATACGCAGCTTCAACAGGAAGTCAAGGAAAGGAAAAAAACAGAAGAAGAACTGGCTCAATCACTCAAAGAAAAAGAAGTTCTTCTCCAGGAAATACATCACCGGGTTAAAAACAATATGCAAATTATTTCAAGCCTTCTCCGTCTTCAATCCTATCAAATTAAAGGCGAAAAGACTTCTGAGATTTTCCGGCTGTGTCAGAACAGAATAAAATCAATGGCTCTGATACACGAAAAACTTTATCAATCAGAAGATTTCTCTAAAATCGATTTTTCCGATTACATAAAAAGTCTGACTGAAAATCTTTCTTCGATTTATCAAAGTGAGGCCGGGTCAGTTGATTTTAAACTAAACTTAGAAGAAGTTCATCTCAATATTAACCAAGCTATACCATTGGGGCTTATAGTTAATGAGCTTGTTTCCAATTCCCTTAAGCATGCTTTTTCAGGCAGAAAAAGAAAGAGAAGAACTGATTTAGACGAGGCTAAAGATCATATTATTATTTCTCTTGAAACTAACCGCACCGGAGAAATTTCTCTTTCGGTCCGCGATAATGGAGTAGGCCTTCCTTCTGGTTTTGACCTGAAAAAAGTTGACAGCCTGGGATTACAGCTTGTCCAAGATCTGGCCAGACAACTGAGTGGATCAATTGAGTTTAACAGTAATGGAGGAACCTGCTTCAAGATTTCATTTAAACATAAAAAATGAATAGACCAAAAAAAAAGAGAAATCTTATTATTCTTCTGGTCGAAGATGAAAATATTGTAACTTTGGATATTCAACGCATGTTGAACAATTTAGGACACAGGGTTGAGTATATTACTCCAAGAGGAGAAGAGGCTGTTGATATGGTTAAAGAAATTAAGCCAGATCTGATTTTAATGGATATCAAGCTCCAAGGAGAAATTGATGGAATTGAAGCAGCCAGGAGAATACGTTCACAGTTGTATACTCCCATTATCTATATATCTGCTCTTTCTGATGAAGAAACAAGGAAAAAGGCAGGACAATATCAACCATGTTTGTTTTTAAGTAAACCTATCGAAGAAAAAGATCTGCAAAAGGCCATCTGGAAAATACAATATGAGAGAGTCTGATAGTTTCAGGCTCTTGTGATAATGGGATTGTTTCCCTTCTTTTAATAGCGGGTTTAGAAATGCTTGCTATCTCTTGTCCTTATTTTGTTGATGGTGTATTCTTATGCCTGAGATGAAAAAGGAGTAATACAGTGAAGAAAGGTTTTGTCATTGGAGTGTTGATTATTCTTTTTGGAGTTCTTTTGCTTGAAGGTGACGCAAAGAAAGACCTTCAGATAACTCTTGCAGAAAGGCAAGTCCGTGAATTAAGCCCTGAGGGATTGATCCTGGCATTTTACCTGAAAATCAATAACTCCTCTAATAAAATCTACCAGTTAGCTGAATATTCTTACCGTTTTGTGATTGAACAGACTGAGTTTTTGAGACTTTCTTCTGCTCTTGATGAAGGAATAAAGGTTGAGCCGGGAGAAAACACATATATTTCTCTTCCTGTAAAAATCACTTATCAGCATCTTTTTGAAACTATTCCCGGAATTGACAAGAAAGACAAAGTAGTTTGTTACCTTGCCGGGGAATTAAGTTTTGCGGAAAGGGGAAGAATCAGAGGAAGAATTCCTGTTTCCTACTCAGGAGAATTTCCAATATTTAGAAAGCCGGAAGTAAAATATTTAGCTTTGATGGTAAATCAGTTGACAATAGGAGGAGCAGATATTGCTCTCCAGGTGAAATTTCTCAACCAAAATGGATTTGAGCTTTTAATTGACCGCATCCGCTATGAAATAAGGCTGGGTGGTCATTCTATAGGAGATGGATACATAAAAGGTGATAAAAATTTGCCGGCCAAGGGAGAGAAAAAGTTTTCACTGCCCCTTCTTCTTAATTTTTTCCAGGTAGGGAAAAAAATAGAAGGGTTTTTACATCAGGAAGAAACCACCTGCCAATTCTCGGGGGAAGTGGAGACGCGAACAATTTGGGGGAAAATAGTACTCCCTTATTCACTTAATGAGAAAATTAAGATTAAAAGAGCAAATTAGCATTTTTCATCTATGGTTAGTGTGATTATTCCCACCTACAACAGAGCTTCTTTTCTGAAAGAGGCAGTAATTTCCGTAATGAAACAGAGTGTGTTCAACCAACTTTATAAGGAAAGGCAAATAGAATGTTGGATCATTGATGATGGGTCTACAGACAATACAAAGGAAGCCATCTATGAGTTTGGTTCAATACTTAATTATGTCTATCAGCCTCATCAAGGAGTTAGTGTAGCCAGGAACAAAGGGCTTTCTTTGGCTAAAGGAGAATACGTGGCTTTTCTTGATTCAGATGACCTTTGGCTGGAAGATAAGCTCAGGATTCAGCTGAATTTTATGAATCACTTTTCTGAAGCAGCTATGTGTTATACAGAAGAAGTATGGGTACGTCACGGAGTGGTGGTCAATCCCCAAAAAAAGCATCGGAAGTACTCCGGCTGGGTTTTTGATAAAGTTCTTCCCTTGTGCTTATTGAGCCTTTCTTCTGCTGTTTTCAGGAAGCAGGCGTTTAATGAGCTGGGAGGTTTTGATGAATCTCTTCCTGCTTGTGAGGACTATGATTTCGGAATCAGACTGGCACAGCGTTATCCTTATCACTTGATATCAAAACCTCTTATTGTTAAAAGAGGAGGTCATCCTGACCAGTTATCCCGGAAATACTGGGGGCTTGATCGATTCAGAGTTGTGGCCTTAAAAAAAACTCTCGCCCTTGACTTAACACCCCGGCAAGAGAGATCAGTCAGGCAGGAGATAATCCGGAAATCCCGAGTTTTGCATCAAGGTTTCCAGAAAAGAGGAAAAATAGAAGAGGCAGAATATTATCGCCAACTAATAAATAAATACCAAATTGAAAGGAGGATAGAATGAGTGTTCTTGATATCATTCGAGACCGGAGAAGCATCCGGAAATATAAGGAAACACCTATTCCAACGGATGTATTAAACAGAGTTTTGGAAGCGGGTAGGATGGCCCCTTCAGGAAAAAATCTTCAGCCCTGGAAATTTATTGTGGTCAAGGATCCTGAAACCGAGCAAAAATTGGCTGAGGCTTCTGTCCGCCAATATTTTATGGCTAAGGCTCCAGTAATTTTAGTCGCCTGCGGATTTCCCGACAACTGCTATGCCAAAATGGGCCGGTACATGAAATCGTGGCCGGTGGATGTTGCTATTGCGGTAGAGCACATGATGCTTCAGGCCTGGGAAGAAGGACTGGGTACATGCTGGATTGGGGCCTTTGAAGAAGAAGCAGTCAAGATGATTCTCGGTGTTCCTGAAGAAGTCAAAGTCCTGGCGTTAACTCCGCTGGGCTATCCGGATGAAGATCCTCCTCACAAGAGAAGAAAACCTCTTGAAGAAATAGTATCTTATGAAAAATTTTAAAAATTTCCTTTTTCATTATTGTATAATTAGGCGCTTGCGAGGTGTGCCATGTTAGATGACATTACAATTTCCAGGGCCATCACTGAATCATTCTATAAGGAATTTTTGGACAGTCTTGAGTCCGACATTATAATCTGCGGAGCTGGACCGGCTGGACTCTGTGCTGCTTATTTCCTTGCCAAAGAGGGATATAAAGTAGTTGTATTTGAGCGAACTCTGAGGCCGGGGGGAGGGATGCCCGGAGGGGGCATGATGTTCAATAAAATCGTTGCCCAGAAAGAAGCCAAATCTGTTTTGGATGAGCTTGGTGTAAACCTCCATCACTATAAAGAAGATTATTATGTTGCTTCGGCTCTGGAAATGTTAGGAGTGCTGCTTTCCCGGACAATCAAAGAGGGAGTGAGAATTTTTAACTCCATCTCAGTGGAAGATGTATTGATCAGTGGAAAGAAAATAGCCGGAGTGGTTATCAACTGGTCAGCCGCAGAAGCAGCAGGATTTCATGTCGATCCTCTCTCTGCCCGTTGTTTGTATGTGATTGATGCTACCGGCCATGCTGCAGAAATAGCCCAGGTAGTCGGACGAAAATCCGGAGCCAAACTTTTTACTTCTACAGGCAAGGTAATTGGTGAAAAACCAATGTGGGCAGAGAAAGGAGAAAAAGCTCTCCTCCTTAACACCAAGGAAGTTTTTCCCCACCTTTATGTCTGCGGAATGGCAGCTAACGCTGTTTTCGGCTCCCAGAGGATGGGGCCTATTTTTGGAGGAATGCTTCTTTCTGGGAAAAAGGCAGCTCAACTGATTAGTGAAAAACTGAAAAAAGAAAAAAAATAATTTTTCTATAAATCAAGATGTAAAGAATTTTTACTTGCCTTCTGCTCTAAAGAAGGCTTTGTTATAAATAATTCAGGCGTGTTAAAACCAGTAATTCAACCCAATAGAGATAGTATAGCCCGACAAGTCAAAGGGTTCAAATCCTTCAAAAGCTTCGGTTAAAGTCCCTTGAGCATAGTTGTACTTGAATTCTCCTCCTAAGCTAACCCGCTGAGCAATAGGAAACATGATGCCTCCCAGGACATGATAGCCGAAAGAGATTTTATTTTCTTCCCTGGCATCAGTTAGATAGATAGGATAAATGGTGGCCTCGTTGACTGTGTCATACCAGGGGTCACTAAAATCAATCATGTCTCCCTGGAGACGAACATTCCACATATAGAGGCCGACTCCTCCGCCTATGTAAGGAATTATTTTTGCCCCTCTTCCCATTGGAGCTAATACCAGCGAAACCTGGACAGGTGTAATGGAAACGTTAAAAGTATGAGCTGGCTGAAATTCTCCTGTAAATTCATCTGGATAAGCCCACTCTCCATCATAATCGGTATAACCGACATAACCTCGGTAAAGCCCGACCTTTGCCTTGGAATAGCCGTCAATGGATAAAGCTAAACTAATCTGACGGGAGAGAAAATACTCGTAGGTGAAGGCAAAATTGCTGGCCTGGAACTTTGTCCGGGTTAAATCCATGTTTTCAAATTCGGTTTCCCAAAGGTCACTCTGGGCTCTGGGAATAAAATATCCGATCTTGAACGATATCAAGTCAGCAAGAGCCAATCCCGGGAGAAGAAGAATAATTAAAACTGAAACCAAAAGGAATTTTTTCATTTTTTTTCCTCCACAAAAAACTATTGCAAAAATGGTGCCAACTCTTTATTTAGAGAAAGAGGAGTTCTTTTCTGTTTGGAAAAAAGGTCATCTGTCCACTTCCTATCTCTTTTAAAGTCGAAGAAATTAACTATTTTTAGAGTCTGATTTCCTGCTGATAGTCGATTGTGATTTTAGCCTGTTCACCCTTTTTCCTGGGTGCAAGAAGATCCAATGCCTTAAAGAAAGTCCGGTTTCTCCTCCTCCACATTCGGTTGAGCTTCCGGGCATAATGGGCCAGGCCTAAATCCAGCCACCGTCCCAGGATGAATTTTTTTATCATCTCAATTAAAGAGTAGAATTTTTTATGACTGAAGATCTGGGCCCTTTGTAATCCGAAAAGCGAGAGTTTTGCAGGTCGAAAAACAACATGATGGGCATCATAAAGGGACCAGTCATTAAAAAGAATCCTTTTTTCTTTTCTTATTTTTTCATAAAGCTCTGAACCTGGTAAAGGAGTCAGAATGAGGAATTGGGATGAAGTCAAACCCCATCTTTTAGCAAATTTTACAGTTTGTTTCACTGTTTTCCAGTCATCTTCGTCGAAACCATAAACAAACATGCCATGAACATGTATCCTGTATCGCCTTAGAATCTTGACAGCATCAGTAATTTCATCAACTGTTTGCTTTTTTTTCATTTCCTTTAAGCTTCGAGGATTGACTGACTCGAAGCCTATGTAAAGAGTGTGACAACCTGCTTTCTTCATTAACCGGACCAGGCTTTCGTCCCGGGCAACATCTGCCCTGACCTGGGTTGACCATTTAAACTTGAATTTTTCCCGGATCATGGCTTCCATCAGTTTTCTGGTTCTTTTCCGGTTAGCTGTGAAATTGTCGTCATAGAAAAAAATGAAATTACGGGGATGGTTGTAATTTCTCAATTCCTCGATGATATTTTCTGTACTGCGGAACCGGTATTTTTTTCCAAACATCCCTGTTACCGAGCAAAATGAACAATCAAAGGGACAGCCCCGGGAGGTAAGGACTGGAATTATAGTGTGTCCGGCGATTCCTTTTTTTAATTTTTTGTATTCTTGAAAATCAGGAAAGGGAATTCTATCGAGATCAGTCACTGGCTTGGCCACGGGATTATGAAAGGTTTTTGAGTCTCTTTTATAACTTAAATTGGGAACATGTGAGAAATCACCATCTCTTTCCCAGGCATCAATAAAAGCTGATAGAGCTTTTTCTCCTTCTCCTCTAATAACAAAGTCGGCGTGTTTAAGAGCCTCTTCAGCCAAAAAAGTCACATGCGGACCTCCCATAAGAACAGGGATGCCCAGTTGTCTGATCCGATCAGCAATTTTGTAGGCACGTGGGGCAGTTGAGGTTATAGTGGATATTCCTACTATATCTGCTGATTTAAGCTGTTCGAAATCGATTTGATGGGTTTCCTCAAAAATTATTTCTGTTTCCCAACCGCGTTTTTTCATCAAAGCAGCCAGAAGATAACAACCCAGCCGGGGAAGGGCGAATTTCGAGTAAATATGAAGATTAGGAGCCTTGGGTTCAATAAAAATAATTTTACTCATTATATCTCATCGTGAAAGTTAAATGCCTTATCCTCCCCCTTAAATGGGTTGTGTTAACTCCCGTTTATATTAACATATTCTCATCGAAAAAAACAGGAAATTTATTTTCAGGAATTTCCTTAGTAGAATTTGTGGAGGTGCTTCTTTGTAGATAAAATCACCTCTAAATTCACCCCAAAAGGTCATTGACATTTTTCATCTGTCTTTTTATTTTATCTGAAAACACCAATAATTTGTTGGCGAGAGGGACGAAAGAAGGATGAGAGAAAAAATTTTAATCATTGATTTTGACAGTAATTACCGGACTTCCTTACAGAAACTCCTGGAAAAGGAAGGATATCAAGTAATAACTGCCAAGGACGGTCTGGAAGGGAGTTCACTTTACCGGGTTGAGGAACCTGATCTTGTCATTATCGAACCTTTTCTACCCAAGATTCATGGATTTGACTTAATAAGGGAAATTTCCCAGGGATTTGAGAAACAATTATCTCTTTTTATTATAACAAATTTTTATTCAGAGGTTGTCTGTTATAAGGAAGTTCTCAAGTATTTCCAAAATTCCGCTTTCATATCCAAGCCGTGCAAAAATGAACAGATTAAATCAATAGTGTCCGGATTATTAAATAGGAATTTAGACACCCAGGCTAAAGAAGGTCAGAAAAAAAAGTTATTTCCAGGAAAAGATGAGGGGATGAAACAAGAGGAGAGAGCTCCTGTGACAGGAAAGGAGGGAAAAATGAAGGGAAAGGATGATGAAATTGACCGGCTACTTAATGAAATTTTGGATAAAAAGGAGGAGAAATTTTCTAGCTCCCGCTTTAAAGGGGAAACCAGTAAAGAGATAGAGGAAATTCTGAGGAATAAGCTGGCTGAATTCTCCCGGTCTGATAAAAAACAGGAAGCTTCGGTTAAAGAGAAAAAGAAAGAAGACGATCACTTAGAAGTTCAAAAAAAGCATGAGGAGACAACACAAAAAGTCCAGGAAGAGAAAGAAAGAAAAGGTGAAGATTCTGTATCAACGAAAACAGATCAAAAGCAGGAAGAACAAAAAGACCCAACGCAACAAGAAGATACATCGAGCAGGAAGAAGACTGTGTTTCCAGAAGAAATTCAAGCGGTTGAGGATAAGAAAGAGATTTCTTTGTTTAAGGAAACTTATTTTAAAGCAAGTAAAGATAAAAAGATACCTCGCTGGATAATGGTTGCTTCAGGCTTAACTGCAGTGGGGCTTTTGATTTTCTTTTTAATTCTGGTTATCCCTGGAAATTCTCAGAAAAAGCCAGAAATTTCCCAAAACCTCTATTCCCATCGGTCTGAGCCCGAGGAAAAAATTGGCTCAAAGCTAGAAGAAACTTCTTCTGCGATTGTCCCGGAAAAAACATCAACAGAGCTTTTAGATGAGCCACAAGAGTTTATGGATGATGTAGAAGAAAAAGCTCAAGTTACGGCAAAGAAGCAAGAAGTTTTTTCCTCGAAACCCTCACCATCTGAAGAAAGAAGTCAAGTTCTGGCCAAAGTACCGGAAAAACCTTCAGAAGAGAGGCAAGAAAGCCGGAGTGAGAGCATGACTATTTTGCCCCCTCCTAAGCTAAAACAGTTTTCCCTGCCTGAGACCGAAGAAATTCAGGGTCGTATTTTACCAGAATCATTGCTTAGAAAAGATGTGCAGAAGGAAGAGAGTCTGGAAGATACTACAAGGCCGGAGTTGATCCCTGAGGAAAAGGTTAAAGCAGGGGATATCGTACCTTTAGAATTAGTGGATAGTCCGCCGGAGTTAATTAAAAGAGTGGAGCCAAAGTACACTAGGGCTGCAAAAAATTTCAGAGTTGCTGGAAGGGTGGTTTTAATGATCTTGATTTCTGAAAATGGAGATGTTATTCAGGCCAAAATAATTCGGGGAATAAAGAATTCTTATGGTCTTAACGAAGAAAGTGAAAAAGCTGTGCGGCAGTGGAAATACAAACCAGCAGTCAAAGACGGGGTAAGTGTAAAAGTTTGGAAACCGGTAGCCATTGGTTTCACCGGCAAATAAAATTATGGGGAGGAGTTCATGGATTTAAGTAAGGAGCAAGAAGAGCTTTATCGGAAAACCTTTAAAGAAATTGAAAAAGAGCTTGAAAGCATAGATTCCCATATTGAAGAAGAGATTAAAAAATTGAAAGAAAAGCTGTCCAAGGTCCAGGAAAGAAAAAAGTTGCTGCGACATACCTATCTTGGCTTGGCCGAGATTTTGGGAATAGATGTGAAATCCTCTGAGGAAGATGAAGCTGAAGTGGAAAATGAAGTAGATTACTCATCTGAAAAGAACCCATAATTTTAATTGACTGGAAATAGTTTTTCTTCCATAATTCAATTTGAATGCGCAAGTTGTTTCTTCTCTGTTTGTTGCTGGGAGGAGTTTTTATCCTTTCTAAAATAAACAAAAGAAAACATCAGCAGTCTCCTTTTCTCAAACGTATTAACAGTACTGTTTCCCTTGTGGTTTGGATTCTATTGGCTAGTTATGTGTTATCTTTTTTTTACTGGCTATTTTTAAATTTTAAAAGATAAGGTAAAGTTTTTCATATTTTATAGACAGTAATAACAACTTTTTTTTATAAATGAGCGTATCCAGAAATGGAGAGTAAAGTGCTATGCCTTTTAACTTTCTATTTGCTTTAAATTAAAATCAATGTGGGAGGATTGGCATGAAAACAATTTCAAGGCGGTCTTTCCTGAAGACCGGCGCCACAGCGGCTGCTGTTTCCCTGGCTACTCCCTTGTTTTCTAAAGGTTGGTATTCTTTGAGGGGAGCCGATGAAGCAGGCTATTTCGAAAGAGAATTCGGCATAACCGATACTCTTTGCCGCAAAGTTTTAGCCGAGGCTCTTTCCAAGGGAGGAGATTTTGCTGACCTGTACTTCGAACACACTGTCAGCAATTGGCTCATCTTAGAAGATGGAAAGATCAACCGGGCCATGAGTGATGTTTCTCTGGGAGTTGGGATCAGAACAGTCAAGGAAGACCAGGTTGGTTATGGATTTACCCAGGAGTTAAACGAAAAATCCATGCTTGTGGCTGCTTCAACGGCTGCCACCATTGCTGAGGCTCAGGCGGCTCAACCTGTGGGAAAATTCATCAAATTGAAAACCAATAATTTCTATCCTTTGAAAACTCTTCTTACTTCAATTCCCATTGAGTCCAGGTTTCCTCTGGTCCAATCGGTAAATGACAAATGTTTTTCACTCTCGCCTTTTATAGTCAAAGCCAATGTCGGTTTCCATGACCAGCAAAAACGTATATTAATTGTAACCAGTGAGGGAACAAAAGCAGAAGATTTACAGCCAAGAAATTATCTCTATGCCTCGGTAATAGCTGAGAAAAATGGCCGTAGAGAAAGATCCGGCTGGAATATTGGTGGCCGTTATGATTTTTCATTTTATACTTCTGAAGCAGTAGAAAAAATAGCTAAAACCGCGGTTGTTCGTGCTTTGGTTTTGTTTGAGACAGTTCAGCCTCCGGCAGGAGAAATGCCGGTTGTTCTTGGTCCTGGAGTAACGGGAGTACTTCTCCATGAGGCCATAGGACATGGAATGGAAGCAGATTTTAACCGCAAAAATATTTCCACCTACTCAACTATGCTTGGCAAAAAAGTAGCAGAGCCGTTTGTAACTATTGTTGATGATGGTACCATTCCCCAAATAACTGGTTCCATTAATGTTGATGATGAAGGAACACCCGGCCAGAAGACTGTTCTTGTTGATAAAGGTATTCTTTCCAGTTATATGCACGATAAAATATCGGCCAGCTACTATAAGGTGAAACCCACAGGAAACGGACGCCGGGAAAGTTATCAGCATTATGTTCAGCCGAGGATGCGGACTACATACATGGAAGCTGGCCCAGCTAAACCCGAGGATGTAATAAAAAACGCTAAGAATGGTATCTATGTTCAGGATGTAAGTAATGGACAAGTGAAAATCGGGGAAGGTGATTTTGCCTTTTTCGTCTCCCAGGGACAACTGATTGAGGATGGTAAACTCGGAGCTCCCATCAAGGATGTCAATATAATGGGCAATGGACCGAAAATGCTGTTGAATATTATCATGGTTGCTGATGATTTCCAGTTGACTGAAGGAGGAGGTGGAGCTTGCGGAAAAGGAGGTCAGGCTGTTCCTTGTAGTTTCGGCCAGCCAACTTGTCTGGTGAAATCCATGACCGTTGGTGGTCTAAAGGCCAGATGAAAGGAGAATGAAGATGAACAAAGAGATGTATGATCTGGGAGCTTTTACCCTGAAAACGGCTAAATCAGCAGGGGCCAATAATTGCCGTGTGGGGATACAAAGTCAAAGATTTGTTACTATAAGCTATCGGGACAGGAGGCCGGAAAATATCAAGGAGGCATCAACCAGAGGGTTGTCTGTTGAAATTTATGTCAATGGCCGTTACTCCAGACAAAGCACATCTGATCTGAGGAAAGATGCTTTGGAAGGATTTATTTCCAACGCTGTAGAAGCCACTAAGCTGCTGGCTGAGGATCTTTTCCGGACCATTCCTGATCCTAAGTATTATGAAGGCCGGAAGGAGCGGGATCTGAAAATCCTTGATCCTCACTATGAAAACTATTCACCAGAAGAAAGACATAAAGTGGTCAAAGCTATTGAGGATTCCTGCCTGACTCACGGAGGCGAGAAGGTTATATCTGTTATGGCCTCAACCTATGACAGTTACAACGAATCTTTAATGATGACCAGTAACGGATTTGAAGGCTACCGAGAATCCACTATTTTTCAGGCTGGAGGCCAGATGTCTGTCCAGGACGAAGGAGATCGTCGACCGATGGAAGGAGCATATGCAGTTGGAGTAATGAGGGATGAGTTGCCAGAGCCTGGAAAAATCGGAGTAGAAGCGGCTCGCCGTACTTTGGATTTACTGGGAGCAAAGAAAGTTAAGACAGAAACTCTCCCTGTTATCATTGAGAACAGGAATGTATCCAGAATTTTCGGGGGATTCTTGGAAGCCATGTTCGGTTATAATATCCAGCAAAAACGATCTTTCCTGGCTGATAAAAAAAGGGAAAAAGTGGCAAGTGAGCTCTTGACCCTTATCGATGATCCCTTTCTGAAAGGTGGATTGGGCAGCAGGCTTTTTGACGGTGACGGTTTTGCTGCCAAGAAAAGAACTATGCTCGATGCTGGAGTTCTTAAAGAATTCTATATCGACTGGTACTATAGCCGGAAACTTGGCTGGGAACCAACAACAGGAAGCCCTACCAACCTAATTATTCCTCCTGGAAAAAGGTCTATTAAGGAAATAATGAAAGACCTGGGGAGAGGAGTCTTAATCACTGGTTTTATAGGCGGCAACTCCAATTCAACAACAGGAGATGCTTCTATTGGAATTTATGGGAAGCTTTATGATAAGGGTGAACCGGTTCAATCAATTTCAGAAATGAATCTAGCTGATAATCACCTGGAATTCTGGAACAAATTAGTGGAAGTAGCTGATGACCCCTGGCCTTATTCCTCTTTCCGCACTCCCAGCCTGGTGTTTAAAGATGTAGTGGTTTCTGGCCTGTAATCAGGATGTAGAATTCTAACCTGGAAGAAAATAGGTTAATAGTAAAATCTCCGTAAATGTGATAAGAGGAAGGGTATGAAATTTCTCATCCCATCCCCTTCCTCTCTTCACCTAAATAATTTCAATCCCGGAAATAGGGATGCTTACTGGTTTAACTTTTAAATCAATTGCAAATGCATGTTATAATAAGAAAGCAAAACAATCCCACCTATATCACATGAAAACGAAGTGACTGTAGTAATCTCAAATTTATTAGTGGTGAGTGGCGGGTCCGCAAGGAGAAATAAGTTTATCTGATGTTGAAATAACCATGAAAGTGCTCAAAATTCTTCCTGAAAAAATTGAAAAAGACAAAATAAGGAATATTGTTTCTGTCTTGCGCAAGGATGGGATTGTTATCTATCCAACAGAAACCTTTTATGGTCTTGGAGTAAATGCTTATTCTGCCAGAGCAGTGGAAAAGGTTTACCGCCTTAAGAAAAGAATCAAGAGAAAGCCACTTTCCGTAGTTATCTCAGATCTTGAAATGCTTTGGGAAGTTGCAGTCAATGTTCCACCTGTCTTTGAGGTTCTTGAGAAAGCTTTCTGGCCAGGTTCGTTGACCATGGTTCTCCCTGCTTCCTCTAAACTTCCACAAAATCTCCTGGCTGAAGGAAGCACTGTTGGGGTTCGGTGGCCTGATTTTTCCTGGCTTCAAGCATTGATCAAAGAAGCTGGATTTCCCTTGACTGCAACCAGTGCTAACCTTTCTGGGGAGAAAGAAATTTCAAAAGTAGATGAAATTTCATCTGAATTATCAACTGAAGTCGATTTAATTATAGATGGCGGGGAAACACCGGGAAAGCTACCTTCCACAGTTATTGATCTGACTTTTAGGCCTCCTCGTCTTCTCCGGGAAGGAATGATAAGAAGGGAGGCTATTGAGAAAGTCCGGTTTTCTTCCCTTTTATAATGGTATGATTGCAGAATATGAGAGCACCAGCTATACCCTGTAGCGACATTGAGGATTTAGCCTTTTCGAATCGCTCTTTGAGGGAATCCGACTTTGCTGGGGGCGAGGATGTGTTGAGCAGGCCTCAATAAAAGGAATTACACACAGACTAATACAGGATAAGATGAATTGGCTTGGATTGATTGTGCGGAGTTCCACAGCCGCCGAGAATAGCGGTGAGAGAATGGCGTTAAAAATCCGAACCGGAGCGAAGGGCATAGCTGGTGCTCTCCAAGTTCCTAAGGGGTTTTAACAATGAATTTTCTTCCGTTAAACTCAAGGATGGACATTTTTATCTCATAGATTTCTTCCAAAAGTGATTCGGAGAGGATTTCCTCTGTTTTTCCAGAGGCAACTATATTTCCGTTTTTCATGAAGACCAGGGTGTCAGAATAACTGGTGGCCATCTCCAGATCGTGAAGAGTTAGAACCAAGGTTTTGCCTTTTTCTGAACTAAGCTTGCGGATTAGTTCCAAGACCTCGATTTCATGCCGGGGGTCAAGGAAAGTAGTCGGTTCATCAAAGAGGAGAACCTCTGCTTTTTGGGCTAAAGCCCTGGCGATCAAGATTAGGCGTCGCTCTCCACTACTCAACTCAAAGAGCTGCCTCTTCCGGTACTCTTCCATTCCCACAAAAGAAAGTGCTTCTTCAGCAGCAGCTCTGTCTTCCTCAGAGGGAGAAGAAAATGGGGAAATGTAAGCCGCCCGGCCCATTAAAACAAAGTCCAGGACGTTGTAATTGAAGACTGAGACCAGCTCCTGGGGAACGTAACAGATTCGGCGGGCTCTGTGGTTGCCGGTGAGCTTGACCAGGTCTTTTCCGTCTACAAAGACGGTTTTTTTCCCTATGGGGAGAATACCGCCCAGGCATTTTAGAAAGGTGGTTTTGCCTGCTCCATTAGGGCCAATCACTGTTGTCACCCGAGAGCTTTCCAGGTTGAGTTCAGACACATAAAGGGAAAAATTCCGGTAGGAAAATTGAAGATTTTGGATAACAACTTTCATAGCCATACCGACTGGGTTTTTTTCAAAAGAAAAATAAACAGTGGAATTCCAATTAGACTGGTGAAAATGCCGACAGGAATCTCAAAGGTGGCTAAGCTCCTGGTGAAATCATCTGCCAGAATGAGAAAGCTTGCACCCAGGGCAGCAGAGAGAGGAATGACTAATCGGTTGTCAGCTCCTATCATCATCCTGACAAGATGAGGGACAATGAGCCCTATCCAGCCTATTATTCCAGCTACTGAAGTCGCAGCAGCTGTAGCCAGAGTAGCAGCCAGAATAACCACAACTTTTTCCCGGCGCACGTTTACTCCCAGTGACTTGACCTGCTCATCACTTAAGGAAAGAACATTAAGCCTCCACCTGAGAAGTATCATCACCAGAATTCCAATGGTCATCAGTGGGGCAGAAAGCCAGATATCTCTCCAGGATGCCAATGACAGGCTTCCCATAAGCCAGAAAAGCAGGGATTGAAGGGCATAGGGACTGGCGAAAAATTCTACAAGAGAAAGCAAGGCTGAAAAAAAAGCAGTGATAATGACTCCGGTCAGGATGAGAGTAACAATATGGACATCAGTGGTTCCAGCGATAAACAACACCACCATTACTGCTCCCACGGCAAAAACAAAGGCGGCTATTTGAGGGGGAAAGTTTTTACCCAGGAAGACCAAAGATAGGGCTGCTCCAAAGGCTGCTCCAGCTGATAATCCCAGGATGTATTCATTAATCAGCGGATTCTTGAAGAGAGCTTGAAGGGAGGCTCCGGAGATTGACAGAGCAGCTCCCACCAGGAGAGCCAGCAGAAGACGGGGCAATCTGATTCTAAAAAGGATGTCAATATAGGCTTGGGGAATATCGGCCGAAGGAAAAACAGGAGAGAGAAGAGTTTTAATAATATTAGCAGGAGAAATGGAATAGGCACCGATGTTGAGAGAAAGTAGAAGCATAATCAAAGGAAGAGAGAGAATGAACCAAAAGAAAAACTTGGCTTTTTTATTCATTGAGCCATTCATCACAGCAGAGGATTCGACATAGAGATGAAAATCCGCTCTTCAAGCCATAAAATTTTTCATAAATGGCATTACCTTCTTGAGTCAGGTTTAAATTGCTAAAAATTTCCGGATAAAACAATTTTGCCAGATAATAAGTTTCCAGGAGCACCTGGGCTGGATCCCACCAGTACCAATAACCAAAGGTATAGAATACTTTTCTTTCCCTGATCGCTTTAACTGAGCGGAGGCGGGAATCCTGGAGAATTTCAGCTACAGTTATTGTTCTTTGACTGGGAGGATAATTTCCGTGAACAAGGATTATATCAGGATCCCATTGAATGATTTTTTCCACTTCCACTGTGGCGCCGGGAGAGCCAAAATACTGAGGTATAAGACCTTCGGCGATATTGATTCCCCCTGCCAGATTCACCGGCTCATAATACACTGGAGTCCTGTTAAGAGAAGACCAAAAAGCCAGATAGATCCGGGGCTTATTTATATCTTTATGCCGGGCTATTTCTTGTTTTATAAAAGCTACTTTTTCTTTAAAAAAGGTTACCAACTCTTCCGCCCTTTCTTCCCGATTCAAAATCTTTCCAGCCAGTTTGATTTCCCGGAGGAGATTGGCGAAGCGGCCCATGGATGAAAGAGCCACCACAGGTATGCCGGTTTTATCCTGAAGATTTTGAGGGAGGTGAGATTCAGAAGGCGAAACGAATATCACTTGAGGCTTCAGTTGCATTACTGCTTCCAGATTAACAGCATCAGAGGCTGCAGAAACAACAGGAAGGAGGGAATAACGGGAAGAGATTAGGTGAAATAAATGATCGTGGTGTTGCATGAAGTAATCCAGGCCAACCAGTCTTTCTTCTGCATCCAGGGAGACCACGATTCTGGTGATTTCTGGTTCCAGGGAAAGAAGGCGGTTAATTTTATATGGAATTTTGACCTGGCGGGAAAGGCTATCGGTGATAGTCATATAGGAAAGCTCGCCTGGGTGATCTTTAAATGAAAATCCATTACTAAGGGATATTAATAAAGTGAGAGCTCTAAATAGATTAAAAAATATCTTTAAGATCATTGGTGTTATTATTATAAGAAAAATAATACCCAATTCTAAACCAGGTTTTATTTCATGTCAAAAATATCTTTGTGAGAGTAAACATTTCTAAAACCGTGATGCTAAAAAACAAAATGCTGAACAGAGCATTGGGGGATATTATCGCTCCCGCCGGATTTTATACGCCATTCCCTCCTAAACCTTGTCGGCGGTTGCGTAACTCCGCCTAACAGCCCCGAACTTACCTGTCCCATTCATAAAAAAGGCCGATACTTTTTATATCACAAATACTACCTATGACTTAAAAGTTTTTATTATGGCATAGGTAATGGGGATATTTTTTTCCGATTTTTATTATACTTCTGTTTGAGAAAGAATTATAAAATTAAAGGTTTTTCAGCGGACTTTTGCTCCGGCCGGGACATCCTCTATAAAGAAGGGGACTATGGCTCGACCTCCTATGTCAGCCGCCAGAAGCATAGTTTGTGACTCTATCCCCCTGATGCGGGCTGGCTTTAGGTTGGCGATTACCACAACTTTTTTCCCTATAAGTTCTTCAGGAGAATACTCTTCAGCGATACCGGAAACCATCTGTCGGGTTTCATCTCCCAGGCTTACTTGAATTTTTAAAAGCTTTTTTGTTCCTTCCACTTTTTCTGCTTGTAAAATCTCGCCTACCCTTAGATCCATTTTCTTAAATTCTTCAAAGCTTAAATAATCCATTTGTTCCTCCTTGGCTTGCTTGGTAAGTTTGGGGCTTGACTCACCGATAAAATCTTCGAGTTGAACACGGGGAAAGAGAGGTTCAGATTTTTGGATTTTAAGGCCGGTCTTATAATTTTCCAGGTTCAACCCTTTGTATCCTGTTTCTTTAATAGATTTTGTTTCTCCGAGTGATGACCAGATTTTTGCTGCCGATTCCGGCATCACTGGATAGATAAGACCGCTTATTCCCCGGAGAGCGGCAGCAGTTTGGCAAAGAATCCTAACCAAGCGGCCTCTATTTTTTTCCTCTTTTGCCATTTTCCACGGCTCGTTTTCAGCCAGGTATTTGTTGACCGTGTTGATATAACTCCAGATTTCCTCCAGAGCCCGGTTTAATGAATAGTCATTATAAAGAGCTATCACTTTTTCTTTCAAGGAAGTAAAAGTTAAGCGAAGTTCCTGGTCATTCTCGGTCTCGGGGGCAGGATTTTTCAGGATACCTCCGAAGTAACCATCGATCATAGTTAAAATCCGCTGGGCCAGATTACCCAGATCATTGGCCAAATCAGAATTCACCCGGTGTAGAAATCCTTCATGAGAAAAATTACCATCCAGGCCGATGGGAATTTCTCTAAGGAGAAAATAACGCAGAGGATCAGGGCCGAAGGCATCAAGAATAACCTGGGGATCGAGAACATTTCCCCTTGACTTGGACATTTTGGTTTCATCCTTGAGCCACCAGCCGTGGCCGAAAACTGTCTTGGGCAGGGGGAAGCCTGCAGCCATTAAAAAAGCCGGCCAGAAAATAGCATGGAACCTGAGAATGTCTTTACCGATAAGATGTATATCAGCCGGCCAGAATTTTTTAAAAAGTGATTCTTTCCAGTCATAACCTATTCCGGTAAGGTAATTATGAAGTGCGTCGAACCAGACGTAAATGGTATGTTCCGGATCACCGGGGACAGGAATGCCCCATTTGACTGTAGTTCGGGTTATACTTAAATCCTTGAGTCCTTGCTCGACGAAGCTGAAGACTTCATTCATCCGGCTTTGGGGGCGGACAAAGTTTGGATGAGTTCTATAATGATCGAGAAGTTTTTCCTGATAGGAAGAAAGACGGAAAAAATAACATTCCTCTGAAACCTGATTGGCCTTTTTTCCGCAGTCAGGGCAGGTTTTCATCCTGTCTTTCTGTAATGAGACATCTTCTGTCAGGAAACTTTCACAAGAAACACAGTACCAGCCGTGGTAAAGACTTTTATAAATATCCCCTTTTTCCTTCAATTTCTGGAATATTTTTTGAACCCCTTTCTCGTGGATGATTTCAGTGGTGCGGATGAAAAAATCATATTCGATATTAAGAGCTTTCCAGAGATTTTTAAACCGGCCTACTACCCTGTCAGCAAGCTCTATGGGTTGGAGGTCTCTCTCTGTAGCTGCTTTTTCAATTTTCTGTCCGTGTTCATCTGTCCCAGTCAGAAAGAATACTTCAGAACCATCCATTTTTTTATGGCGGCTGAGAGCATCAGCAATAATAGTTGTATAAGCGTGACCTATATGAGGAACATCATTTACGTAGTAGATGGGAGTGGTGATGTAAAAAGTTTCTTTAAAGTTCACGCCCACCGGAAAATCCTCCTCGTATTAAAGTTATCGCTTCTGACCGGGTAGCGTTGTTCGTCCGGAATGAGCCTCTCACCGCAGAAGTAACAGTAAGTGATTTGGGCTTTTTTGCTCCCCTCATGGACATACACATGTGCTCGGCCTCAATAACCACCATCACTCCTAAAGGTTTCAGCTGGTTTTGAATGAGATCAGCGATTTCTTTGGTCAATCGTTCTTGCACTTGAAGGCGGCGGGCCATTATTTCCACCACCCGAGCAATTTTGCTCAGCCCGACAATACGGCCATCCTTAGGAATATAAGCTACATGGGCTACTCCGGCAAAAGGAAGAAGATGATGCTCACACATGGAATAGAGAGGGATATTCTTGATTAATACCATCTCATCGTGCTTTTCTCCCTTAATTGGGCGGAGATGCCGGGAGGGGTCTTCATTTATTCCTCCCAGGATTTCCTTGAACATAGAAGCTACCCGCTTGGGAGTATCCTTGAGTCCTGCCCGGCTGGGGTCTTCACCCACCCCTTCCAGGATTAGCCTTACTCCTTCTTCCATCTTTTTCAGATCCACAATCATTCTCCTTTCCGTAACTGTTGAGTTGTTGGTAGATTTTTGCAACTGCTATGGTGATTCCTCTTCCTTGTTATTTTTTCTAAAGTAAGCTTCATTTGCTTTCTTTAGAACTGTGGGCAGAGGAATATTTTTTTTCCGGGAAATCCTTAGACAATCTGAGAGTTCAGGCTGGACATTGATTTCTTTCTCCTCCAAGAAAGCCTTTTTCATCTTGACTTTTTCTCCGTAAATCTCTATTTCCAAAAAGGTTCGGTCAAGAATCCGGCGGCAAACGGGAAAATACCTGACTCCAATGGAACTTGTTTCTTTAAATAATTCCCGGATTAGGATTTCTATTTTATCAGCACCGGTCAGGATGGTCAATTTGGAGGCTAAGCGGTTTTTTTTCATGACCACGGGAGTCAGGTAAACATCCAAGGCTCCCAAAGATAAGGCTTTTTCCTGGAAAGCTGCCAGTACCTGAGGGCTTGAGTCATCGATGTTTGTTTCTAAGAGAAAAATTTGTTCTTCTTGGTTAAAGCTTTCTTCTTTTCCATAAAAGAGGCGGAGGATGTTAGGGAAATCAGGAAAATCTTTTTCTCCGGCACCACAGCCGATTTTCTGGTAACAAAGTTGAGGGAACTGAACAAATTTATCAGTTAGAGTAGAAGCTATCGCAGCTCCGGTTGGAGTGACCAGCTCTGCTTCTGCCCAGGCAGAATAAACGGGTATTCCTTTTAGAAGTTCAGCCACAGCTGGAGGAGGGACAGGGAGGTTTCCATGAGAGGTCTTTACCCAGCCCCGGCCTATGTTAAATGGAGAGGCATAGATCTTTTCTGTTTTCAGCCCTTCAAGAAGGAGTGAGCAACCCACAATATCTACTAAAGCATCATCAGCTCCTGCTTCATGAAGATGAGCTTCTTCAAAAGAACAACCGTGAACTCTGGATTCGGCTTGGAAAAGATTCTTGAATATGCGGAGGCTTTTATTTTTGACCGAGGAAGCAAAAGGGCTTTCGAGAATAATTTGCTGGATATCTTCCCATTTTCGTGGCTGACTGCCTCCTTTTTCCACCCTGACATTCACCTTGAGAGCCCGGAGGGATAAGCGCCGGGTTTCCCTGATGGAAAGTTTGACGGGAAGTTTCAGTTTGTGAATTTCCTGTTTGAATTTATCAAAAGAAAAGCCCAAATCAATTAATGCAGCCAGAAACATATCTCCGCTGATTCCGGCAGAACCATCAATATAAATGAATTTCTTCAATATTATATTCCCTAAAGAATTTTCTCTTTCTCCTCCATCAGTCTCTGGTGAATAAGAGGAAGAATTTCTCCTGCTTTTTCCTGTAGGGAAAAATCAACCCAGGAGGTTAGAGGAGTAGGATCTGGATTTATTTCGATTATCTTTGTTCCCCTCTCAGCTGATGTTAAGGGAAGAGAGGCGGCAGGCTGGACAACTGCTGAGGTTCCGACAACCAGCATTAATTCAGCTTCTTGGCTAAGTTCGAAAGCATGGTTGAGCACTGATCCTTCTAACGATTCGCCGAACCAAACCACGTGTGGCCGTAAAAGTCCGCCGCAAGAAGGGCACCGGGGAGGAATTTCCTTAAGAGGAGCGTCTCTGTTCTCAATCACTGTATTTTCTTCCAAACAACGCATTTTCCAAATATTTCCATGAAGCTCAATGACTTTTTCCGCTCCTGCTTGTTGATGAAGGCCGTCGATGTTCTGGGTGATGATGTGGAAGTAGGGGAAGAGTTTTTCCCATTTAGCCAGAGTTTCGTGGCCAGGGTTTGGTTTCTTGGAGGAGATAATCTGGCGACGCCAGTCATACCATTCCCAGACAAGGGCTGGATTGGAAATGAAGGCTTGAGGAGTAGCCAGTTCTTCGGCCCGGTATTTCTTCCATAAACCATTTTCACCGCGAAAAGTAGGAATTCCGGATTCAGCCGAAATGCCTGCCCCGGTTAGAACGGTCACTTTGTTTACTTGAGAAAGATATGGAATGATTTGATCTATTTTTTCCCTTGAAACCATGATTTTTTCCTTTTCGTCACTATAGCCCAAACAGGACGAAAAGGCAAAAATTTTGATTATACTTTGCCTGCTCCAACTTGACTTGTTTGGCCTATGATTATATATCTATGGTCTTGTTCAAGGAGGTCTTATGTCTGTCAATCATACCATGAAGATTTTTCCTCAAGTGGAATTGGGAATCCTGGGAGGGACTGGGCTTTATGAGATTGAAGGATTCGAAGATATTCAGGAAATCGCTCTGGAGACACCTTTTGGTTCCCCTTCAGACATTTTCCACACCGGCAATCTTGTAGGGAAAAGAGTAGCTTTTCTTTCCCGTCATGGAAAAGGACACTGTCTCCTTCCCTCTGAAGTTAATTACCGGGCTAATATCTACGGATTCAAGCTCTTGGGAGCAAAGAGACTGCTTTCAGTTAACTCAGTGGGCTCGCTTAAAGAAAATATTCATCCCCGGGATATGGTTCTTCCTGACCAGTTTTTCGACCGGACCCGCCGGGCCAACACTTTCTTTGGAGAGGGAGTAGTTGGGCATATTAGTTTTGCCCAACCTGTCTGCCCTGATTTTTCAGGCTTGATATTTCAAGTAGCCAAGGAGTTGGGTATGCCTGTTCATCCTTCCGGGGTTTATATCTGTATAGAAGGACCGGCTTTTTCCAGTAAAGCAGAATCCCGTATTTACCGCTCCTGGGGGTGTGACGTTATAGGAATGACGGCATCCACCGAAGCCCGCCTGGCAAGGGAAGCCGAGATCTGTTACACTTCCTTAAGCCTGGTTACAGATTATGATGTCTGGCATGATGATGAAGTTACGGTTTCTGTTGAACTCATTCTGGAAAATCTCAAAAAAAATATTGCTGGTGCCGAGAAGCTTATCCGCGAGATTATTCCCAGGCTTTCTCCTGATAGAACTGCTGGCTGTCCCTGTCAGGATGCCCTGAAAAATGTTATGGTAACTGCAGCCAACCTTATTCCCCTCGAGACAAAAAAGAATTTAACTCCTATTATAGGAAAATATCTAAAGGCTTAATAGAGCAAATTAATGAGTCTTGTAATTGTTGGTTCTTTGGCTTTTGATACCATTGAAACCCCGCAAGGGAGAAAAGAGGGAGAGGTGGGGGGATCGGCTACTTACGGCGCTCTGGCTGCCAGCTATTTTACTTCTCCGGGAATTATCGGAGTTATCGGAGAAGATTTTCCTATAGAAGTAATCGAGTTTTTTAAAAATAGAAAAATTAATCTTGAGGGATTGGAGAAAAAAAAAGGAAAAACTTTCCACTGGGAAGGACGCTATGGGCATGATCCTAATCATCGAATAACTCTTAAACTGGAAATGAACGTTTTTCAGAACTTTCGGCCGAAAATCCCCCCTGCCTATAAGTCACCGGATATTCTCTTTCTGGCCAATATTGATCCCGTTATTCAAGAAGAAATCCTGAAGCAGTCCGGAAAACCCGGATTGGTAGCCATGGACACAATCAATCACTGGATTTCCAATGAAAGACAAGCTCTCCTCAAGGTAATGAAAAACGTTGATCTTTTTTTCGCCAATGAAGAAGAAGCCAAACTTCTGACAGAAGATATCAATCTTATTAAAGCTGGCAAAAAAATCCTGAAGATGGGCCCCAAACTTACCGTCATTAAAAAAGGTGAACATGGTGTTTTGGCTGTAGGCGATGGAATTCTCTTTGGTTCTCTGGCCCATCCCTGTGAGGAAGTAATTGATCCCACTGGAGCAGGAGATTGCTTTGCTGGAGGCTTTCTTGGCTATATTGATAAAGCGGCTAGACTTGGAGAGAAGGAAATCCGCAGGGCTGCTGTTTACGGAAGCGTGATGGCTTCTTTTGCTATAGAAGATTTTGGGATTAACCGTTTAAAAAATCTTAAAAAAGAGGAAATCTCCAGGAGGTTTGCTGACTTCCGAAAGCTGGTTTCTTTTTGAAGCTTTGTCGAAAGAAAGTAGAGGATAAACCATGAAATCAAGGAATGTCCCTGTGGAACCTTTCCGGATTAAAAGCGTAGAAAGGTTGAAAAAGATATCAAGTAAGGAACGGGAAGAGGTTCTTAAGAAAGCAGGATTCAATGTTTTTGGTATTCCTTCGGATAAAATATTTATTGACCTTCTTACTGACAGCGGGACTTCTGCCATGAGTGATGAACAATGGGGCCGGTTAATGGTCGGAGATGAATCTTATGCTGGAAGCCGCAGTTTTTCCATTTTTGAAAAAACAGTAAAGGAAATATTTGGTTTTAAGCATGTCATTCCTACCCATCAAGGACGAGCAGCAGAGAGAATCCTTTTTCAGTCAATGTTTAGAGAAGGAGATGTTGTTCCCAGCAACATTCATTTCGATACAACCAGGGCAAATATAGAAATAAGGAAAGCTTCTGCCTTGGATTTGGCGGGAGAGGAGGCCTATAATCCTGATTCAAGCTCTCCTTTCAAAGGAAACATGGATCTGACTAAGCTGGAACAACTTATCAAAGAGGAGAATGGAAAAAATATTCCTCTGGTGATGCTAACCATAACCAATAACAGCGGTGGAGGCCAGCCTGTATCTATGGAAAACATCCGGAGCGTCAGCCGTCTTTGCCGCAAATATTCTATTCCCTTCTTCTTTGATGCCTGCCGTTTCGCTGAGAATGCCTATTTCATTAAATTAAGAGAGAAAGCTTATGCCAAAAAAACAATAACAGAAATCGTTAGAGAGATGTTCTCTTACGCTGATGGAGCTACCATGAGCGCCAAGAAAGATGCCTTGGTGAATATTGGTGGCTTCATAAGCCTTAACGATGAGCAGCTGGCTATGGAGCTTAAGAATCTGTTGATTGTTGGAGAGGGTTTTCCCACCTATGGCGGACTGGCCGGAAGAGACCTGGAAGCAATAGCCCAGGGACTTAAAGAAGTAACGGATGAGGATTACCTGGATCACCGGACAGGGCAGGTGAGATACCTGGGAGAACTTTTAGAAGAAGCCGGATTTCCTTTTTACAGGCCGGTGGGTGGTCATGCTGTTTACCTTCTGGCTGACCGGGTTCTTTCTCATCTTCCCCGGGAGCAATATCCTGGATGGGCCCTTTCAGTAGCTTTATACAGAGAAGCTGGAATCAGAGCTGTGGAAATCGGAGGCGTTATGTTCGGGAAAAAAGATGAAAAATCTGGAAAAATGATTTTTCCCCGACTGGAACTTGTCCGCCTGGCAGTTCCCAGGAGAGTTTACACCCTGTCTCATCTTCATTATGTAGCAGGTGCCTTGAGCTCAATTTATAAAAAAAGAGAAAAAATCAAGGGATTAAGGATTATCAAACAATCTCCTTACTTGCGACATTTCACTGCTGTTCTGGAAGAAATTGAGTAGCAATAAATTTTTTATTTAATACGATAAAACCACATTAAGGGAAGCCATAATTGATGACCGTAAGGTATTTCTTTATGATTAATCAGAATTCTGGTGTCTTCCCAGTCATGGACAAGATTAAATAACTTGAAAAGTTCTTCCACTTCCTCTGACGTATAAGTGGCTGAATGGCGAATCCATTCCCCTTCGCCTTCCTGGTGATAGGTGGGATTTTTACTGGCAATTTCAACCGCTTTTTCATATTTGGGAGTAACTTTCCGGCCGAACTCAATTGTGACTTTGAAATTTTTGGCTTTGGTGGAAGGATGAAGAATGGAGCCGAGCTTTTCCTGGGCAGCTTCTTCCATGCTTTTATAATCACTTTTTGTCATTGCTGTTTTCTTTAGTTTTCTTTTTATACAATTATAGCAACTCTTGTCAATAGAAGGGGA